>JBDIAX010000106.1:0-2517 GCA_039812605.1 Acidimicrobiia bacterium | reverse complement strand
GAGATCGCACCCGCCGATGTCGCGACGCTGGCGCACCGCCTGCTCGGCGCTGGGGTCACCTCGATCACCCTGGCCGACACCACCGGGATGGCGACGCCCCGTCGCATCGACGATGTCCTCGATGCGTCCGCCGCCGAGACCGGTTCCCTCGAGCCATCGCAGCTCGGCCTGCACCTCCACGACACGCGGGGCACCGCGCTGGTCAACACGTACCGTGCGCTCGAGCGTGGCGTCGCCCGGTTCGACACCTCGGTCGGCGGCCTCGGGGGCTCGCCCTTCGCCCACGGCGCTGGCGGCAACCTCGCCACCGAGGGCCTCGTGGCGATGCTCGACGACCTCGGCGTGCGCACCGGGATCTCGATCGACGCGCTGATCGATGCCGCTGCGCTGGTGGAGCGGCTCGTCGGGCGACCGGTGCCGAGCCCGGTGGCCCACCACGGGCCCCGAGACCGTCGGCCCGTCGCCTGATCAACCCAGCGGTGGAGCTGACGGCAGGACGCCGTCGAGGGCGGCCGCGAAGGCCGCGCCGTCCCAACGCTCGATGGGTTCGCGGGTGGCAGCCCCGAGGAGCGACTCGACGATGTCGGAGGCGGGCACCGGCAGACGGTCATCGACCAGCGCCACGCCCCCGTCCGCGACCACCGAGCGGAGCCGAAGCCGGTCGTACTCGCCGCTGACCACCGCAACCGCCGGCACCCCCGCCGCCGCGGCGAGCACGCTCAGGTGGAAGCGGGTTCCGCACGTGATGGTCGCCCCCTCGACGAGCGCGACTGCGGCCGCGGGCCCGAGAGCCGGGTCGAACGCGACGAGGTGGGCGCCGAGCCACGGGTCGTCGAGCATGGCGAGGTCGTCCTCCGCGGGATCGCCGGTGCAGTGCGGGAGGTAGACGAAGGCCGTGTGCTCCGGGAGGGCCTCCAGCACCTGGCGGACCGCTCCCACCTGGCGCGGCCCGTCGGTGCCGGCTCGAAGGCTCACGACGACGTACGCCCGATCGTCGGGGATGTTGCGGGCGTGGCGCCACCGCCGGACAAGCTCACGGTCGACGGGCTCCGAGGGCAGGGCCGAGGTGGCGGGGTCGGCCACCAGCTCCACCTGCACGTCACGGCCGATGCGGTTGGCCGCGTCGAGCGAACCGGGGTCCCGGACGGTGATCCGGGTGGCCTCGTTCAGGATCTCGGCGACCATCGCCTGGTCCTTGCGGACGCCGAGTGGTCCGATCGACGGGCCCTCGACGAGCACCGGGAGGTCGAAGGCCCGGGCGATCGCCGCCTCGAGCGCGAACACCTGCAGCGCTTCCTCCGCGTACTGGGAGGTGAGCCCGCCCCCGGGAGCCAGCACGAGCGCTGACGCGCTCGCGAACGGGGCCAGGAGGTCTGCCACCTCCTCATCGGGCGCGGGTTCGCCGCGGGCGATGCGCCGTGCCGTCGACACGAGGTCGCGCGGCCGGCGCGACCGGTCGCCACGCCGCTCTGACGCCCACGCGATCGGGCTGGTCGCGACGTCGCAGCCGAACCGTTCGGCGAGGTCGCCGGCCGGGTGGGCGAGCAGCACGGGCACGACATCGGGGAGGTGGATCGCGACCGCCTCGAGCACCGCTCGGGTGATGAGGTCGTCGCCGAGGTGCGGCGTGGGCGAGACCCCCGTCGAGAGGAGCACCCGTCGACCCTCGATGCGGCGCAGGGCCACGGTCGCCTCGGCGTCGTGCCAACCCACGCCGTCCTGCACCACGCCCACCTTCACCGCCGTGGCCTCGATCGGCGCCCACGGCGGGATGGGCACCCGGACGAGCACCTCCTGCCCGGGGGCGACCGGGCCCGGGAGCTCTTCACGGAGCTCGAAGCCGGTCAGGTCGCCGTGGTCGGCCACGAACCGAGCACCGACGACATCGGCGGGCTCATCGGTGGGCGACCAGGTGCGCGACGACCGGTTGGTGACCCCGACGGTGGCGATCGCGCCCGAGCCCTCGACCACCGTCAGCGGGGACGAGCCGACGACACGGACGGCGGCGTCGCCGGGGGAGGGGGCCGGGGCGCGCCGGTCGGCGAGGTGCACGATCGGCCCGAGGCGCTCGGGGTCCACCACGGGCAGCGCACGAGCGGAGGTCCGCGATGCCAGCACCTCGCGGATCGCCTCGGCGTCGACCGGCGGCAGCGGATGGGTCGCCGGCGGCGACGGCCGATCCTCGGGCAGGTAGTACGTGGCGCTGACCGAGGCGCCAGCAGCGGTGCGCAGCCCGGGGCGATCCCGCTCGTAGCGACGGACCTTCGAGCGGCGATCCTCCACGTCGCGAAGGACGAGATCGAGGTGGTACAGCGGCTCGTCCCAGAACTGGTGGGGGCCCGCGACGACGGGCAGCTCATGGGCCCGGGTGCCGAACCGGACCAGGCCGGGCTCGTTGCGGACGAGACGAAGCACCGGATCGGGCCACCACGGTGCCGCCGCGATCGCCGAGCTGCCATCGCCCACCAGCCAGCGGTACTGCAGGTAGACGTGGGTGAGCCCAGCGTCCCACCCCGG
>JBDIAX010000105.1:0-2685 GCA_039812605.1 Acidimicrobiia bacterium | reverse complement strand
CGAAGCTCGACATGAACCAACGACAGCAGCCTGACGATCCCAGAAATCGCGGCTACGTCGAACCCGGGACACCCCAGGACCTCCATGAATCCCGGGGCGATTCAAACGCCGGGAGCAGACGAGAGGGGGCCCGCGTGCGCTGGACGACGATCGCCGGGCACGCGCGCCCAATCAGACCCGTGGGACAGCCCCGCCGAGATGCGCACGTATCTGCCTGATGAATCCACGGCCGTCACTAGGTGGCGACCAGCCAGACTTCTCCTGTGCCCGAAGCCCACCATGCTGATGCTGATCTGCCCGCACCTCCGCCCGGAATGCCCCGGGAGGTCGCCGACCAGATCGTCAAGGACCTCGACCAAGGGCCGAAGATCCTCAGCGCGTTGGCCACGGCCGCCCACCTGATCGCCGCAGCGCGCGGTGGCGAAGCGGGACTGCGACTGGTGGAATCGGCTGCCTACAACCTGCGGGAGGCGCTCGACGCAGTTGTGGCCGGCCAGGCCGCCGGAAAGGGCGGGATACCTGCCATCAGCGAAGTGCTCGGCCGCTACCGCGTGGCCTCTTCGGATCCGGAGACAAGCGAGGACGCTGCGCTGCGCGGCGTTGCGGACGACCTGCTCCGCCTCGAGTCCGACGGTGAACTCCTCGGATTCCGCAGCCGCCAGTTCCTCGCCTGGTTGGAGGCGAGGACGGGGATCAAACCGCTCCCCGGCGCCGACAACCCGAGCAACCAGTTCACCGCACTGCGCGATGACGTCAACAAGGTCCTCCACGATGCTGGTGCCCTCCCGGCCGTCGCCGGCTACTACGACGATGCGATCAACTGGTTCACCCGGGTGTTCACACCGCCCGACGACCGGGTGCACGCGATCGTCGACCTCGCCCGCACACCTTTCACCGACCCAGCGCAGATCGCCGCCCTCAGGGGACGCATCGCCTACAACGCGCATCACCTCGTCCGGTTCCTCTCGGAGGTGCGAGATCCTGCATGGCTCGACGCCCTTCTGGACGACGGCCTCATCGGTCCGCCCCGAGACGGCGAGCCGTGGCCCGTCGCCGCCCTCATCGGAGGCGCTGGCGGCATCCCGCCGACCCACGTGATCGCCCTGTTCGAACGGATCCGCGCCCAGGCCGCACGCGGCGACCGCGACCAGTTCTCGGCGCTTGACTGCGAGCTCATGGAGCTTAGTTCCGCCTCGGCCCCGACCCGGCCGCCGAAGTGCTGGCCGTGACGATCGTGCGCAAGAGGGCCTCGGATCACTGGGTGCAGACGATCGGCGTGTTCCTCGCAGGCGACGCCGACCCCTCGTCGCCCATCCAGGCCGCAATCGCCGATGCCGTCATCGCCAACGACACGACCACGGACGGCAGGTACAAGACACGCACCATGTCGAAGCTTCTCGTCGAGGGGCTAAACGAAGAAAACGCCCGTGAGCGGCTCAGCCTGCTCGCTCACAAGCTTGCCAAGCTCGCCGCCGAACCCAGAGTGAAGTACTTCCCACCGAGCACCGCTGCACTCAACACCCCAGAACGAAGCGGTGATCGGCCAGACGAACTCGCCATCGTGGCCCAGTCCCTCACATCCGCCATCCCGGTCAGCCGAGACCTAGGACTCAGCACCTCGGACATCCTCGAGCTTGTCGCCCCGATCGGAGGCAAGGTCGGGGAGCGAGTGATCTGCCAAGTCCTTGCCGGCGCACCCGATGCGAGCCGCGAGATGAAGCTGGCGCACCTGCGCACCCGGCTCACTTCGAGCACTGCGACGGGCGACGACCGCGATCTGCTCGCAGACCTCGGCGAGCTCGCCCCCGACGAGGTCGACCAACTCAGCGCTGAACTTGGCCAGCCGTCTCCGCAGCCAGATCCCGACGAACGAGGCTTCCTCGACATCCCTCGGGACTGGAGGCGAGCCTGGGGATGGTCGACGGTGCTCCCGCCCGAGGTGCTCGGTCGATGGGACCAGCCGATCGCAGCCGTGACCGAGCGGCACGGACCACCTGATGACTACGCACTCGACCGACAGCTCCCGTCAAGCATCGCCGGTCGGCCCGACAGTCCCTACACGACCGAGCAGCTGTCGGAGCTCCCTCCGATCGATGGGGACTGCCGCGCGGCGAGGTGACAGGTTGGGTCAGGCGGCGGTTGCTGCCTGTGGGGTGTTGATCATCTCGTACTCGATCGGGGTGAGGCGACCGAGAGTGGGCTGTCGGCGGCGTTGGTGGTAGGTGCGTTCGATCCAGGTGACAATCTCGATGCGCAGCTCGTCGCGGGTTGCCCAGCGGGGTTGGCGGTCGAGGACGTTCTTCTGTAGCAGGGCGAAGAACGATTCCATCGCTGCGTTGTCGCCGGCAGCGCCGACCTGGCCCATGGACCCGACGAGGCCGTGGCGGGCCAAAGCTCGGTGCACCTTCCGAGAACGAAATTGGGCGGGCTCAACTGGTCGTCGCAACACCTCGATGATGGAGGTGTTGGTGATGGCAACGATGAAGGAGCGCCAGGAGGAGGTCCGTCAGTATCGGGGGGCGATGCGTTCGCCGGGCCGGCCGACGGTGGCGTGGCGGCGGGATCGGGTGGCGTTCTGGGTGGAGATCGCCAAGGGCGAGAAGACCGACGACGCGTCGGTGGCGGCGGGTGTGTCGTCGCCGGTCGGCTATCGCTGGTTCCGTCACGCTGGCGGGGGGAACCCTT
>JBDIAX010000104.1:0-2703 GCA_039812605.1 Acidimicrobiia bacterium | reverse complement strand
GTCGGAGGCGAGCCACCAGCCGGGTCCGTGCGACTGTTCGCTCACGCCGTTCCCCTCTGCTCCGCGACCGTCCCGCCGATGGCCAGTGTGGCACACCGCGAGCGAGGCCCGGCATGGGTGGATAGGCCGTTCGGCCCATCTAGGGCGTTTGGCCCATCCCGCTGCTCAAGAGCCGGTCCGATCGGCCGATCTGACGCTCGTCCGGCAACCCCTGGCCGGGCGGACGGACCCCGGATGAGGATGCCGTGCTCGACGATCTCAAGATCCGCAACAAGTTGATCCTCCTGCTGGCGGGGCCGCTGGTGATCACCCTGCTGCTCTCCGCGCTCGGCGCGAAGGACCGCAAGGCGTCTGCCAGCGACAGCAGCCGGGTGGAACGCCTCGTGACCACCTCGAACGCGAACGCGGACGTGGTCGCGGCCCTGCAGCAGGAGGCGGTGTTCAGCGCCAGCTTCGTCGGCTCCGACCGCAAGGCGTGGAAGGCGGAGCTCACCGATGCACGCGCCGCCACCGACGCCGCGCTCGGCCAGGCCATCCCCAAGATGGCGCACGCCGGTGGCGGTTCGGCGGTCGCCACCGCCGCTGAGCTCGCCGAAGGCGCCGCGGAGAAGCTGGGCTTCTACCGCAAGACCGTCGACCAGGGGTTCCGCAACGACCAGCTCGATCAGCTGGTGGTGAACTACGGCCAGCTCGAGGACACGTTCCTCGCCGTCAACACGAGCATCGCCGATGCCGTCAGCGATCCGCAGGCGGCCGCCGACCTTCGGGGTGGCGCCGCCCTGGCGACGTACAAGTCGTCGATCGCGACCCAGGCCGCGCTGCTCGCCGGCGGGGTCGAGGTCGGCGAGCTCGCGCCACGGGCCTTCGACGTCCTGGAGGGCGCGGCCAGCGCGGAGCAGCAGCAGCTGGCGCTCCTCAAGTCGATCTCCAGCGTCGAGCGCAAGGGAGCGGTCCGCGACGCGACCGCCACCGAGGCGAGCAACACCCTCGAGGATGTTCGTGACCACGCCCTCGAGGTGGGAGCGGAGACCGATCTGGGCATCGACGGCGACGCCGTCGCCGCGTCCGTCGACGCCGGCAGCACCGTCCTCGATGACCTGCACGGGGTGGAGACCGCCTCGTTCGGCGACCTCATCGCGTCGGCCCACGCCGACAGCGTCCGAGATGCGCGCGCTGCCAACCTGTTCCTGTTCGCTGCGATCGTCGCCATCGGCGGCGCGGTCGCTGCCGCGGTCGTGCTCGGTCGGCGGATCACCCGCCCGCTGGCTCACCTGACCGAGGCGGCGGATCGGCTGTCGGGCGAGCAGATGCCCAAGCTGATCGAGAGTCTGAAGAGCCCCACCGACGACGAGCTCGGCTACCAGATCGGTGCCATGCGCCCGATCGAGATCGACAGCGACGACGAGATCGGCCGCCTGGCCAAGGCGTTCAACGAGGTCCAGCGCGTGGCCGGCGACGTCGCCGCCGAGCAAGCGCAGCTGCTCCGCAAGGGCATCGGTGAGATGTTCGTGAACCTGGCCCGGCGGAACCAGGCCCTCCTCGACCGCCAGATCGAGTTCATCGACGAGCTGGAGCGAGGGGAGGAGGATCCCGACCAGCTCGAGAACCTCTACCGCCTCGACCACCTCGCGACCCGCATGCGCCGCAACGCCGAGTCGCTGCTCGTGCTCGCCGGGGCAGAGCCCCCTCGTCGGCGCGGCCGTCCGGCGCCCCTCGCGAACGTGGTGCGCGCCGCGCTGGCCGAGGTGGAGGACTTCGGTCGCATCGAGCTCCTCTCGTTCGACGAGGTCCTCGTCGCCTCGAACGCCGCCGCGGACCTGGCGCACCTCCTGTCCGAGCTCATGGAGAACGCCACCAACTTCTCCCCGCCCGAGACGCGGGTGGAGGTGGTCGGGCACAAGACGAAGGCCGATGGGTACGTGATCTCGATCACCGACCACGGCATCGGGATGTCCGGCGTGCAGATCGGTGAGGCGAACGAGTCGCTGGCTCGGCCGCCGCTCGTCGGCTTGGCCATGTCACGGTCCCTCGGCTTCATCGTCGTCGGCCGCCTCGCGGCTCGCCACGGGATCGCCGTGCGGATGATGCCGTCCGCCGCGGGTGGCGTCACGGCCGTGGTGTCGATCGCTCCGTCCCTGGTGGTGGACACGCCAGGGGGCGTCGGCGAGGCCGACCCCCACTTCGAGCCGCCCGCCCGCCTCAAGCCGGTCCTCGAGTCGCCGGGCGTCGCCGCCGGTGCGTCGACCGACGAGGCCCTCGTGGGCGGGGTGCTCGGCGGCGAGGCCACCCCGTCGGGCGACGGGCCCGCCCCGTTGACCTTCACCCCGCTCGAGACGGCCTCGTCGGGCCCCGCGACCCCGCCACCGGTGGCGTGGGGCCCTCCTGCGGACGAGCCGCCGGCAGCACCGGCAGCGTCGGACGTCGACGAAGTGGGGCTGCCGACGCGGTCGATCTTCGACGACCCGGCCCCGCTCGAGGTGTCGAGCGAGCTCGCCGCCGAGGTCGACGAGGCCGTCGGCCCGGCGATGCCCGCTGCGCTCTCCTTCGACGGGCCGACCAGCGACGCCGCTGAGGACTCGCCGCCTCGCTCGGGTGGCCAGCGACCGTTCTTCCTCGAGGACGCCGCGCCGCCCCGTGCGTTCGGGGAGCACGCCCGCGGCCCCCAGGCCGCCGCGCCCCGGGCGCCCGAGCCTGAGGCCGCGC
>JBDIAX010000103.1:0-3105 GCA_039812605.1 Acidimicrobiia bacterium | reverse complement strand
TTGGAGCCCAAGAAGGGAATCGAACCCTTGACCTTCTCATTACGAGTGAGATGCTCTGCCGACTGAGCTACTTGGGCGTGGAGGGGACACGGTACCCGACCCCGCTCCGACGGCGACAACCCGTTGCCGACCCGGAACCTCAGCTTCCCAGAGGTATCCGATCGGATACCGTCGCAGAATGCACGTCGGCCAGATCCTCCGCACGTGCCGCGCCCAGCGGGGGCTCTCCTTGCGCGAGCTGGGCGTGCGCGCGAGCACGTCGCACTCGACGCTCGCCGCCTACGAGGCCGGCCGCAAGGTGCCCGGGGCGGACACGCTCGTACGCATCCTGCGCGCCACCGGGCACGACCTCGTGATCGGCTCGGTGGCGATCGACCTCACCGGCGACGGAGGCCGCAGCCGCGGCGAGCAGCTCGAAGAGGTGCTCGCGCTCGCCGACCAGCTCCCCAGCCGCCACGCGCCAACCCTCGACGCGCCGATCTTCCCGGCTCCATGACCGGGCTCGCCGCGAAGATCGTCGCCCTCCACGTCGCGCTCGACGACGGTGGGGTGCCGCACGCCTTCGGCGGCGCCCTCGCCCTGGCGTGGTGCACGCTCCGCCCCCGGGGCACGAGCGACATCGACCTCAACGTGTTCGCGGACGTGAGCCACCTCGACCGACTCATCGCCGCGATGCCCTCGGAGGTCGCCACGACCCCCTCGCAGCGGACCCTGCTCGAGCGTGACGGCCAGGCCCGCCTGTTCTGGGACGACACCCCGATCGACGTGTTCCTGGCCACCACCGACTTCCATCGCGAAGCAGCGCGGCGGGTCCAGTGGCAGCCCTTCGCCAGCCACACGCTCCCGTTCCTCGCGTGCTCGGACCTCGCGGTGTTCAAGGCGTTCTTCGACCGCACCAAGGACTGGGCCGACCTCGAGGAGATGCTCCAAGCCGGCACGCTCGACCGCGCCCAGACCCTCGGAACGCTGGTCATCCACCTCGGTGGAGCCGACCCTCGGGTCGAACGGCTCCGCCAGCTCGGTCCACCTCGCCGGGAGCCGCCAGCGCTCAGCTGAGCGTCGGCAGCTTCAGGGCGAGGGCGATGAGCTGGAGCTCCTCGTTGGGGTTGCGGATGAGGTCCTCCGCGAGCGCGTGGATGGCACCGATCGCCTCGATCGCGGGCCCCGGATCGGCCGCCACCGCCATCTCGTCGCGGTAGGTGGCGGCCAGCACGGCGAGGCCCATGCGGAGGTCGTCGGTGCGAAGGCGACGCACCTCACGCTTGTGGCGATCGGCGAGGTCCTTGGCACCCGAACCCCGCTGGCCGTAGCGCTCGATGCGCTCCTCGAGCTCCTCGACCTCGGCGGCGTGGCGGGCGAGCAGCGGCGCTTGGGCGTCGTCGATCGCGGCGCGCAGCTCGTCGATCGCCCGAGCGGCCGCGTGGCCGCTCCCATCGAGGCGACGAGGCAGGTCGCGCCACGCGGCGAGGCGAAGCGCGAGGCGCTCGTCGGTGGCGAGCAGGCGGGCGCGGGTGAGATCACCGCTGGCGAAGGAGGCGACCTCGCCGGCGCGCTCGGCGTCGACCCCTTCGGAGCGGAGCCGGTCGGCGATCACCTGCGCGGTGAGCGGAGCGAAGTCCACCCGCACGCACCTCGACGCGATCGTCACCAGCTCGGGAGCGAGCTCGTCGGCGAGCACGACGAAGAACGTGCCCTTCGGAGGCTCCTCGATCGTCTTCAGCAGGCGCGGCGCGACGTCGGGCTGCATCAGGTGGAACTCGTCGAGCACCAGCACCTTGCGGGATCCCTCGATGGCGCTGCGGCTCGCTCGGGTGACGATGTCGACCGCCTGGTCCTTGTTGATGGCCGCGCCCACGCGCTCCACCACGATGAGATCGGGGTGCTGCTCGAGGCGAGCCAGCGCACGGGCCCGATCCGCGCCTTCGCCATCTCCCCGCTCGAGCAGCTCCGCGGCGAGGAGCTCCCCGGCGAACGCCCGGGCCGCGGCCCGCTTGCCCGACCCGTGGGGCCCGGCGAACAGCCAGGCGTGCGGCGGCTCGCCCGCCGCTGCGGACCGAAGGAGCGCGACGGCCGAGTCTTGGCCGACCACGTCGTCCCACGCGGTGGTGACGTCGTCGAGACCGGGGAGCGAGCTCACGTGCCGGCCCCGGTGGGCAGGCGGCCCTCGACCGTGGCGAGCACCCGCTGCTCGACCTCCTCGGGGGGGCCGGTGCCGTCGACGGCCACCCACCGGTCGGGGTCGTGCGCGGCGAGCATCTGGTACGCCTCGGCCACTCGGCGGTGGAACTCGTCGCCGGCCGACTCCAGGCGGTCGGGTGCTCCTGCCGCCGCCAGCCGAGCGGCCGCCACCTCCTCGGGCACCACCAGGAGCACGACGAGATCGGGCAAGAGGCCGTCGGTGCCGAACTCGTTGATGGCCCGCACCTGCTCGATGCCCAGCTCACGTGCGTGGCCCTGATACGCGAGCGACGACCCGACGTAGCGATCGCACACCACGTCGCGCCCGCGCAGGAGCGCCGGGCGGATCACGGTCGCGACGTGGTGGGCTCGGTCGGCCGCCATGAGCAGGGCCTCGGCACGGGGCTCGAGGTCGCCGGTCTCGGGGCTCAACAGGATCTCGCGGAGCTGCTGACCGACCGGCGTGCCGCCCGGCTCGAACGTGAACACCGCGCCCCAGCGCTCGGCGAGCAAGCGCGCCTGGGTCGACTTGCCGCACCCCTCGCCGCCCTCGAACACCACGAACCGACCCATGCCGCCGCCGACGCTACCCGCGCCCACCGCTCCCCCTCGTCGGGTGGGACCCGTTCGGTTCCTGGTACAGACGTGGTCGCAGGGCAACCAGTTCTGTACCGAGAACCGCGGAATGCCGGGACCCCACGCCTTCTTGGTACGCACGTGGTCGTCAGGCGACCACAGCTGTACCAAGAACCGGGCGTGGCGACGTGCTCGGCGCACCAGCGCGCCGACGTACCGACGCGCTGCACCCCGAGTGCTGACCAGCTGGTGTCAGAAGGGGGCGTCGTCGTCGGGCGCGGCCGGATCGGCCACTGGCTCGGTGGGGGCGGCCTTCTTGGCAGGCGTCTTCTTGGCAGGCGTCTTCTTGGC
>JBDIAX010000102.1:0-3188 GCA_039812605.1 Acidimicrobiia bacterium | reverse complement strand
CAGGCGTCAGGCGTCAGCGGTCGGTGGGGAGGAAGCGGAAGCGCTCGGCGAGCGCGACCCCAGCCCAGCGGCCGCCATCGGCGAGGATCGCTCGCTGCTCGGCGTGGAACCGATCCCGCTGCGTCGCGGCTCGCTCGGGATCGTCGGTGATGAACATGGTCGACTCGTACTGCGACCGGTGCGCCTCGAGCGCCGCGATGCGCGCCGCGAGGTGCCGCTCGTCGACCGGCTCGGCGTGGTCGGGCTCGTCGGCTTCGAACAGCAGCAGGACATCGGGCCGGTGGTGGGGGACCTCGTGCTCACGGAAGAAGTGGGGGTCGCGCGCGGCGACGAGGGCGTCGGTGGTGAGGAAGCCCGCCGCTCGGTGGTCGGGGTGGAGGCGGTAGCGCTTCCACGGGTCGTGGCCGAGGAGCACGTCGGGCCGCAGCTCACGGATCCAGCGAGCGATCGTGGACCGGGTCTCGCGGTCGTCCTCGAGCTCGCCGTCGACCCGGCCGAGGAGCACGACCTCGCCGGTGGCGCCGAGGGCTCGGGCGGCGGCGCCGGCCTCCTGCTCGCGGGTCTCCACGAGGGCGTCGATGTCGGCCTCGGGGTTCCAGGTGCCCTTGGAGCCGTCGGTGCACACGAGCAGCGAGACCTCGCAGCCGTCCTCGGCCCAGCGGGCGAGCGTGGCCCCGGCGCCGAACTCGATGTCGTCGGGGTGGGCACCGACGGCGAGCGCCCGTGCGGGGGTCGGCAGCGGCGCACGGCTCGGTCCGGTCACGGCCTGGCCTCGGCGCGCAGGGATCGGCCGCCGGGCAGCTCGAGGTCGTCGGGCACGTCCACGTCCCAAGCCAGCGCGGCATCGTCGAGCACCGTGACCTCGAGCCCGAGGCGCTCGGCCTCGGCCCGGTGGCGATCGAACGAACCCGGCCCGTACGCGAACCGGAACCCGCACGCGGCGGGGACCGCGAGGACGTTGGTGCCGTCGGCTCGGCGGTCTGGCACGAGCACCGCGCCGGAGGTGCCGACGACGTGGTCGAGGCCCACGGCGAGCGGGAGGTCGGCGTGGGCCACGACCACGCGCTCGGCGCCGGCTTCTGCGGCGCGGGCGACGCCGGCGGCCACCGCGCCGTCGAGGCCCAGGCCCGGGGTCCAGCACACCTCGGCGCCGAGCCCGGCGGCCCACGTCCGCACCTCGTCGTGGTCGCACACCACCAGCACGGGCAGCGGGCCCGCCGCGTGCACGACCCGCTCGGCCATGGACCGCGCCAGGTCGGCTCGCGCGTCCGGCGACAGCGCCGGGGCGAGGCGGACCTTCGCCGCCGCGAAGGCCTTCACGGGGATCACGACCGATGCGGTCACGGTCCGCCACGCTACCGGCGCCCGGTCCTCCCCCGAACCGGGTGGGTGGGAGAGACGCCGGTCACACGTCGGGCCGTCGGGCCTAGGGTGCGGCCATGGACATCCGGGTCTCGGTCATCGGCGCTGGCTCGTGGGGCACCACGGTGGCCGCGCTCGCCGCCCACAACGCCCCCACCACCCTGTGGTCTCGGCGGGCCACGCTCGCCGAGCAGATCGACCGAGACCACGAGAACGGCGACTACCTGGCCGGGTATCGCCTGCCCAGCCAGCTCCGCGCCACCGCCGACCTCGAGCGTGCGGTGCGCGACGCCGACCTGCTCGTGATGGGGGTGCCGTCCCAGGGGTTCCGCGGCGCGCTGGAGTCGGTGAAGCCCTACCTGCGACCGTGGGTGCCGGTCATCTCGCTGTCGAAGGGCCTCGAGCTGGGTAGCCGCCTGCGGATGAGCCAGCTCGTCGAGGAGGTGCTCCCCGGGCACCCGGTGGGCATCCTCACCGGCCCGAACCTCGCCAAGGAGATCCTCGCCGGCCACGCGGCGGCGAGCGTGGTCGCCATGGACGACCACAACATCGCCCGCGCCGTGCAGGACATCTTCCAGGCCGAGCTGTTCCGCGTGTACACCAACGAGGACATCGTCGGCTGCGAGATGGGTGGCGTCCTGAAGAACGTCATCGCCATCGCGTCGGGCATGGCCGACGGGCTCGGCGCGGGCGACAACACCCGGTCCGCGGTCATCACGCGAGGCCTCTCGGAGGTGACGCGCATGGGGGTGGCCCTCGGTGGCCAGCCGCTCACGTTCTCCGGGCTCGCCGGGATGGGCGACCTCGTCGCCACCTGCATCAGCCCGCAGAGCCGCAACCGCCACGTGGGGGAGCTGCTGGGACAGGGCCACACGATCGACGAGATCATCGCCTCGATGAACATGGTGGCGGAGGGGGTGAAGACCTCGAAGGTGGTGATGGAGCTGGCGGAGGAGCTGGGCCTCGACATGCCCATCGCCTCGGAGGTCTTCGGCTGCTGCCACCAGGGCCGCACCGCCGCCGAGGCCTACACCGGCCTGCTCCGGCGGGGCACCGGTCGCGAGATGGACGGGATCGCCCCGGCCCGATAGACCCAGGGCCGCCATGCTGCGCCGCCGTCACCCCACGACCGTCGCCGAGCCCGCCCCCACGAGCGTGAGCGCCGGCTCGGCCTCGCGCCCGTCGCTCGCGGAGCGCCTCGGCACCGAGGGCTGGGTCCTGCCCTGGGCGCTCCAGGAGCGCCGGCGGAGCGCCGATCCGTCGAGCACGCTGATCGGGACGGTGGGCTCGTCCGTCGCCACCACCGTCGACCCGTCCGGGCTCGTGGTGGGCGCGGGGTGGAGCTTGGACTGGTGGGTGGGCGGCGACGACCGCTGGCACCTCCCGTCCCAGGAGGCATCGGTGCGCCAGGGCCTCGTGGGCGACGCCCCGATCGTCGAGACCCGGCTCCGCGTCCCGGGCGGCGATGTCGTCCACCGGGCGTACGGCATCCGTGCGCCCCGGATGGTGGGCGACGAGTGGGTCGTCGTCGAGATCGAGAACCAGACGCCGGTGCCGTGCGCGCTCGCCCTCGTGGTCCGGCCGCTGGTGGCCGACGCGGTCGGGGCCATCGGCACCATCGACGTCACGCCGACGCTGGGGGGCTCGGGGCGCGACGAGGCGCACCTCGTGCGCGTCGACGGTCGTCCCGCGCTCGTCCTGCCGCGGCGCCCCAACGCCGTCGCGGTGGGCAGCCGGGAAGCCGGGGATGTGGTCGAGGTGGTCACGGCCGGCGCGGCCGGGACCGAGCTCGTCTCGGCGCGCTGCTCGGAGGGTCTGGCCACGGC
>JBDIAX010000101.1:0-3311 GCA_039812605.1 Acidimicrobiia bacterium | reverse complement strand
GGTGGTCGTGGTGGTGGCCTCGGTGGTCGTGGTGGCCTCGGTCGTCGTCGGCGCCGTGGTCGTGGTGGTGGCCTCGGTGGTCGAGGTGGTGAGCTCCGTGGTGGTGGATGGGGTCTCGTCGTCGCCGCCACGGGAGGTGGCGAAGAGCAGCGCGCCGACGATGATGATCAGCACCAGGAGGACCACCACCGCGATGAGTGGCCCGTTGCCCCCGCCACCAGCGGCCGCCGGGGTGGTCGCGGCCGGGGGCTCCTCGCCGCCGTAGCCCCCACCGGCTGGGGCACCCTCGGGGGCCGGCACGAAGATGCCGGCGGGAGGGGTGGGGTCGACCCCCATCCCGGGTGCAACCGGTGGCTCGGCCGGTGCGCCGGCGCCGCTGACGTCGGGCACGATCTGGGTCGCGTCGTCGTCGGGGGTCCAGGGGCCGGTGGGGTCGTCGCCGTCGGTCATCGCTGCGCTCCTCGGGTCAGGCGGTGGTCGAGATGCCGCCATCCACCGGGATGACCGTACCCGTCAGGTAGGCACCGGCTCGGGAGGCGAGGAACAGCGCGGTGCCAGCCATGTCGTCGGGCCGCCCGATCCGCTTCATGGGCGCGCTGGCGGCGATCTGGTCGCCGAAGGCGTCGAGGGTCGCGGCCATCATCTTGGACTCGAAGGGCCCCGGGGCGATGGCGTTCACCGTGATCTCCGGCGCGAGGAACTTGGCGAGGTGCCGCGTCAGGTGGTGCACGGCGGCCTTGGATGCGCCGTAGGAGAACGTCTCGATCACCGGCGCTCGCAGCCCATCGATGGAGCCGATGTTGATGACCCGTGCCGGCGCGTCCGTGCTGGCCGCAGCCTGGAGGAGCGGCAGCAGGAACTTCGTGGTGTGGAAGACGCCCTGCACGTTGAGGTCGAGCACCCGGCTCCACGAGGCGGCGTCGTGCTCGGCGAGGGGCACGCCCCAGGTGGCCCCGGCGTTGTTCACGAGGACGTCGACGTGGTCTCGGATGGCGGCCACGGAATCGGCGAGCGCCTTCGCCCCCGCTTCGGTGGAGAGGTCGGCAGGGATCGCCGTGCAGCGCCCGTGCTCGGACAGCGCGGCCGCCGTCTCCTCGCACGCGTCGGCCTTTCGCGACGAGACGATCACGTCGGCCCCGCCAGCCACGAACCCTCCCGCGATCATGCGGCCGATCCCTCGGGTCCCCCCGGTCACGACGACGACCTTGTCGGTCACGTCGAAGAGGTCCGCTGGGTTGGGGGGTGGGGCGAGGTCCGTCATGGTGCGGACGGTAACGCAGGGGCGTGATCAGCGTCGCTGGCAGGCGGGGCAGTGCGTGGTGCCGCGGGCGCCGACCACCGACCGCTGCAGGGTGGTCTCGCAGCGAGGGCACGGCTGCCCGGCCCTGCCGTAGCAGGCGAGCCGGTGCTGGTTCGCGCCGGTGGCCCCCTCCACGCTGCGGTAGTCCCGCAGGGTGGTCCCGCCGTTGGCGATGCCTTCGGCCAGCACCTCCACGATGGCGTCGCGCAGCCGGCTCGCGGCAGCGCGAGACGTTCGGCGGGATCCGGGATGGATCCCCGCTCGCCACAGCGCTTCGTCCGCGTAGATGTTGCCGACGCCGGCCACGGGCCGCTGGGAGAGGAGTTGGGTCTTGACCGCCACCGAGGAGCGGCGGAGCGCACGCCACAGGTGCTCGGCGTCGAAGGCCTCGTCGAAGGGCTCCGGACCGAGCGTGGCGAGCGTCGGGAGGGCCGAGAGGTCGTCGCCCACCACCGCGAGGCGGCCGAAGCGACGCACGTCGCGGAACTCCAGCGTCGTGCGGTCGTCGAAGGTCCACCAGGCCCGCACGTGCGGGTCGTCGCTGGGGCCGGGGGCAGGGCGGAACTGGCCCGTCATGCCCAGGTGGGCGACGAGGCGGCGCCCATCGTCGAGGCCGAGGAGCAGGTACTTCCCGCGCCGGTCCACGGACCGGAAGGTGGCGTCGACCACCTCGACGGCCGGGGAGAACTTGGGGGAGGGGTGGGCGCCGGCTTCCATCACCCGTCTGCCCACGACCACCGGGACGAGCCCGCGCCGCACCGTCTCGACCTCTGGCAGCTCGGGCACCAGGGCACGGTATCGGGCACGAGCCGCCTCGCTGACCACCGTGCGTGGCCTCGTGTCGCTCGCTCGGCGACGGTTCGTGAACCCAGACACGAACGCTCAGGACCGGGGGCGTCGTGCCGATGGTGCCTCGTGCTCGCTGGACTCCTCTTGACCTCGATCTCGACGCTGACCATGCGCGCCGCGCTCTTCCAGCGCAAGTCCCGGTCGGGTTGGCTCGAGGAGCTCGACGGCATCCGCGAGGATGCGCTGGCCACGCCCGACGGGACCGTTGGCGAGGTGGTCGACGCCGGCGACATCTGGACCGACCTCCGTGACGGCGGCGAGTACAGCGATCCCCACGAGATCTCCTCGCTCTACGCGACCGACGAGACGCCGGACCTGCCGTCGCAGCGGACCGCGCCGGCCAAGCCCGGCCGGACCCGTGGGCGAGGGAAGGCGAAGTCCCAGCCAGAGGGGGACTCGGCGATCGCGGCTGCCCCGCTGACCTCGGCGGAGCACCTCGCGTCGCCGACGATCGCCGAGGGGGAGGTCTCCTTCGAGGTTCCGGCCGAGCCCGCTGCGGCCGTCTCCCACCCCGTGCCGGAGCTGGAGCTCTCGTCGCCGACCTCGGCGGTGGAGCCGCCGACCCTGTTGGACCGTGAGCCGGCGTGGGTCCAGCCCGCGCCGCACCCCATCCGTCCCAGCGAGATGTGGCACCCCGCGGACCTGGCGCCGCCGTCGCTCGGCGAGGAGGCGCCGGCGAGCGTCGAGGAGCGCCTGCACGCCGCGGACCTCGATCCTGCGTCCATCCCCGTGGCAGGCGCCGCGACGGGCCGGGACCCGTTCGGATCGACCGCGGAGGGCGCCGCTCCGTGGCCGGGTGAGGCGCCGATCGATCCGGTCCACGCGCAGGCCCTCGAAGACGAGCTGATGGCCGCCGCGAGCAGCGCTGCCGCGGAGGATGCGACGGTCCTGCCGCTCGATCCGACCGTCCCGAGCGAAGGCGGCCTCGTGGCCGGCCCGGTCGGGCGTCGCGTGCGCCGCGATCGTCCCCCCACAGCCCGTCCGCGAGCCACCGAGCTCCCCCAGGCGCCCGAGGTCCCCGCGGCCGCGGCGGTCTCGCTCGACGCGGTGACCGACCCGGCGCCGGACCTGCGGCCGCCGGACCCCGATCGTTCGCCCCTGCCGGAGGCGCCGCTGCCGCCCGCGGCGGTCGCCACGCCGCCCACGACGGCCTCGCCGTCTC
>JBDIAX010000100.1:0-3375 GCA_039812605.1 Acidimicrobiia bacterium | reverse complement strand
CAGGTCGCCCGGCTACCTGCTCGACGTCGGCCACGACGACACCGACCTCGGACGCTTCGAGGCACTCACCGAGACCGCTCGATCGCACCGGGACGCGGGCAGGGGACCCGATGCCGTGCGCGCGTTCCGGTCCGCGCTCTCGCTCTGGCGCGGGACCCCGCTGTCCGATGTGGCGACCCACCCCTTCGCGGCTTCGGCGGTCGCACTCCTCGAGGAGGCACGAACCCAGGTCGTCGAGGAGTGCCTCGCGCTCGAGTTGGAGCTCGGACGCCACGGTGCCGTCGTGGGCGAGCTCGAGGCCCTCGTGCGCGGCCACCCGCTGCGCGAGCGCCTTTGGGGCCTGCTGATGGTGGCGCTGTACAGGTGCGAGCGCCAGGCCGACGCGCTCGAAGCCTTCGCCCGGTGTCGTCGCATCCTCGTCGAGGAGCTGGGGCTGGAGCCGGGCGCCGAGCTGCGCCGACTGGAGCAGCAGGTCCTGGCCCACGAGCTCCCGCCACCGACCGACCGCGCCGCCGTGCCCCCGACGACACCAGGAACCGATCGGGCGGGCACGGCCACCTCGACGCCCTACGCGCCGCCGGTCGCTGGGCTGCGGGCGCCCGTGCACCTCGTCGGCCGCGAGCAGGAGCTCGATGCCCTCGCCGCCGCGCTCGACCGATCCACGACGCGGGGCTGCCAGCTCGCGGTGGTCCGGGGCGAGGAGGGGCTCGGCAAGAGCGCGGCGATCGCCACCTTCGCTCGGGCGATCAGCCAGCGGGCCCGCGTGGTGGCCGGACGGTGCCGCGAGCACGTCGCGGTGCCCTACGGCCCTTGGGTCCAAGTCATGGAGCAGGTGGGCGCACGGCGCGAGGTCGCCACGATGACCGACGCCGGACTGGGCACCGAGGGACCCGAGCGTCGACGCATCCGCATCTTCGAAGGGGTCGCCGCCCAGCTCCGGGCGCAGGCGTTCGACCGCCCGCTCGTGGTGGTCCTCGATGACCTCCACTGGACCGACCAGGTCACCGTCGACCTCCTCCTCCACCTCCTCGACGACCTGGCAGGATCTCCGATCCTCTTCATCGCCGCGTGGCGAGATCGCTCGCTCGGCGCCGACCACCCGACGCGCGCCCTCGTCGACCAGGGCCGTACCGAGTCGATCGACCTCGATCCCCTCGACGTGGCGGACGTGATCGACCTGCTCGAGCTCACCGCCCTCGAGACCGGTCACCGCCACCGCGCCGAGGCCGCCGCGCAGATCCACGAGGTCACCGCGGGCATCCCCCTCTTCACCGCCGAGGTGCTCACGACGCTTGCCGTCGAGCACCGCTACCTGCCAGCGGTGGGGGAGCTGCAGCTACGGGTCCCCGAGAGCGTGGTCGACCTCGTGTCGCGCCGCGTCGAGTCATCCGGACCGCACGCATCGGAGGTCGCGGAGGCGTGCGCGATCCTGGCCGAGCCGCTCATCCCCCAGGTGGTGGCGGCCATGGTCGGGAACCTCGCGCCGGCGGCGCTGGTGCGCGCGCTCGACGCGCTCGCCACAGCCGGGCTCGTGGTCGAGACCCGCGACGGCTACGCGTTCGTCCACGACGCGTTCCGCCACTCGGTGCTAGCGACGATGTCTCCGCTGGAGCGTCGGGAGCGCCACGCCCACGCGCACGAGCTGCTCTCCGGCCTCGAGGTGCCGCCGAACGTCCTGGCCCACCACGCCGCCGCGGCCGGGGGCCTGGTGCCCGACGCGATCGTCGCCGAGCACCACCGCGGCGCCGCCCTCGACGCGCTGCAGCGGGGCGCCTTCGCCGACGCGGCCGCGGCGACGGCGAAGGCGATCGAGCTGGTCGACCCGTACGACCTGGCCACCGTGCACGCCGAGCACGCCGACGCCCTCGGACGCATGGGCGACCTGACCGCGATGAAGCACGCAGCTCGAAGCAGCCTCGAGCTCGCACGCCTCCACGGATCCGACGGGAAGGTGATCGCCCGAGCCATCTCGATGCTGCTCGTGTTCGGCGATGGGTTCACCATCGATCGCACGGGGCTGGAAGCCGCCACCGAGGCCGCACGGCTCGTCCAGGACCCGGTCGACCAGGCGCGGATCGCCGCGATCCTCGCCTACCACCACGCGCTGTGGGGCTCGCCCGTCCCCGTGGCCGAGCGAGCGCTCGCCACGGCCCGCGACCTGCTCCCGGCCGATCCGCCACCGGACCTCGATGGCGGCTTCGCCTTCGCGGAGGCCCTTGCCCTGCTGGGCGACCCCGACCTCGGGCGACGGTTCGCCGCCATCGACACGATGGAGGCCGCCGGTCGACGCGACCCGTTCAACCAGCAGCGCCATCGCGTCCTGCGGATGCGCTGCCTGGCGAACCTCAGCGCGGGGCGCCTCCCCAACGTCCGCGCCGACGTCGACGAGCTCCTCGAGGTCGCCGACCGGGAAGGGTCGTGGCTGTACCGAGCCGATGCCCACCGCTGGCAGATCTCCCTGGCGATCGCGGCCGGCGACCTCGATGCTGCGGGATCGATCGTCGAGGATCTCCGATCTGCTGGCCACGCGATGAACGGTCGCGCCTTCGTGGAGACCGCCCAGATGCTGCTCCAATGGTTCGCCGGCGACCACGACGCCTGCCTGACCGCGCTCGACGCGATGTGGGCGGTCATGCCGGTGGGCGACCCGTGCGCCACCGACCGCCGCCTCGTCGAGCTCATCCGGCTGACGAACATGGTGGAGGCAGGGCAGCTAGACCGGGCCCGCGCGGAGTACGACGCGATCGAACCCCACCGCACCCTGGACCGCTCCTCGTGCCGACGCTACGTGGCCGAGCTCGCGCTCACCGCCGGCCTGGCGGCGGACCTCGGGCTCACCGACCTCACGGCTGACCTCACCGCTCGGCTGGAACCCTTCCACGGGCAGCTCATGGTCCTGTCGTGGGGAGACTGCCTCCTGGGCTCGGCCGACGGCTACCTCGCCGCGCTCGACGCGCTCCACACCGGTCGACCGCACGACGCGGCGTTCCAGCGAGCCATCGCCCTCGAGGAGCGGCTCGGCGACGTCACCGGCGCGGCGCGCACCCGTCGGCGGTGGATGCGGATGCAGGCCACCGACGCCGCCGCGATCCCGTGATCGTCGAGTCACCGGCACCGGAGCTCGACGTCCTCGCGAGGGTGCCCGTCACCCACCACCTGGTGCCGAGGCCCTGGGGCGACCAGCACGTGGTCACCGCCGGCTCACCCGAAGCGCCGCCGCTGCTGATCGTCCACGGATGGCCTCAGCACTGGCTCGCGTGGCGGCACGTCATCGCCGAGCTGAGCACCGAGGCGTTCGTGATCGCCCCGGACCTCCAGGGCCTGGGCTGGTCCGAGCCGGTCCGGCACCGCGAGCGGGACCGGCCGATCGACGCC
>JBDIAX010000099.1:0-3622 GCA_039812605.1 Acidimicrobiia bacterium | reverse complement strand
TGGCTGGTCGTGCTGGCGATCGCGGGCTACGGGCAGATCCTGTGGGGCTCGCTCGCCTACCTGCTCCCGATGCTCCGTGGCGGCGGGCCCGAACGGCTTGCCGAGGGCTTCGCAGCGACTCGATCGTGGTTCGGCCTGGTGGCCATCGACGGGGCCGGGCTTGCGATCGCTCTGGGGTTCCCCGCGGTCGCGGGCGCCGGGATGGCCGCCGCCACGATCGACGCCATGTGGCGCGCGGCGCGGGTCGGTACGAGCCGGGTCCCGCGTCCCGGGTCGCCCCCGACGGCCAGGTCGTGAGTCCTCCGCTCCAACGATGACGGTGGGTCCTCGTCAAGCTGCTCCTCGTCGAACGGGAGAAGCCGAGCCGCTGGCGACTTGCTCGCCTGCTGCTCAACCGACCAGAACCCGTCCCTCCATGCCGGCGTCGCGATGGCCGGGGATGCTGCAGTAGTAGTCGTACTCGCCGGGATCGAGGCCGTCGATCACGAGCTCGCCGTGCTCGCCGGCAGCGATCGGACCGGTGGTGAGGTCCTCGATGACGAGGTCGTGCTCCACGGTCCCGGCGTTCTCCAGGGTGATGGTGCCCGAGGTGCTGATCTCGGCCTCGCTCGGATCGAAGGCGAACTCGGTGGCGACGACGTCGACGGCGTCGGAGCCGCCGCCTGCTCCCCCGGCGCCGGACCCTCCCCCCGCCTCGGAGACGGCTCGCGCCGCCAGCCCGACCGCGAACACGGAGATGGCGATGGCGAAGACGCCGAAGACGAGCCCGACGATGGCCAGCGACTCGAAGGTAGTGCCCGAGGCCCGGTCGTCGCCCGCCGGGTCGGGCCGAGACCGCGCCGATACCTCCGTGGCAGGGGCCTCGGTGATTGACGTGTCAGACATGGCTGCGCTCCTCAGTGGCCGGCGCCACCAGCGGGCAGCTCGACGTCGCCGGCCTGGAACAGGCCGAGCGCACCGATCTCCGCGGTGGCGAACTTGTGGGTGACGAAGGGATAGAAGCCCTCCTCGTCGAAGGTGAACTCGATGAACCCGCCCTGCGCGGGCTGGAGGTCGAGGGCCTGACTGCCGCCGCGGCTCTCGTCGGGCCGCAGCCGGTAGGCACCCTCCTTGTAGACGGTGTCGGCGATGGTGCCGATGACGTGGAACGAGGAGTTCTCCGAGGGACCGTTGTTGAGCACCCAGACCCGGATCCGCTCCTCGGCTTCCACCCGGATCGGACGGAACTTGTACTGGTTCACGTAGCCGTTGAAGACGACGGCGTCCCACGCCGAGCGCTGCATCTTGGAGTAGTCCGCGACCTCGCCGGCGGGTCCCGTGTAGATCTCGGACTGGATCATGATGAACTCGTGGTCGACCGGCGCCAGGTCGGGCGGGTCGATCACCACGGCGCCGTGCATGCCGGCCCCGATGTGGTGCAGCACCGGTGGCGTCCCGCAGTGGAACATGAAGATCCCGGCGTGCTTGGCCTCGAAGGCGTACTCCAGGGACTCGCCCGGAGCGATCGAGCGCATCGGGCCGTCCCAGTGCACCTTGGAGGCGTGGAAGTCAACCGAGTGGTCGAGCGTGCCCTCGTTCTTCAGGGTGAAGACGAAGCGATCGCCGAGCTTGCCCCGGTAGAAGGGAGCCGGCACCAGGTCCTCGAACGTCCAGAGCTGCTGGGGCACTCCCGGAGCGACCTCACCGGGCAGCTCGGTGGCCCGAAGCTCGATGGTGTGCTCGGTCTCGGCCGGCGCGGCGGGGAGGCGGGGATCTCGGGCTTCGAAGTCCTCACCGGGTTCGGCGGCGAAGTCGATGGCGGCCGTGGAGCCGTCGTCGATCGTCTCGCCAGACGAGCCACCGGACGCAGCTGCCACCGTGGTGCTCGACGTCGAGTCCGGCCACATGGCGGCGGCCCCGAGGCCGACCGCGGTGGCTGCGCCGATGCCGCCGATCGTCGCGCCGAGCACCGCCCGACGGCTCACGACCTGCTGTCCCGCCTCCTCGTCGGTGGTGGTGTGATCGGTGGCCATGAGTCGCTCCTTCGTCGCCGTTGACTTGATACCTAGTTCCTAGCACTATGTACGAGGATTAGAAGGGACCAAGGTCCCGGACGGACGAGCCGAGGAAGGGGAACGGTCGTGAGGTACCTCGGTGGGATGGACACCATGTTCGTGCGAGCGGAGACCCGCTCGATGCTGCTGCACGTGACCGGCGTGCTGGTCCTCGACCCCGGCGAGCGGTCTGCCGCCGAGGTCCGCGACCGGATCCGGGAGGTCGTCCGCGCTCGCCTCCCCGCCCTCCCACCGCTCCGATGGCGCCTGGTCGAACCTCCTGGGGGCCTGGGTGCGCTGCGATGGATCGAGGACCCCGACTTCGATCCCGTCGACCACGTCCATCTGACGACCCTCCCCACCGGAGCCACCTGGAGCGACGTCGAGGCCGCGACCGGCGACCTGGCGGCCAGGCCGCTCGATCGACGCAAGGCTCTGTGGGAGATGCACGTGCTCGAGGGGATGGCCGACGGCACGGTCCCGGTGGTCGCCAAGTTCCACCACGCGTTCATGGACGGCGGTGCCGGCATGGAGCTCATGGCCGCGCTGTTCGACCTGGAGCCCGATGCCGTGATCGAGGCCCTGGACGGCGACGACACGACCGAGGCGATGCCCACGTGGTGGCAGCTGCTCGTTGCCACGCCGGGCGAGGTGGTGCAGCGGCTGGCGCGGGTGCCCGCCGCGCTCACCTCGCTGACCGGACTCGGCGGCCTGGTCGGCGCGCTCCTGCCCACCCGCCGCGGCGCCACAGGGCCGCCGATCGCTCGGACCTCCTTCAACGGCACGCTGGGCTGCTCGCGCGCCGTCGCGTTGGCCACCTGCCCGCTGGCCGACGCCAAGGCGACGGCCCGCGCCTTCGACGTGAAGGTCAACGACGTGGTCCTCGCCGCGGTCTCGTCGTCGCTGCGCACGGCGCTCGACGGCGACCAGCAACCGGGCACCCTGATCGCCGCCGTCCCGATCTCGGTCCATGCGTCACACCCCGACGACCGCTTCGGCAACCACACCTCAGCGATGATGATCCCTCTGCCCGTGGACCTCGCCGACCCGGTGCTGCGACTGGAGGTCATCGCCGAGGCGACGAAGGAGGCCAAGGCCCAGCACGCCACGATGGGCGTCGAGCTGCTCGAGCGCTGGGCCGGCGTGGTCCCGCCGTGGCTCATCTCCACCGGGGCGCGCCTGGCCGCACGCGTCGAGCTCACCTCGCACCTGCCACCCCTCTACAACCTGATCGTCTCCAACGTCGCCGGACCGCCGGTCCCGATCTACCTGGCCGGCGCCGAGGTCCTCGCCACCTACCCCCTGGGGCCACTCCTCGATGGCATCGGCCTGAACATCACGGTCATCAGCCAACGCGACCAGATCAACGTCGGCATCCTCTGCGATCCGAGCCTGCTCCCCGACCCCGACTCGCTCGGCTCTGGATTCACCGCAGCGATCGACGCCCTCGCCCGAGCCGCAACGAGCCCTGAACGGGCTGGCGCGAGCGCTCGGTAGCCTCAGACCATGCGTCTGGCCCTCACCAAGCGAAGCGGGGACGCCATCCGCATCCTCCTCCACCTCGCGTCGCTGCCACCGGACTCGCGACG
>JBDIAX010000098.1:0-3921 GCA_039812605.1 Acidimicrobiia bacterium | reverse complement strand
CAGGGCGAGAGCCGGTGGTCGTATGCCGTGGCGGAGGGCGACGTCGAACTCGGTCCGGTCGCCGCCTCACCGGACGACGCTGCGGTACAGGCGCTCGTGGCGCTCTACCGCGAGCAGGCGGGGGAGCACCCGGACTGGGACGACTACCGCTCGGCGATGGTGGCGCAGAAGCGCCTCGTCCTCACCCTCCACGTAACGCACGTCTACGGCATGGCCGGCTCGTCCTGACCGCGGCCGTCGCTCTCCGGCGGTGACACCCCTGACGGTGTACCGTTCGGGGCAGCGTCGCGTGCCGGTGACAGTCCGTGTCAGGCATGGAGGCGCCGAACCCGTGGAGGTTGGCATGACTCGCCCACCCCTCGTTCAGTCCCGTGACTGAGCGCACCGACATCCCCACCACTTCATCCGGCCCGCTCGATGTGCGGCACTTCCGCGTGGCACAGGCGAGGATCGCGGTCCTGGTCCTGCCCGGCGGCGGATTCCGCGAACACACTCGGCATGACGGCATCGGCTACGCGCGGTGGCTCAACCGCATCGGCGTGAGCGCCGCCGTCCTGCACTACCGCCTGCGACCGGACCCGTTCCCGCTCGCCCTGCAGCAGGCCCGAACCGTCCTCGACGCGATGCAGTCGGACGTCTCGCTCGGCTACTCGGCCACGACGGTCGGCGTGATGGGCTCCAGCGCCGGGGGCCTGCTGGCCGGCCTGTTGGCGACCGGCGCCGTGCTCTCCATCGAGGGTCGCCCACCCCGGGTGCCCAGGCCGGCGTTCCAGGCCCAGTGCTACGGACTGGCCGATCTCGGCCTGCTGCCTGCCGGAGCGGTGCAGGCCCTCCTCGGGGAGCGAGCCCACCTCGCCCACGAGCTCTCACCGGTCAATCACGTCGCGGCGGACACCGCCCCATCCTTCGTCTGGGCGACCGCGCAGGACCCTCCCGGCCTGCCGAACGCGTTGGCCTGGACCCAGGCTCTGGCGGACCACCAGGTCCCGGTCGAACTGCACATCTATCCCGAGGGCCGGCACGGCGTCGGCCTGGCGGACGGAGTCCCCTATGGCGATCACGGCCACGACGCCATCCCGCACACCGCGCAATGGACCTCGGCATGCGAACGCTGGCTGCATCACACCGTCGCGGGACTCCCCGGCGAGCCGCCGGCTGCCGCGACCGGCGTCACCTGAGCGCCGGTGCCGTTCGACGGGGAAACGCGAGCGCGACGCCCACGAGAAACGCCGCCAGAAGGCTGACCCGCAGGCCCACCTCGGCCGCATCCCAGCCGGGGACCCGATCGATCGTGCCGCGGCAGAGCACGCCGACCGCGACCGCGGCCACGAGCCCCGCGCCCAAGGGACGTCGGCCGGGCCGGAGCAGCAGCCCGACCGCGGCCGCCGTCAGCACCAACACGACCAGACCGAGGGTGGCCCACTCGAAATCGAAGGACGTCGAGGTGTCCGAGATGATGTCGTCGATGGCGAGCCACGCCAGGACCACGCCCAGGATCGTGATCGCGGCGACCGTCCGGTCCCGACCGTTCGGGCGCGTGCTCATGTTGGCCTCCCTTGTCGAAGTCCAGTCTGCGCCGCCCTGGCCGCACCGCGCAATGGCCGGAAGGGCGCGGCCGCGTTGTGCCCGTGGCCCCCCCGGGGATCCCTAGGACTTCCCACACCGATCCAGGCCGGCAGCCAGCTGGACGGACCAGGCGTCGAGGACGCGGGCGCGACGCCGCACGTCGTCGGTCAGGACGTCGGCGAGGGCCAGGCCGCGCGCCATGTCGAGCGTTGCCTGGATGAGGCCACGCACGTGCGGGTCCGAGTCGTCGACCCCGAGCAGGTCGACCGCGACGGCGTGGACGCCACGGCCGAACGTCCGCTCGAGCGGGAGGATCCGGTCGCGCAGGACGGGGTCGGCGGCCGCGACGCTCCACACCTGGAGGGCGGCGCGGAACAGGTCGCCCAGGTAGAGGTCCATGAGGTCACCGACGACGGCACGCACTCGCGCGGCGCCGGTGGCCGCCGGGGGCGTCAGCGCGCGCGCCGCCGCGGTGCGCCGCTCGAAGACGTATTCCAGGGCCGCGATGATGACGTCCTCCCGGGTCGGGAAGTGATGCTGCAGGGCGCCCCGGCTGATCCCCGCGGCCTCGGCGATGACCCCGACGCTGGTCGCGTGGAAGCCACGCGTCGCCAGGCACTCCACGGTGGCCTCCAGCAGCCGTTGCCGGGTGGCCCGGCTACGGTCCTGCTTGGGCTCGGTGACGGTGCTCACCCGACCACCATCACGGTGCGACCGCCCACCGCGGCGGCCGTCGCTCGAGGAACGCCGTCATCCCCCCGCGTGCCTCGGGGGACGCGAACAGCCGGGAGGACTGCTCGACGACCCGCTCGCGGTGGGCGTCGATGCCGGCGAGCACGGCGTGGGTGGTAAGCAGTTTGGACTCGCGCAGCCCCTGCGGCGAGCAGCCGACGAAATGGGCGGCGAGCTCGGCCACCGCCGCGTCGACGTCGTCGACGGCTCGGGTGATCAGGCCGGCCCGCTCGGCCGCGGCCGCATCGATGGTCTCGCCGGTGAGGAAGAGCCGCGACGCGGCCCGGTCGACCAGCCGGGGCAGCACGGTGAGCGAGATGACCGAGGCGGCCAGGCCGAGGCGCGACTCGGTGAGGGCGAAGCTCGATCTCGGTCCTGCGACCACGATGTCGCAGGCCCCGACCAGACCCATGCCGCCCGCCCGGACGTGCCCGTCGATGCGGCCGATGACGGGCTTGCCCAGCGCCACGATCGCCCGCAGCAGGTCGACCATCTGCTCCGCCCGCGCTCGGGCCGGATCTCCTGCAGCCGAGCCGGCTTCGGTGAGATCGGCTCCGGCGCAGAAGGTTCCGCGGGTGTGCGTGAGCACGACCGCGCGCACCGACGGGTCGGCCTCCGCCACCGAGATGGCCTCCAGGAGCTCGCGGACCAGCTGGTCGGACAGGGCGTTGCGGTTGTGCGGCGAGTCGAGCGCGACGCGCGCCAGGCCACCGATCGTCTCGACGGCGATGCGCGGCACGGCAGGGGCGGGATCGGTCATCGTCACTCGGTTCCCTTGCTATCGGGGACGATCTCGACGACCGCCACCGTCGTGCCTTGCGCGACCTGGTCGCCGACCGAGACCGGCAGTTTGGTCACGACCCCGCTCGTCGGGGCGGCGACCACGTGCTCCATCTTCATCGCCTCGAGCCACAGCAGAGGTTGACCGGCCGCGACGCGCTCTCCCGCCGCAACCGCGAGGCGCACGACCGAGCCGGGCATCGGCGCCACGAGCGCACCCGCAGGAACCTGCTCGGCCGGGTCGACGAAGCGCGGGACCTCCCGCAACACGACGCCGCCCTGCGGTGAGTCGATGACGACCTCGTCCGCTCCGACCCGGTCCACCGTGAAGGCCCGACGCACCCCGTCGAGCTCGAGGACGACTCGGTCCGCGGTCGCGGCGAGCAGGGTCACGCTCTGCACGCCTGGCGGCAACTTCTCCACCTCCAGAGCTCCACGCCGGATACGGTAGGCGACCGTCGTCTCGCTCTGGCCCGCGGCATAGGTCCGGCGCTGGAAGGCTGATGGGACATTGCGGAAGCCGCTCGCGATCCCCCCCAGCACCTTCGCCTGCGATCGGTCGTCTGCCGCCGCGGCCAGCGCCGCTGTCAGCGCACCGAGGTGCGGGTCGAGTCCCGCCTCCGCGGTGAGAGCACGCGGGTCGTGCTGACGGTAGAAGCTCGTGTCCGCCTCTCCGGCGAGGAAATCCGGGTGCAGCAGGCTCGCGACGAGGAGGTCGCGGTTCGTGGTCAGGCCGTGGATCCGTGCCCTTTGCAGGGCCGCCGCCAGCTCCCGGGCCGCGCCCTCTCGGGTCGGTGACCGAGAGATGATCTTGGCGAGCATCGAGTCGTAGTGGACCCCGAT
>JBDIAX010000097.1:0-4375 GCA_039812605.1 Acidimicrobiia bacterium | reverse complement strand
GGGCCTGCCGCTGGAGTGCCAGGTCGACCTCGATGGCTCGGACGATGCAGGTGCAATCGTGATCGGCATCCACCGCCTGTGGGTGCCCAATACTCGGCCGTGCCAGTTGACCTGCGGAAACGTCGGCCGATCTTGGGGTGATGCAACGGACCTTGTATCGCCTGGTGATCGGGCTTGTGGGGCTCGCAGTGCGTTCGGGACGCTCGAAGGACTTGGAGATCATCGTGCTGCGGCACCAGGTCACGGTGCTTCGGCGCCAGGTCGACCGTCCCGCCATCAAAGACGACGATCGGACCCTGCTCGGTGCGGTCGCGCAGGCGCTGCCTCGGCTGGCACGCGACGGCTGGATCGTGACGCCGGAGACGTTGTTGCGGTGGCATCGTCGACGGGTGGCACGTCACTGGACCCATACGCGACGAAGCCAGGGAAGGCCGCCGACAGCAGCGGCGATTCGGCGTCTGGTCGTGGAGATGGCCGGCGAGAATCCGACGTGGGGCTACCGTCGCATCCACGGCGAGCTTCTCGGCCTCGGGCACCGGGTCGGGGCTTCGACGGTGTGGCGGATCCTCAAGGACCGGGGAGTGGCTCCCGCGCCGGAGCGTGCCTCAGTGACCTGGTCCGACTTCTTGCGTTCCCAGGCTGCGGTGGCATGTGACTTCGCGTGCATCGACACGGTCGGTCTGCGCCGCTACCACCTGCTGTTCTTCATCGACATCAAGACCCGACGCGTGTTCTACGCGGGGATCACCGCCCACCCAACGGGTGCTTGGACGACCCAGGCGGCGCGCAACCTGTTCCTTCGCCACGGTCAAGCGCTCGCTGGGTGCAAGGCATTGGTGCGCGACCGCGGCAGCCAATTCGTCGACGCGTTCGATGAGATCTTCCGAACAGAAGGCATCAAGATCTTGAAGACTCCGGTCCGGACCCCGGTGGCGAACGCGTTCGCCGAACGATGGATCGGCAGCCTTCGTCGCGAGCTCCTCGACCGCACCCTGATCTGGAACCAAGCGCAGCTCGAGCGGATCGTCACCGACTACATCGACCACTACAACGAGCACCGGCCACACCGCTCGCTCGACCAGAACCCGCCGAACCGTGCGACGCCGACCTCAATCAGGTCGCCCAGCGATCAAGATCAAGTACGTCGATCATCCCGATGCGACGGACTCATCCACGAATACCGAAAAGCAGCCTGACCTGCCACGACGGAGTTTCGGGCACCCACACCCACCCGCAGCCTCCGATTCCCCGGGTTGCCACGTCGAAGAGACGTCGCACGTGGAGTATCCCACGCACGCGAGTCGCGCCCTGAGCACCACAGCACCGGCGAGGGTGTTCCCAAGGCGCCGACTGCGCGCCTAGTGACGGGTGGGCCCTGACGGCAGCAATTCACTCCGTTGGTGCCCTGCCTGTTGCGCGAGCCCATGCCTCTACCGCCGGCCACCACCAGACATTGCCCATCGAGAGCTTGACCAATGGATCAGGGAAGTCCTGGTAGCGGCGAGCCCAGTCGTGGATCACGCTCGAACCCGTGCCTAGCCGATCGGCAATCTCCGAGGCGCCAACGATGTTGGTTGAATCGGGCGGCTGCGGCATGGTGCGAGCGTACGCACCCTCAATGACGGTGGAAGGTAGTTGCGCCAGACCTAGCGCAGCAGGTAGGGTGACTCTTGCGCCAGATCTAGCGCAGAACATCAGTGGCCCCGGCGATGCTGTAACACCCCGGGGCCTGGCCGGAACCTTTGGAGAGGTGCCGACGTTGGCCCATCCTACGAGCAATGCCGCACCCACGGCCCCCGCTCCCGGGGCTGGCCTGGCCAAGGCGCTCGACACTTCCGAGACATGCTCCTTCGAGACGGACGGATTCGCGCGTCAGATCGACCAGCTTCGCCACGCTCTCGACGACGACGCGGTTGTGGGCGCGCAATGGGAGCGCACGAGCACCATCCTCGACCGGTTCGGTCGATTCGCTGCCGCCGGGTGCGGGCTCTTCGACCTGGGCGAGGTCACGTCCGACGTCGCCCGCTCCTTCGTCACGGCCCCGACCGGCTCGGGGCAGCCGCCGAGCACTTCGACCATGCACTGGCGACGGACCGCGCTTCGCATGCTCTTCCGGGCCGCCCGTCGCCGCGGGCTGATCGATGGAGACCCCACGCTGGACCTCGAGCTTCCGCCGCGCTCGTCCCTCGGCACCCGGCCGCTCACGGACGATGAGGTCACGCTGTGTCGGTCGGTTGCTCAGTGGTCGTTGGCCGGGTCGAGGCGAGCAGCTGTGTGGGCGCTCGCGGAGGCGACGTGCCGGTCCTCGGAGCTGCCGAACGTCTCGGTAGGCGATATCGATCTGGACTCGGGCCGGGTGTGGATCGCCGGCGGCAAGGCCACCTCCGCTCGTGAGGGCCAGCTGACCGACTGGGGGCTGCTGCAGGTTCGAGCGCGCATCGACGAGCTCGAGCTGCCGTCGCTCCCGCTCGTCTACTCGGGGCGCTCGCCCGCCGGAGCGGGCCAGGTGTCCGGAGCTGCGGCGCTTGTCGACGTGCTGACCCGGGCGGGGCTGCACCAGGAGCCCGATGTCCGGCCGGGGTCGGTCGCCGCCTGGGCCGGGCGCCGGGTCCTTGAGGAGACAGGGCGGATCGACTGCGCCGCTCGGACTCTCGGTGTTCGGAGCCTCGACCGGGCAGCGGCCATCGTCGCTTGGGACTGGCAGGCAGACCCGGAGCCGGGCGGCAGGTGAAGCCCTCGGTCGGTGTCTCGACGTTCGAACGGCTCGAAGCGCTCGTTGCCAACGATGCGCTTTACGAGCTCGCGGACGCCGTGCCGACCCCCGACCCCACTGCTGGTGGGCGACCCCGGATGTATCCCGCGTACATGTGGCTGCTCTACGACGCCCTCCTCTCCGTGTGGGGCTCGGCTCGACGCGTCGAAGCCGAGCTCTCGCACCCGATCGTGTGGAACCAGCTCCGCAGGCTGATCGCGGCCAAGTTCCCTGACCAGCCGGATCGCTGGCTCCCTGCGAAGCCGATGCGCCGCTGGCACTACTTGTACGGGCGCAGCACCTGGCTCACCGACCCCGCCGTGTTCGCCCAGCTGCACGACACCCATCGCCGCTGCGCCATCGACCAAGCCCGGACGCTCGGGCTCCTCGACCCCGACGGCCCCGGCTCGTGGACCCGCCCCGACCTCTCGCGGATGCTCTACGCCGACGGCAAGGTCGTCACGCCCTTGTTCCGGGCCAAGCCCGACACCCGGATCCTCAACAAGGCCACCGGCGAACTCCGCACCCCACGGTTCGAAGCCGACGCCGGACTGCACTTCGAAGGCACCGGCGAGACCGCCTGGGGCCTCAAGTTCGTGCTCGTCGCCGTGCGCACCACCGACCGGCACGGCCGGATCATCCTCGATACCGACTGGGTCCCGGCTCCTGGCGGTGAAGCCACCACCGCCCTCGACGCCATCACCCGAATCGCCACTGACGCACCCGGCCTCCAGGGCGTCATCTACGACGGCGCCCTCCGCGGCGTCCACCACCAGCGCCTGCTCCGCGACCTCGGGCTACTTCCCATCAACAAGGTCACCGCCGCCCAGGGAACCGGCCCGAACCGCAAGAAGGGCAACAAGGAACGCGTCGAGAAGTCCACCTTCGTCGAACAGCGCACCATCACCCTCCCCGACGGCACCGAACAGACCATCGACCTGTTCGCCCGTGCGGGCGCCATCGGCATCCTCGCCCTCACCGACACCGGCGAGAAGCTCTTCACCGAACTCCCCCGGATCCGCACCAGCCGGAAGGCCGACAAGATCGGCACCTACCGCTGGTACAACCACTTCAGGCTGCCCGACCACCTCGGCGGAGGCGTCATCGTCGTCCGCCTCCACGGCAACGACGAAGACAAGGTCCGCAAGTTCAACCGGACCGAGAACGTCCGAGCCATCCCGCCCTCCGACCCCGCGTTCCGCGCTCTCTATGCCCGACGCAACGACGCCGAATCCATCAACCGAGCCTTCGACGACACCCTCTGGCTCCGCCGAGCCCACACCATCGGCGCCGCCCGCCAGCGACTCAACCTCCTCACCTACGCGCTCACCGTCAACGCCCTCGCCCTGCACCGCCACCGGCGCACCAGCAGCGACCCGCCGCTCCCGCTCGCCGCCTGAGCACCCCATCCCCGGCACGACCGGGGCACCAGCGCGCCCGGACCAGGCCCACACAGCTCGAGCGCCGCCTCGAGCCGCCGGATCGGGCACCCTCGGGCCGGCAGCCACCGGCGTAACCTCGCCCGGCACGGTCCGGCACGGATCCGCGGTGGGTTTTCGACCGCGTTTCGCGCCGGCCCCGGGGTGCTAGCTCAACTGGCAGAGCGTCGGACTTTTAATCCGC
>JBDIAX010000096.1:0-5475 GCA_039812605.1 Acidimicrobiia bacterium | reverse complement strand
TCGCTCAGCCCGCGGATCCCAGCGACGGCTTGACAGCTGCCGTCGACCGCTACGTCGCCATGACCCGCACCACCAGCCAACTCGTCATCCTGACCACCCTCCTCTGACCGCCAGCCATCCGACGTTCGTCTAGCCGGATCGGACACCACCCCCCGCACCACCTGCTGACCCGCCGAGAGCAGGTCCAGCTCCAATTGCGCCGACAAGTGCCGGCAGTCCTCGATCGCCCAGTCAGCCCATCCCCGAACGACTCGCGAGCCCCTGGGAGATCCTGCATGTGCTCCGCGCACAGCGGGAATCACTCGTCCTGCAACGCGTTCGGCACCTCACCGAAGCCGAGCCGATCCTGTGTGCCCTGCCGGTGGCGGTCCGCAACGCGTTGCCAGCCACCAGCCGCGTCCTGCCGGCCCTGACCACACTGGCCGACCTCCAACTCGACCACCTGGGGTGGGCCGATCGTGCCCGCGTGCAGTGGCTGGACGCGACCCGGCAGGCGATCGTGGCGATCAACGCCCAACTCAAGGAACTCGACGCCCGGATCCCGGCCCTACTCGCCGAACTCGGCTGCACTCTCACCGACATCGTCGCCATCGGTGTCGTCACCGCCATGACCCTGCTCACCGAGATCGGCGACCCCACCCGCTTCACCACCGAGGCCGCCCGAGCATCAAGCCCCCGAACCCAGGCCGCTTGACAAGAGAGCTTCGAGTCCACCTTCGCGACCGGGCGGTTGCGGCAGCGGGTCACGCCTCACGACCCGCACATCCACAGGTCTTGACAATTCCTCGATCGGGGCGCGCACGTCAACTTCGGTTGACAGGAGGCGGTGGTTGCGCGAGGTGGGACAACTGGTCCCGGAGGGCGCTCTCCGCGGACGGCGTCAGGGCCGGGAGGTCGAGTACCGCGCTGGTCCACCACCCGTCCATGGCCAGTCGCACGAGGGTGGCGGCCCCGTCGGTCAGCCCATCGCCCTCGAGGCGCTGCTGCCAGCGGCCGTATGCCGCGCGCAACGGATCGAGCAGCCCCGGATCGAGGGTGAGGGCACCGAGGAGCGCGCGACTGAGCGATTCGGTCGAGGCGTCCGGGCGGTCCGGCTCGCCCATGGTGACCGCGATATAGGCCCGGGTGAAGGCTCCCGGGGACTCATCGTTCAAGGTCGCTGCCGCGAGGGCCCGGTCCACCCGCGCCACGGCCTGCTCGACCAGGGCCGACGCGAGCGCGTCCTTGGTGGGGAAGTGATAGAGAAGACCACCCTTGCTGACGCCGGCGTCGGCGGCCACGGCGTCGAGGGTCAACGCGGAGGCGCCCCGGGTGATCAACACCCGTTCGGCCGCGGCCAGGAGGCGGTCTCGGGTCGGTGCCGAGCCACGCCGGCTTGACGTTGCCTTCATGCCCAGTTACTCGTCCGTCCGGACGGACTGTACCGGCTGGACGGTAAAGGAAGAAAGTCATGGCGTGGCTCCTGTTGGCGGCGGCGATCGCCACGGAGGTCGTGGGCACGCTCGCCCTCAAAGCGAGCGACGGCTTCACCAAGGTGGCGCCGTCGGTGCTCGTCGTGGTCGGCTATGTCGCGTCGTTCGTCCTCTTCGGCCGGGCCATGCGCGATCTTCCGGTCGGGTTGTCGTATGCCGTGTGGTCCGGTCTCGGGACCGCCGGCGCCGTCCTCGGCGGGATGGCGCTCTTCCGCGAGCGGCTCACCTGGGTGCAGGCGATCGGCATACTCGTCGTCATGGGCGGAGTGGCAGTGCTGACGAGCGGGGAGCCGGCCCCCCACCCAGTTAGGTGACGTTGGGACCCCTTGTCGCAGAAGCGATTCAGCGATGGACTCCCGGGGTGGAAATGCGGTCGAAGAGCAACTCGCGATGGGTTACTCCGTTGAAGGCGTTGGCGAGTACAACGAGGCGTCGGGGGGATTCGCGGCAACAGCACCTGCCCAGCGTCATCCGAGCCGAGGTGGCGCGGAAAGGGGAGGACGCGCGTGCGGACTCTCGGCATGATGAGGCGTATGCCGCTTCCTGCGCCCACGCTGCACACCTCGCGACTGCACCTGCGTCCGTTCGCCGAGGCCGACAGAGAGGCTCTCTTCGCGTTACACAGCGATGCCCACGTCCTGCGGTACTGGGACTCGCCCCCGTGGCGCGAGCGATCTCGAGCCGATGGCTTCCTCGCCGGCTGCCGGCGGCTGGCGGAGGAGGGGACCGGCGCTCGTCTCGCCATCGATCGCGTCGAGGACGGGGCGTTCGTCGGGTGGTGCAGCCTGACGCGGTGGGATCCGGACCTCCGCAGCGCGGTGCTGACCTACTGCCTCACCGATTCGGCGTGGGGTCAGGGCTATGCGACCGAGGCGTCCCGCGCGCTGCTGACCTGGGCCTTCGACACCCTCGACCTCAATCGCGTTCAGACGGAGGCGGATACCCGCAACGCGGCCTCGGCCCGAGTGCTGGAGAAGCTCGGCTTCGTCCTCGAGGGGACGCTGCGGGAGGACTGCGTCGTCGAGGGAGTCGTCTCGGACTCGTGGGTCTTCGGGCTGCTCCGTCGGGAGTGGGAAGTGGGGCGGGAGACGCCGGCCCGGCCGCGGGAGCGCGATCGTTCCAGGCCGGTCCTGGAGCCCGGCTCCACGGACGACCTGCGCGGCCTGCTGCTCGACTATCTCGACTTCTACCGATCGGTCGTGGCCCTCAAGGTCCGTGGGTTGAGCCTGACCGATCTGCGAGCCTCACGGGTGCCGTCGGGGTGGACGCCCGCCGGGCTGCTCACGCACCTGGCTTTCATGGAGCGACGCTGGTTGCAATGGGGGTTCCAGGCCTCCCCGGTGCCCGATCCCTGGGGAGACGGCGAGGGCGACGGGTGGGTCACTCCCGACGTCGACGTGGCGGCTCTGGTCGCAAGCCTCGACCGGGTGGGCGCAACGACCCGCCGAATCGTCGAGGCCCACCGATTGACCGACCGGGCGAGCGTCGGTGGTCGATTCGCGACCGTCGACGAGGCGCCCCAACTGCACTGGGTTCTGCTCCATGTCCTGCAGGAGTATGCCCGGCACGCCGGCCACCTCGACATCGCCCGCGAACTCATCGACGGCGCCGTCGGCGAGGACGGCTGAGACGGGCGCGGTTCGACAAGCTGGTCAGGGCGAACTGCGCCAGGTCGGAGCGTATGCCGAGATCTAACGAAAACCTGAGATATCGGCATACGCTCCAATCGGCGTGGCGGTGCGGTCAGGAGGTGACGCACACCTGTCCGCGATCGACCTTCTTCGGCCCGTCCCCGCCGGGGCGGATGTCGAAGTCGAAGATCTCGGTCGGCAGGAACACCGAGCAGCAGGCGTTGGGGATGTCGACGACTCCGCCGATACGCCCCTCGATCGGCGAGGTGCCGAGGATGAGATAGGACTGCTCGCCGGTGTAGCCCCACTTGTCGAGGTAGGCGATCGCGTTCAGGCAGGCGTTGCGGTAGGCCTCGGTGGCGTCCATGTAGAGGTTGGTGTTGTCCCGGTGGTCGACCGAGACGCCGATGAACGTCAGCCATTCCGAATAGAGCGGCTCGACCCGCCCCGGCATGAACACCGGGTTCCGGGTGATCCCGTAGGTCTCCATGCCGCCCTTGATGAGTTCGACGTGCATGTCAATGAAGCCGCCCATCTCGATGGCGCCGCAGAAGTTGATCTCCCCGTCGCCCTGGCTGAAGTGCAGGTCGCCGCCGGAGAGCATGGCCCCGTCGACGAACGTCGGGTAGAAGATCCGGCTGCCCCGGGTGAAGTTCTTGATGTCGTGGTTGCCGCCGTTCTCGCGGGCGGGAACGGTCCGTGCTCCGTCCTCGGCGATGCGGGCGAGGAGGTCACCGGATGCGGTGCCGCCGAGCGTGCCTTGCGCCAATGGCGGAAGAGCCAGTGGCGGAACGCGTTCGGGGTCGGTGGCGATGAGCGCGCGCTCCCGCTCGTTCCAGCTGGCGAGCAGGTCGGGGGAGGGGGCCGTGCCGAAGAGGCCCGGGTGGGTGATGCCGGTGTACTTGACCCCGGGGACGTGCCGGCTGGTGCAGGTCTGGCCCGAGAAGTCCCAGATCGCCTTGTAGGCGTCGGGGTAGTAGTCGGTCAGGAAGCCACCGCCGTTGACCTTGGCGAAGATCCCCGAATAGCCCCATCCCTCACCGCAGTTGGGACCGACGGTCTGGGGGACCGGGCCCAGGTCGAGGATGTCGACGACCAGCAGGTCTCCGGGCTGGGCTCCCTCGACCGCGATCGGCCCCGACAGCATGTGGCACGGAGTCAGATCGACATCGCGGACATCGTTCGAAGAGTCGTTGTTGCCGATCTGTCCGTCGGTCCATTCCTTGCACTCGATGCGGAAGCTGTCGCCCGGCTTCACCGTTGCGGCCGCGGGGATGTCCGGGTGCCACCGGTTATGGCCGGGAACCGCCTGGTCTCGCATGGACTTGCTCTGGTCGACGCTGAACACGACGTCGGGCATGGTGTTCTCTCTTTCATTGTGGTGGAACCGAATAGCCGATGAGGCGCTGCCTTTCGGTTGGGGGAGTGGCGACTCGGGGGGCCAGGCGAGGTCCTGCACGGGCTCGCGCCGAGCGAGGACGCGGCCGAGCGGGACGGCGGTCAGGAGCATGGCGGCGCCGAGGACGGCATACGTCGTCGTCAGGGCACGGCCCGGGCTCCACAGCCCGGCGACGAGGAGGAGACCCGGCACGGCGGCGGTGATCACGCCTTCGACGATCGCGATGACCCCGGTCGCCGCGGCGAGGCCCGACCTGTCGAGCCCGAGCAGCAGCCAGAAGAGGAGCCAGAGGACGGCCCACATCAGCCAGATCAGCCCGAACACCGCGTCGTCCGCGACGAACGAGCGCCAGGCATAGAAGACGGCGCAGCCAGCGACGACGAGGGAGAACCAGCCGAGCCCTTCCCCGCGCAGGCCGAACCAGTTGTTGATCGCGACCCACAGATAGGTGAAACCGAACAGATAAAGGCCCGAGGCGGCGAAAATCCCGTCGGCGGTTGGGTTTTGGATCGCAGTGACCGTCGGGACGAGCACCTGGAGCAGGCCGACGAACAGGTTGAGCGGGGCGGCGCCGCGGCCACTGACATAGCCGAGCAGCATGAAGCCGTTGACGATGAGGACGGCACCGACATAGATCAAACCGATGGAGCCCATGGCGTCACGGCCGGGGCAACGCCGGGAAACGCGTCGACCGAGGGCGTGGGCGCGGGTTCCCGTCGGGGACCGCCCGCACGACCTGGGGGGACTCGGCACTCGCCGCCGCGGCGTCGGCCGCGCGGTGGAGGCCGCGGGAGATCGTGCTCAGCGCCGGTGCCCCGAAAATCCGGCGCGTGACGTTGGCCGAGCACGTGGGACAGGTGACGTCGTGGGCGGAATCCGCCATCGGGCGGACGACGTCGAAGCTCCCACACGCGTCGCAGGAGTAGGTGTAGACAGGCATCTCGACTCCTTACTTCCAGTCGAGACAATTCCA
>JBDIAX010000095.1:0-5578 GCA_039812605.1 Acidimicrobiia bacterium | reverse complement strand
GGCGGTGGATGCCGATCACGATTGCACCTGCATCGTCCGAGCCATCGAGGTCGACCTGGCACTCCAGCGGCAGGCCCGGCTGGAACAGGCCATCGTGGCCTTGATCCCGCCGCGCTGATGGTGGGCATGGGCGCTTCCGTCACGAGGGTCGACGCCCACCCCGGTCCTCAACCTTCGCCCGGCTCGTAGGTCCAGTCCGGCTGCTTGCGCCAGTACGACGTGTCGTAGGTCGCTCGTCCACCGCCCAGGTCCACGAGCTTGGGCATCGGCCGCTCACCCGGAAGCGGACAACGGCCCTCATCGAGGTGCTGCGCGAGCTCATCTGGGAACGACCGGAGGACGCTGGCGACGACCCGACGCTCCTCAGTGGCCAAGAAGCACCGGCTTCCATCGGTGACTCGATCGAGCCACCCGGCGATCGCCGCGACGTCGGCGACCATCGCACGACCACGCTCGACCCGGTCGAGCAGCCGGGTGATCTCCGCCGAACCGAGCTTGCACGGCGGGCATTGGCCGCACGACTCGATGGAGAGGAACCGTGAGAACCGAAGGGCAGTGCCGATCATGCAGGCGGTGTCGTCGTAGACGATGAAGCCTGCGGAGCCCATGGCGCTACCGACGGACTCGAACCCCTCGTAGCTGACCGGTGCGTCCAGCTGATCGGCGGTGACGACCGGGTTCGCCACGCCGGAGAACACGGCCTTGACGTGTCGGCCCGGTGCGGTCCCGCTGCCGACGGCGTCGATGACCGCACGTAGCGGGGTGCCGAGCTCGACCTCGCCAACATCAGGGGCGACGACATCGCCGACCACCGTCGCCACGATGGAGCCCGGCGAGCGGTCGGTACCCATCGAGCGGAACCAGTCGGCCCCGTTGGCGAGGATGTGGGTGGCGTTCGCCAGGGTCTCGACGTTGTTGACGAGCGTCGGGTTCGGCTCGTCCGTGCGGCGCTGTGCGCCGTGGGGAGCTGCCTCCCACCCCTCCTGCGGTGATGCGGCGAACAACCCGTGCTCGTAGGGCGGCAGCCAGCGAGGCAGCGGAGGCTTGCCCTCGATGACCTCGAGCATCGCCTTCTCCTCGCCGAAGAGGTACTCGTCGGGACCGGCCACGACGGTGACCTCGCAATCGATGGCGAGGTCTGCCTGCTGGAGCTCCGCGAGCGCCTGCGTGATCGCATCGCGCTCGAGCTCGAAGCTCGCCTTCAGGCAGACGAAGGCGGCGTCGGCGTCGATGGCGAAGGCGGCGATCATGAGACCCTCGGCGACCTGGTAGGGGTTCGCACGGAGCAGCGCCCGGTCCTTGAACGTCCCCGGCTCGCCCTCGGCACCGTTGCACACGAGGTAGCGCTTGCCGTCACGCTGGCGAGCGATCCCCGCCCACTTGGTTCCTGTCGGGAAGCCGCCACCCCCGCGGCCGCGCAGGCCCGACGCCGCGATGGCGTCGATGGTCGCTGCCGGGCCGAGTCGCCGGGCGGCGGCGATCCCCCGGCCCCCGACATCGGTGGCGAGGTAGTCGCGGATCGAGTCGATGGAGCGTGGTGGCAACAGGTGCACCGTGGGGACCTCCGTCTTGGCGAGCGGACCCAGGCGCTGAGTTTATCTATCGCGCCCCGGAACTATCTCTCTGTCCGGTCCTCAGATCAGTCCGAATGAGGCCATGGCGTGGGCGACCTTGGTGAAGCCGGCGATGTTGGCGCCGGCGACGTAGTCGCCGGGTGCGCCGTACTCCTCGGCGGTCTCATGGCACAGACGGTGGATGGCCACCATAATCTCCTCGAGCTTGACCTCGGTGTGGTCGAAGGTCCACGAGTCGCGACTGGCGTTCTGCTGCATCTCCAGTGCCGATGTGGCGACGCCCCCAGCGTTGGCGGCCTTGCCGGGACCGAACAAGACCCCGGCCTCCGTGAGGAGCGCCACGGCATCAGGAGTGCAGGGCATGTTGGCGCCCTCGGCCACCGCTCGGCACCCGTTGGCCACCAGCTGCTTCGCGGCGAGCTGGTCCAGCTCGTTCTGGGTGGCGCAGGGCAGCGCGACGTCGCAGGGCACCTCCCACAACGGTGCCGAGCCGTAGCCCGCGGTCGGGCGCTCGGCGGCGTAGGTGGCGAGCGAGGTGCGCTCGACCTCCTTGCAGCGCTTCACCAGGTCGAGGTCGATGCCCAACGGGTCGTGCAGCGTGCCGCCCGAGTCCGAGCAGGCGACCACGCGACCGCCCATCTGCTGCACCTTCTCCATCGCGTAGATGGCGACGTTGCCTGCGCCGGAGACCACGACGGTGGCGCCGTCCAGGCCGGTCCCGCTGGCTCGCAGCATCTCCTCGGCGAAGATGGCCACGCCGTAGCCGGTGGCCTCCTTGCGGACGAGAGCACCACCCCAGTCCAGCCCCTTGCCGGTGAGGACCCCCGACTCGTAGCGGTTGGTGATCCGCTTGTACTGCCCGAAGAGCCAGCCGATCTCGCGGGTCCCGACGCCCATGTCGCCGGCGGGGACGTCGGTGTACTCGCCGAGGTGTCGGTAGAGCTCGGTCATCATCGACTGGCAGAACCGCATCACCTCGTCGTCGCTGCGCTCCTTGGGATCGAAGTCAGCCCCACCCTTGCCGCCGCCGAGCGGCATCCCGGTGAGCGCGTTCTTGAAGGTCTGCTCGAATCCCAGGAACTTCACCGTGTCGAGGACGACCGAGGGATGGAAGCGCAGCCCTCCCTTGTAGGGACCGAGCGCGCTGTTGAACTCCACGCGGAAGCCCCGGTTGATGTGGATCTCGCCGGTGTCGTCTTGCCACGGGATGCGGAAGATGACCTGGCGTTCGGGCTCGCAGATCCGCTGGATGATCTTCGACCGGGCGAATTCCGGGTGCTTCTCCAATACGGGCCGCAGCGAGCCGAGCACCTCGCGCACGGCTTGCGCGAAGTCCACCTCGCCGGGGTTGCGCCGGACCACATCGTCGTAGATGGCGGTGAGGTCGAGCTCGGGTCTGGCCATGGTCGTCTCCGGGTGATGGCCGCGGTCCGTCGGACGCGGCGGGACGTCATCTCGTGGGGGCTTCGGCGAGCCAGAACAGCTCGGCATCGTCATCGCCGAGGTTGCGCCAGCCCGCGATCGGGTCCTCGGTGACGCGCAGGGCATCTCCGCTGCGCATCACCGGGGTGTCGACGTCGAGATCGATGAGCACCAGGCCCCGGGCGACGAGGACGAGCTCGGGGCCCTTGTGCGCGAACGGGGGGCGTCCGACCGCCGCAGGTTCCAAGCAGATGCGGTGGACCGACGAGCCGAGCTCGGGAGCATCGAACAGCGGCGTCGCTCCGTCCTGGGCTGACCGGGCATCTCGCCGCGCCAGCACGTGTCCACGGGGTGGTACGCCGCCGAGCAGGTCGTCCACGCCGGTGCCGAGCGCGTCGCTCAGGATGACGAGGGTCTCGAGCGACAGTCCCCGTCGACCGGACTCCGCCTGAGAGATCGCCGCAGGGGTCACCGACGCGAGCTCGGCGAGCTGCCGCTGGGTCAGGTTGCGTCGACCGCGAAGGCGTCGAAGGCCCTCGCCCAAGCGACCGACCACCAGATCACGTCCGACCTCCGGCACCCCATCGGGTCGCTCCGCTCGCAGCTCGGCCATGGCCCCCTGGACTCGGCTGTTGCGACCCTCGGCCTTGGCGACGCGGATCGCGTCGTCGCGCACCTCCAGCACGACCTGGGCGATCTGTCCGATGGTCGTCGCCACCGTCGGAGCGACCGCCGGACGGTGAACGGGCCAGCACGCCACCGCGCCGAGCTCGAAGAGACGGGGACAGCACCGCCGGTAGAGGTCGATGGCGACCTCCGGGCCGTGGAGCGCCCCCACGGTAGGGAGCCCACTCACGACCATGCGCGGTCGGGTCGCTGCCGACCGGACGATCTCCCTCGCCGCCGCTTCGAGATCGGCCGGCGACGGAGCATCCAGGTGGACCACCTCGACACCGGCGTCCAACGCCATGGACGACCCGTCGAGCGTGATCCACGACGAGTCGGCGGGCTGCCGGTCGACGAACGCCTGAGCGAGCACGTCCTCGGGGGCGCCGTCCTCGCCGAGGAGCACCACGTTGTCGCCGGCGAGCAGTCCTCCGCCGAGGAGGACGTCCAAGCCGGGAACACCGCTTGAGGTGCCGGGGGTGGGGAGAGCTGCCACGAGGAGACTATAGCAAAAGTAATTGAGATAGCATTGATACGAAACTGTGGCTATGATTTGCGGTGAACGAGGAGGTTCGCCATGACGCTCGAGGTAGACGATCGGATCGTCCGATGGATTGGGCAGCGCAAGAGCTTGGACAACCGGCGCGCCACGCTCCTCGCGTCGGCCGGCCGAGCCTCGGAGGACGATGGGAGGATCGAGGGCGCCACGCTGGGTGAGACGGAGCACCTCTCCATCTACGAGCAGCGCGACCTGCAGTCGGTGCTGGACTCGATGCAGCGTCGGGAGCTCGCGATGATCGATGCCGCCATGCGGCGAATCGACGACGGCACCTACGAGACGTGCGCCCGGTGCGCCGGAGCGATCCCGACGGAGCGACTCGAGGCGATGCCGGTCGCGACGACCTGCGTCGATTGCGCCGGAGGCTGATCCCGCCAAGGCGTCGTCATCAAGATCCCGTCGGTGCTGAACCAGTGGTGGGGTCCTCGTCGATGAGGCGGCCGAGGAGGGCACCGACGGCCAGGTCGTCCACGGCGCCGAGCTCCTCGAGGCGAATCCGTCCGGTTCGATCGACGGCGATGAGGCTGGGGGTGCCACGGAGGCCGAACCGCTCCATCGTGACCGGCACGCCGCCGGGTCGGTCGTGGCGATCGACGCCCACCGGGAACCCGATCCGGTACTCGTGGAGGAACGCCTCGAGCGAGGTGGGTCCCATGGCCTCGTGGTGCTCGAAGACGGTGTGCAGGCCCAGCACGGTGACGTCGTCGCCGAAGGTCTGCGAGATGCGTCGCGCTTGGGGCAGGCCGTGGCTCACGCATCCCGGGCAGAGCATCTGGAAGGCCTCGATCACGACCACCTGGCCGCGAAGGCCCGCCAGGGTGATGGGTTCGTCCGCGTTGAACCAACGAACGACGTCGAGCTCCGGGGCGGGCGGGGGTGCTGGTGGCCCTTCCACGAACCTCTACCGGCCTTGTGTGGCGGGGACGGACGCAGCGGACCGCCGGTTGGCCTCGTCGCGTGCGAGGGCATCGGCCAGCGAGAGGCCGGAGAGCTCGTTCGTGAGGGTGCGCAGCACCGCAGCCCAGGTCTGGTGGATGCCGCAGGGGTAGTCGCGCTCGCGGCAGCCGACGTCGTCGATGGCGCATCGCTCCGCCTCGAGCGAACCCTCCACCGCGGTGACGGCCTCGGCCATGTTGATCTCGGTGGCGTCCCGTGCCAGCGCGCACCCCCCGCCGGGTCCACGCGTGCAGTCGAGGATGCCGGCGCGCGACAGGGCGGCCACGAGGGTGGGTATGTTCCCTGCGGAGACGCCGCTCGCCTCGGCGAGCTGGGTCGAGGTCCGTCGCGAGTCCGGTGGCAGCGACGCGAGGTGGAGGAGGATGCGGATGGCGTCCCCGCTTCGCTTGGTGAGGGCCAG
>JBDIAX010000094.1:0-6120 GCA_039812605.1 Acidimicrobiia bacterium | reverse complement strand
AGCCGGGGGCGACCGAGGTCATCCTCGGGGCCCTCGACGTCCTGGACCGCTCTTCGCAGGTGGGCCCGATCGTGGTGGGATGGGCCGACCTCGTGGCCGACGTCGACACCGGTTCGGACACGACCTTCCTCGCCGCGGTGAGCCGCCACCAGCGCCTCCACCGGGTCGCGGGGGTGTTCGACTGGGTGCTCCCCGACGTCGCTGCCGCGGTGGAACGGCTCGACCGGGCGGATCGTCGGGGACGGCTCACGCCGCGCGAGCGGGTGCGGGCCGCGGGCGCGCTCGATGCTGCGGCCGACCTTCTCGTCAGCGGGGGCCAGGCGGACAGCGCGCTGGGCGTTCGGGCGGTGGCCGATCGGGTCCGTGCCGGGGCACCCGCTCCCGAGCCCGTCGACGCGGTCGATCGGCTCCTCGTCGCGGCCGACGCGCTCGCGCACGGCGATGACGGCGGGTGGGACCTGCTCGAGGTCGTGCTGGGGGACGCGTCGCCCACGGGGACCTGGTCGGGCCCCGGGCCCGACGGCCGCCGCCTGGGCCACGACCTGGCGGCGTCGGCCGCGCTCGTCCTCGCGGTGCGGTCGCTGCTCGTGGCCGAGCGCGACGACGGGCTCGACCTGCTGCCCACGTTCCCACCCACCTGGTTCGGGGGCGGCATCGAGCTCCACGACGCGCCGACCGCGTGGGGGCGCCTCTCCTACGGGGTGCGCTGGCACGGGCCGCGCCCCGCGGTCCTGTGGGAGGTGGAGGTGCACGAGGGGCTGGAGCCGCCCGTGCTGCGAGCCCCCGGGCTCGATCCGTCCTGGCGCTCGAGCGAGCCGCGGGGCGAAGCCCTGCTGGCCGAGGTTGCGCCCCCCGAGGGGATCGACCTCTACCGCCATGTGCCCGACCACCCCGACATCGACCCCGAGATGCGGCGGCCGGGAGCCGACCCCGGGCCGCCGCCGGCCCAGCTTCCCGAGGGGGGATCCTTCTCGTGACCGAGGAAGGGCCCGCAGGTTCCGACGACCCGCCGGAGGGCGCCGACGGGCCGGTGCGGGAGCCTGCCTCCACCGCCGACGAGGCGTTCGGTGCCTTCGACGATGCGACGGTCGCGCTCGACGGTGCCGACATGGAGGACCTGCTGCGCGCCGTCGGCATGGCCGACGACGAGATCGCCGAGGCGCGCGAGCACCGGCACCTCGAGCTGCTCGCCATCGAGCACCTCGTCGTGCCCGAAGACGTGCAGTACGACCTCGCCGCCATCGCCGGGCTGAGCGGGCTCAGCGAGGACCAGATCACGCGCCTGTGGCGCTCGCTCGGCTTCGCCGCACCCCAGCGCGGCGACCGGCTCTTCACCGACGTCGACGTGGAGATGATGCGCACCATCGGCCAGCTGCTCTCGATGGGCTGGATCGACGACGAGCTCACCGTGCAGATGGCGCGCGTGATCGGCTCGTCGCTCGCTCGGATCGCCTCCGCGCTGGTGGACTCGATCGAGCCCGACGGTCCCGGCGACGATCCGCTGCGAGCCCGTCGGGTCGAGCGACCCGACGGGGAGGACGGCTTCGCCGCCATCGCGCCCCTCCTCCTGCCGATGCTGCTGCAGGTCATGGACTACGTGTGGCGGCGCCACGTGCAGGCCGAGGCCCGCGCCCGCATGGCCCGCGAGCACGCCGAAGGCGACCCGGACCACCGCGCCGTCGGCTTCGCCGACCTGGTGGGGTTCACCGCTCTCAGCCAGCAGATCGACGCGCACGACCTCGCGGCGGTGGTCGATCGCTTCGAGACGATCGCCTACGACACGGTCAACCGCCTCGGCGGGCGGGTGGTGAAGATGATCGGCGACGAGGTGATGTTCTCGGTGCCCGACGAGGCGGCGGCAGCGGAGATCGCCCTGTCGCTCGCCGAGACCTACCGGGACGACGACGAGCTGTCCGATGTTCGCGTCGGGCTCGCGTCGGGCCCGGTGCTCCAGCGCGAGGCCGACCTGTTCGGTCCGGTGGTGAACCGCGCGAGCCGGCTCGTGAACATCGCCTTCCCCGGATCGGTGGTGGCCGCCGGGGAGATCTGCGACGCGCTCGACGACGTCGAGGGCATCACCTGGAAGTCGATCGGGGTCCGCAACCTGAAGGACATCGGCAAGGTGCAGCTCTTCGTGCTGCGGCGCGCGACCGACGAGGACGACGATGCGCCGCGCTCGTCGCGGCAGCGCCAGGAGCGCCGGCGCGCTGAGCGTCGGGAGGCCCGGGTGGCCGAGCTCGAGGACCGCCGCCGCCGCCGGTCCGGCAGCGAGGACACCTCCGCGTAAGGTTCAGGCGTGGGCAGGTTCGTGGCGCGTGCGCTACCGGCGCTCGTCGGGCTGGTGGTCGTCGCGATCGGCTTGGGCATCGGGTTCGGCACCGGGGGATCGCCCGTCGTCGCTCGCTCGGCGAGCTTCCGGATCGAATCGCCCCAGGCGAGCAGCGTCATCGGGTCCTGGGCGTTCGTCGAGCCGCCCACGCCGCCGCCCGAGCTGCGCGTGGGCGATGCGGAGGTGCCTGAGCTACGCCTCTTCTCGAGCCCCGGGGTCCCCTTCGAGCGGATGCCGGTGGTGGCCGACGCCACGAACGCTCGCAACCCGGTGGTGCTGCGGGTCCTGAGCACCGTGGGGACGATGCTGCAGGTGCGCCTGGGGCCGTCGGGGACCGCCGCGCCGATCGTGTACGTCGATCGAGACGAGATGACCGTGCGGCCAGCGTCGACCTCGGTGCTCATCGAGCTGGGCCTCGCCCGGATCACCGTCTTCGACGGTGCGGAGATCCGGCTGAGCGAGCCGGTCTCGGTCGGTGCCGAGGCCACCCCCACGCCGGCTGGCGAGTTCTACGTGGATGCCGTGGCGACCCTCGGTCCGGGCGACCCGGCCGGCGCGGCGCGCCTCGTGCTGGGCCGGTTCAGCTCGCTGATCGGTGGCTCCGGCACCGCCTGGCCGGCCGTGCTCGAAGGCGCGGCGAGAGCGGAGCAGCTCGGTCGCCCCGCCACCGACGGGCGGATCCTGCTGTCCGACGACGCGGTCTCCGCGCTCCTCGCCCTCGCGCCACCTGGGACGCCCGTCCAGATCGTCTCCTGAGCGGGCTCGCGCCGCTCAGGGGGCGCCGTCGAGGGCCAAGGTGGCGATCTCGTGGGCCCGCAGCTGGACCGATCCGGCGACGGGCTCGCCGGTCGGGCGGCCGAGCAGATCGGTGCGCTCGCCGGATGCCCCGCCCAGGTCGACGGTCGCCGGCTCGTCGCCGGTGTTGACGACGCGCAGCTCGAGACGTCCATCCGGGCGGCGAGCCAGCGAGGACACCTCGGCCCCCGAGACCCGCAGCGCTTGGCCGCTGGCCGCCGGGTCGCCCAGGCCGTCGCCGCCGGGGAACCGGGCGGTGAGGACCGGGGTGAACGCCTCGTCGGCGACGGCATACGGGTCACGGCCGCCGACGTGCAGCACCAGCTCTGCCTCCCGCGGACCGATCATCTGCGCGTCGGGGGTGGGCGTCGGCGGGCCGGCGGGGAGCGGGCGCAGGGCCATGGGGCCCGACGAGATGAGACCGACCGAGCGCAGGAGGGTCACCGCGATCGCGCCAGCGGTGGCGCCTGCTCCTGTGCGTGCGTCGTCGTCGTCGCCGTCGTCGCTGTCGCTGCCGCCCGAGATGTCGACCAGCTCGTACTCGGCGAGGCCGTCGTGCACCACGAGCAGGCCGCCGGCCGCCACGAACCGCCGGCTCGGGTAGGTGGGCAGGCCGAACTCGTTGGGGCCGCCCTCGGCGGTGAGGCCGCGCTCGACCGTCCCGAACGCGCACTCGGCCACCGACGTGGAGGCCGGTTCCGGGAGTGGCATCCAGAACCGGACACGGTGGTCCTTGGACGGGTTGTCGAAGGTGACCTTCACGCGGACGAGGTCCTCACCGGCGCGCAGCTCGAGGTGGGTGCGGACGAACACGTCGATCGGCCCGACGCGCCGCCCGTCGTCGATGCGGGTGGGCCACCGGTATCGACGGGTGATCTGGATGCGCCCGCGCACCGGGCCGGCCTCGCTGACCCACACGTCGACGTCCGCCGGGCGGTCGACCACGAGGTCGTGCTCCGGCGGCGACCAGTTGTAGGTGTCGCCGGCATCGCCGTCGTCGACGATCCGGCCGAACCCGGCGATGCCGTCGATCGAGAAGGTCCCGTCGCTCTGGTCGGCCTCGATGGTGACCAAGCCGTTGGTGAGCCCGGCGCCGGCGGCGCGCACGGCGTGGGGACCGAGGTCGGCGGGGGCGAGGCCTCGCCAGCCGAAGCCCGGCACCTCGGGGGTGCGAAGCAGCACCTCCTGGGTGGCGCCGGGTCGTTGCACCTCGATGTGGACCGTGCCGTGGGGGTCCTCGGCGGCGAGCCGCTCGAGCGTCGTGCGCAGCTCGGTGGGATCGCCGCGCTTGGATCCGCGATCGGCGTGGACGGTGGCGACGACCGTGCCATCGGGTTGCACGTCGACGGTCGCGTGGCTGACGCGCGGGTCGTCGATCACCGCGCGCTGCACCACCGGCACCGCCGTCGCTCGGTCGATGGTGTGGGTGCGCTCGCGGGCAGGCCGGACCGACAGCTGCTGGGCGTGAGCGGGCGCGGTGTCGCCGGGGACGATCGCCGTGACCACGGCGGCGCGCGGCCGGCTCGTCGGGTTGACCGCGACCGCGCCCTGCTGGGACTCGGCCAGCACCCGGATGAGGGCTCGGTCAGCGATGGCCTCGGCGACCCGGGTGGACTCGGCGTAGCGGTGCAGGACCGCGTCGTTGACCTCGTCGGCCGAGCAGCCGCAGATCGAATCGTGGGCGGCGTTGCGCACGACATCGAGCCACGCCGACGCGAGGAACGCCTGCGGGTAGGCATCGGCGGGCTGCCAGCAGGCGGCGAGCGGCTCGGCGACGCGCTCCAGCCACCGCTCGGCGTTCGCCGCGGCCTGCTTCACGTCGACGCGGCACGACGCCACGCCCATCAGCAGGTTGGCTCTCGCCCCCGAGCGCAGCTCGCCGCGCCACACCGGCAGGTCGTCGCTCGGTGCGGCCGCGAGGTGCTCGGCGAGGCTGGTGACCTCGATCTGGTAGCCCGCGCTCGCGTCGTTGGCCTCCGCCACCACCCGGCCCAGGTGCGGCTGGGGGAGGAGGTGGTCGGTGCCGTTCATCCAGAGGATCGGGTTGCCCGCTCGCGCGCCCTGGGCCTCCACGTAGGCGTCGAGCTGGTCGACGAGCTCCTCGCCGTGGTCGGGCACTCGAGCGCCGTTGCCGTAGCCGTCGGCGAGGTACTCGGCGCGCACGCGGGTGCCGTCGGGGGCCTCCCACCAGAACGCCGGAGCGTCGATGGCCGAGGGCACCCCGCGCCACACGACGGCGTCGTGCAGGCCGAACCCGGCGAGGATCTGGGGCATCTGGGCGACGTGGCCGAACATGTCGGGCAGGTAGCCCACGGCCATGGTGCCGCCGAACTGCGCTGCCTTCGAGATGCCGAGGCGCAGGTCGCGGACCAGCGTCTCGCCGGACACGAGGAACTCGTCGGGCAGCGTGTACCAGGGGCCCATGCTCAAGCGGCCGGAACGGTTGAGCGCCGCGAGGCGGTCGTGCTCGCTGGGGCGGATCTCGAGGTAGTCGTCGACCACCGCGAGCTGGCCGTCGAGCTGGAAGTGCGCGTAGGTCTCGTCGGCTTCGAGCTGGGGGAGCAGGCCGTCGAGGAGCTCGACCAGCTGCATCCGGAACACCGGGAACGGCTTGTACCACTCCCGGTCCCAGTGGGTGTGGGGGACGATGTGGACGAGCCGGGGGGCGCGGTCGGTCATGGCCCAACGCTACGAGGTGCAGGTACCCTGCGCTCCATGCCGAAGTTCGTGATGCTCTCGACGTTGGGGCCCGACGGCCACGCTCGCCTCCGCGAGAACCCCGAGCGGCTGCGGGAGGTGAACGCCGACGTCGAGGCCATGGGCGTGAAGGTGCTCGAGCAGTTCGCCCTGCTCGGCCCCTACGACTTCCTCAACATCCTCGAGGCGCCCGACGAGGGCACGATGGCGCAGGTGGCGACGACGCTCGCGGCGCGCGGCACCCTCAAGACGCTCACCCTCACCGCCATCGAGGTCGAGGACTTCATCGCCCTGATGGG
>JBDIAX010000093.1:0-6523 GCA_039812605.1 Acidimicrobiia bacterium | reverse complement strand
CGGCCTGCACCCTCGACGGTGTCGGGATCAGCTTCGCCCTGGCCAAGGCCTGAGCGCTCCCCACCCGCGACCACTCGATGGTACGGCACGCCGGCGGAACCGAGCGTTGGCCGGCAGCTACCAGAACCGGCGCCCGAGCAGGTCGGCGAGCTCGGCGTTCGGTCCCTCGAAGTACCGCTCCAGGTGCTCGCGCGCACCGGGAGCCACGTCGAGCTCCTTGGTCTTGTTGCTCTGCGGGAAGGTCAGCGCGTCGCTCGGGACCGCCAGCCCGAGGAAGTCCAGGATGGTGCGGCAGGTGCCCGTCGGATCCTCGAACAGGTCCTCCGAGCGGACCACCAGCACCTGATCCCGGTCGTAGCGCTCGTAGAAGCGGGCGAGCTGCTCGGCATAGCGGCCACGCGCCTTGTACGCATACCAGTCGCGGTCCTCATCGGCTCGGGCGGCGTCGCGGGGGGCCGCCGTGCGCTCCTCCTCGGCCTCGAACGCTTCGAGCATCCCGAGCGGTTCGCGAACGCCACGAGCGGTCATGCGGTAGTGCGACAGGGCACGCTCGACCGGGTCGCGCAGCAGCGCGATGAGCTTCGCGTCGGGAAGGGCCTCGTGCATCCGCTCAGCGGCCTGGGGATGGAAGAGGTAGCGAGGCGTCGTCTCGAACACCCGCCGACCGTCGGGACGGAGCGGGAAGTGCCCCCGGTACCACTCGATCGGCAACGGGACGTCGCGATCGAAGTAGTGCACCTCCTTGATGTCGCTCGGCGCCGTCCGTGGGTGCGACGCCAGGTAGTCGTGGAGGCTGGTCGTCCCCCCCTTCTGCGTGCCGATCACGACGAAGTCGGGGAGCGGCCGGAACCGGCCGGTTCCCGTTCGGGCCGCCCGCTGGACCTGGTCCGGGATCGCGCGCGCTCGCCGCTGCGCCCTGCGCACGCGCACCTTCAACCCCTGGGCTCCACCCACGGCCAGGAGTTCTGCCACACAACGCCGGACCGGCGCAAGTGCCGCCCGATGCACCTGGGGAGGCGCGCCGCCGCTCGCTGACGGCCCTTCTCGTCCGGACGCGCCGCAGCCGCCGCCCCGAAAGGGACGACGGCTGCGGACCGAACACGCGAGCGGGCGGGCCCGCCTGGTGCTACTTGAGCTCGACGGTGGCGCCGGCGCCCTCGAGGGCCTCCTTGGCCTTCTGGGCGTCTTCCTTCGAAGCCTTCTCGAGGATCGGCTTGGGGGCGTTGTCCACCAGCTCCTTGGCCTCCTTGAGACCGAGGTTGGTGAGGGCACGCACCTCCTTGATGACGTTGATCTTCTTCTCGCCGGCAGCGGCGAGGATCACGTCGAACTCGTCCTGCTCCTCGGCGGCCTCGCCACCGCCAGCAGCGGCGGGACCGGCGGCCACGGCCACGGCGGCGGGAGCAGCGGCGGTCACGCCGAACTTCTCCTCGAACGCCTTCAGGAGCTCGCTGAGCTCGAGGACGGACAGGTTGGCGATGGAATCGAGGATCTCTTCCTGGGTAGCCATGATCAGCTCTCGCTTTCGGTGTCGGCCGACTCCTCGGCCTGATCGGTGTCGGTGTCGGCAGCAGCGGCAGGAGCCTCTGCAGGGGTGTCCTCCGCCGGGGCATCAGCCTCGGCTTCGGGGGCAGGAGCCTCCGCCTCGGCATCGGCCGTGGGGGCCTCGTCCGAAGCAGCGGCGGGAGCATCGGCCGGGGCGCCGGGTGCGCCGCCCTGGTCGATGAGGGCCTTGAGGCCGTACGCGAAGTTCCGCGGCATGGCCTCGAGGAGGTTGGCCATCTGCTGCAGCGGCGCCGCGAGCAGACCGGCGAACTTGGCGAGCAGGACCTCTCGGGGCTCGAGGTCGGCCAGCGCCTTCACGCCGGACTCGTCGATGACCTGGTCGCCGAGCAGACCGCCCTTGACCACGAGGGCCGGGTTGGTCTTGGCGAAGTCCTGGAGCGCCTTGGCGACGCTCACCGCGTCGCCGGTGACGAACGCGATGGCCGTGGGGCCGGTGAGCAGGTCGTCGAGCTCGAGGCCCAGGTCCCGGGCGGCGATGCGCACCAGGGTGTTCTTGTAGACCTTGTACTCGCCACCGGCGTTGGTCAGCGCCCGGCGCAGCTCGGCCGTAGCCGAGACGTTGAGGCCCCGGTACTCGGTCAGCACGGCCGCCGACGACTCCTCGAGCTTGGCTCGGACCTCGTCGACCACCGCGACCTTCTCCGGTCGGGGGTTCTCCATGGGCACCTCCTCTCTCTGTGTGTCTCGGGTGAAAAAGCGAACTGGGCGTCCGCGGTCGGCGAACACCCAGGAGAGAGACGAAGGTTCGTCTACCTCGTCTGGCGGGAGGGTTCCCATTCTCACCCGGAGGTGACCAGAGGTCTTCGGCGACTGCAGGTTGTGCGGTGGACGACGCTACCCGCAGGCAGCGCCGCCCACCCAATCGATCTAGGCGACGGTCTCGGGACGGAGTCGGCCGGCGTCGACCTTCACGCCGGGGCCCATGGTGGACGACACGACGATCTTCTTGAGGTACCGGCCCTTGGCCGACGCGGGCTTGGCTCGCTGGAGCTCGTCGAGCACCGCCCGGAAGTTCTCCTCGAGCGCCTCGGGGGCGAAGCTGGCCTTGCCGAGCGGGACGTGCACGTTGCCGTAGCGGTCGGTGCGGTACTCCACCTTGCCGCCCTTGAACTCGGCGACGGCCTTGGCCACGTCGGCGGTGACGGTGCCGGTCTTGGGGTTCGGCATGAGGCCACGGGGACCGAGCACCCGACCGAGACGGCCGACGGTGGGCATCTGGTCGGGGGTGGCGATGGCCAGGTCGAAGTCGAGCATGCCGCCCTCGACCTCGGCGGCGAGGTCGTCCGCGCCCACGAAGTCGGCGCCCGCCTCGCGAGCGGCGGTGGCCGCGTCGCCCTGGGCGAACACGGCGATGCGCACATCCTTGCCGGTGCCCGCCGGCAGCGCGACGGTGCCGCGCACCATCTGGTCGGCCTTGCGGGGATCGACCCCGAGGCGCACGACCAGCTCGACGGTCTCGTCGAACTTGGCCGACGCCAGGCTCTTCACGAGCTCGAGCGATTCGGTGACGCCGTGCAGCGCGTCGTTGTCGAAGCGCTTGGTCGCGTCGGAGTACTTCTTGCCCTTCGCCATGGATGGCTCCCTCGGTGGTTCTGGCCGCCGGGCGAGGTGGTCCCGGTCGAGCCGTGGTGGAGGCGACCGCCGGTCGACGGCCGCCGAGATCGGTGCGTCAGACGACGGTGAGGCCCATCGAGCGGGCGGTGCCCTCGATGATCTTCTTGGCGGCGTCGAGGTCGTTGGCGTTGAGATCGGGGAGCTTCGTCTTGGCGATCTCCTCGATCTGCGCGGCGGTCACCGAGCCGGCGACCTCCTTGCCCGGGTTCGACGACGCCTTGTCGAGGCCGGCCGCCTCACGCAGCAGCACCGGCGCCGGGGGCGTCTTGGTGATGAAGGTGAAGGAACGATCCTCGAAGATCGTGATCTCGACCGGGATGATGGTGCCGCGGTTGGCCTCGGTCTGCGCGTTGTAGGCCTTGCAGAAGTCCATGATCGCGACGCCGTGGGGGCCGAGCGCGGTGCCCACCGGGGGCGCAGGCGTTGCCTGGCCGGCGGGGATCTGGATCTTGACGACGGCCTTGACCTTCTTCTTGGCCATGGTTCTTGCTTGCTCCTGCGAAAACTTGGGGACGGACGAGCGTAGGCGTCGGGCCTACAGCTTCGCCACCTGAGAGAAGTCGAGCTCGACCGGGGTCTCGCGGCCGAAGATGTTCACGAGCACCTTCACCTTGAGCTTCTCCTCGTCGATCTCGTCGATCTGACCGTTGAAGTCGGCGAACGGGCCTTCCTTGACGCGCACCGTCTCGCCCACCTCGAACTCGTGGCGGGGACGGGCGGCGCGGGTGGGCGCGGCCTCGTCGCCCTCGGCCGGAACCGCGAGGAAGGTCTCGACCTCCTTGCGGCGCAACGGCGACGGCTTGGTGCCCTGGCCCACGAACCCGGTGACGCCGGGCGTGTTGCGGATCACGTACCACGAGTCGTCGTCGAGGAAGCAGCGCACGAGCAGGTAGCCCGGGAACATCTTCTTCTGGACCACGACCTTCTTGCCGTTGCGGAACTCGGTCACCTCCTCCATGGGGATGACCACCTCGTGGATGCGGCCCTCCATGTTCATGGACGACGTGCGGGCCTCGAGGTTCTGCTTGACCTTCTTCTCGTAGCCCGACTGCGTGTGCACGACGAACCACTTGCCGGGACGGTCGGCGGGGTTGTCGACCTTCGGGGCCTCGACGATCAGGTCCTCCGCGTCGATCGCCTGGGGCTCGGCCCCCGCGTCCGCGGCCTCGTCGGCCGCGGACGGCTCGAGGATCTCCCCGGTCTCGGGGTCGACCTCCGGCGGCGCGTCGGGCGCGTCGGCCACGGCGGTGGCGGCCGCGTCGTCCGCGGCGGAGGTGTCGGGGTTGTCGTCGAAGCTCATGTCGTTGGCACCGTTGGGGATGGGCGAGGCAGCGGCTACTGGTCGATGACCCAGAAGACGCCCTCGGAGAAGGCGTAGTCCATGCCGGCGATGAGGCCGGTCATGATCACGAGGAACACGAACACGATCAGCGAGAGGTTGAGCGTCTCGTTGCGGGTGGGCCACGCGACCTTGCGGAGCTCGGCGTTCACCTCGCGGACGAACTGGCGCGGCTTGGTGCGCGGCTCGCGGGGAGCGTTCGGCGAAGGCGCTTGGCGACGCTCGGCCTTCTGGTTGCCGTCCGCGTCGAGCTGCCCCTGCTTCTGCAGACGTCGCTTCGTCTCTCGGTTCATCGCCATGGCTGGCCTCGGCGCATCGTGGGTCGGATCTTGTAAGCAGGGCAGGAGGGACTCGAACCCGCAACCGCCGGTTTTGGAGACCGGTGCTCTACCAATTGAGCTACTGCCCTCGGGTTCTGCTCGGCCGACCACCTTAGGTGCTGCCCTCGGGGCGGCCAACTTCGGTTCCGCTCCCCGCGACCGCCCCGATGCCACGCCTCGCGACCGCGTGGCAGGCTGGCACGGTGGATGCTCCAGCGGACGGCACCGAGGTCGAAGCGACGGTAACCACGACGCCGACGCGCCGGTCCAAGCCCCCGATGCGGACGCTCCACCACGCCGATGCCGAGCTCGACGACCTCGTCGAGGCCGCGCGCGACGGCCAGGTGCACGCGTTCGAGGAGCTGGTGCGTCGCACCTCGTCGGACGCCTACACCCTGGCACGACGCCTCGTCAGCGACGACGACGACGCCCGCGACGTGGTGCAGGAGGCATACCTGCGCGCCTACCGGGCGCTCGGCTCGTTCCGAGGCGACGCCCAGTTCTCCACCTGGCTCTACCGCATCACCGCCAACTGCGCGTCCACCCACCTCGGGCGGCGCCGTCGGCACCGCCACGACGAGCTGGACGAGGAGGTCGAGGTGCCCGATCCCAAGCCAGAGCACGATCCCGCGGCGGCGGCGGACGCCACGTTGCTGCGCGAGCGCCTCGAGGCCGCGGTGGCCGAGCTTCCGCCGCGCCTGCGCGCCGTCGTCGTGCTCCGCGACATCTACGACCTCAGCCATGCGGAGATCGCGCAGCAGCTCGCCATCTCGGAGTCCGCGGCGAAGGTCCGGCTGCACCGAGCCCGACGACGCCTCCGCGCCGAGGTGTTCCCCTTGGCCGGCGAGCGCGTCCGGCGAGCGGACGACGTCGAGGAGCAGGCCCATGCGTCTTGACCGCTCCCGCCCGGCCTCCGTGTCGACGCTCGACCGCTGCACCGGCATCTCCGAGCGCCTCGCCGGCGTGGTCGACGGCACCGCCGAGCTCGACCGCAACGAGCGCCGCCACGTCGAGCGCTGCCTGCGATGCCAGGCCGAGCTCGCCCAGTACCGCAAGCTGCTGCGCGCCATGCGATCGATGCGCGCCACCGCTCTGCCCGCCCCCGACGGGCTGGTCACGGGCGTGATCGTCCACCTCGAAGCGGCGGGTGAGCGCAGCGCGGTGCGCGCCGCCCTCACGGGTCGGCGCGCCGCGTACCTGGGCGGGATCGCCGCCGCGGCCACCGCTGCGGGCGCGGGCGCGGCGATCGTGCTGGTGACCAGGGGCCGCAAGGGCCGCCTCCCCCTCGCCGGCTGACGCTCGCCACCCGTTCTCGGTACCGCCGTGGTCGCTGGACGACCGCACACGTACCAAGAACGGGTCGGAGCCCACGCCCCATCGGTTCTCGGTACCGCCGTGGTCGCTGGACGACCGCACACGTACCAAGAACGGGTCGGAGCCCACGACGCATCGGTTCTCGGTACCGCCGTGGTCGCTGGACAACCGCACACGTACCAAGAACCGAGACGACCGTGGATCGGGAGATGCGGTCGGGCGGCCAGGCGCGGCTCGGGCGCCCCGAAGGGCGCCCGAGTGCTCGTTCGTGGATCCGGCCGGAGCCGGAGGACTACTTGATGATCTTGGTGACGCGGCCGGCGCCGACGGTGCGGCCACCCTCACGGATCGCGAACCGCAGACCCTCGTC
>JBDIAX010000092.1:0-7746 GCA_039812605.1 Acidimicrobiia bacterium | reverse complement strand
CCCGACCAGGTCATCGAGCAGCTCAAGGAGCTCGCCGCGCTGAAGGACCAGGGCATCTTGACCGAGGCCGAGTTCGAGGCGCAGAAGGCCCGCATCCTCGGCTGACCCGCGGGTTGGGCCCTGGCGTGGCCCTGCGTGTCAGGGCGCCGGGAACACGGTGGACCAGTCGTCGCGCATGCTGACGACGACCCATCCCAGCCGCTCCGCGACGTCGGTGATCGGCTCGTCCTCGTCGAACGTGCTGGCCTTGCTCGCGTAGGCCGCTTCGCGGTCAGCGTCGTCGTGGTCGATGAGCACGGCCAGCCCGCCACGGGGGTGCGCTTGCGCCCACTCGAGCATCTCGCGGTCGCCCGCGGAGTTGCCTGCGGCGAGCAGCGGTGCCCGACCGACCTGAGCCTGGATGTGCTCGATCTTGGCGCCGCCCTCGTTGGCCGCGCCCATCTGCGCCGCCGTGCGCACGACGGTCGGGCGACCCTGGTCGTCGCGCTCGAACCGGTACCCGATGAGGGTGCCGACCACCATCCCGGGCCCGATGCCGTAGAGGCGGGTGCTCACCTGGCGGACGAACTCGGTGCCGCCCCCGGTGACGATCCCGATGGTGAACTCGTGGGCGCGCAGCGCGTCGAGCAGCTCGAGCATCGGTCGGTAGACCACGCCGTCGATGGCGGTGCCGAGGGTGCGATGGCGGTAGCGGCCGAGGAAGTCGTCGACCGCGGCGGCGAACTGCTCGGGGGTCTGGCCATCGAACAGCTCGGTGAGGGCGACGGCCACCTGGGGCAGCCCGATCTCGGCCACCTTCGCCATGTCGCCGCTCAGCACCGCGGCGAACTCCGGGCGGGTGGGCAGCGTGGGGTCGACGGCGGCCGCTCGGGTCAGCGCGTCGACGAAGAAGTCGAGCTGCACGTACGAGGGCTTCTCGGTCCACATGGTGCCGTCGTTGTCGAGGCAGGCGACCCGCTCCTCGACGGGGACGTCGCCGATGCGGTCGAGGAACTCGACGATGGCGTCGCGTCGGGGCCCTGGCCGCCACGAGGGCAGGAGATCGGTCACGGTTCCTCCGTGGATGGTGCTCGAGCGTCGACGTCCCAGGCGCAGCGGAACCCGACGTGGCTCATGCCGGTGTCGATCATCTGCGGGCGCCGAGCGGCGGGGCGGTAGCGAAGGCAGTAGGTGTCGGCGCAGAGGTGCGAGCCGCCCTTGATCACCTTGCGGGGCACCTGGAACTGCGGTTGGGCGGGGTCGAAGCTCGCCTCCTGGTCACCGCCCCGCGGGTTCAGCGGCACGCAGCACGGCTTGTCGGCGTCGTCGGGGTGGCCGCTCCACCAGTCGTCGGTCCACTCCCACACGTTGCCGGCCATGTCGCGGAGGCCGTACCCGTTGGGCGGGAACGAGCCCACCGGCGCGGTGCGGTCGAAGCCGGACTCGCCGGTGGACCGCCAGGGGAAGTCGGGGCCGTCCCAGGTGTTGGCCATGAGCTTCCCGCCGGGTCGGGGCTCGTCGCCCCAGGTGAAGTCGGCGCGCTCGAGACCACCTCTCGCGGCGTACTCCCACTCGGCCTCGGTCGGAAGACGGCCGCCGACCCATCGGGCGTAGGCCTCCGCGTCCTCGTGGGCGATGTGGACCACGGGGTGGTCGGCGCGGTCGTCCACGCTCGAGCCGGGGCCCTCGGGTGCGCGCCAGCACGCGCCGGGCGTCCACGTCCACCACTGGCTCAGGTGGCGGAGGTCGACCGGCCCCGGGGTGGGGGTGAACACGAGCGACCCGGGCACCAGGTTCTCCGGGGGCGCGCCGGGGTAGTCCGCCGGGTCGAGCGGTCGCTCGGCGACGGTGACGTAGCTGGTGGCCTCGACGAACTCGGCGTAGCGGGCGTTGGTCACCTGGTCGCGGTCGATCGCGAAGGGGCCGACGCGCACGCGGTGCACCGGCGCCTCTTCGGGGTAGTGGTGGTCCGAGCCCATGGCGAACTCGCCGCCGGGGAGCTCGACGCGCTCGCTCGGGAGCCGGGCTGGGGCGCTCACGGGCGACGTGGCGCGGTCAGTCGCTGGCGATGCCGGCCCGGAGCTTGGCCATCACCTGGTCGATGCTGAAGCTGGCCGGAGCCTGGCTCGGCGGGAACTCGGCGAGGCTCTGCACCATGTTGGCCACGTACATCTGGGCCGGCACGAGGATGTACGCGTGGTCGAGCATCCAGTCGAAGTAGCTGTTCGACGTCTGGTCGGCCCGCTCGTAGGGGTCGGTGCGCAGGTTGAAGATCTTCGGCACCCGCAGCTCCACGTACGGCTCCATCCAGACCGCCAGGGTGCCCACCGCCCGCTGCTCGAGGAACACCAGCTTCCAGTTGTCGAAGCGCAGCGCGGTGAGGTCGCCGTCGTCGGACACGTAGAAGAAGTGCTTGCGCGGGCTCGCGTCGCTCGCGCCCGTGAGGTAGTCGAGCTGGTCGTGGCCGTCGAGGTGCACCTTGTAGGTGGTGCCGGCGAGCTCGGTGCCCTCGCGCAGCTGGGCGGAGATCTCTCGGTTGCCCGCGGCGGAGAGCAGCGTCACGAACCAGTCGTTGTGGCTCACGATGCCGTTGAGCACCTCGCCCGAGCGGAACGTGCCGGGCCAGCGGACCACGCACGGCACCCGGTACGCGCCCTCCCAGTTCGAGTTCTTCTCGTTGCGGAAGGGGGTCATGCCGGCGTCGGGCCACGAGTTCATGTGCGGCCCGTTGTCGGTGCTGTACATGACGATCGTGTCCTCGGCGATGCCGAGCCGGTCGATCTCGTCGAGCACCTGGCCCACGATCTCGTCGTGGTACAGCATCGTGTCGTGGTAGGTGGACTGCCACCGCCCGGCCCGCCCGATGTCTTCCTCGCGGGTGTGGGTGCGGAAGTGCATGTGGGTGGTGTTGAACCACACGAAGAACGGCGCGTCCTCGGCGGACTTGTGCTGCATGAAGTCGATCGTGGCGTCGCGGAACTCCTCGTCGCACGTCTTCATCCGCTCGCGGGTCAGCGGGCCGGTGTCCTCGATGCGCTGGGTGCCGTCGCCGTTGGCCCACGACTTGATCACACCGCGGGGGCCGTAGCGCTCGCGGAAGTTCGGGATGTCTTCCTCGGTCGGGTAGTCCTCGTGCTCGGGCTCCTCCTCGGCGTTGAGGTGGTAGAGGTTCCCGAAGAACTCGTCGAAGCCGTGCATGGTCGGCAGGTACTCGTCGCGGTCGCCGAAGTGGTTCTTGCCGAACTGGCCGGTGGCGTAGCCCTCGGCCTCGAGCGCGGTGGCGATGGTGGGGGCTCGTCGGGGTAGCCGATCGGCGCGCCCGGCATGCCGACCTTGGTGAGCCCGGTGCGGTAGGGGTTCTGCCCGCTGATGAACGCGGCGCGCCCCGCGGTGCAGCTCTGCTCGCCGTAGTAGTCGGTGAAGCGGATGCCCTCGTCCGCGATGCGGTCGATGTTCGGGGTGCGGTACCCCATGAGGCCGTCGCTGTAGCAGCTGAGGTTGCTGATCCCGATGTCGTCGCCCCAGATGATGACGATGTTCGGCTTCTTGTCGGCCATGTGGTCCTCCTCGATGGCAGTGCCTGCTGAGCCCGCAGCTCGGCGCCCGCCGCCGCTACATGCAGGTCATCGCTCCCGCTGACCGGGACCGGGCGCGATCAGGAGGCCGGTTCGGTGGCCGATCGGTCGCGGCGACGCAGCGACTCGGCCCACGGGTAGGGGCCGGTGAGGACGAGCACGGCGGCGACGGCCGCCAGCACCAGCAGCGTGGTGAGGGCGGCAGCGGTGAGCGGGTCGATGAGCGTCGCCATCACCGCTCGGGCCGCGTCGCGGTCGACGTCGCTGGCGATGATCGCGAGCACCCGATCCTGGAGGGCGAAGCACACGAACCGCAGCGCCACGCACGCGACCGCGAACCCGGCCACCAGCTGCAGCGCGGTGCGGCGCCGCCTGGGCGACACCCACAGGGCCGCGGCGACCAGCGCGGCGGTGAGCGCCGCGGTCAGCAGCGGTAGCCGGTCGATCCACTTCACCGCCGTCTGGGCCAGGGAGAGCTTGCCGCCGTCGTAGACCGTGACGGTGCCCCAGCCGGCGGGGATGTCGACGTGCAGCGCCGCCGCAAGCCGGGCCCGGGCGTCGTCGGGGTCGACGTCGGCTTCGGTTGCGGCGAGGGCCTCGTCGGCGCCGCTCCCCAGGAGCGCGGGCACCTCGACGTCGATCTTGGCGAGGATCTCGTGGAGGAGCGGGATCAGGTCGATCTGGATCTTCTCGTCGTCGGAGGTGACCGCTCCACGCTCGTCCCGCAGGGTCTTCACCACCTGCTCGTGCGCGCTGTTGGCCGCGGTGGCCCAGACCGAGGCGAAGCGATCTGACGCGAACACCTCGTCGACGACGCTGGCGAGGTACTCGTCGAGGCGGTCGGCCGCCCGGTTCGCGATCGCGGTGGTGAGGCGCCCGCTGCGATCGGCCACGTGCTCATCGACGAGGCGCTGGGTGTCGATGGTCGCCAGCAACTGCTGGGTGACCCAGGCGGACAGCGCCTTCTGGACCGCTTCGTCCTCGCCGAGGGTTCCGACCCGCTGCTCCCACACGTCCTTCTCGAGCGTGCTGCGCTGCATCCACGTGCCGACGCCGGCGAAGAGGAACGAGATCGAGGCCAGCACCACCAGGGCGATCGCCAGCACGCCTCGGAGGCGGGACGGTCGGTGCGCTGCGCTCTCCATCCGCACATGATCGCGGCTGCGAGCGCGGCTCGTCGCCACCCTCGACGACGGGCGCCCGCTTCCCGAGCAGAGCGGCCTCGGGGAGGACAAGATGGCCCCCATGGCAGACCTCGCGACCCGCGCCTCTGAGCTCCTCGCCCTCCACCACGCCGGCACCACGCTCGTGCTCCCCACCGTGTGGGACGCGTGGAGCGCCCGAGCGGTGGTCGAGGCCGGCTTCCCCGCCCTCACCATCGGCAGCCACCCGCTGGCGGACTCCCGCGGCCAGCCCGACAACGAGGGCATGACGCTCGACGACGCGCTCGACGGGATCCGCCACATCACCTCCTCGGTGGAGGTGCCGGTCAGCGCCGATGTGGAGTCGGGCTACGGCACCGCCCCTGCCGAGCTGGTCGAGCGGGTGCTCGACGCGGGAGCCGTCGGCATCAACGTGGAAGACACGGTGCACGGCGAGGGCAAGCGCATGCGCTCGCCCGCCGAGCACGCCGACTACATCGGTGCGATCCGCCAAGCCGCCGATGCCGCCGGGGTCGAGCTGGTGATCAACGCCCGCACCGACGCGCTGCTCAAGCCCGAGGGCACCTTCGACGACCCGCTCGCCGAGGCCATCGCCCGGCTCCAGGCCTGCGAGGCAGCCGGCGCCCGGTGCGTGTACCCGGTGCGCGCCCCGAGCGCCGACGCCGTGCGCACCCTCCTCGCCGAGCTGTCGGGCCCGGTCAACGTGATCGCCAACCCCGTGAGCGGATCGCTCGCCGGATCGCTCGACGACCTGCGCGCCATGGGCGTGCACCGCGTGAGCTTCGGCCCGCTCCTGCAGATGTCGCTCACCTCGCACCTCCAGGAGCTGGTTTCCCCCTGGGCCTGAGCCGGGCTGGTCTGGAACCGGGGGTGGTGGTCGGCGGTAGCGTCCGGTCCATGGCTAGCAACGCAGAGACCGCCTACGAGCTCTTCCAGGCCGCCGTCGGCCAGACCGAGGGCACCGGCGAGTGGTTCCAGGTCACCCAGGCCGACATCGACGCCTTCGCGGAGGTCACCCGCGACCACCAGTTCATCCACGTCGATCCCGAGATGTCGGCGCAGCTGTCGCCGTGGAAGGTCACCATCGCCCACGGGTTCCTGACCCTGTCGATGCTCACCCACCTGTCGGCGTCGATCCCCCAGGACATGTCGCGCCTCAGCGGGATCATGATGGGCGTCAACTACGGCTTCGACAAGGTCCGGTTCATCAACCCGGTGAAGGTCGACTCGCGCATCCGGGCCACCAGCGTGCTCAAGTCGGTGGAGCTCAAGGACGCCAACACGCTGAACGTCACCAAGACGGTGACCATCGAGATCGAGGGCGAGGACAAGCCCGCCGCGGTCGTCGACTGGATCACCCGCCTCGTCTACGCCTGATCGCGACGGCGGACCGGTTGGCGGCCTGACTGCGGAGTGGGTGAGGAGAATCGAACTCCCGCATTCAGCTTGGGAAGTCGTGAGGGTGGGACGCCAGGGGACGCGGAGGGCCAGAAATCAAGGCTTCGCCTCGGTCCTGGGACACCCTGGAACACGGTGGGCGTTCAGGAGATGCGCCATCTGGGGATAGGGGAAGTGGTGGCCCGAGGCTCAGACGAGGCCGGGCGGTAGCTGCGGAGGCACGGAGCTCTCTGCGACGTCGACGGCGCCATAGACGGCTTCGAAGATGGCGGGTGCTTCGTAGACACGGTTGCGTTCGCGGCCGGTGGTTTCGACCAGGACCTCGCGTTCGACGAGGGCGTCGATGGCCGCCTGGGCGGTGGGTCGGGTCACCCCGATCATGGACTCGACTCGCGCCGTGGTCACGACCGGCACGGAGAAGAGCTGCTCGGCGAGGCGGATCACGGAGTTCGGGCGGCCTTCGTCGAGGAGCTCCGAGCGCAGGTCGTGCTGGAGCTCGACGAGGCGTACGGTTCGCTCCTCGGAATCGCGTGCTTGCCGGCGGACACCTCGCAGGAAGAAGGCGAGCCACGGCATGAGGTCGCCGGACTGGCTCGTGATGAGGAGGTGGTCGTAGTACTCGCTGCGGTACTGCTCGAAGTACGCGGAGAGGTAAAGGAGCGGCTGGGGGAGGGCCCCGCGCACGGTGAGCAGTAGAGGGATCAGCAACCGGCCGATCCGGCCGTTTCCATCGAGGAAGGGATGGATGACCTCGAACTGGTAGTGGGCGATGGCCAGCTGGACGAGCAGCGGCAGGCTGTCTTCGTGGAGGAATCGCTCCAGATCGCTCAGTGCCACCTGCATCTCGTGGGGAGGGGGCGGAACGAAGACGGCGTCGTTGAGCGTGCTTCCGCCGATCCACACCGGGCTCGATCGCAGCTCGCCGGGGAGCCGGTGCTGGCCGCGCACGCCTCGGAGGAGGCACTCGTGCATCTCCCGGAGCAGCCGGATCGAGATGGGGAACCCGTCACGCACGCGGGCGAGTCCGTGCTCCATCGCGAGGATGTAGTTGCGGACCTCCGCGGCGTCGTCGGCGTCGCCCGCCGAGGGGAGCTGGCCGGCCTCGAACCGCAGGAGCTGGCCGACGTCGGTCTTGGTGCCTTCGATCCGCGAGCTGAGCACGGCTTCGAGCCGGAGGTGAGGGCCGATGAGGAGGTGGGGGTTCGGGATCAGCCGTCCAACTCCGCCGAGGCGGTGGACAGCACCGGTCGCCTCGTCGAGCAGCTTGATGACCTCGTCAGAGAGGGAGATCCGGCGGGGCGCGTCGGTCGGGATGAACGCCCAGTAGCCCTCTGGGGTTCGGCGGACGGTTCCTCGTTCGGTTGATGGGTAGGCGTCGGGCTGCACGCGGTTCGCTCCTCATGCGGGCTTTCGCTCAGCGTACGCGAACGAAAGTGATCAGCACTTCGCTTTCGTTGGGCCGTGACGAGCGCAAGTGGGCTTCCGCTGGTCAACGTCGCGTCGGCGTAGTACTCAAACCCCTGTGGCGACGACGGACTGAAGCACCCCGGGTTCGGTGACTGCTCTGGGGTGTCCCGGGTTCGACGTAGCCGCGATTTCTGGGATCGTCAGGCTGCTGTCGTTGGTTCATG
>JBDIAX010000091.1:0-7926 GCA_039812605.1 Acidimicrobiia bacterium | reverse complement strand
TGGTCGTGGCGGCGTGCGGCAACGTGCCCCGCGACCCAGGTGTGGGAGGCTCCTGACGATGACCCCCGCCGACCCGCCGATCGGGGCGATCCGCGCCATCGTCGGCGCCGCCCTCGCCGAAGACCTCACGCCGCTCGGCGACATCTCCGCAGCGCTGCTGCCGTTGGACGCTCGCGCCGAGGCCCGGTTCGTCGTGCGCTCTGCGGGCGTCGTCGCCGGCACCGCGTGCGTCGACGAGACGTTCCTCCAGGTCGACCCGTCCATCGCCTGCGCGTGGTCGGTGGCCGACGGCGACCGGGTCACGGCCGGTCAGGTCCTGGGCACCGTCACCGGCCCGCTCGCCGCCGTGCTCACCGCGGAGCGCACCGCGCTGAACCTGATGAGCCACCTGAGCGGCATCGCCACGCGCACCCGGTCGTTCGTCGACGCCGCGGCACCGCTGCGGGTGTGGGACACGCGCAAGACCACGCCGGGGCTGCGGTCGCTGGAGAAGGCGGCGGTGCGGGCGGGGGGTGGCCGCAACCACCGGGGCAACCTGAGCGACTGGGTGATGTTCAAGGACAACCACCTCACCGTGCTCGGCATCGTGGACGCGGTCCGGTCCGCTCGCGACGCCTGGCCCGGGCGCACGGTGCACGTCGAGTGCGAGCGCATCGAGCAGGTGGTGGAGGCCCTCGATGCCGGCGCCGACGCCATCCTCCTCGACAACATGAGCCCCGACGAGGTGCGTGCCGCGGTGGTCGTCGCCGAGGAGCACGCTGCGTCGAACGGGACCCGCCGGGCTCTGCTCGAGGTCTCCGGCGGCATCACCCTCGAGAACGTCGGGAGCTATGCGGACACCGGGGCCGACGTCGTGTCGTCGGGATCGCTGACCAACTCGGCGCCCGTGCTCGACATCGGCCTCGACATCGACGTCCGCCGCTGAGCCCAGCGCACGACCGCCTGGCCGCCGTACACGACGGTCGCGAGCAGGAACGGTTCGATCAGCATGCGGTAGCGGGCGTTCTCGTTGATCTCGAGCAGCGACCCCACGATCGTCACCCACGCGCACGTCGACCCCACCGCGGCCCACGCGCCGTACGACGCGCGTCGAGCGCCGCTGCCGGGGGTCCGTCGGCGACGAACGAGGGTCCAGCCGCGCTGGGCCCCGAGGACGATGGCTGCGAGGTCGGCCAGCAGCACGGTCGGCACCAGCTCCACGCCCCCGTGGTCGAGCACCCGGAGCGCGCCGAACTCCGTCTCGGAGACCGGCGGGAGCTGCACCTGGGGCAGCAGCGTCCAGCGGTAGGCCGTGGCGGTGGGCCGCAGGGCGTCGGCGTTGGTCGTGAACACGATCGGCAGCGCCGGCTCGAAGAACATCTGCGCCCCTGACGCCTGCGCCCCGACGAACTGTGCGGGCCGGGCACGGATGAACGCGACGGCGTCGTCGGTCTGCTGCCGGTAGACCGCGAGCATGCACTCGTCGTTCATGTTCGGGTAGGCGCCCCCGTAGCGGCGGGTCGGCTCGGCGAGCGCGGGGATGTCTGGATGGGTGCGCACGCACGGCGGCATCGTGTCCTCGTAGGTCGCGTACGACCAGAACACGGGCCGCCCGAAGAGGGCCGAGACGGTGCCGTCGGCCTGGAGCTCGCGCACCTCGTCGTCGTCCGCGGCGGCGCCCGCGATCTTCGACAGGCTCGGCCCCGCGAACGACGTGAGGCCGGTCACGTCGAACAAGGCCGCGTTCTTCAGGATCAGCCCGACGATCACGATGACGGGCGCGCCCAGGAGGACCGCGGCGCGTCGCCGCTCGAACGCCGGCGGTCGCATCGCGACCACCCCGAGGGCCACCAGCACGAACCACATCGGGTGGAAGACGGTGCGCACCAGCACGATCGAGCACGCGAGGGCCGACACCCACGCCAGGTCGCGGGCGGACGCGCTCGCCACGTACCGGCCGGTCTTCAGCGCGAGCAGCGCCAGCAGCACGATCGTCGGCTCGTCGTAGGAGGCGATGAGCTCGAGCGCCACGAGCGACGGGTTCGTGAACACCAGGAAGAGGGCGACGAAGGTGGCTGGTACGCCGAGGCCGAGCACCTCGAACAGGCGCCGCAGGACCACGGCCAGCACCGCCCCCATCGCCAGGTGCGCCACGAGGAACGTCGCGCCGTCGGGGAACGGGGAGAGTCGCAAGAGCAACCCCACGAACGCCGAGTACAGCGGCGGTTGGGTGTGCTCGTACCAGAGCGTCTCGAACAGGCGGTGCTCCAGCAGGTCCACGTCGGGGAGGTGGGGGCCGAAGCTCAAGAAGCGCAGGTCCATCTTCAACCCGACGACCACCAGGAACCAGAGGCGGGTCAGGGCGTACAGGCCGAGCGCGGCGAGGTCGAGCGGGTGGCGGTTCGCCCGGTCCCGGATGGCAGCGCGCACGGCCCGGGACCCTACGGGGTCTCGTCTCGTCGGCGCGGCTCGCCAGCGGGCAGGCTTTGGCGATGCTCCTGGCGATCGACATCGGCAACACCCAGACGGTGATCGGCCTGTTCGGCGGCGACGACGCTGACGGCGCCGACGACGGGGCCCGTGGCTCGTCGTCGGCTCCCACCGAGGCTGACCTGCTCGACCACTGGCGCATCGCCACCAACGCCGAGCGCACCTCCGACGAGCACGCCCTCGTGGTGCAGGAGTTCCTCGGCTTCCACGGCTTCTCCTTCGACGACGACATCGACGGCATCGCCATCTCCTCGGTGGTCCCCCGAGCCACCGCGGCGTTCCGGGAGATGACCGAGAAGTACTTCGGGTTCCGCCCGGTGGTCATCGAGCCCGGGGTGAAGACCGGTCTGCCGATCCTCACCGACAACCCGCGCGAGGTGGGTGCCGATCGCATCGCCAACGCGGTGGCGGTGATGGACCTCTTCGGTGGCCCGGCGATCGTCATCGACTTCGGCACCGCCACCACCTACGACGCCATCTCCGCGAAGGGCGAGTACCTGGGCGGCGTGATCGCGCCGGGCGTCGAGATCAGCCTGGATGCGCTCTACACGCGCGCCGCTGCGCTCCGGCGGGTGGAGCTGGTGGAGCCCCGAAGCGTGATCGGGCGCACGACCGTCGAGTCGATCCAGTCGGGGGCGGTGTTCGGCTTCGCCGGCCAGGTCGACGGCATCTGTCGCCGCCTCGTCGCCGAGCTCGGCGATCCCGTCGTCGTGGCGACCGGCGGGCTGGCCGAGCTGATCGCGCCGTACACGTCCTCGATCAAGCGCGTCGAGCCCTGGCTCACCCTCCACGGCCTGCGGGTCGTCTTCGAGCGCAACCAGTAGCGGTCGCCTCGCCTCGCCTCGCGCCGTTCGCCACCGGCGCCGCGCCTCCCCGGCCGAGGCCCGGGTGCAACGCTTGGGCTCGCGGGCGGAGGGAACGTTCCTGCGCGTAGGAACGCGGAGGGGGCCGATCGGGGCGGGAACGGTTGGGTCGGCGGGGGCGGGAACGGGCAGGCTGGAGCGGTGACGACCCGCCATCCCGTGCCCTACCGCTTCGACCCCGACGCCACCGCGGCCGGGATCAAGCAGGCGCACGAGGGCCTCGAGCCGGGGATGGAGACCGGGGAGACGGTGGTCGTCGCCGGGCGGCTGATGTTGCGACGGGTGCAGGGCAAGCTCGCGTTCGGGCAGCTCGCGGACTCCACCGGCCGCATCCAGCTCTTCGCCACCGTCAACGACACGCCGGAGTTCGAGGCGTTCGGCCAGCTGTCGCTCGGGGACTGGATCGGCGTGCGCGGCGAGGTCATGACCACCCGCAAGGGCGAGCTGTCGGTGAAGGTGCTCGAGTGGACGGTGCTGGCCGAGACCCGCCGGCCGTTCCCCGACAAGTGGCACGGCATCACCGATCCCGACACGAGGTACCGCCAGCGCTACGTGGACCTCTGGGTCACCGAGGACGCGCGCCACACGCTGGCGCTGCGCTCCAAGCTGGTGTCGCTCACGCGGCGCTGGCTGGAGGACCGCGGGTTCATGGAGGTGGAGACGCCGGCGCTGCACCCGGTGCCCGGCGGGGCGCTCGCCCGGCCCTTCACCACGCACCACAACGCGCTCGACCAGGAGATGTTCCTGCGGATCGCGCCCGAGCTGTACCTGAAGCGCCTCGTGGTCGGCGGCTTCGAGCGGGTGTTCGAGATCGCTCGGGTGTTCCGCAACGAGGGCATCTCGCCGCGCCACAACCCCGAGTTCACGATGCTCGAGCTGTACCAGGCCTACGCGGACTGGACCGACATCATGGAGCTCGTCGAGCAGCTGGTCTCCCACCTCGCCCTCGAGCTCACCGGCAGCACCACGGTCACCTACCAGGGTCGCGAGATCGAGCTGGCCGCGCCGTGGAAGCGGGCCACGCTGGCGTCGCTGGTGGCCGAGCAGATCGGACGCGAGGTGGGCCTCGACACCCCGGTCGACGAGCTGCGCGCCCTGTGCGACGAGCACGGCGTCGAGTGGAAGGACTCCTACGGCGCCGGGAAGCTCCTCCTCGAGCTCTACGAGAAGACCGCGGAGCACCAGCAGTGGCAGCCGGTGTTCGTCACGGAGTACCCGATCGAGGTCTCGCCGCTGGCTCGACCCCACCGCGAGATCCCCGGCATGACCGAGCGCTTCGAGGCCATCGTCGCCGGCCGTGAGCTGTGCAACGCGTTCAGCGAGCTCCTCGACCCCGACGACCAGCGCGAGCGGTTCGAGCACCAGGTGCGCGAGCGCGACAACGGCGACGAGGAGGCCATGGCGGTCGACGAGGACTACCTGCGGGCGCTCGAGTTCGGCCTGCCGCCGACCGGGGGGTTGGGCATCGGCATCGACCGGCTGGTCATGCTCCTGACCGACTCGGGCACCATCCGCGACGTCGTGCTGTTCCCCACCCTTCGCCCCGAGCAGGATCACGGACCTGCCACCATGGAGGACGGCGAGGCCGCCGACGCCCCCGAGGGCGTCGAGGGCTGAGCCGGGGGAGGCTGCGATGCGAGTGCTGATCACCGGGATGGGCGGCGAGCTCGGCACGCGCGTCGCGAACCTGCTCGAGGCCGACGACTCGGTCACCGAGATCCTGGGCATGGACCTCTTCCCGCCCCGGCGCCGCATCTTTCGCTCCGAGTTCCACCGGGTGGAGCCGGGCGATCGTCGCAAGGCCGTGCACCTGGTGCGCGACTTCGACCCTGAGGTCGTGGTCCACGTCGGCATCTTCGAGCCCCACTCGCGCACCAGCCCCACCGAGGCCCGCCTCGGCACCGCCGCGTCCGCCGTGTCGGTCCTGGGTGCCGCCGCGAAGTGCCCGTCGCTGCGGGCCATCGTCGTGCGATCGGGCATCGAGGTGTACGGCAGGAGGCCAGGGGCGCCCACGCGACCCGACGAATCGGTCGAGATCGCCCCGACCTCGCCGTTCGGCCGGTCGCTCGCTCACGTCGAACAGGTGGCCGAGGAGGCCGGCCAGCTCTCGGGCGTCCCGGTCACGCGGCTGCGCCTCGCGCCGATCGTGGGGCCGAGCATCCCGAGCCCGCTGGGCCGGTACCTGCGCCTCCCCGCGGTCGCTGTCGACCCGCTCTCCGAGCTGCCGTTCTCGCTGCTCCACCAGGAAGACGCCTGCCAGGCGATGGTGGGCGCGATCGACAAGGGCCACGACGGACCGCTGAACGTCATCGGCCCCGGCGCGGTCACCGCCACCCAGGCCGTGCTGATGGGCCGGCGGATCCCGGTCCCGGTGTTCGGCCCCGGGTGGTGGTTCGCGAAGGTCGCGGCCGAGATGCTCGGGGCGCCGTTGCCGCCCCACTCCCAGGAGCTGCTCGCACGTGGCGGCACGGCAGACGGGGCGCTCGGGCGCCTGGTGCTCGGGCTCGAGCCCCGCACCACCCACGAGGTGGTCGATCAGCTCTACCGCTGGCACACCGTCGAGCACCCGGCGCACGCCAGCGCTGGGGCGTCGTCGTGAGCTTCGATGCCGTGCGGCGCGGCGTCCCGGGGGCGACGCTGGCCGTCCAGCTCGGTCGGCGAGCCCGGGGCGCGTACGCGATCGACGATTGGGGCCTCGACCCTGACCTCGTGTCGGTGGCTGACCCGATCCTGGGCCTGCGCTGGGACCTCACCGTCGAAGGCGCCGAGCGGCTCCCCACGCTCGGCGGCGCGGTGCTCGTGTTCAACCGTCGCTTCGGCATCAGCGAGCCCTGGGTCCTGGCCCGCGGCATCCGCCAGGCCACGGGGCGCTTCGTCCGCACGGTCGGCGTCCCCGACGTGGCGCCGGTCGGGCCGGTGCTGCGCCGCTTCGGCGGCGTGCTCGACCGGACCGACGAGATCGAGGGCCTGCTGCGCGCCGGCCAGCTCGTGGGCCTGCCGATGTCGCGCGACCTGCGCAGCCGCGAGCGGGTCGGGCAGCTGACCGTCGAGCGCCTCGAGGCGGCGATCGCCACGGAGCGTCCCGTCGTGCCGGTGGCGCTCGTCGGCCGTGAGGTCGGTCGCAGCTGGCGCATCGTGGTGGGCTCGCCGGTGCCGTTCGACGCCGGTGGCGGCCCGCTGGCGGCGGCCGAGCTCGCCGAAGCCACCCGGACCGCGGTGCAGGAGCTGCTCGACGAAGCCCTGCCGACGTCGTGGTGGTTCTGATGGGGCCGGCTCGCCACGTGTCGCCCGGTCTGGCGGGGGAGTAGGTTCGTCCGATGCCCGTGGTCCAGGTCGCCGACGGCACCCGCATCGCCTACGAGCTCGCCGGTCGGCGAGACGGCGAGCCGCTGCTGATGGTGCACGGCCTCGGCGCCGATGCCCGGGGCTGGGTCATGCAGAAGCGGGCCCTCGGCGCGAAGTACCGGCTGGTGATGGTCGACAACCGGGGCGTGGGCCACTCGGAGCGTCCGGCGGGGCCCTACGACCTCGAGGTCATGGCGGCCGACGCGGTCGCGGCGCTCGACCACGCGGGCTACGGCTCGGCGCACGTCGTCGGTGCCTCGATGGGCGGCATCATCAGCCAGGTGATCGGCGTGCGCCACCCCGATCGGGTCCGTTCGCTGACCTTGGCGTGCACCGCGTGCCGCCACTTCTCCTGGCGCCGCGAGCTGCTCGCCGAGTGGGCCGATCAGGCGCAGGCGTTCGGCATGCGCGAGTTCGTGCGCCGCAACCTGAAGTGGATGGTGGGCCCTCGGTCGCTGCGCCGCACCTGGCCGGCGATGGCCATCCTCGGTCCGCTGGCGTTCAACGTGCCGGTGGCGTCGTTCGTGGCCCAGATCCAGGCGATCCTGTCGATCGAGGACTCGCTGCGGGTGGAGCTGGCGGAGGTCGCCACGCCCACGCTCGTGCTCTGCGGGAGCCAGGACGTGCTCACCACCCAGGGAGACAGCGAGGAGATCGCTTCGCTCATCCCCGGCGCCGAACTCGCCGTGGTCCGCGGGGGCGCCCACCTGTTCATGGTCGAGCAGGCCGGTTCGTTCAACCGCACCGTGTCGGACTTCCTCGAGCGCACGACCACGCCGGCGATGCGCTTCGGCGTGTCCGACGCCGTGCCCGCGGCGGGGCCCGGCATCGCCGCCCGCGCGCTGGGGTAGCCGCCCTGGTGCGGTTCGTCGCGCTCGTGAACGGGGCCGCGGGCTCGGTCTCCGACGACGTGGTCTCGCAGATCGAGGACGCGCTGGCCGCCGCCGGTGCCGAGGTGGCGGTGCGCACCGTCGAGCCGGCGGACCTGGCTGGCGCCGTTCGAGCGGCGTGGCGCGACCACCGGCCGACCGCGGTCCTCGTGGCGGGAGGCGACGGCACGGTGAGCTCTGCAGCCGCCGCGGCCGCCGGGACCGAGGTGGTGCTCGGCGTGCTCCCCCTCGGGACGTTCAACCACTTCGCCCGGGACCTCGGGATGTCGGTCGACCTCGGCATCGCCGCCCGAGAGCTGGTCGAGGGCGCGGTGCGCGCCGTCGACGTCGGGGAGGTGAACGGGCGGGTGTTCGTGAAC
>JBDIAX010000090.1:0-7927 GCA_039812605.1 Acidimicrobiia bacterium | reverse complement strand
TTCAGTTGGTGGCGGGGGCAGGATTTGAACCTGCGACCTTCGGGTTATGAGCCCGACGAGCTACCAGACTGCTCCACCCCGCGGCGTGCTGGTCACCCTACCGATCGCCCTCCGCGAACCGCAACCTGATTCGGGGTCAGGCGCCGGCCGCGGTGGTCGTGGTGGCGGCAGGGGCCGTCGTGGTGGCGGCAGGGGCCGTCGTGGTGGTGTCTGTCGTCGGCGCTGTGGTGGTGGTCGTGCCGCCCTCCCCAGCCGACCCTGAGCCGGACCGCAGCGACTGGAGCTCCTCAGCGAGGTCGCGCGCCTTCTGGAGCTCGGTGGCCTGGCCGACCAGGTCGCCCTTGGCGGCGGCCGCCTCGGCCGCGTCGAAGGCGCTCACGATGTCATCGATCAGTTCGGCCTCGCGGTCGGTGACGTTGACGGGCTCCTCATCGGTGGGCTGATCGCTCGGAGTGGTCTCGTCGGTCGCACCCACCGAGCCCTCGATCGACGTCGGCACGTCCTCCCCGAACAGCTCGACCAGCGCCCCCCGGAGGCTCGTGGCGATCCGCACGTTCGACCCCTCGGCGTTCACGTAGTTCACGATCACGTAGCGCAGGCGCGGCGCGGCCTGCTGGCTGCCGGCCACGAGGAACGACTGCACGTACAGGAGCGCGTTCGCCACCGGCACGATCGTGGGCGACGCGAAGGTGCACGTGTTGTTCTGCTTGTCGAGGCACAGGGGCCGCACCACCTCGGTGACCGCGGCGCTGCCCTGGATGTCGTCGGCGGCGAGGTTGGGGCCCGGTGGCGGATCGGTGGTGTCGAGGCGGAACTGGCGCAGCCGGCCGAGCCCGGTGTCGGGGTCGACCTCGCCGGTGATGAACGCGCGCAGCTGGTTGTTGCCGCCCGAGCTCTCCGTCTCCGACGACGACACGTACGGCCGCAGGATCTGGAACGTGGCCTCGTCTTCTCCGGGAGCCTGCATCAGCACGTACTGCGACGGGTAGCGGTCCTCCTTGGTCAGCTTCTGCCCGTCGGCGCCGACCGCGGTGAAGTCGTCGCTGCCCGCCTTCTGCGTCACGCCGACGTCGCGGGGGATGTCCCAGTTCTCGAGGCTCTTGTCGAAGGTGTCGGGATCGGTGACGTGGTACTTCGCCCACATCTGCGTCTGCACGGTGAACAGGTCCTCGGGGTAGCGCAGGTGCTGGCGCAGGTCCTCGGGCATCTCGTCGCCATCGGTGAACAGCTGGGGGAACGCCTTCTCGTACCCGCGGATCAGCGGGTCGTGCTGGTCGACGACGTAGAAGGTGACCGTGCCCTGGTAGGCGTCGACCACCGCCTTCACCGAGTTGCGCACGTAGTTGAAGGAACGCCCGTAGAGGCCCGACGACGGGTCGAGGCCACCGGTGTCGGCCCGCTGCGAGTTCGGGTAGTTGCGCGTGGTGGTGTAGCCGTCGACCACGTACTGGAGCCGACCCTCGGTGAGCACGAGGTACGGGTCGTGGTCGAAGGCGAGGAACGGCGCGAGCGCCTCCACCCGGTCCTTGACATCTCGGTCGAGCAGCACGCGCGAGTCGCTGCGGATGTTGCCCGACAGCAGCGGATCGATCTCGCCGAAGCGCAGCGAGAACGCCGCCTTGCGGAGGAACCCGGTGACGCCCGAACCGAAGCGGATGCCGTCGGCGCCGTCATAGGGCTGGAGCGCGCCCTTGCCCGCAGCGAGCTCGTCGGACGGTGCCTTCACGTCGGTGTTGACGATGACGTAGCCGCCGCTGTCCTCGCCGAAGTAGATCCGCGGCTCGGTCACCTCGGGAAGGCCACGGGCGGACTCCACCGGGATGTCCTTGACCAACATCTCGGGGTCGCCGTTCGACGTCCTGTCGTTGCCCAGCGCGGCCACCATCCCGTACCCGTTCGTGTAGACGAGGTGCGTGGCCTCCCAGGTGGGCGAGTTGATGCCCGAGGGGTCCAGGTCGCGTGCCGCGAGCATCACCTGGCGGGTGACGCCGTCCACCTCGTAGCGGTCCACGTCGACATCGCCGATGTCGTAGAAGGGGCGAGTCGATTGGTCGGCGGCGAAGCTGCGCTGGATGAGGGTCGGGTCCCACAGCCGCACGTTGTCCATGGTGTCGGCGTTCTCGGCGAGGTCCGAGGCGGTGAGGGGCTGGGTCCAGTCCCACAGGTCGTCCTCGACGTCGAGCCCGTAGGCCGCTCGGGTGGCGGCGATGTTGCGGGCGATGTACTCGCTCTCGAGCGACCGCGTGGGGTTCACCCGCACTCGCTCGACCACCGCCGGCACGATCGTCCCCGCCAGCACCGACACCAGCACCCACAGGCTCACGGCCATGACCGGCAGGACCCAGCCCCGCCGCCAGATGTTGGCGATGAACAGCCCGAACGCGAACAGCGCGATCAGCATCACCAGGTAGATCGCCCGGAGCGTGACGTTGTACTCGGTGTACGTGGCGCCATCGACGGACCCGCGGGTGGACAAGGTGAGGGCGTAGTGGCCGAACCAGTAGCGGGCGCACTGCACGAGCGCCAGGAAGCCGAGCAGCACCGACAGGTGCGCCTTGACCTGAGGGGTGACCCGGTCGAGCTGGTTGTGGAACCGGATGCCGCCGTTCACGATGTGCGCCAGCACGGCGACGATGAAGATCACGACCAGCGACGAGAACAGCCACGACAGCGCCGCGCTGATGAACGGGAGCTGGAAGACGTAGAAGCCGATGTCGGTCGAGAACGTGGCGTCCTTCGCGCCGAAGTCGACGCGGTTGTTGAAGAGCACCCACTCCTTCCACGCGGAGCCGAGGCTCATGCCCACCACCGCCGCCAGGAACACCGACACGCTGGCGCGCACCAACCAGGCCCGGCGCCCGATCACCTCGTAGTACCGCTCGATCAGGTCGTCGTCGCCTGCCGACGGCCGGAACACGGGAGCGAGCCGCTCCGCGATCGACAGGTTCACCCAGCACAGCGCGAAGAACGCGAGACCGCCGAACACCGTCAGCCCCGCCTTCGCGGTGAGCACGTCTCGCCACAGCGACGAGAGGTGCAGCGAATCGAACCAGAGGTAGTCGGTGTAGAAGGACGCGATCCCCCGGAGGGAGATCAGCAGCACGAAGACCACGACGAGGAGGGTGAGGACGATCGCCCGGCCCCGGCCGGCGACGCGCGGACGCCGATCGCGCCTGGCTCGCCCCGACGGGTGCGGCGGCGGATCCTCCTGGGGCGACATGGCGGGCGAGCCTACCGGTGCGGCCTCACGGGCCGGACCGCAGGCTCCGCCTCAGGCAGGCACCGCGAGGCACCGACAGCCCGGATGCGCGGGCGGAGCGAGGTCCCCGGTCGGGAAGGCCTCACCGGCGGGCACCGCGCCGGCCAGCGCGTTGTCGTCGCAGTCCGGGCACGGGGACCCGCCGTCGTCGACCACCCATCGGGCGGCAGAGCCGTCCGGCGCGGCGTGGGCGACCCCCCGGTTGAACGCCACGAGCACGTGGTGCGCGGCCGCGTCCGCGATCCGCTGGGTCTTCCACTCGCGGTAGCAGGCACGGATCCGATCGGAGATCTCCTGCTCGTCGGCGTCCGCCACGAACGCCGACTCCAGACGGCCCCGCAGCTGGCGGACGAGCTCGGACGCGAACACCTCGGCGACGTCGCTCACCTCGGCGGCGCTGGCTGGCGCCTCGCCGAAGAAGCCAGCACCCGCCCGCTCGGCGTCGATGAGGTCGGCCAGCGCCGCCTCGTGGTAGCGGCCCTGGTGCTCGCCCTGCTTGAGCAGGACGTCGTCGGCGGTCGGGGCGCCCTTGGCCCGACGCACGCGATCGAGCAGCTCGTTCTGCTCGTCGGACAAGACCCGCTTGAGGCGCCGGGCCAGCTGACGCTCGATCGCGTCGGTGGCGGCGTCACGACGATCGAGGGCGGCGAGGTCGTCGGCGCCGGGGGCAGGAGAGCCGCTGCCCTCCGGCGGCGTGGCGGCCGGCTGCTGGCGGACCGGCTCGTCCTGCGCTGCCGGTTCGACACGCTCGGTCTGCGCGACGCCGACGTGCGCACGACGACCGGGCCGGGACTGCTCGGCCTTCAGCTGGGCGAACACTGCCTCCACCGGATCGGGCTCGCGCTCAGGCTCGGGACCCTCCGCGATCGCCGCCGCCTCCAGCTCGTCGTCCTCCACGTCACGCGGATCTTCCTCGGGCACCGGCTCGGGCTCGGGCTCGGGCCCCTCCGCGATGGCTGCCGCCTCCAGCTCGTCGTCCTCCGCGTCACGCGGATCCACGACCGGATCGGGCTCCGGCTCGATCTCGGGCTCCGGCTCCGGCTCCGGCTCGATCTCGGGTTCGGGTTCGGGTTCGGGCTCCTCGGGAACGACCTCGATGGCCTCCTCCTCCACGAGCTCCGCTTCGACGGCCGGCTCATCGGCGACCGCGACGCTCGGGGGCTCGCTGTCGAGGGCTTCGCGATCGGCCGTGACGTCGCCGAGGTCGCGGTGGTCGACGATGGCGTCGGCGAGCGCGCGGTGCGACGCCTCGATCCGGCCGGCCACATCGGTCAGGGTCACCGCCAGCGAGTCGCGCGTGGACACGAGCTCGTCGAGCTGCGCCCGTGCCGCCCGGCGACGATCGGCGAGGTCGGCGATCACGCGCTCGCGGTAGGTCCGCGCCTCCTCCACCATGGCCCGCCCCTCCTCGCGCGCTTCGTCGAGGATGGCCTCGACCTCGGCGTTCGATGCCTCGAGCCGCAGCGCGGCGGCCGTGTCGGCTTCGGCACGGACCTGCTCGGACTCGGCCCGGACCTCCGCAGCAGCCGCGTCGGCGGCCTCGCGCGTGCCCGATGCGTAGATGTCGGCCGCGGTGCGGGTCTCGGCGTCGTAGGTGGCCGCGGCCCCACGCAGCTCGACGTCGTAGGTGTCCGCCTCGGAACGGATGGTGCTCGCCTGGGCTTCGGCCTCCTCGGTGCGCTCGGCCAGCACCGTCTCGGCCGCACCCCGCATGCGCGCGGCCTCCTCGGACGCCGCGCTGCGGAGCTCGACGGCATCGGCGTCTGCGCTTGCTCGGGTCGCCTCGGCGTAGGCATCGGCGTCGCTGCGGGTGCCCTGCGCGTACTGATCGGCGGCGTCGCGGGTGGAGGCGGCGTACTCGTCGGCCTCCGCGCGGGCCGCGGTGGCGTCGGCTTCGGCGGCGGCGCGGGCCTCGGACACCTCCTGCTCGGCGCGCGAGCGGATGTCGGCGGCGGCCTGGCGAGCGGTCTCGAGGACGCGCGCGGTCTCCTCGCCGAGGAGCTGGGTGAGCTTGGTCTCGTCGAGGGCGTCGGGATCGGCGTTGCGGCGCTCGAGCTCGGCGAGGCGACGGGCGTCGTCGGCTTGGATGCGACGGGCCTCGCGGACCTGCGAGGACAGCGCCACCAGGTAGGCGCGCACCTCGTCAACCTCGTAGCCCTTGCGGACCTTGGTGAAGGACTGAGCCGCGATCTCGTCGGGATCGGGCATGGTTCGGTCGTCGGGTTCCGCTGCCATCGCCTCCGATGGTACGGCCGGGCGGTCGCCGTTTCGGGGAGCCTCGCGTCAGTCCGGCGACGCTGGGAGGCCACTTCCGCCGTGGGCTTCGAGTGCCGCCAGCGCCTCGTCGAGCGAGTCGACGGCCACGACCTGCAACCGTCCGTCGGCCGCCGCGACGGCCGCCGCGTACTCGTCAGAGGGGACGAGCATCAACGTCGCGCCCTCGCGGATCGCGGCGCGCGCCTTGTGCTCGACGCCGCCCACGGGCCCGACCGACCCGTCGATCTCGATGGTGCCGGTGACCGCCACCCGGCCATCGCCGGTCAGGCGCCCCGGCGTCATGCGGTCGAGGATCGCCAAGGTGAAGGCCAAGCCGGCCGACGGTCCGCCCACCTGGCCCGTTTCGATGCGGATGTCCACCGGGAAGTCGTAGGTGGCGTGGTCGACGACGGTCACCCCGAGCACCGCCTCGCCGGGCTGGTCGTCGCGCTCGCCGAGCGTCGCGGTCACCTGCTCGGGCGTCCGCTCCCCGAGCGGGATCACCGAGAGGTCCAAGGTGTCACCGGGCTCAGCCGCCTGGATCGCGGCGATGAGGTCGTCCTTGGTCTTCACCTCTTCGCCGCCAGCCTCGACCACCGTCATCCCGGGTCGCAGGACCTCGGCCGCCGGGAACGACGGATCGACATCTTCGAGGAACGCTCCCGTCGGGGTGGTCTTCACCTCGAAGCCGAGCCGCTCGAGCGCCACCTTGCGCGCCTTGTCCTGCGAGTCGGCCATGAGGGCGAGGTTCAGCGCACGGTTCTCGTCGGGGGTCTGGGTGCCGAGGAAGGGAGCCGACGGCTCCACCTGGACGGTGTCGTCGAGCCAGCCCCGCAGCACGAGCAGCCCGCTCGGCTCGGTCCGCGACGACACCGTGAGGTACAGGAGGCCGTCGCTCGCGGGGTCGACGTCGATCTCCGGTCCGCCCTCCTTCGCCGCCACGGTGACCAGCGGTTCGACCGACCGGGCGCCGCCCGGCGACAGGGTCACGTACGGGGCGGGGAGCGCGGCCACGACCACGATCGCCACGACCAAGGCCACGAGCACCGGACCGGCGAACCACCACAGACGGGAGAGGCGGGGGGCTGCGGTCACGGCGGACCAGCCTGCCACGCCCGATCCGCCGCCAGAGCGCGTAGGTTCGACGCGTGGACGAGGACGCCGCCCGCCGCCGCCGAGCGGTGCTCATCGCGGGGCACGAAGGGGACATCGCCACGGTGCGGGCCCACATCGACGACGCGAAGCCTGGGGTGCGGTCCGCGGTCGTGTCCTCGCTCCACCGGCTCGGCGCGCTCGAGCCCGCCGACCTCAGCCGGGCGCTCGCCGATGCCGACGCCTCGGTGCGGCGCCGCGCGCTCGAGGTGATCGCCGCGCTCGAAGGCGCCGGCCCCGCGACCGGGGTGTCGATCCTCCCGCTGCTGTCGGACACCGACGACACGGTGGTGGAGGTGGCGGCGTGGGCCTCGGGAGAACGATCGCCCACCGAGCCCGGCGCGGTCCGAGCGCTCGCCACCCTCGCCACCGACGCCGACGACGCGCTGATCCGCGAGGCCGCCGTGGCCGCGCTCGGCTCGATCGGAGACCCGGCGGGGCTGCCCGCGATCCTGCACGGCACCGCCGACAAGGCCACGGTGCGGCGACGGGCGGTGCTCGCGCTCGCGCCGTTCGAGGGCCCGGAGGTCGACGCTGCGCTCGAGCGCGCGCTCAGCGACCGGGACTGGCAGGTGCGCCAAGCGGCCGAGGACCTCTCGGAGCCATCCAACTAGCGTCGACCCGATGGCAGACCTCCAGGGCTGGATCGAGCGCGATGTCGCGTCCGTGTGGCACGGCTTCACGCAGATGTCGGCCTACGCGAGCAACCGGCCGGTGATCGTGGAGCGAGCGGAGGGCCGCGAGCTCATCGACGTCGAGGGCAACCGGTACCTCGACGCCATCTCGTCGCTGTGGGTCACCACCCTGGGCCACCGGGTGCCCGAGCTCGACCAGGCGGTGCGCGACCAGCTCGACCGCGTCGCGCACTCCACGCTGCTCGGCAACGGCAACCGCATCGTGGTCGAGCTCGCCGAAGCCCTCGCTCCCCGCGTGCCGGTGGACCGCGCTCGCTTCCTCTTCGCCTCCGACGGCGCCGCCGCCGTGGAGCAGGCCCTGAAGATCGCGTTCCAGTTCTGGACGAACCAGGGCGTCACGGGTCGCACCACCTACCTCGCCTTCGGTGGCGCGTACCACGGCGACTCGATCGGCTCGCTCGCGGTGGGCGACGGCGGCTTCGGCACCGACGTGTTCGACCCGCTGCGCTTCCCCGTCGTGCGCACCCCCGGCCTCGGCGAGCCCGGCGACGTCGACGCCGCGGTCGCGGCCATCGAGGCCGACGCCGATCGCCTCGCCGCGGTGGTGCTCGAGCCCCTGGTGCAG
>JBDIAX010000089.1:0-7994 GCA_039812605.1 Acidimicrobiia bacterium | reverse complement strand
GCACGGCATCGGCACGGGTCGGATCGAGCGGGTTCGAATCGGACAACGGAGCTCCTCCTGGGACATCGGGCGACGGGCGTCACCACGTGCGCCCATCCTCAGGGGCGCACCTCCACGGTTCCTGTGAACGAGGTGGGAACATGGGAAGTCGCCGCTACGGTCGAGGTCCTGGGAACTCGGGGACCGCCCGCCGACGACCCACGCGAGATGACCTGCTCCGAGTGGTTCGAGCTGGTGTCGGCCGCCGCCGACGACCAGGTGTCGCCCGACGAGCGGGCGCGCCTCGACGCCCACGTCGCCTCCTGTCCGAGCTGCGACGCGCTCCTCTCCCGGTTCGCCGCTGAGCGGCGCCGGGGACGGTTCCGTCCGCCCACCGAGCATGTGCAGCTGGTCGAGCGAGTCCTCTCGACCGCGCACGAGCGTCCACGTCGCACCGCGGCTGCCCTCCGAGCCCGCACCGCCGCCGCGGCGATCGTGGTCGTCGCCGCGCTGCTGGGCTTGGCCGCGCTGCCGGGCCCGCCCACGAGCACCGCCCTCGCGAGTGTCGCTCCCACCTCGGTGCCCGACCCCGTCGTGCGCATCGATGCCGACGGCCACACGTTCGATCGCGCTGATGTGGAGGTCGCCGCGGGCGAGGCAGTCGAGTGGCGCAACGCCGGTGAGGTCACCCACCACCTGGTCATCGCCGCAGGTTCGACCACCTTGCGGGACGCGCTGGCCCCTGGGCGCAGCGAGACCGCGACGTTCACCGTCCCCGGGACGTACCGCTACTGGTGCTCGGTCCATCGGGGGATGGAGGGCACCGTGACGGTCGACGCGTGAGCCGCGAGAGTTGGCGCACCGGCCGAGGCCGGTCACCGCGGCCCCCGATCCGTGGCGACGAGGAGCTCGGCGTGCTCGTCGCGCGCGCTGCCGACGGCGACCGCGACGCCGAGGCCGCGTTCGTGGCGCGGACCATCGACGACGTGTGGCGCTTCTGCGCCCACCTCCTGAGCCCCGCCCAGGCCGACGACGCCGTCCAAGCCACCTACCTGCGAGCGCTGCGATCGCTCGGCAACTTCCGGGGAGACTCCTCGGCTCGAACCTGGCTGCTCGGGGTCGCCCGGAACACCTGCCTCGACGAACGACGGTCGCTCGCCCGACGCATCCGCATCGTCGAACGGGTCGTGTCCGAGCACGATCGCCAGCAGCCCGCCGCCATCGAGGCCGACCTCGACCCCGAGCACCGCGAGATGCTCGCGTCGCTGCGGCCAGAGCGGCGCGAGGCGTTCGTGCTGACCCAGCTGCTCGGGCTGCCCTACGAGGAGGCAGCGGTGGCGCTGGGTTGCCCGGTGGGCACGATCCGCTCCCGGGTGGCTCGAGCTCGGGCCGACCTCCTCGCGCTCATGGCCGCGGAGGAGCGCGCCGACGTGTCTGAGGACGAGCGCTCCACCGGCTGAGCCCGACCTGCAACCATCGACATCGCTGCCGGGTCTGACCGGCGATCGCTCCCGACTCCCCGGTGGTTCTCGTGCCCGACCTCCCCCCGTTCCGCTTCGGCATCCAGTGCTCCTCGCCGCCCGACATCACCGCAGCTCGCTGGCGCGACCTCGCCCGCAAGGTCGAGGACCTCGGGTGCTACCGCCTGACGGTGTCGGACCACCTCGACGACCAGCTCTCGCCCGTGGCCGCGCTCATGGCGGCGGCGGACGCGACCTCGACGCTGCGCGTCGGTGCCCTGGTGTTCTGCAACGACTACCGGCATCCCGCGGTCCTGGCCAAGGAGGCGGCGACGCTCGACATCCTCTCGGAGGGGCGCTTCGAGCTCGGCCTCGGCGCTGGTTGGATGACGAGCGACTACGCCGCCGCCGGGATCGAGATGGATCCGCCCGGCACCCGCATCGAGCGCCTCGAGGAGGCGGTGCACGTGGTCCGCGGCCTGCTGTCGGAGGGTCCGTGCAGCTTCGCTGGCGACCACTACCGGATCGATGGGCTCTCGGGATCGCCCAAGCCGCTGCAGGATCCGCTCCCGCTGCTGATCGGCGGTGGCGGTCGCAAGGTGCTCGAGCTCGCGGGGCGCCACGCGGACATCGTGGGCCTCAACCCGAAGCTCCCCAACGGCGTCATCGACGCGTCCGCCGGCCCCGATGCCACCGCCGCAGCGACGGAACGCAAGATCCGCTGGGTTCGAGATGCCGCCGGCGACCGCTTCGGCCAGATCGAGCTCCACACCCGCATCCACCTGGCGATCGTGACCGACGACCGGGCCGGCACGGCCGACGCCCTCGCGCCAGCGCTGGGCATCTCCCCTGCCGACGCGCTCGAGTCTCCGCACGCGCTCTGCGGCACCGTCGAGCAGATCGCCGACGATCTGCGGGCTCGCCGGGAGCGGCTCGGGATCGCGTCGATCGGGCTCAGCCTCGACGCACTCGACGCGATGGCCCCCGTGATCTCGCTCCTCGCCGGGACCTGAGGAGATCGACCAGGCCGGGTCAGACCACGGCCGGGACCACGACCACCTGCGCGCCCAGCGCCTCGACGATGTCGCCCACCCGGAGCTGGCGCCCGCGCCGCTCCTCGGGCTCGCCGTTGACGAGGACCTCGCCCCCGGCCAGCAGCAACTTGGCGTCCGAACCCGAGTCGACGATCCCCGCGAGCTGGAGCAGCTGCCCCAGACGGATGACGTCGTCGCGGATCTCGACGGAGCGGGGTGCATCGGCCATGGGCCCATGCTCGCACCGGTAGGCTGGCGCGGCGCGGAGGGAGGGCCGCTCGAGTGGGTTCCAAGTTCTACGTCGGGCTCGTCCCGTGGCTGGTGTTCGCGGTCGCGAACCGGAGCGGAGCGCAGGGGCTCGCGCTCTCGGCCGCGCTGGCGCTGCTCGCGACCCTCGCCGTCGTCGTGGTGTCGCTCCAGGAGCGAAGGCCCACCCTCCTGAACGGCGCCGCGATCGTGCTGTTCGGAACGCTCGGCGCTGCTGCCCTCGTCCTCGACCTCGCTGCTCTCGATCGGCTCGGGCGGCCGCTCGCGGCCGCGGGATTGGCAGCGATCGCGTGGGCCTCGCTGCTGGCGGTGCCCCTCGTCGAGCCCTACACCCGCGACGTGGTGACCCCCGCCGAGTCCGCGGCGCGCCGGTTCACCCAAGCGAACCGGGCCGTCACCTCGATCTGGGCCTGGGCCTTCGTCGACGTGACCGCCTCGCTCCTGCTCGGTGCGGTGATCGCCACGCCGCTCGCCGCCACCGTGCTCAACTGGCTGGTGCCCGGGGCCCTGGTGCTGCGAGCGGTGGCGCGCAGCACCGCTCGCTGGCGCGAGGACTTCGACCCGGATGACCCCGCAGGCGGCCTGTCGGACCTCGGCGACCTCCTGCGCGGCTGACGGCACCGACCGGCCTGGAACGCAACAGGCGCCCTCCGAAAAGGGCGCCTGACCTGCAACATCTTCGGTGGGCGTAACAGGATTCGAACCTGTGACCTCTGCCGTGTGAAGGCAGCGCTCTAACCAACTGAGCCATACGCCCCTGCGGGGGTCGAACCCTAGCGCGGGCCCGAGAAGGTGCTCACATCCACTTCCGCCAAGGACGGGTCACGACGGCGTCGGTTCGAAGGGGCATGCACGGTCGCCCCCGACCAGCCCCTCGACGAGGGCGAGCACCCGCAAGACCGCCACATCGGCGTGCTGAGGACCGACGACCTGGAGGCCGACCGGCATGCCGTCGGAGGTGAAGCCGACCGGCACCGATCCCGCCGGCGACCGGGTCAGGTTGAACGCGTAGGTGAAGCGAACCCACGAGGCATCCTCGATGCCAGCGACCGTGCCGAAGCCGGCGCCCACCGGCGTCTGCCCCGCCACGGTCGGGGTCAGCAGGATCGGCGCCTGGTGGAACAGGTCGACGAGGCGAAGGTTCAGGCGGTGGGCCACGTCGGACGACTCGAGCGCCGTGGTGACCGTGGCCGTGTCGCGCGCCCACCCGAGCATGGCCGCGAGCGCGGGATCCAACTCGTCCCATCGCTCGCCGTGGGGATCCGCCGCCTGGACGACGCGCAGGTTCGAGACCAAGGAGAGCAGGAGCCACGGAACGGCAGGGTCCTCGTCGAACACGTCGTCGACCACGATGACCTCGGTGCCCTGCGCCTCGAGCGACGCGATCGCGGCCTCGCACACCGCTCGCACCTCGGGGTCGACCACGGCGTAGCCGAGCGTCGGGGACCACACGACCTTGCGGGGGGCGTGGAGGTCTTCGACGGCGTCGCGCCACGACGCATCGGGCATCGGCAGCGCCCGCAGGTCCGTGGGCTCGGGGCCGATCACCGCATCGAGGGCGTAGGCGGTGGAGGCCGCCGACCCGCACAGCACGCCCTTGCTCGACAGATCCGCCCAGCCCGGCGGGTTCGGGCCGCCGGCGGGCACCCGGCCGAGGGAGGGCTTGAGCGTCGTGAGGCCACACAGCGCCGCCGGGATACGCAACGACCCGCCGCCGTCGGAGCCGGTGGCCAACGGCACCATGCCAGCGGCCACCGCGGCGGAGCTCCCACCCGACGAACCACCCGCGCTGCGCTCGAGGGCCCACGGGTTGCCCGTGCGGCCGAAGACGGCGTTGTCGGTGTCGGCCTTCCACGCGAGCTCCGGCGTGTTGGTCTTGCCCACGACCACGCATCCCGCCTGTCGCAGCCGATCGACCAGCGCGCTGTCGGCCCCAGCGGGCGCACGGTCGGCGAAGAGCTTGGAGCCTTGCGTGGTGCGGAAGCCGATCGCGTCCTCGGTGTCCTTCACCGCCAGCGGGATCCCCGCCAGCGGCCCCACGTCGTCGCCGGCGGCGATCCGCGCGTCGACGTGGTCGGCTTCGACCAGCGCGGCGTCGGCGTCCACCGCCACGAACGCGTTCACCTCCCCGTTCGTGGCCTCGATCCGGCGCAGCGCGTGCTCCGTGAGCTCCCGAGCCGACACCCGGCGCTCTCGGACGTCGTTGGCGAGGGATTCGAGCTCGACCGTGCGGAAGTCCATGGCCGCCGAACCTAGGACCTGGGGGCGACTCCTGCCGCCGACCGCCTCCGTCAGCCTTCGCGCACGCAGTCGAGCCGGCCGTCGCCAGCCAGCCGGCGAACCTCGGTTCCGGTCGGGCAATCGGCCGCGATGTCGACCCTCGTGACGATCTCCAGGTCGTGCGGTCCGTCGCACGGCACCACCGTGGTGGATGGCCCGGGCGAGACGTCGACGCACTCCCCCGCCGCAGCCGTCCGATCGACGGTCGACGTCGCGGGCGTGCGTCGGGAGGTGGCGTACGCGGTCCCCACGAAGATCGCCGCGAGCGCCACCAACACGACCACCCACGGAAGGTGCTGGACCACCATCCCGGCGATGCCGTGGATCTCCGGAGCGACCTCCACGAGGTCCTCCTCGCCGACGGCTCCCCAGCCCGGGGAGGCATCGACCGGCCTGCTCGGACCAGCGGGCGCTTCGGCGCGCTGGCCGCGGCGGGCTTCGTCGTAGGCCTGACGCCTCGCGGGATCGCGCACGACGTCCCACGACTCGTTGATCTCCCGCATCCGCCGCTCGGCGAGCGAGCGCTCGGCGTCGCTCGCGCCGGTGAGCCGATCGGGGTGGAGCCGCTGGGCCAGCGCGCGGTAGGCGGCGCGGATCTCGGCGGTGGACGCCGATGGCCGCACCCCGAGCCGCTCGTAGTGGGTGGCCGTCGTCCGCTCCCTCAGTAGCCGAGGTCGAGGTCGACCATCCCGACCAAGGGCTCGCCCGCGGCGTAGCGCCGGACGTTCTCCGCGATGCGGGCGCCGAGCAGCGGGCGCGCCATCGCCTTGGTGTTGGCGGTGTGCGGCGTGATGATCACGTTCGGCATCGACCACAGCGGATGGCCGTCGGGCAGCGGTTCGGGGTCGGTGACGTCGAGCGCTGCCCCGCCGATCGCCTCCGACCGCAGGGCATCGACGAGCGCATCGGTCTGCACGTGCGCGCCGCGAGCGACGTTCACCAGCCACGTGTGGCGGCCCATCAGCTCGAGCTCGGGGGAACCGACGATGCCAACGGTGTCATCGACCAGCGCCAGCGCGAGCACCACCGCGTCGGCGCCTGCGAGCGCCTCGTGGTGGCGATCGGCGGCGAGCACCCGATCGACGCCTTCCATCGGGGCCTCCCGTCGGCGCACGACCGTGATCCGACAGCCGAACGGGCCGAGCAGGCGGATCAGCGCCTCGGCGATCCCGCCGCCGCCGTAGATCGCCACGTTCGCGCCGAGCAGGTTCTGGCCGACCCCTTCGGTCCAGGTCGAGGCCCGGCTGTAGCCCCCGAGGTGCCGGAACCCAGCCAGCAGGAGCGCGAGGGCGTGCTCGGCCACCGGCTCGGCGTAGACCCCCTTCGCGCAGGACCAGGCCCGGTCCCTGTCGAGCACCGAGAGGTAGGGCTCGACGCCCGCCCACGGAAGCTGGACCCACTCGAGGTGCGGGTGCGCCGCGAGGAAGGCGGCCAGTCCTGCGGGGTCGTCCGCCTGTGTCCACACCGCCGCCGAGGCATCGGTAGGGGCGACCACGGTGCCGCCGCCACGTTCGACCGCGGCATCGATCCACGGCGAGGTGACCGGGGCGGTCGCGATGCGAGGTCGGGGTCGGGCATCGATGCCGCGACCGTACCCCGGGAAAACCCGAATCCCGACTCGGAAAATGTCCTGACGGTGTGTCAGACTTCACCTGGCGAGGCGCGCGGGCCCTTGCGCACCACATCCACATCTCTTCCTTGGGGGACTACGAGATCATGCGACAGCGACGCGTCAGGCACGTCCTGATGGCACTCTCCGCGGCGGTGGCCGGCTTGGCCATCGTCGCGACACAGGGCGGCAGCGCCAGCGCTGCCAACGTGAGCCAGGTCGTGGACTGCGGCATCGGTGGCAGCCAGACCATGGCACTGACCACCACCGCGCCCGCCACGGCCACGCTCGGCAGCAACTTCCACGTGAAGATCGCCCCGTCGAGCGGCGGCACCGCGAGCGGCGCCGAGATCAAGAACATGGTCACCTCGTTCCAGATCCCGAGCGGCGCCACCTACGTCACCGGCTCGGCGGCGCTGAGCGGCGGCAGCGGCACCCTCGGTGCCACCTCCGTCTCGGTCAGCGGCGGCGTCATCCAGGTGAAGGTGCCCGGCCCCGTGGCCAACGGCGCGTCGTTCACCAACCCGACGCTCGACTTCGACCTCACCGCCAGCGGCACCGTGGGCCAGACGCTGAAGATGACCTTCAAGCAGACCGGCGCCTACACCCTCACCGCGGCCGGCTCCATCAGCGTGTCGTGCAACGCCAACACGCCGCTCACCACGCTCACCAGCACGGTGATCGAAGCGGCGGCCACCACCACCACGCAGGCCACCACCACGACGTCGGCCGGCACCACCACCACCGGTGGGGGCGCCAGCACCACCACGCAGGCCACCACGACCACCACCGCGGGCCCGACCACGACCCTTCCCCCGGTCGTCACCACCCAGAACTGGGTGCCCGGCACCGCGTGCGGCGTCCCCGAGATCACCACCGCCCCGGCCAACGCCACCGCGGTCACGATCACGGCCGTCGGCGGCAAGGGCGGCAAGGGCGGCTCGCAGGCGTCCAGCTCGAAGTACAACGGCGGCGACGGCGGCCAGGCGGTCGGCACGTTCGCCGTCACCGGCGGCCAGACCCTGTCCGCGGTCGTGGGCTGCAACGGCGCTGACGGCCAGAACGGCACCGCCACCAGCACGGCCGCGGCCGGCTGGTCCTACGGCGGCTCCACCGGCAACGGCTACATCGTCATCGGCCAGACCGGCGCCGGCGGCGGCGGTGGCGGCGGCTCCAGCGCCGGCTGCCTCGGCGCCGACTGCGCCACCGGCTCGGGCACCCCGCTCGTGGTCGCCGGTGGTGGCGGCGGCGCTGGCGTCAGCAACTGCGCCGGCACCCCCGCTGGCGCGGGCGGCACGGCCGGTGCGGCCAGCAACGCCAACGGCGACGGCGGGTACGGCCCGTCGGGCAACAAGGGCGGCAACG
>JBDIAX010000088.1:0-8472 GCA_039812605.1 Acidimicrobiia bacterium | reverse complement strand
ACGGCACGGACGGCGGCGACACCGACGGCACCGATGGCGGCGACACCGACGGCACCGATGGCGGCGACACCGACGGCGTCGACGGTGGCGACACCGACGGCACCGACAGCTGACCCGGCGGGCCACCCCGAGTGGCTCGTCCGCCGTCAACCGCACCTCGACGCACCGGGGCTCGCTGACCTCGTCGACGACGTCGAGCGCTTCCGCGCGCTCGACGTGTTCCGACACCCATCGGTCACCGACCCGGCAGCGAGGCGCGACCCGGCCCGCTTCGCCGATGTCGACGTCCTCTGGTCCGACCTGCTCGACCGCTCCACGCGCCGGCCGATGTTCCGGCTGGTGCGTGAGGGTGCGACCACCGCACCGGGGCAGCTGACCCGCAAGGCCCGCGTGGGCAACCGAGACCTCGACGACCTCGCCGCCCCAAATCGAGTCATCGACGGCTACCGGGCTGGCGCCACCGTCGTCCTCCAAGGACTCCACCTCAGCGATCCCCGCCTCGCCCGGTTCGCGAACAACCTGGCGCTCGAGCTCGACCAGCCGGTGCAGGTCAACGCGTACCTGACGCCGTCGTCGGCGCGTGGGCTCGAGGTCCACTTCGACTACCACGACGTGTTCGTGGTGCAGCTGGACGGCACCAAGCGCTGGCGCATCTGGGCGCCCACCGAACGCAGCCGAGAGCCGATCGGCGGCAAGCACGCCGTCCCTCGCCCGCAGCCCGAGGAGCTCGGCGATCCGATCCTCGACCTCGTGCTCGAGCCTGGCGACGTGCTGTACATCCCTCGGGGCCACCCGCACGTCGCGGAGACCACCGACCGGGAGTCCGCGCACCTCACCATCGGGCTCCTCGCGATCACGTGGCATCGGGTGGTGCGACGGGCCATCGACGACGAGATCGCCGCCGGGCGCTTGCGCGGGTCCATCCCGCTCTCCACCCTCGGACCAGGCGTCGACCTCGCCGACGACCGGGCGACAGCCCCGGCGCTCGAGTCGGTCGAGCTCGACCTGAGCTCCGTGGCGGTGCGGCGATGGACCGCGCAGGAGATCTGGAGCCGTCAGGCGGCGACCCGCCTCCGACCCCGCCAGCCGGTGGATCCGACGACGGCCGATGGGCCCCTGGTGGTCGCGCCGGGACCGCTGCTGGCGCTCACCGGCTCGGCCGCGCGGTCGCACCTGTTCGTCGGCGACCGCACGATCTCGATGCCCGACGAGGCGCACCCCTTCCTCGCCGCGCTGCTCCGCACCGACGGCCCGTTCCGGCGGGCCGAGGTGCCGGGCCTCGACGAGGAGTCGTCACGCGTGGTGATCGGTCGCCTCCTCGACGAGGGGATCCTGGTGGCAGCACCGGAGCCATGGGGCGGGGCGGCCACGTGACCGATCGGTTCGTCTGCTCGACCGCGTCGTCCGACCGGGGCGAGGGCGTCGTCGCCACCGCCTCGCAGGTCCGAGCCTGGTTGCTCGTGGAGGTCCACGGTGCCTGGGGGGCCGACGCCGTCGAGGACAGCCACCTCGGTGTGCACGTTCCTGACGGGTGGAAGCACGCGCTGAAGCTCCGCGGGATACGGCCGGTGTGCATCCGCCCGCCGGTTCGCGGACCCGAGCCCGACCTGGTGCGGGTCTTCTTCGTCGTGGCCGCCCGCCCGGGCCGCAACGCAGGCAGGATCTGGCGTCGAACCGTGCCCCTGGCGGCGGTGAAGTACCTCACCGAAGACCTCCGAACCGACCGCGAGCCCGAGGGTTGGGAGCGCCACGACGACCGGATCGTGCTCGTCTGCACCAACGGCAAGCACGACCAGTGCTGCGCGAACCGAGGCCGACCGGTGGTCCGCCACCTGCGAGCGACGCGCTGGGCCGAGGAGGTGTGGGAGTGCTCGCACATCGGCGGCGACCGCTTCGCCGCGAACCTGGTGGTCCTCCCCGACAGCCTGTACTTCGGGCGCATGGAGCCGGCCGAAGCGGAGGAGATCCTCGACACCCACGCCGACGGGCGAATCGCGCTCGATTGGTACCGAGGACGCTCGACGCACCGCTTCGCCGAGCAGGCCGCCGAGAGCGCGATCCGTCGAGCGTTCGACGTCCGTGGGGTCGACGATCTCGCCCTCGCCGACGACCGGTCGGCCGGCGCGGTCCGCGCCGAGGTGCTCGGCGTGGGGCGCATCGACGCGGTGGTGGAGCGTTCGACCACGACGGTCGACGAACCGCTCACCTGCCGCGGCTCGGCGCCGCAGCGAGTTCCTCGCTACGAGGTGACTCGCCTGGACGGACCCGACCGAAGCTGACCGCGGCGGTGCACCGGCCGCGACGCTCAGCTCGGGCAGAGGGCCCAGAGGTCGAGATCGAGCAGCACACCGGGCGCGTACTTGCCGTCGTCGCCGCGCAGGGTCATCGACTCGTCACGACCCTTGGTGGCCACCAACCGCAGGCGGAGCGCACCGACCCCGGGGGCGGAGGTCTCGGCCTTGTCGAGCACCTCGGACCACGCGTAGACGGTGTCGCCGGCGAAGGCCGGGGAGGTGTGTGCGCCGGCGTTGATCGCGGCGATCAGCTGCGCGTTGGCGAGCCCGTTGAACGACAGGGCGCGAGCCATCGAGATGATGTGACCGCCGTAGATGAGCCGCTGGCCGTCGGGGCGCGCTTCGGTGTTGAAGTGCACCTTGGCCGTGTTCTGCCAGAGGCGCGTCGCCATCATGTGCTCGGGGTCGGTGAGGGTGACGCCGTCGACGTGGTCGATCTTCTCGCCCACCTCGTAGTCGCCCCACCGGTGGGGCTCGCCGGCCGCCGCGAAGTCGTAGTCGGTGAGGTCGAGGCCGGCGGGGAGCACGAGGTCCTCGGCAGCGACGGCCTTGGCCAGCTCGGGCAGGACCGTCTCGGGCGCGGGAGCGTCGACGTCGCGCTTGTGCACCATGACCCAGCGAGCCCAATCGATGGCGACGGCACCGTGCTGGTCGGTGGCGGTGGAGCGCACGTAGACCACGCCGGACTTCCCGTTGGAGTTCTCCTTGAGGCCGATCACCTCGGAGCTCGTGCGAAGCGTGTCGCCGGGCACGAGCGGACGGTGGAAGCGGCACTCGGCGTAGCCGAGGTTGGCCACGGCATTGAGCGAGATGTCGGGCACGGTCTTGCCGAACGCGATGTGGAACCCGATGAGCTCCTCGACCGGGGCCGGCGACAAGCCGCACGCAGCGGCGAACGAGGCCGACGACGGGATCGAGAACCGCGTGGGGTACAGCGCGCCGTACACGGCCCGGTCGCCCTCGGTGATGGTGCGCGGCGTGGCGTGCTCGATCACCTGGCCCAGCTCGAAGTCCTCGAAGAAGTTGCCGGGGTTGGTCTTGCTCATGGTCTCCACCAGGTCGACGGGTTCGGCCGAAACCTACCGACCCCGTTCGCCCGGATCGAACCCGCCTCACTCGACGCCACCACGCCCTCGAAAGTGCCAGCCATAGCGTCTGAGGTCAGCCGGGTGCGGTCCCGGGCCGACCGTTGCGCCTCGGCCCGCCGCCCTATACCCTGGCGGGTATAGGGATCGATGAGAGGAGCGCGCAGCCATGACATCCGCGAGCACCCCCAGCCCGCCGCGACCGCTCACGGCTGCTCCCCTGGGCGACGCCGCCCCGAAGCTCGAACGCCGGGGACGGGCGTGGCTCCTGTGGTCCTTCCTCGGCTGCCCCTGCCACCTCCCGCTGACCCTCGCGGCGCTGTCGACGGTGCTCGCCGGGACCTCGCTCGGCGTGGTGCTGCGCGATCACCTGTGGGTCGCCGGGACCCTCGTCACCCTCGCGTGGGCCGTCGGCACCGCCTACGGGTTCCGCCTCATCCGCCAGGCAGAGAAGGCCAACGGCGCCTGTCCGACCCGCCCGACGGCGGCTCGGTCGTGACCACGACGATCGAGGTCTTCGCCGAGGTCACCTGCCCGTTTGCGCACGTCAGCCTCCGGCGGTTCGTCGACGAGCGCACCCGACGAGGCAGCCACGAGCACCTCCACGTGCTGGCCTGGCCGCTCGAGGTCGTCAACGGCGCGCCGATGAACGCGGAGTTCATCGCCGAGGAGGTCGACGACATCCGCCGCCAGGTGGCCGACGACCTGTTCGTGGGGTTCGACGTGAGCGCGTTCCCCTCCACCACCCTGCCCGCGCTCGCCCTCGCTCACGCGGCCTACCAACGCAGCCTCGAGGCCGGCGAGGCGGTGAGCCTCGAGCTGCGCCGCCTGCTGTTCGAGCAGGGTGTCGACGTCTCGGACCCCGACGTGCTCCTCCGCCTCGCCGACGACCACGCGGTCGAGGTCGACCTCGACGACCGGTCCGGCGTGCTGGCCGACCACGCCGCGGGGCAAGCCCGCGGGGTGATCGGCTCACCGCACTTCTTCACCGCGACCGACGGCTTCTTCTGCCCCGCGCTCGACATCAGCCGCGGCGACGACGGGCACCTGCACGTCGGCCGGGATGTGGCTGGCTTCGACCGCTTCCTCCGCAGCTGCTTCGGCTGAGCGCTCCCAAGCGAGCCGGGGGTTCGGTCAGCGGCGAGTGGAGCAGTGCGCCGTGAGCGCGGCGACCGGCGGGAGCACGTAGTACGCACCGGTGTCGGCGCGCGTGTGGCGGGTGAGCTCGTCGCGCGGGCCCTCGACACCGGCCATCCGCTCGAGCATGCGCTGCATCACGGCCTGGTCGTTGGTGAGCCCCACGAACATCGTGCCGTGATCGACGCCCGTGCCGTACGCCATGTTGCGGCGGACGATCTTGCCGATCTCGTCCTGGTCGGTGCGTGCCGCGTGGGCCGTCTCGGGCTTCGGGTCGAGCTCGCGATCGTCGCTCTTGGTTCGCCCGATGGCCGCCTCCTGGGCCGCCACCGAGAGCTTCGTCCACGACGGCTCGTGTGGCCACCGCTGCAGCAGCAGCAGGCTCGCGCCCGCCGCCGGGCCCTCCGGGTAGAGGGCGTAGCGCGGGACCTCCACCAGCTTGGGGTTCTCGGTACCGTCGACGAAGCCGGTGAGGTCGCGGTGGCCGCGGTAGGCCCAGCCGGTCTCCTCGTCGGCGACGACGGCATGGGCGGCGAGCGCCGCCAACGCCGCCTGGACCCCGTCGAACAGCACGTCGCGGGCGCCGCCTGCCAACCACAGCACCACGTCGTGCTGGGTGGCGGGCATGGTGAAGCCGTCGGGGCCGACGATCGGCGCATCGAAGCCGTGGACGCCCTCCGGGCACGAGGCCGGATCGATCTGGCGCCACAGCTCGGGCCGGAAGCCGACGACCAGCATGAAGCCTGCGCCCGTGGTGACCCCGCCGGCGAAGTCGGCGAGCACCGTCGGCAGCGTCCGGAGGTCGGCGCCGGGCAGCAGGTCGAGCTCCAGGTAGACGTGGTTCGTGGTCCCGAACGCGAGGATCCCGGGCTGGGCGAGCGCGACGGCGGCCGGCTCGGAGGGGGCAGAGGCGGATGGTTCCAGCACGTCCCTCACCCTAGAGCGGACCCTGCGCGCCTCCGGCCGGGTCGGCGGCGCTCGGTCAGCGGTGGCGCTTCTGCTCCTCGAACGCCTGTGCCTCCATCGCCAGGAGCCTCGTGTAGTAGTCGGGGATCTCGACCAGGTGCGCGAGCGCGATCTTCCCGGTGAGCACGAGGTCGTCGTCGGTCACGTTGGTGTCTGGGTCGGCGCGACCGTGGGCGAGCTCGGACTCCATGCCGATGCGGAACTGCTCGAGGTCCCACGGCACCGTCGCCAGGTCGATGTGGAGCGCGTCGAGCACCGCACCCGCCTCCGCGGCGTTGACCCTGGTCTTGTGCATGCCCCCATCCTCGCCGATCCCCGGGACCTCCGGCGGCGCTGGGGGTGGCCCCCAGCGGCGGAGGCCGAGGTGGAACGCCAGGCCGACGAGGGTCAGCGCCGCGCCGAGCGCGATGGCAGCGGGGTCCAGGCTCGGGATCAGCACGAACACCACCAGCAGCGCCGCCACGGTGGGGACGGGGACGCGACCCACGGCGAGCGGCACCCGGAACGGACGCAGGCGGTGCGGTTGGCGGAAGCGCAGGATGAGGACCACGACGTTCACGACCACGAACACGAGGTACACGGCGAAGTCCGTGACCGAGGCGACGAGCGCGAGGTTGCCGATCGCCAGCGCCCCCACGGCGCCGGCCGCGGCCACGCACACCGCCACCCACGGCACCCCTCGGCCGCTGACCCGACCGAACGTCGCCGGGAACGCGCCTCGCCCGGCCATGCCGAAGGCGAGGCGAGACGACGCCGTGATGAGCAGGAGCGTCGTGTTGGTGGTGGCCGCCAGAGCGATGAGCGCGACCACCCCCGCGCTCCGCTCGCCCAGGGCCGTCTCCATCACCGCGGCGAGCGGCTGCTCGGCGGACCCGAGGGCGCCTGCGCCCAAGACGCTCACCCCGGCCACGGCGACCGCCATGTAGAGGAAGGTGGAGATGCCCAGCGCCAGCAGGAGCGCACGCGGCACGGTGCGCGCCGGATCCCGCGTCTCGTCGGAGAGGGTGATGACCTCGTCGAAGCCGACGAAGGCGAAGAACACGAGCGCGGCGCCGCCCACCACCGGAGCCATCGCCATGCCGTCGACGAGGCTGTGGTCGCCGAGGCGTGGCACCCCGATCGCCGCCACGAACACCAGGCCTCCCACCTGGATCATGGAGAAGACCAGCGTCAGCGCCGCAGACTGGCGGATGCCCACCAGCGCCACCGAGGTGACCACCACCAGCAGGCCGATCGCCGCCGCCAGCTCAGGGACGTCGAAGAAGTACCGCAGGTAGCGGGCGAACCCGAGCGAGACGGCCCCGGCCCCGACGACGAGACCGAGGATCATCACCCAGCCGACGAGGAACGCCACCCACGCCGGCGCGACCCGGCGGGCGTAGTCGAACTCGGCACCGGCCGCCGGGAACATCGAGGCCAGCTCGCAGTACGACAGGGCGGTCAGCGCGCTGAGGAGCCCCGCGACGGCGAACGACGCCCACACGGACGCGCCGACCTCCGCCGTCGCTTCGCCGAGGAGGGCGTAGATCCCCGCGCCCACGATGATGCCGACCCCGCTCGCGGTGACCTGGGCGAGCCCCAGCTCACGACGCAGCCCCGACCCTCCGGCTGAACCCACCTCGAGATCCTCCCACGCCTCGCCGTGGGCGCGGTCCGCCGGGCCCGGGTACCGGACTCGAAGCTTCCGCTGTCGCGGTGCACGGCGTTGCCGATGCCGGATGCACCCCTTAGGGTATCCACATATACCCACGGGGGTATGTGCCAGAAGGGACCATCATGCAGGTCGCAACCCACTCCCGCCCGACCACGCCGGCCTCGGGCACCCGATGGCCGCTCGAGCGGGCGCTGTTCGCCATGGCCGGCTCGGTCACCTTGCTGGGCGCGCTGCTCGCCGCGCTGGTCAGTCCGTGGTTCCTGCTCCTCACTGCCTTCGTGGGCGCGAGCCAGTGGACCTACGTCGCGACCGGAGCGTGCCCGGCCTCGCTGGTCCTCCGCCGCTTCGGCGTCGAGCCCCAATGCCGGTGGCAGGCGCCCCGCTAACCCGAGCGCTCCGATGGCATCCCGTCCGGCCGGGTCGGTGGGAAGATTGGGAAATCGCCAGGAAACGGGTCAGGCCCCACTCCGAGAAGTAGGGCCTGACCTGCTTTTTCGATGGTGGCGGGGGCAGGATTTGAACCTGCGACCTTCGGGTTATGAGACCGATTCTCAGCCTCTCCTGGCGTCCCGTTCCGTACCTTCCAGTACCTCTGAGGTGGGGTTTCGCGCATTCGGCGTGCCAGTCCGTACCACTGCGGACCAGGCGATCCCAGCCCGCGGTGTAGAAGAGAGTGTAGAAGCCCTGCCCGCTCGGCGCAGCCTCCGATCACGCGACTCGGACAGCGTCCTTCAGCTTGGCGGGGGCCGCTGCGCATGACGTCGTCGACGAGCCTGACGACCGCCGGCGGGGTCCGTAGCGGGAGGTCGACGTGTGTCCAGACCTCGGTTCCGAAGCCAACCGCGGCCCCGTCGGGATCGGCCTCGGTCCGTTGGTAGGCGACGGACCGCAGCGTCACGTAGCTGCGGACCGGGCCGGGAGCGATGACTCCGGTCAGGGTGAGGCAGCGACCGTGGTCGATGAGCTCGGTGGTGATCCACCCGACGGTGAGGGCGTCCGCAGCTCGAGCGATCGTGAGCGTCCCGTGGTCGGCGTCGAAGGTGGCGCCGAACCAGGCCGCCAGCTTGACGGGGGTGTCGACGAAAGCTCGTACTTCGTCGATGGGGGTGTTGGGGATGATGACGGCGTCGTCGATGATGGGCCCGGCGCCTTCGAGCTTGTGGTGCGCCCAAGGCCACACGAAGCGCCGGAGGGTCACGGTTCCCCGCTGCTGTCCTGTGGTTCGGGCGTGTGGAGGCGGGGTTCGGCCTCGGCGGCGGTCTTGGGCCCGCGGATGACGGTGAAGAGCGCGGCGGCGGCGCAGACCGCGGCGGCGAGGAGCAGGGCGGGCATCATG
>JBDIAX010000087.1:0-8608 GCA_039812605.1 Acidimicrobiia bacterium | reverse complement strand
CGGCGAGGGCGACCGCGAGGGCTGCGACCGTGGCGCCGATCCACCAGCCTGATCGGTCCGGCGCATCGGAGGTGGTGTCGGTGGTCGCGGGGGCGGTGCGCTGGTCGAGCGGCCGGCTCGGCTCCGACGTGCCGGTGGCCCCCGTGGTGGTGGTGCCGCTCGCGGGCGTGGTCGTCGTCGGGGCGGTGGTCGACGCGGCGACGGCGCCGGCGTCGCCGGCGGGGTCTTGCGAGGCGGCAACGCCGGTGTAGCCCTCGGCCCCGGGCATGCCCCGGCCGGGCGTGGGCTCGAACGCGACCCATCCGATGTCGGGGAAGTAGACCTCCGGCCAGGCGTGGGCGTGTCGGCCTCGCACGATGTAGGAGCCGGGGGAGGTCGGATCGGGCTCGCCCGGGGTGAAGCCGACGGCGACCCGAGCCGGGATGCCCAGGGACCGGGCCATGGCCGCGTAGGCGCCCGAGAACTGCTCGCAGTAGCCCACGCGATCCTGGAGGAACTCGATCAGGGCGTCGTCGCTGTGTCCTGCGTCGACCGTGGTGGAGTACTCGAACTCCTCGCGGAAGAACCGTTGGAGGGCGATCGCCTTCTCGTAGCGGGTGCGGGCGCCCTCGGTGGCGTTGGCGGCGAGGCGGCGCACGTAGCCCGGGAAGTCCTCCGGCAGCGCCTCGTAGCGTCGGACGATGTCGTCGGGATCGGGGCCGTTCGCGGCGCTGAGCTGGTCGGGCTCGGGGATCGGGACCTGCGACACGATCGTGTAGGTCAGGCCGTTCGATGTCGCCTCGTCGCCATCGACGATGAGCGTCGACGAGCCTTCGTCCCATCGGAGCCCGACGGGGGAGTGCTGCACCGAAGCGGCCTCGTAGGCGGCGGGCACCCAGATGGCGGCCAGCGCGTCGATCTCGAAGGTCTGGGTGACGCGGTCGGATCCGGTGGCCTCGCCGAGGCGGGGCAGGTCGTCGTCGGCGCGGCGGAACTCGCCGTCGCTCGCCCAGACCTCGCCGTCGAAGCGGTCGAGCGCGGTGAGGCGCCAGTACGCGGGCTGGGTGGCCTGGACCCGGAAGACCGTGACGTCGGATTGCTCGACTAGGCGTCGCCGGAGCTCGACCAGCGGGCTGACCGTGACGCGCGCCCTGCGCCCTTCGCTGCCTCGCCAGTCGATAGCGGCGGGTTGGCCGGCACCGGGGAGGTGGGTCGCGCCGAGCGAGCCGGCGAGGAGCGCGACCACGCCGATGGCGCCCGCGGCGCGGAGCGCCGCCCGGGTGGCGGGCACGGACTCCGGCGACCACGACTGCTCGCGCCGAGCGTTCGCGGCTCGCTGGAGGGCGAGGAAGGCCATCGACGCGGTCCCGAACGCGACGGCCGTGGCCACGGTGTGCTGGCCCGACCCGAGCACCGCGCAGAAGGCGAAGATCGCCGCGGCCGGCGTGATCGCCTCGATCCCAGCCCGGAGCCGGTGGGCGGTCCAATCCGCGAACCAGATCGCGGTCCACAAGGCGATGCCGGCGGCGAGCACGAACCCGGCCAGCGCGGGCGTCGGCGCGACGACCTCGGGATAGGCCGCCCGGGCGTCGGCGAGCGCGACGCGTGCCGCCGACAGGGTCTCGCCGGTGGGCAGCCCGAACGTGGTCGTCTCGGGGAACAGGGCGAGGCCGGCGGTGATGGCAGCGCCCGCGAGCGCGACGAGCGCGCCGATGACGACGGGGATGGCGAGGCGCCGGACCGCGATGGCCGAGGCGTGGGCCACCAGCACGAACGCGAGGAGCGGGCCGACGAACGACCGGTCGTCGAACACGCGCACGAACGACAGGGCGACCACGACGTGGACGGCGACGAGGGCTGCTTCCGCACCGACCCCGACGAGGCCAGCGGCGTCGTGCGGTCGTCGGCCGCTCATCGTGGCGCTCCCAACAGGCCGGCGGCGCGCCACGCGGCAGCGAAGCTCGTCGCGGCCGGGACCTGGACGGTGGTCGGTCCCGCGGCGGCCGGGACCATCCGCTGGTCGAGCACCCCGCCGAAGCGGACCACCACCGTGCGGACGTTCCCTCGGTCCTGCGGCTCCGCACCGGTGCCGTCGGCCTCGACGAGGACGACCAAGGTTCCCCGCCTGGGCGATTCGAGGGGCGACCCGACGGGGCCCGACTCCCCGCACCGGAGGTGGGCCAGCGTCTCGAGGAGCGCCCCCTCGCTGTGGCGGGCCTCGAGCGCGCCGCTGTCGAACCCCGAGGTGGTCTGGAGGCGGATCCGGTCGTCGGCCTGGGCGGTCGCGTGCACCAGCGTCGCGGCCGCGGAGACGGCCTGCTCGAAGGCCGCCGCGCTGGCCCACTCGCCGGTGTCGAGCAGGACCGAGACCTGTCCTTGCGGCCGCTCCTCGTCGCGGCGAACCACGAGGTCGTCGACCCGGGCGCTCGTCGGCCAGTGGACGCGTCGAAGGTCGTCGCCCACGACGTAGGGACGAAGCGTCGCCAGGTCGGCGATGGTCCGCGCCGCGCCGCGCTGGGCCACGCCTGCGGCGACCTGCTCGTCGCCACCGACGCCGACGGGGGTGCCCATCAGGGCTTCCACCGCCGGGAGCACGGTGATCTGCACGGGGCCTCCCTGGCGCCACCGTCGGCGAGCCAGGCCGAACGGGTCGCTGACCTCGACGTCGAGCGGGCCGACCGTGAGCGGTCCCCGCTGCGAGGTGGGGAGCCGATAGCCGACCCGGTGGACGGCGTCGGGCGCGATCGGGCCGAGCAGCAGGCGGGCGCCCACCGTGCCCGCGACCTGATCGACGACCGTGGCGGCAGCCGTCTTGCGGCGACCGTGGCCGCTGGCGAGGACCTCGACCCGTGCGGGCGAACCGGCCATCGGGCGATCCGGCCGCAGGTGCCGTTCCAGGACGGGGATCGTGGAAGGACGCCGCACCCAGGCCAGCGCCAGCGCCAGGAGCGCGCCGGCCATCGTGGCGAGGATGTAGAGCTCCTGCGCGCCGAGGAGGCGACCCACGGCCAGCGTGGTGATCGCGCCGGCCGCGACCGCCCAGCCAGCGCGCGTCAGCACGTCAGCGCGGGGGAGCCGGCGAGCTCGGCTCGGGCTGGGGCAGCGGCACGCGAGCGAGGACGTCGGCGACGACGTGCTGGGGGGTCACCTGCGAGACGCGGGCCGATGGCGTGAGCAAGATGCGGTGGGCCAGCACCGGTTCTGCCAGCGCCTTGATGTCATCGGGGACGACGTAGCGGCGCCCTCTCGTGGCGGCTCGGGCTCGGGCCACCCGCTGGAGGGCCAAGGTCGCACGTGGCGACATGCCGACCTCGACGTGGGGATGGGCGCGTGTGGCCGCGGCCAGGTCCACCAGGTACCCCTGCAACGGCGGTGCCACGTGGACCGAGCGGGCGGCGGCGGCGAGGCCGTTGACCTGCGCCGCGGTCACGACGGGCCGCAACCGATCGAGCGGTTCGCCGTCGCCGTGGGTCTCGAGGATGGAGAGCTCCGCGTCGCGGGCCGGGTACCCCACCGACACCTTGAGCAGGAACCGGTCGAGCTGGCTCTCGGGCAGGGGATAGGTGCCCTCGCTCTCGATGGGGTTCTGGGTCGCGATGACCAGGAACGGCGGTGGGAGGCGGCGGGTGGCGCCGTCGATGGTGACCTGGCGCTCGGCCATCGCCTCGAGGAGCGCGGATTGCGTCTTGGGAGACGCTCGGTTGATCTCGTCGGCGAGCACCACGTTCGCGAACACCGGACCGGGCCGGAAGTCGAACGAGCCGGTGGCTCGGTTCCACACGTTGACTCCGACGACGTCGGCGGGGAGCAGGTCCGGCGTGAACTGGATGCGGCCGTATCGGCCATCGATCGAGCCGGCGAGCGCCTTCGCCAGGGTCGTCTTCCCCACGCCGGGCACGTCCTCGACGAGCACGTGGCCCTCGGCGATGAGTGCGAGCAGGAGCAGATCGATCACCTCGGCCTTGCCGGCGATGGCATCCGCGAGGTTGCGGGCGAGGGCGCCGTGCAGCTCGGCGAAGCGGGTGGCGTCGCCGCTCGTCGTGGCCCGAGGGCCTTCGGGTGAAGCGGACCCTCCGCCAGCGAGGTCGGGGGCCTGCCGGTCGGTTGCCGCCTGGGTGCCGGATTCCACGTTCGCTCCTCGGAGGTGACGAACGGCCAACGATACGCGCCTGGGCCCGGTGGTCGCCCTCGCGAAGGCCACGGGCCATCGGTGGTGGGCGCGATCCCACGTGCCATGCTCGGTCACGTGGAGCCGCGACCCGAGGCATCGACCGCCTGGTGGCGAGCGGCGTTCGTGGCGGTGGCCCGCCACCCCAGCCTCTGGTCCACGGCGCTCCGCCAGGCGCTGCGCCTCGCCCCAGCGGGCTGGTGGCGCCGTCGTCCGTTCCTTCCGCTACCAGACCCGGCCTACCTCCGCTTCCGTCTGGAGACGCAGTACGGGAGCGACGCGACCCCCCGAGCCGACGACGTGGTGACCTACCTCCGCTGGTGCCGGGGCGTGCGAGCGCTGACGTGACCACGCCGGTCGCGGTGCGGCTCCACCGTGTCCGCTACCCGCTGCGCACCCCGCACGCGGCGGCCCACGGGGTGGAGGTGGAGCGCGACCTCATCCTCGTGGAGGTCGAGTTCGCCGACGGCGTGATCGGGTGGGGGGAGTGCTCGGCGCTGGCGAGGCCCACGTACACGTCCGAGCACACCGCGGGGGCGTGGTTCGTGCTGCGCGACGAGCTCGCGCCGGCCGCCGTGGAGGGTCGGAGCTTCGACGTGGTCGGCCACCCCATGGCCCTCGCCGCCATGCGGGGAGCGATGCTCGACGCCAGCGGCCGACGCAGGGGTCAGAACCTGGCGGGCCACTTCGCGGCGCGCGCCGGCTTCCCCGAACCGCGCGCGGCGGTGGAGCGCTGCGCGGTCGTCGGGCGCCGCGACGTCCTCGACGACCTGGTGGCGGAGGTCGGGGAGCTGCTCGAGGGCCGCGTCGACGCGGTGAAGCTCAAGGTCACCCCGCAGCCGGCGGACCTGGCGGCCGTCGCCGGCGTGCGCACGGCCTGGCCCGACCTGCGCCTCGCGGTCGACTTCAACGGCACCGCGACCAGCGAGGCGGCGCGGGCGGTCGCCCGCCACGGCCTGGAGTACATCGAGCAGCCCGCGCCCGCGGGCGACCTGCTCGGCAGCGCCCAGATCGCGGCGGAGGTCGATTGCCCGGTCGCGCTGGACGAGTCCATCGCCACCGTGGAGGGCCTCCACCTGGCGGAGCGCGTCGGTGCGGGGCGGATCGTGAACGTCAAGCCCGCACGGTGCGGGGGCCTCGAGGAGGCGATCGCGATGCTGGTCGCCGCCCGAGACCTGGGGTGGTCGGCCTTCGTGGGCGGCATGGTCGAGAGCGGGGTCGGCCGGGCGGCGGCCCTCTGCGTCGCCGCCCAGGCGCTGCCGTCGCTGCCCACCGACCTGGGGCCCTCGCTGGCGTACGTCGACGTCGACCTCACCGATGCCATCGAGCTCGACGAGCTCGGTCGCGTCGTGGTCCCCGATGGCCCGGGCATCGGACGGGTGCCCATCGCCGATCGGCTCGGGGCCGCGACCGTGGACCGGGCGGAGATCCCCGCGCCGTGACCCCGACGGTCGAGCGTCGGTCCGGGGCAGCCGGCGACCTGCACGCCCTCGAGGTGACCGCAGCCGATGCCGGATCGATCTGGTGGCTCGACGCCAGCGCTCCGGCCCTCGTGCTCGGCAGCAGGCAGCCGCAGACCACGGTGGACCTCGGCCGTGCCGCGGCTCGGGGGGTGGAGGTCGTGCGCCGACGCAGCGGGGGCGGGGCGGTGTACGTCGCCTCCGACGCGCTCACGTGGATCGACGTGGTGATCGGGCCCGACGACCCCCGGTGGTGCGACGACGTGAACCGGTCGTTCGATTGGCTCGGCGCCGCCTGGGTCGATGCGCTCGATGCGCTCGGGCTCTGCGGCGGTCGTGCCCACGCCGGAGCGATGGTCCGCTCGCCGTGGTCGTCGCTCGTGTGCTTCGGCGGCTTGGGCCCAGGCGAGGTGACCTTCGACGGCCGCAAGCTGGTCGGCATCGCCCAGCGTCGAACGCGCGACGCCGCCCGCTTCCAGTGCGCTGCGCTGCATCGTTGGGATCCGACCGAGGTGACCGACCTCCTCGCGATCGACGCGGTCGACCGGGACCGGGCATCGACCGAGCTCCGCCGTGTGGCGGTCGGGCTCGAGGAGCTCGGCGCCGCGGCCCTCGCGGGCGAAGCGATGGTCGGCGCCCTCGCGGCAGCGATCGCTCGCTGACGCCGCTCCTGCGTCTTCGTCGCTGATCCGCCGCCGGTGCCGGCCCCTGCGGTCGTGGTGGCCGCGCCGGCGCGGCCGCGCCTCGGTGGCGTGCGAACAGACGTTCCGTCTTGTCGAAGGAAAGAAAAGGAATAAGATGGCGAGCAATGGAAGAGCAGGGAGGCACGGGGGAGCAGGGGGTGGCGGTCAGCGCCGCGCCGCGCGCCAACGTGTTCGGCCACGAGGCGCTCTCGGGCACCTACCGGACGAAGCTCGAGCCGAACGGCCGCATCGTGCTTCCCTCCGCGCTGCGCAGCCCGCTCGTCGCCGCCGGCGAAGGGCGTGTCCTCGCCCGGCAGGGGCGGTGCTTGCTCCTGTACACGCCGCAGAGCTTCGAGGTGTTCGTCGACGACCTGATCGCAAGCCAGGGCGCGGCCACCATCGACCCCGAGGCCCGCCAGGTCATCTTCAAGGCGGCCCCGAAGGTGTCGGTCGACAAGCAGGCCCGCCTGGTGGTGCCGCCGGACCTCCGGGCCGCCGTCGGGCTCGCCGCCGAGGCCGAGATCGTCGTGGCCGGCGCGGTGGAGCGCATCGAGATCTGGGACGCCGCGACCTTCGACGAGGTCGAGGGCCCCCGCCGCAACCTCATCGACCTCCTGCTCGATGGCTACGGCGGCCTCCCAACGGGGACCGCGTGAGCTCGCCGTGGTCGCCGTCATGACCGACCCACGACCGTTCGTCCACGATCCGGTCCTGCTCGAGCGGGTGGTGGAGCTCTTCGCCACCGTCCCCGCCGGCACGATCGTGGACGCCACCCTTGGCGGCGCCGGCCACGCGGCGACCGTGCTCCAGTCGCGCTCGGACCTGCGGGTCCTGGGACTGGATCGCGATCGGAACGCTCTGGCCGCAGCGCAGGCCCGACTCGCCCCCTTCGGCGACCGGGCCGCGGCGCACCATGCCCGCTTCGACCAGCTGGCGACGGTCGTCGCCGCGGCCGGCGCCGCCATCCAACCGATCGTCGGGGTCCTGTTCGACCTCGGGGTCAGCTCGCCCCAGTTCGACGACGCGTCACGCGGGTTCTCCTACCGCTACGACGCGGCGCTGGACATGCGCATGGACCCGAGCGCCGGGCGTTCGGCCCGAGACCTCGTGAACGACCTCGACGAGCACGAGCTCGCCACGCTCCTCCGACGCAACGCAGACGAGCGGTACGCGGCGCGGATCGCCCGCTCCATCGTGGCCGCTCGACCGGTCGAGACCACCGGCGAGCTGAGCGCGCTCGTGGTCGACGCCATCCCGGCGCCCGCCCGCCGCCACGGAGGCCACCCGGCGAAGCGCACCTTCCAGGCGCTGCGGATCGCGGTGAACGACGAGCTCGAGGTGCTGCCGCCCGCGCTCGACCAGGCGCTCGACGTCCTCGCCCCTGGCGGTCGCCTCGTGGTGATCACCTACCACTCCGGCGAGGACCGCATCGTGAAGGAGCGGTTGCGTCGAGCAGATGACGGTGGCTGCACCTGCCCGCCCGGCCTGCCCTGCGGCTGCGGCGCCGTGCCCGAGGCGCGCCTGCTCAAGCGAGGGGGCTGGACCCCCACCGCTCACGAGATCGACACCAACCCTCGTGCGAAGTCGGCCCGGCTCCGCGCGGTGGAGAAGCTCCCGCACCCCGACGAGGACCAGCCATGACCAGCCCCATGCGCGCCCCGCGCCCCACCCCCCGTCGCGCCCCTCGGCCCGCGGAGGTTCGGCCGTCTCGTCCGCACCTGCGGGTGGTCGAGGCGCCATCGCGGCACCAGGGCGGTCGCCGTTCGGCCCCTCGTCGCCGCCACACGGGCGCGGTGGTCGTGGCCACCATGGCCATCGTGTTCGGCTCGCTGCTCGTCTCGGCGGTGTTCCACGGCCTCCTGGCGAGCGGCCAGACCCGCCTCGACCGCCTGGACTCGGAGCTGCAGCAGGAGCGGGCCTCGCTGGCTCGGGAGCAGCTGGAGCTCGCCGACCTCCGCTCGCCCCAGCGCATCTCCGCTGCCGCCACCGAGCTCGGCATGGTGCCCGCCGACACCCAGCACTGGGTGAGCGCGGCCACGGGCGACGAGACGGTGATCCGTCGATCCGGGAACCCCGCGACCGACGACGTCGACCAGTCGCCCGAGCCCGATGGCTCCACCGATGGCGCGACGAACGAGTTGGCCGGTGGCGCCGACGGAACGGGGGCTCGGTGAGCGACGACGGCTTCTTCGGGACTCCCCGTCCGGCCTCGACGACGGTGCTCGCCGACCGTCGGGCCGCGAGCGCGTCGACCTCGACCACGACCTCCCGGCGGCGCAGCGCCGAGCCCGCGCGACGCCCGGCCTCGGTCGGGCCTC
>JBDIAX010000086.1:0-9043 GCA_039812605.1 Acidimicrobiia bacterium | reverse complement strand
CGGGTCGATCTGCTCGATGGGCTCATCGCCGTGGCGATCGACGAGGTCAAGTACAAGAAGGGCCACAAGTACTTGACCGTGGTGTGCGATCACGTGACCGGCCGGGTCGTGTGGGCTGCTGAGGGCCGCTCGAAGGCCACCGTCGGAGCGTTCTTCAACGCGCTCGGCGACCGAGCCGACCAACTCGAGTTCGTCACCGCGGACGGCGCCACGTGGATCACCGACGTCGTCGCCGAACGAGCCGCCGACGCAACCGTGTGCATCGACACGTTCCACGTGATCGGCTGGGCGACCAAAGCCCTCGACGAGGTCCGCCGCCAGGAGTGGAGCAAGCTGCGGCGCGCTGGCGCCGCCAAAGCAGCCAAGCAGTTCAAGGGACTGCGGTTCCTGCTCCGCCGGAACTGGGAGCATCTCACCATGGGCCAGCGCGAGACGATCTGGGCGCTCGAGCAGGTGAACCGGCGCACCTTCCGGGCCTTCACGCTCAAGGAAGAACTCCGTGACATCTTCGCCCTGCCACTGATCCAGGCCCGAGCCGCGCTCGACGCCTGGCTCGCCTACGCCACCCGTTCGAAGCTGGCCCCGTTCGTGAAGCTCGCCCGCACGATCCGCCGCTACCGGGACTCGATCGAAGCCACCATCGAGTGGCGACTCACCAACGGCATCGCCGAGTCCAACAACGCCTCGATCGGACGGCTCCGCACCAACGCCCGCGGCTTCCACGACCCTCAAGCTTCATCCCCATGATCATGCTCGACCGCAGCGGCATCGCACCCGAACTGCCCTGGGCCGCCGCCCAATGACCCACGGCTCCGTCAGTTGTCCCCGAAATGAGCTGAGCTCGTTGGGGAGAACGTGCTTCGCCCTGCGTGGCCGCCGCCGCACGCTGATCGTCCTCAGCCGTGCGCTCGTTGTGGTCGGCCTTCTTGCGAGCATCGGCACCGAGGTTCTCTGGCTTCCAGCGAGCCGTCGGCGAGGGGCAATGTCGAGTGAGCGAGGTTGCTTCTCCTGCGTACGTTGATCCCACTCGGTGAACCGCTCACCGCGTCATCTCGCGAAGCGTCGGAAGAAGCTCGGTGTAGATGGCGTTTGCCGCCTGTGCGGCACCCCATTCGTTCTGATGCACGAGCCCAACGAAGGCTGGGCGATCCTCGTCCTCGAACAGGGGGCGCAAGTTCACCACCTCGTCCTCGAGCTCGGACGACATCCGGTCAAGTGCGATGGCGAGGGGCGAGCTCGCGATCGCCGAGGGCGAGGCAATGACCTGACCGTATGCATCCTCAATCTGGGTCACGCTCACGAGCGCGTCGGGCTGAAAGAAGTACTCGATCTGGGTCTCAGCCGGTGCCAGAGCGCGGAGGTCGTCCTGAAGGGCCCGATATCGCTTCGCAGCAATTCGGCCTGATGCATTGCCAAGGTCGTCGAGTTCCTCTCGGGGCGCGTGCAAGAAGGTATCGGCCCGCTCATTGATCTCGTTGACATCGATGCTCGACAGAGGAGCGTGATCGCGGTTGGGATCGATCCCTTCCAAGAAGTCGGTGAATACTTCTCCAGCGGCGTCATTGAAGCCGTCGAAGACCACGATGATGTCTGGCGGTGGGCCTTGCTGCAGCTTTGGCCGGATCTCGTATTCGATCTCCTGGTGCAGATCGAATCCGACGTGGGCAAGGTTCTGGATGTCGAGCGCGATCCCGTCCTCTTCCGCGAGTTTCACGAGTTGGGACGCAACCGTGCCACTGTCTCGCTGCGCGATCCCGAACGCCGCTGAGCCCCCGCTGAACCAGATGGACACGTGCCGGGCCGCATCGACGGTCGATCGTCGGGTCATGCGGCCACCGCTCGAGACGTTGACGTACTTCCCCTCGCATGATCCGGTGAGGAACGACTCCATCGTCTCGGAGAGTCGTTGCTCGCATTGGTCTTGCTCGTCCTGGAGCTCGTCAGCCCACGGCGCATCGCTCAATGACGGGATGGTGCTGTAGCGCGTGTTCGATGGAGGAAAGACCACCTCCTCCTTGGGTGAGCCGCCTCCGCACCCGGCGAGAGTTGCCAGGAGCAGCGAACTCGGCACCGCCATCGTGAGCAGGGCCCGAACACGCTTCGTCTTCCACCGAATCTGCACGGCGCTCGATGGTAGTCCTGGACTCGAACCTCCTTGATCGATCGAGGCGCGAACTCCTGGAAGCGATCGCCCGCGAGCCACGTCGCTGGAGCACTGTCCTCGGTTCGGACCCGCCGCCGATCGCGGATCTGGCGGTCACCGCCCGTAGACTCGGGGGAACGGATCAGCGCCCCTTCGCTTCGTCGGGCGGATCCGTGGGTCACCTCGCAAGCGTTCGTCTCGTCCGATTCGAGAGCCGGAGGCCGACCCTCCCGCACCGAATCATGGAGACAACCCGATGACCACCTCGTTCGACGCCCTCGGCGTCGCAGCTGACCTCGCCGGCGCGCTCGCCGAGCAGGGCAAGACCCACGCGTTCGCCATCCAGGAGCTCACGATCGCCGACGCCCTCGCCGGGCGCGACGTGTGCGGCAAGGCCAAGACCGGGTCCGGCAAGACCCTCGCCTTCGGCCTGCCCGTCCTGCAGTCGGTGAAGCCGGCCGAGTCCGGCCGCCCCCGCGCCATCATCCTCGTGCCCACCCGCGAGCTGGCCACCCAGGTGCGCGACGAGCTCGCGCCCATCGGCGCCGCACGCGGCACCCGTGTCGGCGCGGTGTACGGCGGGGCCGACATCGAGAAGCAGATCAACAAGATCAAGGCCGGCCTCGAGGTGATCGCGGCCACCCCCGGGCGCATGATCGACCTCATCGACCGCAAGGAGCTCGACCTCACCGATGTGGGGATCGTCGTGCTCGACGAGGCCGACCGCATGGCCGACATGGGCTTCTTGCCCCAGGTCGAGTGGATCCTGCGCCACATCCCCGGCGAGCACCAGACGCTGCTCTTCTCCGCAACCCTCGACGGCGTCGTCCAGGGCCTCATCGATCGCTACCAGCGCGATCCCGTGCGCCACGAGGTCGAGTCGGAGGGGCTCACCGTGGCCCAGATGACCCAGCGCTTCCTGCGGGTCCACCAGATGGACAAGCCGAAGGTGGCCGCCGCCATCTCCCGGTCGGGCAACCGCACCCTCATGTTCACGCGCACCAAGCGGGGCGCGGACAAGCTCGTCGAGCAGCTCGAGAAGGAGGGCGTGAAGGCCGGCGCCATCCACGGCGACCTGCGCCAGAGCGCCCGCGAGAAGTCGCTCGCGGACTTCGCCGCCGGCAAGCTGCCGGTGCTCGTGGCCACCGACGTCGCAGCCCGCGGCATCCACGTCGACGATGTCGACATCGTGATCCACTACGACCCGCCGGAGGACCACAAGGCGTACCTCCACCGATCGGGGCGCACGGCGCGCGCCGGCGAGAGCGGGCTCGTGGTCACCCTGGTGCTGTGGGATCAGGAGCTCGAGGTGAAGCGCCTCCAGAAGCGCTTGGGCGAGGACCAGCCGATGCCCGAGGTCTTCTCGAACAACAAGATCCTCGCCGACCTCACGCACTGGGAGCCCGTCGACAAGGTCTGACGCCGGCGTTCCGCGTGCGGTTCCACGGCACCCGTGTCCTGGATCCGCACACGGTTCGCTCCTGATCCGGTTGCCGCCGACCCGGCGGCGTCCCCTACGATGCGGGGGTCATCACGAGTGGCCCGGTCTAGCCGGGTCCGGCAACCTGGGACGGACACCCAAGGTGCCCTCTCGCCTTCGGGTGGGGATGTGGCCGGCTCGCCGGCAACGAAGTGTCCGGGGATCCTCCCCGCCACTGGCACCCGGTGACCGGCCCCCGAGGCAGAGGAGGACGGTCGTGGACGATCTCGCCAGCCACTGGGCCGACAGCCCCTCCTTCGCCGTCCCCCCGTGGATCCAGCCGCACGCCAGCACCGTGCCGGCGACCGGCGCGTGGCGGCCCTGGGACCACCCCGGTCATCGCCGCTTCATGAAGATGGCCGTGGATCGCGCCTTCGTCCTCGAGGGGGGAGGGCAGCTCCGCGACGTCACGATCGCGTTCGAGACCTGGGGTCGCCTGGACGACGATGCGTCGAACGCCGTGCTCGTGTGCCACGCGCTCACCGGCGACTCCCACGCGTCGGGCCCGGCGGGCGACGGCCACGCGACCCCCGGGTGGTGGGACGACCTGATCGGTCCGGGCAAGCCGCTCGACACCGATCGCTGGTTCGTCGTGTGCGTGAACGTGCTCGGCGGGTGCCAGGGATCGGCCGGGCCAGCCTCTCCGCTGCCGGATCGTCCCGGCGTGTACGGGCCGCACTTCCCGGTGGTGTCGATCCGAGACATGGTCCGCACCCAGGCCCGGGTGGCCGACGCGCTCGGCATCGCCCGCTGGCACGCCGTGGTGGGCGGGTCGATGGGCGGCATGCAGGCACTCGAGTGGGGCGTCATGTACCCCGAGCGGGTGGAGCGCATCGTGGCCATCGCCACGTGCACGGCGGCGTCGGCCCAGCAGATCGCCTGGTGGAGCACCGGACGACGAGCCATCGCGCTCGACCCGAAGTGGCGCGACGGCGACTACTACGACGCCGAGCCCGGCGACGGGCCCCACGCGGGCCTCGCGCTGGCGCGGCAGATCTCCCAGGTCACGTTCCGCTCCGACGACGTGTTCACCGATCGGTTCGGCCGCGAGCCCGTCGAGCCGCTCCACGGCCGGTTCGAGATGTGGCAGCGGTTCCAGGTCGAGCGGTACCTCGACTACCACGGCGTGAAGCTGGCCCGTCGGTTCGACGCGAACAGCTACCTGCTCCTCACCAAGGCGATGGACCTCCACGACCTCTCGCGCGGTCGCGGGAGCTTGCCGGCGGCGCTGCGTCGCATCAGCGCCCCCGTGCTCTCGATGGGCATCACGTCGGACATCCTCTACCCCGAGCACCAGTCGCGCGAGATCGTCGCCGGGATCGCGGCGGTGGGCGGCAGCGCCCGCTATCGCGAGATCGACAGCCCCCACGGCCACGACGCGTTCCTCATCGACATCGACCAGGTCGCCGCCGCGCTGGTCCCGTTCCTGGAGACACCCAGATGACCACCGAGCCCGACCCGGCCACCCCTGCGCTCCATCCCGACACGGTCGCGATCCGCTCCGGGCGCGTCGGCGACGGCACCTCGCTCGCCCCGGTCCTGTGGCCGACCTCGACGTTCGCCTCGCCGTCGGTGGCCGAGGCCCGCCGGATGGCCACCAGCGTGGGTGCCGATCGCTTCTACAGCCGCTACGGCAACCCGACGGTGTCGGGCTTCGAGGACGCGATCGCCCAGCTCGAGGGGGCCGAGGCCGCACGGGCCTTCTCGTCGGGGATGGGCGCGGTGTCGGCCGTGGTGCTGGGCCTCTGCTCGACCGGCGACCACATCGTCGCCCAGCGCCAGCTGTACGCCGCCACCCAGCTGCTCCTCCAAGCGGTGTGCCCTCGCTTCGGCATCGACGTCACCTTCGTCGACGGCACCGAGCCGGGCGCGTTCGCCGCGGCGGTGGTCCCCGGCAAGACCACCCTCGTGCTGGCCGAGACGCCGGCCAACCCGAAGCTCGACGTCATCGACCTCGACGAGGTCGGTTCGATCGCCGGCCCGGTGACGGTGGTCGACGCCACCTTCGCCACGCCGGTGCTCCAGCAGCCGCTTCGCCACGGCGTCGACCTGGTGGTGCACTCGGCCACCAAGGGCATCGCCGGTCACAACGACGCGACGCTCGGTGTGATCGCCGGCAGCAAGGAGCTCATCGACTGGCTGTGGGGGTTCGCGGTGCTCCAGGGCGCCTCCGCCTCGCCCTACGACGCGCTCAACGCCACCCGCGGCATCCGCACGCTGCCGGTTCGGGTGGCTCGCCAGTGCGAGTCGGCGCTGGCCATCGCCGCCGCGCTCGAGGCCCTGCCCGGCGTGGAGGACGTGCGGTACCCCGGGCTCCCGTCGCACCCGCAGCACGAGCTCGCGGCTCGCCAGATGTCCGCGGGCGGCACGCTGGTCGCGTTCGACGTCGTGGGCGGCGTCGAGGCCGGCTCCAGGTTCGTGGAAGCCCTGCGGATCGTCCAGCACGCCACGTCACTCGGCGGACCCGAGACCCTCGCGACGCACCCGGCGTCGACCACGCACGTGAACCTGCTCCCCGACGAGCTCGCCGCGAACGGCATCGGCCCCGGGACCATCCGCCTCTCGGTGGGCCTCGAGCACCCCGACGACCTGATCGCCGACCTCGCCCAGGCGCTCGAGCGGGCGGCCACGGCCTGACCTCGTGCCGGAGATCCTCGAGGTCGAGGCCTACCGTCGGCTCGCGGACCGGGCCGTGGGCGCACGGATCGTCGGCGTCGACGCCCCCGACCCCTGGTACCTCAAGGGTGGGCTCGATCCTGCTCAGGTCGTGGCGGCCATCGAGGGGGCGTTGATCGTCGGCACCGATCGGATCGGCAAGCTGCTCCTCGTCGGGCTCGGCCCGGACCGTCCCGAGCTCGGTCTGCGGTTCGGGATGACCGGCCGGCTGGTGCTGGGCGACGACGCACCCATCGAGCGGCTCGAGTACTCGTCGGGCCGGGACGACCCGGCGTGGGATCGCTTCGCGCTGCGGCTCGACGACGGCCGCCGGCTGCGCCTGAGCGATCCCCGCCGCTTGGGAGGCGTCGAGCTCGACCCCGATCGGTCTGCGCTCGGCCCGGACGCGTGGGCGGTGACCGCGGCGCAGCTCCGGCGAGCGCTGGCCGGCTCGGCCGCGCCCCTCAAGGCTCGCCTGCTCGACCAGTCCCGCCTCGCCGGGCTCGGCAACCTCCTGGTCGACGAGAGCCTGTGGCGCGCTCGGCTGGCGCCGACGAGGGCCGCCGGTTCGCTCGGGCCGGTGGAGGTCCGTCGCCTGGCGCGCCGGATCGCATCGACCATCGTCGACCTCGACGGCCGTGGTGGGTCCCACCGCGGCGATCTCCAGGTCGAGCGGCATCGCAACGGGCACTGCCCCCGTTGCGGGGAGCCGCTCGAACGGGCCACGGTCGGTGGGCGCACGAGCTACTGGTGCCAGCGATGCGCGGACGCTGCGTCGGGGCGCGCTGGCCTCGGCCGGTAACCTCTCGCGTTCGTGACTGGACGTGCTCGCTCCGTGGTGTTGGCGCTCGCGCTCAGCTGCGTCGCGCTCGGTGCGTCCGCCGCTCCCGCGGGGGCCGCACCGTCCCAGGACCCGACCTCGACGGCCGTGTCGTTCGGTGCGGAGGAGGCCACCACGACGGTGGCCGCTTCGGTCGCCGACGTGGTGCCCGAGACCACCCAGGAGGTCACCGAGGGCACCAGCTCGGAGAGTCGCCTGCTCACCGAGTCACGCAAGCTGGTCGCGACCATCGGCGGTCTCGTGGTGGCGGCGCTCGGGCTCACCTTGCTCACGATCCGCTATTGGCGGGCCACCCGCCCGATCGACGACACGGACCTCCAGGTCCCGGTCATGGGCACCGAAGCCGCGCTCGGGGCGTCCGCCGTCGCGTCGGCCCCCGCGACGGAGGCGCCGGAGCCGCTGGCCACGCCGGCCGTGCCACCAACACCTCCACCCGCGGCTCCGGCCCCCGCTCGGATGCCGGTCGATGTCCCGTCCTCGGAGATCCAGATGCCGTCGACGGTCACCGACACCGCAGAGCACGAGGCGATCCTCCACCAGCGCGCCGACGAGGACTACGAGCCCCAGGGCACCGGCGAGCACGAGCGCGTCGAGATCCCGGCTCGCCCGGGCCGTCCGGGCCGGGGAGCGCGGGCGGCCGCGCTGGGCCGGACCACCGTCCCCTGAGCTGGCTCTAGCATCGCCCCATGGCCGACGCCCTCGATCTCGACGCGATGATCCAGCGGTTCCGCGACCGTGCCGCCGCGGTGCGCAAGCGCAACCTTCCCCCGGTGGGAGGCGAGGAGCGCACCCGCCTCGTGGAGCAGGCGCAGACCGACTTCCAGGACTTCGCCATCATCGGCGACGCGGAGGCCGAGCTGGTCGACGGGATCTTGACGCTGCGGGTCGATCTGCGGCCACCCGACGCCCGCGGCTGAGGGTCCGGCTCGTGCAGCCCCGGTTCGATGCGGCGTACGAGGCGATCGACGCGGCCAACGCGCGCGACCCCAACCGGCTCGTGGTCGACGGGGTCGAGCGGGCGAAGGAGCTGGTGCACGCGGACGCGGTCGAGCGCTGGGTCCGTCACCTCGACCCCGAAGCCGACGAGCTCCAGATCCTCGCGGCGCGCGCCCACCACCTCCGCCGTTGGGCGACGCCACGGACGGCGTACCCCGCGGGGCGTGCCGGGTACCTGCGCTGGCGACGAGACCAGCAGCAGCGCCAAGCCGCCGAGGTGGCGGCCATCGTCGGGTCCTCTGGCTACGACGAGGAGGCCGCCGAGCGGGTGGCGGCGATCGTCGCCAAGCGCGGGCTCGGCCGAGATCGCTCGGTCCAGGTGCACGAGGACGCCCTCTGCTTGGCGTTCCTCGAGCTCCAGCTCGATGAGCTCGCCGATCAGATGGGCCCCGATCGCACGATCGACGTGGTGGCGAAGACGATCAAGAAGATGAGCCCGGCCGCCGTGGCGGCTGCCGCCGGGGTGGCGCTGTCGCCAGAGGGCGCTCGCCTGCTGGCCCGAGCGGTCGAACGGCCGTAGGGACCGCCCGGGTCTTCTACGCTCCGTCACAGCGATCATCGAGGAGCCGACGATGCAGTGTCCCACGTGTGCCACCCAGAACGACGACAGCGCGCGGTTCTGCCTCGCGTGCGGGGCGCCCCTCGAAGCGCCTGCGGAGGTGGTCGAGGAGGTAGTGGCCGTGGAGGCGGCAGCCGAGGAGCCTGTCCCTGAGGAGTCCGCCCCTGAGGAGCCTGTCCCTGCCGATGCGGTGTGGGGCGAAGCCGAGCAGGCGCCAGACGACGAGGCGGAGCAGGCGGCCGCGGAGGAGGGTGCGGTGCCGCCAGCCGCGGAGTCCGCTGCCGGTGAGGTGCCCCCCGCGGCGCCCGCGCCGGCGCCGGCACCGCCCGCTCCTGTGCCGGCGCCGCCAGCGCCGGGTTGGGACGCGCC
>JBDIAX010000085.1:0-9262 GCA_039812605.1 Acidimicrobiia bacterium | reverse complement strand
GTGTCGGACCGCTGGCGACGAGCGCATCCGGGCAGGCCGGTGGGCGCTCGTCGCGAGACCACCTCGACGGCGAGGGTGGCGGGCTGGGGACACCGCACGGTCGGCCTCCCCCTGGCACGCAAGCTCGAGCGCAGCGCGGACGACTCCCACGTCCTGCCGCACGTGCGCGACGCGTTCGCCGACGCGCTGGGGCGCGCCGGGCTGGGCACGGTCGACGACCTGGATGTCGTCGAGGTGCACGACTGCTTCACGCCATCGGGGTACCTGGCCATCGACCACCTCGGCATCACCGGGCCCGGCGAGTCGTGGAAGGCCATCGAGGGCGGCGACCTGGAGCGGTCGGGACGCATGCCGGTGAACCCCGGCGGCGGGCTGATCGGGGGCGGTCACCCGGTGGGTGCGACGGGCGTCCGCATGCTCCTCGATGCCGCGAGGCAGGTGACCGCCAGCGCGGGTCCGACGCAGGTCGACGGCGCCCGTCGAGCCGGCACCCTCAACATCGGCGGCTCGACGGCGACGGTGTGCTCGTTCGTGGTGGAGGGGGTTGGAGCGTGAGCGCGATCGAGGTCGACCGGCTTCGCCGAACGCTGCCCGACGACGACTCGCACCCCTATCGCTCGGGTGCCTGGCGACCCCAGCACCGCGAGTGGCGCGTCGACGCGCTGGAGGTCATCGAGGGCGCCGTGCCCGACGACCTCGAAGGCCTGTACGCCCGCAACACCGAGAACCCCCTCCACGAGGCGATCGCCGCGTACCACCCCTTCGATGGCGACGCCATGGTGCACGCCGTGCGATTCGGAGGTGGACGGGCCAGCTACCGGAACCGCTTCGTGCGCACCGACGGGCTCATCGCCGAGCAGGAGGCTGGCCGTTCGCTGTGGGCCGGGCTCGCCGAACGCCCCGCCGACGCCGAGCGGACGGACGGGCGCACCGCCCGAGGTGCCATGAAGGACGCCTCGAGCACCGACCTCGTGGTGCACGCCGGCCAGATCCTCACCTCGTTCTGGCAGTGCGGGGAGCTGTACCGGCTCGACCCGGACACGCTCGACACGCTCGGGCCCACCCGGTGGGACGGCTGGTTCCCCGACGAGGGAGCGTCGGCGCACACCAAGGTCGACCCGGCGACCGGCGAGCTGTTCTTCTTCAACTACGGCACTCGGCCGCCGTACCTCCACGTGGGCGTCGTCGACCGGTCCGGCGCGCTGGTCAGCTACGAGCCGATCCCGCTGCCCGGCCCGCGGCTGCCCCACGACATCGCCATCACCGAGCGGTTCGTGGTGCTCAACGACCTGCCGATGCACTGGGACGAACAGCTGCTCGACCGGGGCGTGCACGCGGTGCGGATGCACGACGCACCCTCGCGCTTCGCCGTGGTCCCTCGTCGGGGCACCGCGGCCGAGGCCCGCTGGTTCGAGGCCGACCCCACCTACGTCCTGCACTGGACCAACGCCTACGAGGATGGTGACGAGGTCGTGCTCGAAGGCTTCCACCAGGGGTGCCCATCGCCGCGCAAGCCCGAGATCGGCGACGACATGTGGATGTTCCGCTACCTCGCGCTCGACTGGATGGAGACCCGCCTCCACCGCTGGCGCTTCAACCTCCGAACGGGTCGCTGCACCGAGGAGCGGCTCCGTGACGACTTCACCGAGTTCGGCATCGTGGACCCGCGTCGCGTCGGTCGCGAGCACCGCTACGTGTGGGCGGCCACCGGCCGGCCCGGCTGGTTCCTCTTCGACGGCCTGGTGCGCCACGACACCCAGACCGGCGACGACGAACGGTTCGCGCTGCCCGAGGGCACCTACGGCTCCGAGGCCGGCGTGGCGCCCAAGGTCGGCTCCACCGCGGAGGACGACGCGTACATCGTGACGTTCACCACGAACGCGGACGACGACGTGAGCGAGTGCGTGGTGCTCGACGGTCGGCACATCGCCGATGGCCCGGTGTGCCGCCTCCGCCTCCCCGAGCGCATCAGCTCAGGCACCCACGCCACCTGGGCGTCGGCGGTCGAGCTCGGCTGACGCCACCTGACGCCACCTGACGCCCACCTGACGCCCACCTGACGCCCACCTGACGCCCACCTGACGCGGTTCGGGGCGGAGGTCCCGGAGCGGTCGGGACGATCGGCCCTGCTGCGGTGGTCGCGGCGGCGCGACGGTCGATGCATGTCTGCTGATCCCACCCCCGAGCCGACCACCTCGAACGAAGCTGGTGCCGACGAGTCCTTCGACGCCGTCGGCATCATCGCCCGTGCCTCGGTCTACGGCGCGCTCATCGTGTTCGCCCTGATCGTGGCCGTGTGCCTCGTCACCGGTCAGGAGTGGGTCGATGCGCTCGCCATCGCGGCGATGCCCGCGCTGTTCGCCGGGCCGCTGGCGGCCGGGCTGATCGTCATGACCAAGCTCCACCACTACGAAGAGCTCCACGGCGCCCTCCACTGACCGCCGCTACCACCGCTACCGCCGCTCTTGACCCGCGGGTCAAGAGCGGGGGATAGGGTGCCCCCGCCGCCCGAGTCGGGGTGGCGCTCGCACGAGCCAGGGGGATGAGATGGAGCTGGACGGGAAGGTCGCCGTCGTCACCGGGGCCGCCTCGGGCATCGGTCTGGCGATGACCAAGACGTTCCTCGGCGACGGCATGCAGGTCGTCATGGCCGACATCGAGGAGGCTGCGCTCGACGCTGCGATCGCCGGGCTCGGCGAAGGCGTCGAGGTGGAGCCGGTCGTCTGCGACGTGAGCGACCTGGCGCAGGTGGAGGGCCTTCGAGATCGAGCGCTCGAGCGGTTCGGCTCGGTGCACGTGGTGTGCAACAACGCGGGGGTCGCGGGCGGCGGCCCGGTGTGGGCCCAGACGCGCGCGGACTGGGACTGGGGCCTCGGCGTGAACCTGTTCGGCGTCATCAACGGGGTCACCGCCTTCACGCCGCTGCTGATCGAGCAGGGCGAGGGCCACATCGTCAACACCGCGTCGGTGGCCGGGCTCATCTCCATGCCCTGGGGCGGGACCTACAACGTGTCGAAGCACGCCGTGGTCACGCTCTCGGAGACGCTCTGGGCCGACCTGCAGCTCGCTGGAGCGACGGGGGTGGGGGTGTCGGTGCTGTGCCCGGGGTGGGTGCAGACCCGGATCCACGAGTCCGGACGCAACCGGCCCCTGGCCGAGGGTGCCGCCGCCCGCCAGCCCACCGAGGAGCAGCAGCTCATGATGGCCCACATCGGTGGGCTCATCGCCGAGGGCCTCAACCCGCTCGAGGTGGGCGCGATGGTGCGCGACGCCGTGGTGGGCGGGCGCTTCTACATCCTCACCCACCCGCACTGGAACGGCTTGATCTCCGATCGCTTCGACCGGATCCTCGCGGGGGAGCTCCCCGGCAACGGCGCCCTCCCTGGCATGTCGGACGCCGACGAGCAGGACGGCTAGCCCCCGGCTACGAGCAATGCCCACGCCCGCTTACACAAAGAATCGGACAGACCCGGCGCCGAGCGACAACTCGGGTCGCGAGCGGTACGACGGGTACAAGGGTGGCGCGAACAGCACAGAGTGGTCGTGGTGCCGGTGGCCGAGTCGCTGGCGCTTGTGCTCGCGGGTGGATGATCGCGCTGACTGGGCAGGAGGCGAGGCTTACGACGCCTATCCGTCGCCCGGCGGTGATCCATCGAAGGCTGATCTGGGTCGCCGGAATGCTCTGGGGCATGTTCTCTGGTCGAGCCGGATGACCCGGGATTTCGGCTACGGGACTGCCAGCGAGTTCTTGGATCGCCACGAAGCCGGGGCAGATCCTTCGGACCCGGACCACGAGGCTGATCTGTACAACAACTTCATTGGGCAGATGCTTGCGATCTTGTACAAGGGAGCCGGATTCGAGTACTGCGACCTGGAGCGTGACCTACGCCGAATGGTCGAGAACGGGTCAACAGCCAACTGGAGTCGGGCGGGGTGAGCGAGCTCATGACGGAGCGACGTCGGGGGCCCGGAACCGTGGTGGCTTCGCTTGGAATGGCAGTTGTGGCCATGGTGCTGTCGTGGCTGGTGATCACGCAGTTGGGAGTGTGGTTCGGCTACCTCGGGGTCGCGCTCGCCCTTCCAGTGCTGGTCGCCGTGGCAGCGGCGGTGTGGGTGCGATCGCAGTTCGGCCCAGCATGGGCGGCCGGCGCGGTAGTCGGAGCGTTGCCTACGTTCGTCTTCCTCTGGTTCTTCTTCTGACCGGCGAGGGTCCGAACGTGAGCTCCGCACTGCGGGCCTGACCCGGCGGCTACTTCGGCCCCTCTGGAGTGAGCCCCTCGTAGTGGTCCGGTAGTTGTGCGGTCCGATCGTCTCCGTCATCGTGGCGCTTCGCGTTTCAGCGGGGTGGGCCCGCTCCATCCCCCGACGCCCCCCGGGTCAACCTGCTCCTCGGCCTGTCCGTCGCCAGCTCTCTCGGGCGGGTCAGCTACCGGCGAGGGTGGCGTCGGGGTCGACCTCCACGTCGACCGACGGCTCGAAGCCCGGTGGGTGCCCGAGGTCGAGCCGCTCCAGCCAGAACTGGGTGTTCGGACCGACCGTGACCGCGAACAGGACCGTGCCGATGCCGACCGTGCCACCGAGCAGGAACCCCACGCCGAGCGCCACCAGCTCGATGCCCGTGCGCACCAGTCGGATCGACGGGCCACGCTCGGCGAGCCCGGTCATGATGCCGTCTCGGGGCCCGGGTCCCAGCCGTGCGCCGATGTACATGCCGATGCCTGGGCCGGCGATCGCCAGGCCGATCGCCAACAGGATCCAGCGGGTGCGCAGGTCGTCGGCCTCGGGCAGGTGGGGCAGGACGATGTCCATGGTGGCGCCGATGACGATCGCGTTCGCGACCGTGCCGAGGCCGAGTCGCTGGCGCAACGGGATCCAGCCCAGCACCACGACCACGCCGACGAGGATGCTGACCGTGCCGATCGGGATCCCGGTGCGGTCCGACACGCCCTGGTGCAGCACGTCCCACGGATCGAGGCCGAGGTCGGCTTGGACGATGCACGCGAACGCGACGCCGCAGATCACCAGGCCGGCGAAGAGTGGCACCAGCCGGCGCCGGACCTCTTCCCAGGGTGGGATCGCGAACAGTCGAGACATCGGCGGCGACGCTACCGACGCGCCAGGGTCGCGGCCGAGTCAGATCTCGCAGCCGTCGGGGCCGCAGGCGTCGCCTTCGGCGACCACCGAGACCGAGGTGGGCTCCCGGGTGAGCCAGCCCTGGTCGAGGATCTCGAGGAGGGAGTCGGCGGGCTGCGCCCCGGACACGCCGAGGCGCCCATCGACCACGAAGAAGGGGACGCCGGCGATGCCGATCTGGCGAGCGGCATCGATGTCGGCGCGCACCTCATCGGCGAACGCGTCGCCGGTGAGCACCGCCTCGACCTCGTCGGCGTCGAGGCCCACGTCGAGCGCGGCTCGCCGCAGGGTGTCGGTCTCGCCGATCGGCTCGCCGTCGGTGAAGTAGGCGCGGCCGAGCCGGTGCTTCAGCTCGATCTGGCGGCCGCGAAGGCGCGCGAGGTGCAGCAGGCGGTGGGCATCGAACGTGTTGCCGCCGATGGCCTGGTCGAAGCGGAAGTCGATGCCGCGCTCCGTGCCGAGCGCCACGATCTGCGCCTGGCGAGCCCGGACCTCGCCGACGGTGGTGCCGTACTTGCGGGCGAGGCGCTGGTCGAGCGGCTCGTCGTCGCGGCGAGGGGCGCCGGGGTCGAGCTGGAACGAGTGGAGCACGACGTCGACGTCGTCCTCGTGGTCGAAGCGCTGGAGCGCGTCGCCGAGGTTCGCGAGGCCGACGAAGCACCACGGACACGTCACATCGGACCAGACATCGACGCGCACCGCGCGCTCCTTCGCGTTGGGGGAGGGGACCGGAGAGGTCCAACCGCCGTGCGGCTCCCGTCATTCCACCCGAGCGCGGGCACCGGCGCCCGGGCGGGCGTGCCCCCCGATGGGTGGGCCGCCCGGTTGGGTGTCAGACCCCCTCCGTAGGTTGCGGGCATGCTCCTCGCCACCCGATGCCCCGGCTGCGATCGCGTCGGCCCCGCGCCGTGCGCGGCTTGCATCGCGCACATGCGGCGGGCTGAGCCCGTCCCGGTCCCGACGGGTCTCGACGATTGCCTCGCGCTGCTCGTCCACGAGGGTCCGGCGCGGTCGCTCGTGGTGGGGCTGAAGTACCGCGACGCGCGAGCGTCGATCCGCTGGCTGGCGCAGGGCATGGCCGAGCTCGTGCCCGAAGGTGCGGTGGACTTGGTGACGTGGGCACCCACGACCGAGCTGCGGCGCCGATCGCGCGGGTTCGATCACGCCGAGCTGCTCGCCCGAGCGGTGGCGGCCCAGCTCGCGGTGCCCTGCACCGCCACCTTGCGCCGCCTTCCGGGCCCGCCGCAGACCGGGCGGACCCTCCTCGAGCGCCGAGACGGGCCGCAGTTCTTGGCGTCGGTGAACCTCGTCGGTCGCTCGGTCCTGACGGTGGACGACGTCGTCACGACGGGCGCGACCTTCGTGGCGGCGGCTCGTGCCCTGCGCGCCGCCGCGGCCGACCACGTGGTGGCGCTGGCGGCGGCGCACCCTCCGTGACGGCAGTACGCTCCCGAGCACCACCCCCCCCGATCCAGGAGGTCCTCGCCCGTGCAGGTCACCGTCAGCGCTCGCCACACGGAGGTTCCCGATGCCCTTCGGCTGATGGCCGAGGAGAAGATCGGTCGGTTGGGGCGGTTCGTCGACGGGCTCGACACGGCGGAGGTCCACTTCTCGGAGCACAAGAACCCGCGGATCGCCGACAAGGAGGTCTGCGAGGTCACCATCGAGGGCCATGGCCACCACGTGCGCTGCAAGGTGCAGGCCCCCGACGGGTTCCAGGCGGTGGACAAGGCCTACGAGAAGCTCGAGCACCAGCTCCACAAGTTGAAGACCAAGCTCAACCGGCGCAACCACGGTCGTCCGAAGGGCCACAAGAAGGCCGACGCCCTCGGTGCGGTCGCCGTCGTCGAGGAAGAGGCCCTGGTCGTCGAAGAGGTCGAGGTCGAGGAGGTGGTGCCCCAGATCGTGAAGTCGAAGCGCTTCGCGATCCACCCCATGTCCTCCGACGAGGCCGTCGAGCGCATGGAGCTGCTGGGCCACGGGTTCTTCTTCTTCACCAACATCGAGACGTCTCGCGCCGCGGTGGTCTACCGGCGCGACGACGGCAACGTCGGCCTCATCGACGAAGCCGACTGACGACGGGGCCGGGCCAGGCCGGCCACCGCTGATCGTCGCCTGTCGAGACGCCGCCGGGGCCGCGTACACTCGGTGCCCTCATGGCTGTTCTCGACAAGCTCCTCCGCGTCGGCGAAGGCAAGAAGGTCAAAGCCCTTCAAGGCCTGGTCCCCGACATCAACGCCCGTGAACCTGAGTACCAGAAGCTCAGCGACACGGAGCTCCAGGCCAAGACCGCCGAGTTCCGCCAGCAGCTCGACAACGGCGCGGACCTCACCGACATCCTGATCGACGCCTTCGCCACCGTGCGCGAGGCCTCCAGCCGCACCATCGGCCAGCGTCACTACGACGTGCAGCTCATGGGTGGCGCCGCCCTCCACTACGGCTGGGTGGCGGAGATGAAGACGGGCGAGGGCAAGACCCTCGTGTCGACCCTCCCGGTGTACCTCAACGGGCTCACCGGCAAGGGCCTCCACGTCATCACCGTCAACGACTACCTGGCTCGGCGCGACGCCGAGTGGATGGGCCAGATCCACGGCTGGCTCGGCCTCACCATCGGGCTCATCCTCCCCGACGGTGGCAACGCCGAGTTCAAGCGCAGCCAGTACGCCTGCGACATCACCTACGGCACCAACAACGAGTTCGGCTTCGACTACCTGCGCGACAACATGGCCGTGCGAGCCGAGCAGAAGGTCCAGCGAGGCCACGTCTACGCGATCGTCGACGAGGTCGATTCGATCCTCGTCGACGAGGCCCGCACGCCGCTCATCATCTCGGGCCGGGTGGCCGACGCCGCGAAGCTCTACTACAAGTTCGCCAGCATCGTGCGTGGCCTCAAGCGCGACGTCGACTACGACGTCGACGAGGAGAAGCGCATCGTGGCTCCCACCGAGGAGGGCGTGGCCAAGGTCGAAGCCGCGCTCGGGCTCGAGAACCTCTATGACGCCGTCCAGCAGAACCTCGTGCACCAGTTCCAGGCCGCCCTCAAGGCGAAGGAGCTCTACAAGAAGGACAAGGACTACATCGTCCAGCACAACGAGGTGAAGATCGTCGACGAGTTCACCGGTCGCATCCTCGAGGGCCGGCGCTGGTCGGAGGGCCTCCACCAGGCGGTCGAGGCCAAGGAGGGGGTGAAGATCAAGGAGGAGAACCAGACCCTCGCCACGATCACCCTCCAGAACTACTTCCGCATGTACGACAAGCTCGCTGGCATGACCGGCACCGCGGTCACCGAGGCGGCTGAGTTCGCGAGCACCTACAACCTCCAGGTGGTGCCGATCCCGACGCACCGGCCGCTGCTGCGCGCCGACCAGGCCGACCTCATCTACAAGTCCGAGGACATCAAGTTCGGCGCGGTGGTCGACGACATCGCCGAGCGCTACGAGACCGGCCAGCCCGTGCTGGTGGGCACCATCTCGGTCGCCAAGTCCGAGAAGCTCAGCCGCATGCTCGACAAGCGGGGCGTGCCCCACGAGGTGCTCAACGCGAAGCAGCACACCCGCGAAGCCGAGATCGTCACGCAGGCTGGGCGCCTGCACAGCGTCACCGTCGCCACGAACATGGCCGGTCGTGGCGTCGACATCCTCCTCGGCGGCAACCCCGAGGGCCTCGCCCTGCGCGACCTGCGCGCCGAGGGCGTCGACCTCGAGAGCGAGGAGGGACAGGCGCGCGCCAAGGAGCTCACCGCCAAGTACAAGGTCGAGACCGACGCCGAGGGCGAGCAGGTCCGCGAGGCCGGTGGCCTCTACGTGCTCGGCACCGAGCGACACGACTCGCGACGCATCGACAACCAGCTCCGCGGCCGTGCCGGCCGTCAGGGCGACCCGGGCGAGAGCCGGTTCTACCTGTCGCTCGAAGACGACCTCATGCGGCTGTTCGCCACCGGTGCCATGAACTGGGTGATGGGCAAGGCGCTCCCCGACGACGTGCCGATCGAGGCGCGCATGGTCACCAAGGCCATCGAGCGGGCGCAGAACACCGTCGAGCAGCGCAACGCGGAGATCCGCAAGAACGTGCTCAAGTACGACGAGGTGATGAACGAGCAGCGCAAGGTCATCTACAAGCGCCGCGACCA
>JBDIAX010000084.1:0-9307 GCA_039812605.1 Acidimicrobiia bacterium | reverse complement strand
TTCGGCTCCGGCCGCTCCCGCGCCGCCGGCACCGCCCGGCTGGGGAGCCCCCGCGCCACCGCCCCCCGTCGCGTCCGCGCCCCAGGCTCCGGCGGCTCCCGCGTGGGCACCCGGCGCGCCGCCGGCTCCCCCCGCCTACGGCCAGACGCCGGGGTACGCCCCTCCTCCGGCGATGCCGGCTGGTCCACCCGACCCCACCGGCATCGGGATCGCCGTGGGTCGACTGAGCAACTCCGCCCGGAAGTCGACCCGGGTCGCCACGCTCATCGCTGCTGCGCTGCTCGACGAGGGCGAGGTGGTGGAGACGTTGGTCGCCGGGCGCCTGGGTGGCAACGGCGCCGTCTTGGTGCTCACCGACCGCCAGCTCCTGCTGGTGGACGACCGAGAGTGGAGCCCGCAGGTCGAGCGGTTCGTGCTCGATGCATCGCTGCAGGTGCAGGGTTGGCAGGACGATCGCACCGCGAGCCTGACCCTCGTGGGCGGTGGCCGACAGCTGGCCATCGAGCAGATCGCGGACCGTCCGCTCGCCGTCGACATGGCGCAGCGCATCCGGTATCGGACGGGCACGGCGAGCTGAGGGGTTTCGACCCTCGGGTGGCACCGCGCTATGGTGAACACCCCACGCGGACGTGGCTCAGTTGGTAGAGCATCACCTTGCCAAGGTGAGGGTCGCCGGTTCGAATCCGGTCGTCCGCTCCAGATCAGATCCCCTGCTCAGGCAGGGGATCTGCTGGTTTTCACGACGTCGGGAGCTGCAGCTCGAAGGTGGTGGGAACGTGGGATGCGAGGCGCAGCCGGGCGCCTTCGGCCTCGGCCAGCGTCCGGGCGAGGTGGAGGCCGATGCCGCTGCTGCCGCTGCCCGAGGTGTGCCGCTCGAACGCTTGCTCGCTCGACAGCGTGCACCGACCCTCGTCGGCGACCGTGATGCACAGCATCGGCCCCGCGAGGTCGAGGCCGACCACGACGTCGCCCCGGCCGTGGGTTCGGGCGTTGTCGACGAGGACGTCCACGATGGTGTCGATGGCGGCTCGACGGGTGCGCGAGGTGGCTCCTGAAGCGGGCGGCAGGTGCAGCGTCCGGCCGGCTTCGCGCAGGGGAGCGCTCCAGCGTGCCCCGACCTCGGCGAGCAGGTCGTCGATGGCGAACGGATCGCTCGCCGGCACATCGCGGGCGAGGTGGGTGAGCGCGGCCACCGTGGCTTCGAGCCGGTCCACGGCACCCAGCGCCTCGTCGAGGATCTCGGTGCGGTCGTCGCGAGGCGACGCGACCTCGGTCTCGAGCGCGATCCGCAGCCCGGCGATGGGGGTGCGCAGCTGGTGGGAGAGGTCTGCCGTGAGCCGCTGCTCGCGCTCCACGAGCCGGCCGATCCGAGCAGCGCTGGCGTTGAGCGCGGTGGCCACCTCGTCGATCTCGACGATGCCGGCGGTGGGCGCCGTGGCCGTGAAGTCCCCTCCTCCGAGCCGCGATGCGGACGTGCCGAGCTCGCGGAGCGGGCCCGTGAGCCGACGTGCCAGCACCCAGGAGGCGACCGCGCCGGCCACGAGGATCAGTCCGGCGATCGCCGCCAGCCGCAGCACCGCGGCACGCGTGCGCGCGTCGGCCTCGCCGACCGGCTCCGCCGCCCGCACGGCGCCGCCGTCTGCCAGCGGGACCGCGACGATGCGCTCGTCGCCGATCTCGGCCGTGGTGGAGCGCCCGGCGATGGCTGCGAGCACCGGCGCATCGGCTTCGATCGGTCCAACCCCCGAGATGCGTCGGCCGTCTGCGCCGTAGCGGGCGTAGTCGTGGCCTTGGTCGCCGGCGTCGTCGCTGTCTTCGCCGGTGTGGTCGGTCGCGGGGTCGAGGGGTGGTCGGGTCGAGGCCGGATCGATGCGGGCGGTCACGTCCATCGCCTCCTGCTGGAGCTCGACGACCTGCGCCTCGCGCTCGGCGTGCGACAAGGCGATCGCCGCGGGCACGAAGAGCGCGGCGATGGTGCCCACGGTCAGGAGGAGCGCACCGAGGAGGAGTCGCCGGCGCACGTCAGGAGGTCTCGAGCCGGTAGCCGACGCCGCGGATCGCGGTGATCCTGCTGGGAGATCCGGGCTCCTCGCCGAGCTTGCGGCGCAGCGAGTTGAGGTGCACGTCGAGCGTCTTGGTCGAACCCCACCAGTGCTCGTCCCACACCTCGCGCATGATGTCCTCGCGCCGCACCACGTTGCCGGGCTCCGCGGCCAGCCGGGCGAGCAGGTCGAACTCCCGGGGTCGAAGCTCCACCGGTCGACCGGCGACCGACACCCGACGGGCGGGAACGTCGATCGTCAGGTCGCGCACCTCGACCACCCCGGTGATCGGGCCCCGCTCGCTCGCGGCCGACGCCTGGCGCAAGTGGGCGGCGATGCGAGCTTGGAGCTCGGCGAGGCGGAACGGCTTGGTGACGTAGTCCACCGCACCCGATGCCAGCCCCGCCACGACGTCGGCCTCCTCGGCCCGAGCGGTGAGGGCGATCAGGGGGATCGTGGGGTGGTCGTCGCTGAAGCGAGCGATGAGGTCGAGGCCGTCGCCGTCGGGCAGGCCGAGGTCGCACAGCACGAGGTCGGCGGTCTCGAGCGCTGGCATCGCCTCGGCGACGCTGGTCGCGACGGTGACCGAGTGGCCGGCTGCCTCGAGCGCCCGCGCCAGGCTCGACGCGATCAGGCCGTCGTCCTCGACGATGAGGATCTGCGCAGGCACGCGCTGGACGGTACGCGATCCTCGGCTCGTGGTCTTCGCATCCTCGCCCGCCAGGACGTGACGCCGTTCGCCCGAGTGCGAGGGGATCAGGTCGGGGGCCCGAACCAGCGGACGAGCGCGTCGACCAGCGAGGGGTCGTGGAGCTCGCCCACCCAGGCCACGTGCCCGTCGGGGCGCACGAGCGCCGCGGGCGGGGGCGCCACCTGGCCGATCACCGGCAGCGACCACGGTCCATCGGTGGACGCACGCACGAGCCGGATGTGCCCGTCCCACTCGTCGAGGTCGATCGACGCGTCCCCATCGAACGCCAGCAGCAGGGGTCGGGCGGTGCGGAGCAGCTCGAAGACCCGAGTCGCTCCATCGGCCGTCGTGAGGTCGAGGTCGGGCATGCGGCGGCCGACGAGGGGGTGCGACTCGCTTCCCGCCTCCGGCTCGTAGCGGATGTCGAGGCCGGACATGATCGCCCCGAAGCGCACCCGCGCCTCGTCCATCGCGAGGAGCTCGCCCATCGTCGTGCGCAGGGCATCGTGGCGCGCATCGGGCTTGCTCACCGCCACCTGGACCATCGTGTGGTGGAGCACCCGCTCGGCCACCGGGTGGCGCTCGGCGTGGTAGGTGTCGAGGAGCTCGACGGGGGAGCGACCCTGCACCACCTGGGCCAGCTTCCACCCGAGGTTGACCGCGTCCTGCACGCCGGTGCCCAGGCCCTGGCCGCCTTGCGGGGGGTGCACGTGGGCGGCGTCGCCGGCGAGGAGGATCCGACCCTCGCGGTAGCTGGCGGCTTGGCGGACGGCGTCGGTGAACCTCGAGATCCACGCGGCGCTGCGCAACCCGAAGTCGGTGCCGTAGACGCCGACGAGCGCCGACCGCAGCTCGTCGAAGATGGGTGGGTGGTCGTGGTCGACCTCGGCCTCGGTGAGCACCAGGCGGATCGGCTCGTCGGGCTGCCGGCGGCCGATCGCGTGCTGGCCGAGGTGGTCTCGACGGAACCCCAGCTCGGGATCGCCGTCCATCTCCACCTCGGCGATCATCCAGCTCGTGGACGCGTCGACGCCGGGGAAGTCGATCCCCGCCTCCTTGCGCACCGTGCTGCGGCCGCCGTCGCAGCCCACGAGGTAGGCGGCCCGCAGCGTTCGTCCGTCCGAGAGGCCGACGTCCACGCCGTCGTCGTCCTGGTGGACCGAGGTGACCTCGACGCCGCGCTCGATGCGCACCCCGAGCTCGCCTTCGACCCACTCGGCGAGGATCCGCTCGAACTCTCGCTGCCACAGCGCCAGGCCGTACGGGTGGCGGCTCGGGAAGTCGCTGATGTCGAGGGGCACGCCGGCGTAGGCGTTGACCTGCATGACCTGGCCGGCATCGAGGAAGCGCGCCGCGATGCCCCGTTGGTCGAGCACCTCGATGGTCCTCGAATGCAGCCCTCCGGCTCGGGAGCCGTCGACCTCCTGGTCGACCCTGCGCTCCACGACGGCCACGTCGACGTCGGCGAGGTGCAGCTCAGCTGCCAGCATGAGGCCGGTGGGCCCGCCTCCGGCGATGACCACCGCGTGGCCGGCCACCGGGTGCGTCAGCCCGGCTCGTGCTCGGCGCCGTGCGCGGTGGTGACGATGACCGGGCACGGGGCGTGGCGGATCACGTGGTCGGACACCGACCCGAGCACCGCTCGCTTGATGCCGCCTCGGCCGCGTGTGCCGATGACGATCGCGCTGGCACCGACCTCAGCGGCATGGTGCACGAGCGCGGCCGCTGGGTCGCCGCGGAGCACGACGATGTCGTCGGTGCTCACCCCGAGGATCCCGGCCACCTCGACCGCGACGCCGCGGGCCTCGACGTCGGCCTCGTTCACCGCCTCCTGGAACGCCTCGGGGGAGAGCACGCCCCCGGCCATGCCGGTGCCGGTGAGCAGGGTCGGGTCGGGCTCGAGCGACACGGTGACCACCTGGCGCGCCAGCGTGGGATCGACGAGGGCGAGCCCGGCCTTGAGGGCCTCGGTCGAGAGGTGGGATCCGTCGGCGCAGAGCAGCACAGGAGCGTCCATGCGGGCACGGTACCCCGCTCGATCGTGCCGCGGCCCGATGCGTCAGCCGAGAAGGTCCCGGACGGCGGGCTTCACCACCTTGCCGAGGGCGTTGCGCGGGAGGGCGGTGAGGAACTCGATGCGCTTCGGGCGCTTGTACGGCGCGAGCTGCGCTCGGGCGAGCGCGGCGATCGACGCCTCTTCTCCGGGGTCTCCCTCGATCACCGCGACCACCGCCTCGCCCCAGTCCGGGTCGGGCACGCCCACCACCGCGACGTCCCCCACCGCGGGGTGGGTGCGCAGCACGTCCTCGACCTCACGGGGGTAGACGTTGTACCCGCCGGTGATGATGAGGTCCTTGCATCGGCCCACGATCCTCAGGTAGCCGGCGTCGTCGACCTCGCCGACGTCGCCGGTGGCGAACCACCCGTCCACGAAGCTCTCGAGGTCGGCTTCGGGGCGCTCCCAGTACCCGCGGAGCACGTTCGGCCCACGGACGAGGATCTCGTCGGTCTCCTCGGCGAGGCGCACGTCGACCTGCGGCAGCGGGATCCCGACGGTGCCGGCCCGCCGCTCGCCGTCGTAGGGGTTCGACACGAGCATCACGGTCTCGGTCATCCCGTACCGCTCGATCAGGTGCTGGCCGGTGAGCTCGACGATCGTCGCGTGCATCGCCGCATCGAGCGGCGCGCTCCCAGAGACGCCGAGGCGCAACCGGCGCAGCTCGCCCACCCGTGTGCAGGCGGCGAGGCGCGACCACAGGGTGGGCACCCCGAAGAAGAGGGTCGCTCGGTGCTCGGCCACCGCGTCGAGCACGCGCACGGGCTCGAACCCGTCCTGGATCACGACGCTGGCGCCGGCCAGGAGGGTGCCGTGCAGGCCGACCCCGAGGCCGTGGAGGTGGAAGAGCGGCAGCGGCAGCACCAGCCGATCATCGGGGGCCCATCGCCAGGCGAGGCGCAGCGCCTCGGCCGACGCCAGCAGGTTGCCGTGGGAGAGCAGCGCGCCCTTCGGCGTGCCGGTGGTGCCCGAGGTGTAGGCGAGCAGCGCCGGATCGGTGCTCGACGCGACGTCGAGCGCAGGCGCCGCGGACGGCGGCGGATCGTCGAGGGGGAGCGCGGGAGCCGTGACCACGATCGACGGGTCGAGCTCGCCGATCGTGCGGGCTGCATCGGGCCGGTCGACCACGGCCACGACCGGGCGAGCATCGTGGACGACGTGGGCGAGCTCGCGGGGCAGGGAGGCGGTGTTGGCTGGCACGACCACGGCACCGAGGCGGAGGGCGCCGACGTGCGCCACCACGAGGTCGACGGAGCTGGCCGCGGAGACGAGGACCCGATCACCCGCCCCCACGCCAGCGCCAGCCAGGCGCCCGGCCGCCGAGCGCGACCGCGCCTCCAGCTCGGCGCTGGTGACCCAGCGGGTGCTGTCGTCGCGCACCGCGGGCGCGTCGGGAGCGGCCGCCCAACGGCTCGACCACGCCCTAGGGAGCGACACCTCGCCGAGCAGGTCGAGCGAGCTCGGATCGGTGCCCGTGGGGAGGTGGCGCGTCCAGGGTGCGAGCTCGGCCATCAGCCGGTGTACGAGGGAGCCCCGGGCACGGCGGTGGCCGCTCGCGGACTGGCGGGAAGCGGCACCGAGGCCTCCGGCGAGGTGGTCGTGGCCATCGTCGTCGTCGTGGCGTCCGCCCAGCACGATGGCAAGGCGCCGAGCTCCTCGACCGTGAGGTCGGGCGTGGGCGGCTTCGAGCCGTCGGCGAGCGCGGGGGCGATGGCGATCACCATGACGAACGGCTGGCGGGGCACCGGCGCGCCCTCGCAGATCCCGGTCGGCGTCCCGAGGGCCAGGTTGCCCTCCACGGTGGTCGACCGTTGGCCATGGACCCAGCGATAGGGGCTGTCGTTGCCGATGATATCGGCGCGGTTGTCGCGCAGGACGGTGTCGGCGACGGGCTCGTGCAGCACCTCCGTGCGGTACGGGGTGCCGACGATGACCGCGTGGTGGTCCGGGCTCGACGCCGTGAACACGTTGCCCTCGACCACGGTCCCGTCGTCTTCGACCCGCACGCCGTAGGTGACGTCGTGGAACGCGTTCGATCGGATGACGTTGTCGGCGGCGAAGTCCCGGACCACCCGCAGCGCGGGCCGCTCGACGTAGGCCGGATCGGAGCACTCCATCGGCAGGGTGTTCTCGCCCATGCGGGACCCGACCCACACGCCGTTGCGACCGCCTTCGAACGTGTTCGCCTCGATCAGGTTCCGGTCGGCGTGGTCGCGTCGCTCGAACCAGCGGCCCGGGTTGCGGTCCGGGTACTCGCCGCAGTTCTTGTAGAGGAACACGCCTCCTGCGGAGTTCCCCCGGAACGTGTTGGCCCGGATGGTGTTCTCGTACGAGCCGTCGACCGAGACGCCTTCGCGGCCCACGCCCCAGAACCACACCGTGGTGCCGGCCAGGTCGAACGTCTGCCCGCCTGGCCCGTTCTCACGGAAGCCGTTGTCGACGATCTGGTTGCCCTCCACCGTCGACCCCTTCGAACCGGTCTCGAGGTAGATGCCCGAGCTGCCGGTGGCCTCGACGGTGCTGTCGGCGATGGTGACCCCGCTGACGTATCCGTCGACGTAGATGCCGACGCCCCCGGTGTCGTGGACGTGGTTGGCGACGAGCCGGATGTCGGAGGTGGGGTGCTCGAACTCGTGGTCGTCGGCGAGGTCTCGGAAGCCGTCACGGGTCACCTTGATGGCGTTCGTGAAGCCGCTGACGTCGCAGCCGGTGACGGTGACATCCGTGAGCTCGACGTCGGTCGGGGTGCGCACGAGGATGCCGGCGCCGCCGAGCCCAGCAGGACCCGCGACCGCGGCGCCGCGGCAGTCGAGGGTCGTGTGCGACGAGACCACCTCGAACCCCGCGGTGTAGGTGCAGGTGGGGTCGAGCACCGCGTCGGCGGAGATCACGGTGCGCACCGCTGCCTGCGAGCACGGGACCTCGGCCGGGGTGGACGCCGGCGTGGCGGAGGCGATCGGCGGACGCGGGACCGCAGCGAGGGCGACGCCCAGGGCGATCGCCGCGGCGATCCGGACGATTCGGGTCACCGCCCGTCGGCGCTCGGGGCGTCGATCAGGCCCCGCAGGCCGTCCTCTCCGAAGAGCGGCTCGAGGACGCTGGCGAGCGACGGTCCGCGACGGAGGCCCTGCCCGCCGTCGACCGAGATCACCTGACCGGTCAACCAGGTGGATTCGGGGCCGACGAGGAACCGGACGAGCGCGGCGATGTCGGCTGGCGTGCCGACCCGGTCGATCGGCGTGTTCTCGCGGTACGAGTCGAGGACGGGGCCGCCGGAGGTGATGAACTCCACCAGGTCGGTGTCGATCAGTCCGGGGCACACCGAGTTGACCCGCACGCGGCTCGCGCCCAGCTCGTCGGCGGCCTGCCGGCAGAGCTGATCGATGCCCGCCTTCGACGGCCCGTAGGCGCCGAACCAGGGGTGGACGAGCGAGCCGGCGGTGGAGGAGATCGCCACGAACGAGCCGCCCCCACCTCGGACCAGCGAGGCCGCCCCGTGCTTGAGGGTGAGCATCGTGCCGGTGAGGTTGAGCGAGAGCGTGTCGGCCCACGCCGCGCCGTCGAGCTGGGTGACGGGCCCGATGGAGGTGCTCCCGCCAGCGTTGGCCACCACCGCGCCCAGCGGACCGCCGGCACGCTGCTCGGCGGCTTCCACCGCCGCGGCCACCGAGGCCTCGTCGGTCACGTCGGCCGCCACGCCGTGGAGCTCGCCGGGCCCGTCGATCGAGCCGATGGCGGCGATGGCGTCGTCGAGCCGAGCCTGGTTGCGTCCGCAGATGGTGACGGTGGCGCCATCGGCAGCGAGGCGTGACGCGATGCCGAGGCCGATGCCGCTGCCGCCGCCGGTGACGAGGGCGCCGACGCCCTCGAGCGCGAGGTCGGTCACTTCTTCGCGGGAAGCAGCGCGCCGACCGCGGTCACGATGCCTCCGGCGATGGCGAGGTAGAACCCGATGGCGGTCTTGGCCTGGAAGTCCGACTGGAAGTTGTCCTCGACGAACGACGAGATCGACATCCAGTTGACGGCGACCGCCGCGATGATGCCGATGCCCACGGCGATGGCGGCGATGCGTGCGACCGGTCGGGCCACGCCCAGGAGCAGCAGCACGCCGACCACGACGGCCACCGCGCCCAGCGCTACCAGGAGGTAGGGGTTCGACGACTTCAGGTACCCGTCGCCGCTGGCGAGCGACCAGCCCGAATCGGTGACGGTGTTGCCCGACGGCCCGAGGGTGACCCACCCCGAGAACACGCCGACGAGGGTCAAGATGCCGCCGACGATGGACACGATGCCGCCGAGCACCGAGCGCGACCCGCCCGCGGGTGCCGGCGCCGCGGCGGCCACAGCGGTGGTGGGCGGACCCCACGTGGTGGGGGGGGCCGCTTGACCGGCCCACGACGGGTCGGCTCCCGGCGCGGCCGCGGGAGCGCCGAACGTGGGTGCCCCCGGGGGTGGCGCCGCCGGCGTGGTCGCCGGAGCACCCCACGGAGGGGCCGCGGGAGCTGGTGGAGCCGCAGC
>JBDIAX010000083.1:0-9551 GCA_039812605.1 Acidimicrobiia bacterium | reverse complement strand
GAGCCCGACGTCGTCACGATGGCAAAGGCGCTCGGCAACGGCGTGCCCATCGGTGCCTGCTGGGCGAAGGCGGAGGTCGCGAGGGCGTTCGAGCCCGGCGACCACGCCACCACCTATGGCGGCCAGCCGCTCGCGGCGGCAGCCGCGCGAGCCGTGCTCGCGACCATGGAGGAGATCGACGCGCCAGCGAGGGCCAACGAGGTGGGGGAGTTGCTGCGCGACGCGCTGGCACCGCTGCCCGAGGTGGCCGAGGTCCGTGGCCTCGGGGCGCTCCTCGCGGTCGAGCTCGTGGCGGGGCTCGATGCCCGCGAGGTCGCGGCCGCGGCGCTGCAGCACGGGCTGATCGTGAACGCGGTCACCCCGAGCGCGCTGCGCCTCGCTCCGCCCCTGATCCTCACCGCCGACGAGGTCGACGGCGCCGTCGCGATCCTCGCCGGCGTGCTCCACGACCACTCGTCCACCGTCGAGGGCGGGAGCCAGCCGTGACGCGCCACCTGCTCGAGATCGACGACCTGAGCGCAGACGAGCTCCAGCACGTCCTCGCCCGTTGCACGTCTGCGCACCCCGTGCAGGTGCTCGACGGGCGCGGCGCGGCGCTCATCTTCGAGAAGCCCTCCAACCGGACTCGCAACTCCACCGAGATGGCGGTCGTGGAGCTCGGTGGGCACCCGATCTACCTCAAGCCCGACGAGGTCGACATCGACGGTCGTGAGTCCGCGGAGGACGTCGCCCGCACGCTCGCCTGCTACCACTCGGTCATCGCGGCCAGGGTGTTCGACCACTCGGTGCTCGAGCGCATGGCCGGCGCGGTGGAGATCCCCGTGGTCAACCTGCTCTCGGACCTGAGCCACCCCTTGCAGGCGATCGCCGACCTGCTCACGATCCGTGCCGAGTTCGGCCCGGACCTCACCGGTCGCACCGTCACCTGGGTCGGTGACTACTCGAACGTGGCGCGGTCGCTCGCCCTCGCGTGCGCCATGTCGGGCGTGTCGGTGCGCTTCGCCTGTCCTGACGGCTACGACCCCCCGGGGAGCGAGCTGGCGCGCTTCGAGGCCGCCGGGTGCCCCGAGGTGCGGGCCAGCGACGACCCCGCGGCGCAGGTCGCGGGCGCGGACGTGGTGGTCACCGACGCGTGGTACTCGATGGGTCAGGAGGCCGAGGCCGCCGAGCGGCGCCCGGTGTTCCAGCCGTACCGCGTCGACGGGGCGCTCATGGCCGAGGCGGCGCCCGGCGCCGTCTTCCTCCACTGCCTGCCCGCGCACCGGGGCGAGGAGGTCACCGACGAGGTGCTCGACGGCCCCCAGAGCCGGGTCTGGCCCGAAGCCGCGAACCGGCTCCCCGCCGCGCGCGGTGCCCTCGAGTGGCTCGTGATCGCGTCGGAGGCCGCCCGATGAGCACCCGGACGCAGGCGGCACCCGTCCGCCTCGCCAAGACCCAGCGCCAGCACGTCGTGGCGAAGCTCCTCAGCACCCACGCGGTCACGAGCCAGGAGCAGCTGGTGGCGCTCCTCGCGAAGGAGGGCGTCGCCGCCACCCAGGCCACCGTGAGCCGCGACCTCGACGAGATCGGTGCCGTCAAGGTGCGCACGGGCGGCGGCGACACGCTCTACGCGGTGCCCGAGCTCCCCAAGGACCAGCGCGCGCCGGAGGACCTGCTGCGCCGAGCGTTCGCCGAGTTCGTCGTCGAGGTGGCCCACTCGGCGAACCTCGTCGTGCTGCGAACCCCACCGGGCACCGCCAACCTGGTCGCGGCGGCGCTCGATCGAGCCAGCCGCGCCGATGTCGTCGGCACTGTGGCCGGCGACGACACCATCATCGTGGTGGCCTCGGAGGCCACCACCGGCCGTGCGCTCGCGGGCGCGTTCCGCGAGTTGGCGGGCTTGTCGTGATCCGACGCAAGCTCTGCGCACGGGCCTGACCCTCCCAAGAGAACCGAACGAAGCAAGGAAGCAGGGACGAACGTGGCGAAGCGCGTGGTGCTGGCCTACAGCGGTGGACTCGACACCTCGGTGGCGGTCCGCTGGATGATCGAGAACTGGGGCGTCGAGGTCATCTGCCTCGCGGTCGACGTCGGTCAGGCAAGCGACGACTGGGATGTCGTGAAGGAGCGGGCCAAGGCGGCCGGGGCCCTCGAGGCCATCGTCGTCGACGCTCGCAAGGAGTTCGCCGAGGACTTCGTGGCACCGGCGCTCAAGGCCAACGCGATGTACGAGGGGCGCTACCCCCTGGTGTCGGCGCTGAGCCGCCCGGTCATCGTGAAGCACCTGGTGGAGACGGCTCGCTACCACGGCGCGCAGGCCGTCGCCCACGGCTGCACCGGCAAGGGCAACGACCAGGTCCGGTTCGAGGTGTCGACCCGGGCGCTGGCCCCCGACCTCGAGGTGCTCGCGCCGGTGCGGGGTTGGGGCATGACCCGTGAGGACTCGATCCTCTACGCCTACGACCACCAGATCCCGATCCAGGCGACGAAGGAGAAGGTGTACTCCATCGACGACAACCTCTGGGGCCGAGCCATCGAGTGCGGCGAGATGGAGGACCCGTGGGCCGTACCGCCTCCCGGCGTGTGGCTCCTCACGAAGCCCACCGAGACCGAGCCGCGCGACATCGTCATCGGCTTCGAGCAGGGCGCACCCGTGTCGATCGACGGCGAGCGCCTCGAGATGCTCGAGATCATCGAGCGCCTCAACGCGGTCGTCGGCTCCTACGGGTGGGGCCGCATCGACATGGTCGAGAACCGGCGCGTCGGGATCAAGAGCCGTGAGACCTACGAGTGCCCGGCGGCGCTCGCGCTCATCCTCGCTCACAAGGACCTCGAGTCGATCTGCCTCGAGCGCGACCTCGACCGGGAGAAGGCCCGCATCGAGCCTCGCTACGCCGAGCTCATCTACGACGGGCTGTGGTTCAGCCCGCTGAAGGAGTCGTTCGACGCCTTCGTCGACAAGAGCCAGGAGTTCGTGACCGGGGAGGTGCGGCTGCGGCTCGCCCCCGGGTCGTGCACGGTCGACGGTCGGCGTTCGGAGCACTCGCTGTACGACTACGAGCTCGCCACCTACGACGCGGCCGACACCTTCCGCCACGAGGACTCCGCCGGGTTCGTGCGACTGTGGGGCCTCGGCATCGAGACGTGGTCGTCTCGGCAAGCGTCCAAGCGCCCGTCGAACTGACGCCGCCCCACCCCCAAACCTCCTCGTTGGTGGTCGTGGTGCGACCATGAGCAGCGAGGTTCTCGACCCAAGGACGCAGAGATGACCGAACTGACCGAGGGCGACGGCAAGACGCTTTGGCACGGCCGCTTCGCCGCGGGACCAGCCGAATCGCTCCTCGCCTACACGGTCTCGCTCCCGTACGACCAACGCCTCGCCCCTGATGACATCGCCGGTTCGCGAGCGCACGTCCGGGGATTGGTTCGAGGTGGGCTGCTCGACGGCGACGAGGCGTCGGCGATCCTGGCCGCCCTCGACCAGGTCGAGGAGGAGCTCGCCGCGGGCTCGTTCGCCTTCGGGCCAGCTGACGAGGACATCCACACCGCGGTCGAGCGGCGGGTCACCGAGCTCGCGGGGGTGGCGGGCGGCAAGCTCCACACCGGTCGCAGCCGCAACGATCAGGTGGCCACCGACCTGCGCCTCTACGCGAAGCGGGCGCTGCTCGAGGTCGCCGAAGGCGTCCTCGCCCTCCAGGAGGTCCTGCTCGCCCGGGCCGACGAGGCGGGCGACGCCTACCTCCCCGGGTACACGCACCTCCAGCGAGCGCAGCCGATCCTCTTGCGCCACCACCTGTTGGCGCACGGGTGGGCGCTGGCACGCGACGTGGACCGCCTCCTCGACGCCCGCCGTCGCACCGACGTCTCGCCGCTCGGCGCGGGCGCGCTGGCGGGCTCGTCGCTTCCGCTGGACCCGGTGGGCACGGGGCTCGACCTCGGGTTCGCCGAGACCTTCGACAACTCGCTCGACGCGGTGAGCGATCGCGACTTCGTCGCCGAGTCCCTGTTCGCGCTGTCGCTGCTCGGCGTTCACCTCTCGCGGATCGGCGAGGAGGTGTGCCTGTGGGCCTCGGACGAGTTCGGCTTCCTCGGCCTCGACGACGCCTACAGCACCGGTAGCTCGATGATGCCGCAGAAGAAGAACCCCGACATCGCCGAGCTGGCGCGGGGCCGCAGCGGCCGGCTCATCGGGCACCTCACGGGCGTGCTCGCCACGTTGAAGGGGCTGCCGCTCACCTACAACCGCGACCTCCAAGAGGACAAGGAGCCCCTGTTCGACGCGCTCGACCAGGTGGTGCTCGCGCTCGCGGCCATCGGTGGCCTGCTCGCGACGGCCACGTTCCGCACCGAGGCGATGGCGGCTGCGGCCGACTCGCCCTACGCGGCGGCCACCGACCTCGCGGAGCTGCTGGTCGAGCGAGGGACGCCCTTCCGCGAGGCGCACGCGATCGTGGGGGAGATCGTGCGGCGGGCCCTGGCGGGGGAGGCCCCGATGGCCGCGCTCGTCGCTGCTGACGAGCGCCTCGGCCCCGAGGGAGCAGCCATCCTCGAGCCCGGGGTGTCGGTCACGCGCCGCACCACGCGAGGCGGCGCTGGCCCGGTGCCGGTCGCCGATCAGCTCGAGCGCTTCCGCTCCCGCATCCTGACCGACGTCGCCCGAGTCCGAGGAGGCTGAGCAGGTCGCTCGGCCACGCCGCCCCGTTCCATAGGATCAGCAGCGAATGCTCCTCCTCGACAACCCGGTCCAGCACTACGCGTGGGGCCTCCGCGACGGGTTGTCGCGGCTGCTCGGCACTCCTCCCTCCGGGGAGCCCGAGGCAGAGCTGTGGGTCGGCACCCATCCACGGGCCACCTCGGTGGTCGCGGCGGGCCCGCTCGCCGGTCGATCGCTCGCTGAGGTGGTGTCGCTCGACCCGATGCGTTGGCTCGGCACCGATCGAGCGGAGCCGGGGGCGGCGCTGCCCTTCCTGCTGAAGGTCCTCGCGATCGGCGAACCGCTGTCGCTGCAGGCCCACCCGTCAGCCCAGCAAGCGTCGGTCGGCTTCGCCCGGGAGGAGACGCGCGGCGTCGCGCCCGACGCGCCCGATCGCACCTATCGGGATCGCAGCGCGAAGCCCGAGGTCCTGGTCGCGCTCGCCGAGACCTTCGCGCTCTGCGGCTTCCGCGAGCCCGGCGAGGTCGCGGACCTCCTGCAGCCGCTCGGTGATCCGGTCGCGCCGATGCTCGCGCTGCTGCGGGTGAGCGACGATCCCCTGCGAGACGCGATGTCGTGGCTCCTGCAAGCACCACCGCCGCTTCGCGACGGCGTGGCGAAGGCGGCGGCGGCAGCCTCGGCCGGCCGAGCGCCCGATCCGACCGACCCGTGGGCGTGGGTGGCCGACCTCGCCGCCCGCTATCCCGGGGACCCGACCGCCGTGGCACCCCTCCTGCTCGAGCTTGTCCACCTGGTGCCCGGCCAGGCCGTGCACCTGCCGGCGGGCAACCTCCACGCCTACCTCCTCGGCGCGGGGATCGAGGTCATGGCCGCATCCGACAACGTGCTCCGCGGGGGCCTCACCCCGAAGCACGTCGACGTCGACGAGCTGCTCCACGTGCTTCGGTTCGAGCCCGGAACCCCGCCACCGCCTCGGCAGCGGGTGGTCGGTGCCGTGCGGTGCTACGACGCGGGGGAGGAGGCCTTCGGCCTCGCGGCGATCGTTCCGGAGGTCGGCGGCGCCTGGATCCGCACAGCGGCGCCGTCGATCCTGCTGCCGATCGGCGACACGGCCACCATCGCCGCTGGCGGGGAGCACTTCGAGGTCGGTGGAGGGCGAGCGGTGCTGGTCGAGCCGGGCGTCGACGTCCTCGTGCGCGGTCGCCGGCCGGTCTGGTGGGCCACCACGGGGGCAGGGCTCCCATCCTGACCGGCGCGGCGGCCTTCGATCGCTCCCGCCTGGTCGATCGCCCCGAAGCGGTCGCCCCCCTGCTGCTCGGGTGCACGATCACGGTCGGCGCGACGTCGGGTCGGATCGTCGAGGTCGAGGCGTACGCCGGCATCGACGACCCTGCCAGCCACGCCCATCGGGGACCGACGCCTCGCTCGGCGATCATGTTCGGGGAGGTCGGGCGGCTCTACGTGTACCGGTCCTACGGCGTGCACTGGTGCGCCAACGTCGTCGCCCACCAGGAAGGAGAACCGGGCGCGGTGCTGCTCCGGGCCGTCGAACCGCTCGCCGGGCTCGACCTCATGCGGCTCCGCCGCGGTCCAGCGGTCCGCCGAGACCGCGATCTGGGCTCCGGCCCGGGCCGGCTGACCCAGGCGCTGGGCATCGAGGGCCGCCACGACGGCGTCGATCTCCTCGCGCCAGGGAGCCCTGTGACGTTGGCCGATCGCTCGGCGGCCGACGCGCCGATCGCGGTGGCGTCGACCCGGATCGGGATCTCCCGGGCCACCGACCTGCCGTGGCGGTTCTCCATCGCCGGCTCGCCGTGTCGCTCGCGCTAGGAAGAGCCCGTGCCGACGTTCGAGGTGCTCGCCGCTCAGGATCGTCGCTTGGATCGCTCCGAGGATCTCGACGCCGCGGTCGGCCTGCTCTCGGCGGCCGAGGTCGAGGGACCGGCCGAGGCGCACCGCGATGAGGTGCTCGCGTTCGTCGCCGTCCACGACGACGCCGCCTGGCGCACCTGTGCACCCGGCCACCTCACCGGTTCGGCGCTGGTGGTCGACGCCCAGCGGGAGCGGACGCTCCTGATGCTGCACCGCAAGCTCGGCCGTTGGTTCCAGCCGGGCGGGCACGCCGACGGCGACGCCAACCTGGCGGCCGTCTCCCTTCGCGAGGCACAGGAGGAGACGGGCATCGCCGGGCTCCGTGTGGTGCTCCCGGCCATCGACGTCGACGTCCACGTCGTGGAGCCTCCGGGCGAGGCTCCGCACCTCCACCTCGACGTTCGCTACCTCGTGCTTGCGCCCGTCGGCGCGCTGGAGCAGGCGAACGAGGAGTCGCTGGCGCTTCGCTGGGTCGACCTCGAGGGCCTCGACGACCTGGTCCCCCCGGTGGACGACAGCACCCGTCGCCTGGTCGAACGTGGGCTGGCGGTGGCCGCCACGCTGTAGGTGCTCGGGTCAGCCCACGTCGCCGGGGGTGGCGCAGGTCGGTATCCCGTTGATCTCGGCGAACACCTCGATGGTCTCGTCGACCTGGCGCCCGAGCGGGCTCTTGGTGACGTAGAAGCGGTCGTCGGTGGTGGTCCGCAACTGCTCGACGTACGCCTCGCGGTCGGCCAGGTAGGTGCGCCAATCGGCGAGCCATCCCTCCATCGCCGTGCCTGCGCTCCCCTCGGTGGGGGCAGCGGCCGCCACGTCGTCGATGAAGTCGCCCACCATGGCGTTGGCCTGCACGAGCACGTCGGCGCGCTCGTCGCGGTCGGGGAGCTCGGGTGCCGCCGGCAGGGTGTCGAGGTCGTCGCGCAGCTGCTGGCAGCGGTCCTCGAGGGCGCTGGCGTACTCGCGGTCGTGGAGGTAGTCGGGGTTCGACCTCTTGGGCGCGCCCGAGAACACCCAGGCCCAGAAGGCGATCATGGCGAGGAGGGTGACCACCGCGGCCACGCGCCCCACCGACCAGGTCATCGCCAGGGGCTCCCCGTCGGGGGTGTCGTCGGCATCGGCCTCATCGGTTCGCACCTCGGCGTCGGGGGCCATCGCGCCAGCCTCGCCCACCGTCGGGGCCGCGATCCAGCCGGCGGGAACGGATGCGGCCCGTCCGGTCCGGCACGCGCGACCATGACCCGATGACCGACGATCGCCTGCTCGCCGACCTGCAGGCCCGGGGGCTGGTGCAGGAGTGCACCGACCTCGCCGGGCTGTCCGCACGGATGAGCGAGGGCCCGATCACGCTCTACAACGGGTGCGACCCCACCGCCGAGAGCCTCCACGTCGGGAACCTGCTCGGCTTGCTCGTGCTGCGGCGGTTCCAAGATGCGGGCCACCGCCCCCTCGCCCTGGTGGGCGGGGCCACCGGCATGATCGGCGATCCGAGCGGGCGATCTTCGGAGCGCAACCTGCTCGACGCGGACACGCTGGAGCGCAACGTGGCGGCCATCCGCGCGCAGATGGAGCGGATCGTCGACCTGTCCGGCGGCGCGTCCGGCGGCCTGCTCGTCAACAACCACGACTGGACCGCCGAGGTCTCGTTCCTGGACTTCCTGCGAGACGTCGGCAAGCACGTGACGGTGGGGACGATGCTCGGCCGGGAGTCGGTGAAGGCCCGCCTCGCATCCGAGCACGGCATCTCCTACACGGAGTTCAGCTACATGCTGATCCAGGCGAACGACTTCGCCCACCTCGAGCAGGAGCACGGCTGCCAGCTCCAGGTGGGCGGTTCGGACCAGCTCGGCAACATGATCGGCGGCATCGACCTCATCCGGCGCTTGCACCGGCGCCCGGCCTGGGCGCTTGCCTGGCCGTTGCTCACCGCTCCCGACGGCACCAAGCTCGGCAAGACCACCGGGGCGCGGATCTGGCTCGACGCGGACAAGACGAGCCCCTACCAGCTGTTCCAGCACTGGATGCACACCGACGACCGCCAGGTGCGGCAGTTCCTGCTGCAGTTCACGCTGCTCGCGGTCGCCGAAGTCGACGAGCTCGTCGGCGCCCACCAGGTCGAGCCCGGGCGCCGGCTCGCGCAGCGCCGCCTGGCCGAGGAGGTCACCACCCTCGTCCACGGCGCCGACGAGGCTGCCACGGCGGCGCGCGTCTCCGAGCTGCTCTTCGGGGCAGATCCCACGGAGGCGACCGAGGCGCAGCTCGCTGCGGTCGGGCGCGAGGTTGCCACCGCGGCGGTCCCGCTCGGCGGTGACGGTCTGGACATCGTCGAGGCGCTCGTGGCGCTGGGCCTGGCGACGTCGAAGGGCGAGGCCCGACGGGCGCTCGGCCAAGGCGGCGTGTACGTGAACGGGGTTCGGGTGGGGGAGGGCGAACGGGTGGGTGCCGATCGCCTGCTGCACGGCCGCTACGTGGTGCTCCGTCGGGGCAAGCGCGACTACGGGCTGCTCGTGTCGGAACCCGCGTGACGGGCGTGTTACCAACGACACACGTCGTCGATTTGGAATGCAGGTCACGGGCCTCGTAGGTTGTCTCCTCGTCGCCCCCCGGACACACCGGAGCCGGTCAGCCCCAGGTTGACAGCCCCGAGCGAACGTCCTAAGGTGACAACCCGCCTCGCACGGCCGCTTCGGCTGCTGAGCGAGGGTGCGGCACCAACGCCCTCCAAGAGGGCGAGTGCCGAGCGGCCTGCCTCCGGGTGGGTGAGCGCACCTTGAGAACGGAATAGAGGACGAAAAAGCACATGCGGGCGACCGCTGGGCGCTCTCGAGCGATCAGCGGCCGTTTCAATTCAAAGTAATTACGCATCAAGGACAAACAAACCACGTCAGTGGAACGTTGGACTGATGCCAGTCACCGAGAGGTTCAGGCCTCGAGGTGGCTCTCCGATCTACGGAAGGTCCTCCAGCTTGCTGGTGGGCCTTCTTGCGATCTCGATGGAGAGTTTGATCCTGGCTCAGGACGAACGCTGGCGGCGTGCCTAACACATGCA
>JBDIAX010000082.1:0-9603 GCA_039812605.1 Acidimicrobiia bacterium | reverse complement strand
CCGCCCGCCGCGCCCCCGGGGGCCTCGCCGCCACCCGATGGTGCGTGGGCCCCTCCAGCGGCTGGCTCGGTGCCGCCGCCTCCCGCCGCGGCCCCAGCCGCTCCGGGCGCGGTGCCGCCCCCTCCTCCCGGCGCCGTGCCCCCTCCTCCCGGCGCCGTGCCCCCTCCTCCCGGCGCTGTGCCGCCGCCCCCGGGCTCGGTCCCACCCCCTCCGGGCTCCGACGCGCCCGGCTCCTTCTGATGGCGGTCTCGGTCGGCGTCTTCGGCGCGGCCGGACGCATGGGTGCCACCGTGTGCCAGGCGGTCGCGGCCGACGAGGGGCTCGAACTGGTCGCGGCGGTCGATCCGGGCGCGGCGGGCGAACCGTTGCGGTCGGTCGCGAACGTCGACAGCGATCTCGAAGTGGCCGGTCGACCCGAGCACCTGGAGGCGCTGCCCGAGGTCATGGTCGACTTCACCCACCTCGAAGCGGCCCGCCACAACCTCGCGTGGTGCGCCGAGCGCGGGGTGCACGCCGTGGTCGGCACCACCGGGTTCTCGGCCGACGACCTGGGCTCGTTCCGCGCGTCGTTCACGCGGAGCAACTGCCTCATCGCGCCGAACTTCGCCATCGGCGCGATCTTGATGATGCGCTTCGCCGAGCTCGCCGCCCCGTGGTTCGAGACCGCGGAGGTGATGGAGTTCCACCACGACGCCAAGCTCGATGCACCGTCGGGCACCGCGATGCGCACGGTGGAGCGGATGGCGGCCGCATCGCCCACCTGGGCGCCCGATCCCACCACCACCGAGGTGATCGAAGGAGCCCGCGGCGGCGACGGGCCGGCCGGCATCCGGGTGCACTCGATCCGGATGCGCGGCATGGTGGCCCACCAAGAGGTCGTGCTCGGCACGACCGGGCAGACGCTGTCGATTCGCCACGACAGCTACGACCGCAGCTCGTTCATGCCCGGTGTCGTCCTCGGCTGCAAGCACATCGGGGAGCACCCTGGGGTCACCGTCGGCCTCGATCCGTTCCTCGACCTGGGCGACTGATGTCGCCGGTGGTCGGGTACGGGGAGATCTTCGCGGCGCGTGGCAGCGCCTACGACGACGCGATGGGTCGTTGGCCCGACGCCCGCGCCGACGAGTTCGCGTTCGCGGTGTCGGCGGCGGGGATCGCTGGCGGTGACCGGGTGGTCGACGTGCCCGCGGGCGGGGGGTACCTGCGCGACCACCTGCCGGTCGCCACGACCTACCTCGCAGTCGAGCCGTCGGCCGCCTTCGTCGCGGGCTGCCGTCGCCGCGGCGTCGAGGTCGTCGAGTCGTCGTTGCGCGCCGAGGCGGTGGGGGCCGCGACCGCCGATGTGGTCGTGTCGGTCGCCGGGGTGCACCACGAGGACGATCACGTCGGTCTCCTCCGGTCGTGGCGGCGGATCGTGCGCCTGGGTGGCACGGTGGCGCTGATCGACGTGGCGGAGGGGACGGCGCCGGCGGCGTTCCTCGATGGCTTCGTCGGGGCCCACAACGGTGAGGGTCATCGTGGGCGCTACCTCGCAGATGGCGGCGAAGCCCTGGCGGAGGAAGCTGGCCTCACCGACGCTCGGACCATCGACGGCGCCTACTGCTGGTGGGCTCCCGACGAGCGGTCGCTCGCCGAGTTCTGCGCCGGGCTGTTCGGCCTGCGCGGCGTCACCCCCGAGCAGGTCATCGCGGCGATCGACGCGGACCTCGGCATCGAGGACGACCACGGCCGGGTGGGGATGCGGTGGGGTCTGCGGGCCGTGGTGGCTCGCTCAGCTGGGTGAGCGGGCCAGCAAGCGCTCCAGCGCGCCACGCACGTCGGGCGTGAGGTCGAACGACAGCAGGTCGACCCACATCGGTCGATGGGCGGGGTCGAGCGCGTCGATGTGGTCGACGGCGATCACGAGCGCGTCCGGGCCAGGCAGGGTTCGCAGGCGGTCGAGGGTGCCGGCGGCGTCGAACATCGCCATCGTGCGAACGCACTTCTCGCAGCGGCCGCAGTTGAGCTCGGTGCCGACGTTGGCCCAGCAGACGCGCAGGTGCTCGGCGACGAGGTCGTCGTGGGCGATGGCCATGACCCGGTCGATGCGATGCCCGCTGGCATCGCCGTGCTCGATCACGCTTCGCCCGGGGATGCTCCAGCGGGGATCGAGGTCCGGTCGCGACCCCCACGGCACGAGGCGGTCCACCCCGTAGGAGGGCGGGACCACGGTCGTGCCGATCGCGGGAGCGAGGAGGTGGCCGATGGCCGCGATGGCGGCGCCGTGGGTGTGCTCCCAGCTGATCGACGAGAAGCGTGGGTGGTAGAGCAGGTCGGTGCGCACGACCACGGCGTCGAGCCCGAGCCCAGCCGCGACCGATCGCACGAGCCGCTCCACGTCGGCCAACCGCTCGGCCTCGTGCAGGCGGACGTCGAAGCCGCCGACGTAGAGCAGGTGCGTCGGCCGGTGATCGCCCGCGAGCAGCGAGAAGAACGAGTCGACCCCGCCGGTGAAGCAGAGGGCGCGCCCCGGTGCCGGGCCCGCCCGGCGAGCGCGTGAGCGCCCGCCCCAGCGGCGGAGTCGGCGAGGCACGGGCATCGGCAGGTGGTCGTCGCCGCCCCACCAGCTCGCGGCCGCGGCGACGTTGGCCGCGGCGCCGACCGCCCACTCCGGGTCGATCGGTTCCCCGAGGTCGAGGGTTGCCCCGGCGCGTGCGGCAGGGAGGCACATGGCCGTGGCCCAGGCCTCGGGGACGGAGCGCAGCGGCACATCGTCGGAGCGCACCTCGACTCGGTGGCCGTCGATGATGGCGGACACGACCGGTCCCTCGGGGCGGTCGACGTCGATCCGCCAGACGGGCCGGCCGCCGGCCATCAGGAGCGCGCTCGGCCCCGCGAGGCCACCGACCGCCACAGGGCCCAGGCGCGCGGGTCGGGCGTCGTGGGGTAGGTGCGATAGAGCCCTCGGGCGGTGCCCATCGCGGCGAGCGCGGGGAGGACGACGCGGGCGATGGCTGGGCGAGCGGCCAGGGCACGACCCGCGGCCGCGGCCTGCGCGGGCGGGAGCGTGCCGAGCCGTTGCGAGAGGCCGTTGCGCACGAGGGTTTCGGAGAAGACGCCCGAAGCGAACAGCTCCTCGACGCCCACCGACCCGAGCGCGACGCTCATGCGGCGGACGGCGTCGTAGCCCGCGAGCGTCGCCCCGAACTCCCGCAGGAAGCGGGACTGGTACTGCCAGAGCGTGGCTTCGGCGCCGGGATCGCCGTCGCCTTCGACTGCCTCGGCGAGGACCTTCCCGGCGATGAGGCCGAAGCCGATGCCGCTGCCGTGCGCGGCCATGACCTGGCAGGCCGCGTCGCCCACCAGGGCCAGCCCGGGGACGGTGAAGCGGTCGTACACCCGACGCAGGGGGATGAGCCCGGCGCCCCCGAACACGGTGGCTCCCATCCACGGGTGCAGCTCTCGGGCGGCCTTCACCATCGCAGCGCCGCTGGCGAAGCCGAGGGAGGGGATGGAGCCGGTGAGGACCGACACCTCTTCGAGCGTGGGGTCGACCCGGATGTTGAGGGTGGAGTAGCCGCCCTCGATGCCCAGCGCGACGACGGCGTCGCCGAGGTCGGCGCCCTGCGACTTCACGAACTCGAGCGCGCCGTCTCGGTCCGCGACCTCGAGGACGAGCTGCTGGGCCGCGCAGGTGTCGGCGGGTTCGACGTCGGGGCAGCGCGCCGCCATCTCGGGGACCTGGCGGCGCAGGACCGCCGCTCGCCCGGATGCATCGACGAAGAGGTCGGCGTGCAGCTCCAGGGTCCGCTCCGCGCCAGCCTGCTGCTGGATCGCCCGCACCGACGTGGGGCGGCCCCACTCGAGCGCCAGCTGGGGGCGGGTCGTGCCCCAGCGGATGTCGACGCCGGCGGCGAGCGCGTCGGCGGTCAGGCGGTGGACGAGCGCTCGCATGTCCGCTTCCACCACCGGGGAGTCGGTGATCCGGAAGCGGTGCTGGCCGGTCGGGCTCACCATCCAGGAGTTGCCGCCCGCAGACAACCGCTCGGGCGGCGTGGCGGGCTCGATCCCGGCCCGGCGGTACTGCCAGTCGAGCACGCCGTTCACCCAGCGAGCGCCGCTGTTGCCTTCGGCGCGACGTTCGAGGAGCGCGACGCTCCGGCCGGTCCTGGCGATCTGGAGCGCGGCGTTGAGCCCGGCGGTGCCACCGCCGACCACCACCACGTCGAACTGCTCCATCACCGATCTCCCCGGCCGCGCGCGTGCGCTTCAGGTTCGCCGCCGCGCCGTGGGCTCGTCCAGCCCGTCGACCGTTCGCTCAGCACCGTGCGGCCTGGCGCGCGAGCTCGGCGGTGGCCGCGGCGACCTGTTGCTGGTCGGCGTCGACCTGCCCGACGCCGTCGGAGCGAGCTTCGTCGAGGATGTCGGCGGCGACGGTGGCCCAGCTCGGCTGCCCATCGACGTGGTGGAGGAGCGCGGCGAACCGGGCGAGCTCGTCACGGTCGGCCTCGCGTTCGAGCCACCGGGTGAGGTCCGTGGAGGACCTCGTCGCGTCGCTCGCACCGGTGCCGAGCGCGGTCTCGATCACGGCGCTGCCGGCCAGCGGGCCGTCGACCTCGCCGGAGAGGGCGACAGGTTCGTGCAGGGCGTCGCAGGCGGCGACGATCGACGGGGTGGTGGTCGACGTCGAGGTGCCTCCGGGGCCGTGGGCCCGTCCACCGGAGACGCTGCAGGCTGCCAGCGCGCCGAGCGTTCCGAGCAGCGCGGTCGCGGCGACGGCACGCCACCAGCCGGTTCGCATCGCCCCAGCCTGGCACGCTCCCCGGTGGGTGTCAGCGGTCGTGGTCGGCATCGAGGTGCTCGTGCTCGGCGGCCTCGACCTCGTGCTCGAGCGAGATCAGGTCGTCGAGCTGGCTGCGCCCGCGGCGTCGTTCGAGGGTCAGGCCCACCACGACGACGGTCACGCTGAGCGCCACCACGAGGGGGCGGTGGTCCACCACCACGTCGACGATCGAATCGATGGTGTCGGTGAACGCGGCGCCCACCATGTCGATGGCCCAGAGCCGCACCAGCGTCCCGAGGGCGGCGAGGACCAAGAAGCGCAGCAGCGGGAAGCCCGTCGAGCCCGCCAGCAAGCACACCAGGTTGTTCGAGGTGATGGCGACGATCAGCCACCCCCAGCGCCCGAAGTGGCGTTCCAGGAAGCGGATGAACCGTCCGCCGCGCGCTGATCGGCGCTCGGCCCACAGGACGGTCCGGGGCCCGTACCAGGCGCCGACGAGCCAGACGAGCGGCTTGGTGAACAGGAGCCGGACGGCGGCGAACGGGTAGTACACCCACGGGTCGAGCCGGTTCACGGTGAGCACGAGGTAGCGCGGCTTCGCATTGAGCGCGATGAGGGTGAGCGGGCTCCGGTCGACCAGCGACGCCCAGAACGCATCGCCGATCCAGCCGACCACGATCGCGGTGCCGATGGCACCGAACACCGCGTTGCGCTGCCACGGCTTGGGCGGCGGAAGGTGGGACCGTCCGAGATCGGCGGGCAGGTCGGTCATTCGGCCTCGGCCGCGTCGGCTCGGTCCATGGTCGCCTCGCCCTCGAGCTCGGCTTCGGCCTCGGCCATGCCCTCCTCGAGGTCGAGGAGGTCGCCGATGCCGTCACGCCCACCACGCCGATCCGAGAGGATCGAGAGCACCACGAGCAGGATGGACAGGCCGGTGAGCGGCCATCGGTACTGGCCGATGAAGTGCCGGATCGGTCCGAGCAGGTCTTCGAACGCCGAGCTGAACATCCGGATCAGCACGAGCCGCCCGATCGTGCCCACGATGTTCGCGGCCCAGAACGCCCCCGCCGACATGCCAGCGGCACCGGCGAACAGGCACACCGGGTTGTTCGGCATGATCGCCACGATCACCAGGCGGGCCTTGTCGAACCAGCGCTCGAGGCCGCGCAGCAGCTCCCCGTAGGTGGGCGCCTTGCGCTCCATCCACACGATGGCGGCGTCGCCGTACCAGCGCCCGAGGAGGAAGAAGAACAGGTCGGGGGCGATGAGCCGGGCGAAGCCGCCGAGGTAGAACGCGAGCGGATCGAGGTTCGCGGACGCGAGCGCGAGGTGGCGGTTGGACGCGTTGAGCAGGATGAGGGTGAGCGGGTGGTCGTTCACCAGCGACGGGAACAGCGCGCCGCCGACGTAGCTCGCGATCACCATCGTCACGAGCACGCCGATCACGACGTTGCGGATGGCAGGGCTCGGCGCTCCCGGGCGCTCGATGGTGGACGGGTCGGTGGGGGAGGCCAAGGGGACAAGTCTGCCAGCCGGCGCTCGCCGGTCCCGCCCGGGCGCGGCCGCCGTGGGCCTTGGCTAGGTTCCGGTGGGATCGACGACAGGGGACCGTCGCTGCCGCCCGGGCCGGGCGCGCGGCGCGGCTCGCACACGAAAGGGACCAGCCATGCAGGGCCTCATGCAGGACTATCCGCTCACCATCCCCCACATCTTCGGGCGGGCGGAGAAGCTGTTCCCGAACAAGGAGGTCGTCACCTCCTTGCCCACCGGGCGCCAGCGCACCACCTACGGCGATTGGGCCGAGCGCACCCGGCGGCTCGGCGGGGTGCTCGACCAGCTGGGGATCTCCGCTGACGGGCGCGTCGCCACCTTCTCGTGGAACACCCAGCGCCACCTCGAGCTCTACTTCGCCGCCCCCTGCACCGGTCGGGTGCTCCACACCCTCAACCTGCGCCTCTTCCCCGAGCAGGTCACCTACATCGTGAACCACGCCGAGGACGAGGTGATCTTCGTCGACAAGACGGTGGCTGGGCTGCTCTGGCCGCTCCTGCCCACCTTCAACACCGTCCGCCACCTCGTGGTCATCGACGACGGTGGGCCGTTCGACACCAGCCAGGGGGTTCCGGCGGGGGTCGAGCTCCACGACTACGAGGAGCTGCTCTCCGGCGGCTCGGCCGTCGAGTTCCACGTCGCGGACGAGGACCAGGCCGCGAGCATGTGCTACACGAGCGGCACCACGGGTCACCCGAAGGGCGTGATCTACAGCCACCGATCCACGGTGCTGCACACGATGGCGGCCATGTTCGCCGACGGCTTCGGCGCCTGCGAGTCCGACCGGATCCTGCCGGTGGTGCCCATGTTCCACGCCAACGCGTGGGGTCTGGCCCACGCGGCGGTGGCGGTGGGCGCGGACCTGATCATGCCGGGCCCCGACCTCTCGCCGGGCGCGCTCGCCGAGCTCATCGAGTCCGAGCGCGCCACGGTCGCCGCTGGCGTGCCCACCATCTGGATGGGCGTGCTGCCGGAGCTGAAGGGCCGCGACACGTCCGCGCTGCGCAGCATCCCGTGTGGCGGCTCCGCGGTGCCCAAGGCGCTGTCGGAGGCGTGGCGCGAGCAGGTCGGGCTGCCCATCTACCAGGCGTGGGGCATGACCGAGACGAGCCCGGTTGCGACCGTCGGGGAGGTCAAGTCCAGCCTGCGCGACCTGCCCGAGGACGAGCTCGCCGACATCCGCGCCATGCAGGGCTTGCCGCTGTTCGGCGTGGAGCTGCGGGTGCTCGACCAGGCCACCGGCGAGCAGGTGCCGTGGGACGGCGAGAGCCGGGGTGAGCTCCAGGCCGCTGGCCCGTGGATCGCCAAGACGTACTACAACGATCCGCGCTCGCCTGAGAGCTTCACCGACGACGGTTGGCTGCGCACCGGCGACGTCGCCACGGTGAACGCCGAGGGCTACATCCGCCTCGTCGACCGCACCAAGGACGTGGTGAAGAGCGGTGGCGAGTGGATCAGCTCGGTCGAGCTCGAGAACGAGATCATGGCGAACCCGAAGGTGGCCGAGGCCGCCGTGATCGGGGTGAGCCACCCCAAGTGGCAGGAGCGCCCACTCGCCTGCGTGGTGGTGAAGCCCGGCGAGGAGCTCACCAAGGAGGAGCTGCTCGGGTTCCTCGACGGCCGCGTCGCCAAGTGGTGGCTCCCCGACGACGTCGTGTTCATCGACGAGGTCCCCAAGACCAGCGTCGGCAAGTTCTCCAAGAAGGACCTCCGCAGCCAGTTCGAGGGCTACGTCCTGCCGACAGCTTGAGGGTCGGTTGGGGGTCCACCCCGGCATCGGGCCGCGAACTGGGGTCGATCGTGTACCGCTGAGGTCCACGATCGACCCGAGAACGCCGTCGATGCGCGAGACGTGGCGCGGAGCTCAGGCGGTCGTGGGGTCCAGGAGCTCGGCTTCGGGGTCGATGGGGACGAGCGGCGCCAGGTCGTCGGCCAGCTCCTCGGCCAGGTCGCCCTCGTGGTCGGGTGCCGGGACGTCGGCGGGGAGCAGGAACGACACGACCAGGCCGACGAGCACCACCGACCCCGCGAACAGCAGCGCGTCTCGGGTGCCGAACCCCACCGAGCGGGTCATGGTGCGGCGCAGCTCGTCCGCGATCGACGAGCCCCCCGAAGGCACCTGGTAGCCGCTCGATGCGTGGCGGATGCGCTCGATGGCGGTGGCCTTCACCCCGGCGGGCAGCGTGGTCGACGCACCGATCGCGGCCACCGCGTGCCGGATCGTCTGGGTGGTGACGAGCGTGCCGATGACGGCGATGCCCAGCGCGCTGCCCACCTGGCGGACGGTGGTGTTGGTGCCCGACGCGACGCCGGCCTTCTCGGCGGGGACCTCGGAGAGCACGACGTTGGTGAGCTGGGCGCTGGCCCAGCCGACGCCCATGCCGTAGCCGACGAGCCCGGGCATGAGGCTCCAGAAGGTGAGCCCCTCGCCCACCACGAGCGCGATCCACAGCAGGCCCGACGCCTGGATCACGAGGCCGATGCGGATGACGCGGACGGTGCCGACGCGCTGCGCGAGGCGGCCGCCGAGCGGGGCGGTCAACAGGATCGACAGGCCCATCGGGAGCACCCACAGCCCGTTGTGGAGCGCGCTCAGGTGCTTGCCCTGCTGGAGGAAGAGCGCCAAGGCGTAGCCCAGCCCGAGCTGCCCCATGGCGAGCACGACGGTGGTGGTGAGCCCGTAGCGGAACGTCCGGTGGCGAAGCAGGCCGAACTCGAACATCGGGCGCCGGTCCTCGGCCTCGCGCCGGCGCTCGACCCGGTAGAACGCGCCGAGCAGCACCATCGCGAGCAACAGCGCGATCGGGGTGACCGCGAGCGGCGCGCTCGACGCCCACACCTCGTGGCCCGCCATCGTGAACGCGGCGGTCGGGGTGAACCACCCGTAGGTGCCGCCTTCGCTCAGCGCGAACACCAGCAGGAACATGCCCCCCGCGATCAGCGAGGCGCCCGGGAGGTCGAGCGGTTCGCGGGCGCCGCGCTTGGCGCGGGGGAAGGCGATGAGCGCGCCCACGATGGCGATCGGGGCGATGATCACGTTGATGCGGAACGACCACCGCCACGAGTAGTCGCTCGTCAGCCAGCCGCCGAGCACCGGGCCGAGCCCGGCGGCCGATCCGGCGACCGCGCCCCACGCGCCGAAGGCCATCGCCCGCTCCTTGCCCTGGAACGTGGTCGAGAGGATGGCGAGCGTGGCGGGCAGCATGAGCGAGGTGGGGTGTCCCGGGTTCGACGTAGCCGCGATTTCTGGGATCGTCAGGCTGCTGTCGTTGGTTCATGTCGAGCTTCGA
>JBDIAX010000081.1:0-10016 GCA_039812605.1 Acidimicrobiia bacterium | reverse complement strand
CTCTGGATCGAACCGAAGGCGGTCAGCGACGCGCCCCTCCGTTGACCGCTCACTCGACATAACGTAGATTATGGGCGTCAGCCTCGAAGTCGTCGGCCCCGCATCACCAGGGTGAACCGACAGCTCCGGATCGGGTGACTTCCGCCAGCGAGTAGGTTGGCGCCCCTATGTCACGCAGGATCGACATCGAGCTCACCAGCGACCGTGGCGACGGGTCGTGGACCTGGCGCGCCGCGGGCGCCAAGCAGCCCAAGGGGGTCCTGCGGGGCGACCTGCTCCCCGATGGCGCGGCCGTCGGCCAACAGCTCCGGGCCGAGGTCGACAGCGGCCTCGACGGCACCGAGGTGGTCGCCGTGCTGCCACCCAAGGAGAAGAACCGCGCCGAGGTGCAGACCCTCGAGCTGATCTCCCGGCCCGTCCGCGACGAGGACCTCGTCACCAGCAAGCTCGCCGGACGAGGTGGGCGCGACCGAGACCGCGGCGACCGTGGAGATCGAGGCGACCGACGCGGCCGCGGCGACCGGCGAGATCGTGGAGACCGCGGACCTCGCCGCGACGGCGACCGTGGGCCACGAGGCGAGGGAGACCGTCGTCCGCGCCCAGAGGGCGACCGTGGGCCTCGGGGCGGAGGACGCCCCGACCGTCCTCGCCGCGAGCGGCCGACCGAACCGCCCAAGCCCAAGCCCAAGCGCCTGCGCGCTGGGCGCACCCACCGCAAGGCGGCGGTCGCGGCGTTGGAAGGGCCCGAGCAGGTCATCGCCGAGCAGTTGCTGGTCGGTGGCATCCCCGCCGTGCGCCAGGCCGTCGAGAAGCAGAACGAGCAAGCCCGCCTCGCCGGGGGCCGTGAGGTCGCCGCCGAACCGCTGCTCGCGATCGCCGAGCGCCTCCTCCCCGACCTGCGCGCCGCCGAGTGGCGCGACCGCGCCGAAGCCGCCGTGGCCGACCTCGAGGAGCTCGATCTGCGCGACCTCCGATCCGTGGTCGTCGCGGCCGACGGCGCCACCAAGGACGACGACTCCCGTGCGCTCGCCGAGCAGCTCCGCACCGGCCTCGCAGCCCGCGTCGAAGCCGAGCAGGCGACCTGGCTCGCCGAGCTCCAGCAGAACCTGGCCGAAGGCCGCGTCGTGCGTGCCCTGCGGCTGAGCAGCCGCCCGCCCAAGGCCGGCGCTCCCCTGCCCGCCGAGGTGGCCGCCAAGCTCGCCGAGGCCGCCTCGAAGTCGCTCACCGCCGACACGCTCGCCGATCGGTGGGCCACGGTTCTCGACGCCCTCTCCTTCTCCCCCGTCCGCCTCGCAGTGGCCCCGGAGTCGAAGCCCGAGACCCCCTCCGAGGAGCTCGTCGCCGCTGTCACCCGCATGGCCGACCGCGTGCCCAAGGTGGCCGAGGCGTTCGGGATCGACCCGGCAACGGTCCCCGCCCGCAAGCGCGGCCGTGGCCAGCGACCGCCGAAGCCGAAGCCGAAGGCGCCCAAGGCCCCCGACGCCGCGAAGCCGACCGACGCCGCGAAGCCGACTGACGCCACGGTCGACACCGAGACCACCGTCGACACCGAGACCACGGTCGACACCGAGACCACGGTCGACACCGAGACCACGGCCGACGCAGAAGCCACCGTCGACACCAAGACCACGGTCGACGCGGAAGCCACCGGCGACACCGAAGCCACCGGCGACACCGAAGCCACCGAAGCCGAGGGCTAGCCGCAGGCGGCGCGCTCAGGCGTCGTCGCGGGGCATCACCACCGACGCGCGCGTCGCTCGCCCCCGGAACTCGCCGGTGCGCGGATCCTCGTCCCAGCGCGCCCCGCAGGCCGCGCACTCGCACGAATCCAGGTGGACCGAGCCGAGGTAGAGGCGGGCGACCTCGGTCGCCGCGCAGTACGGACAAGTGGCGGTCGAGCGACGCAGCGGCGACATCGGTCGGGACGCTACCTCCTCCGAGCGCCAACCTGACTGACCGGTCAAGTGCGGTAGCGTCGCCGCCATGACCGTCGACTACGAACTCCGCGGCCACGTGGCCGTGATGACCATCAACCGACCCGATGCCCGCAACGCCGTCAACACGGCCGTCGCCCAGGGCTTGGAGGCCGCCATCGACCGCCTGGAGGCCGACGACGACGCGTGGGTCGGCATCATCACCGGCGCCCAGACCGAGAAGGGCTGGATCTTCTGCGCCGGCGCCGACCTCAAGCAGATGGGCACCGACCCGGGCGGGATGATGACCCAGAAGGGCGGCTTCGCCGGCTTCGTCCAGCGTGAGCGCACCAAGCCGGTGATCGCCGCGGTCGACGGGCCCGCCCTCGCCGGTGGCACCGAGATCGTGCTCGCGTGCGACCTCGTCGTCGCGTCCGAGACCGCTGTCTTCGGCATCCCCGAGGTGAAGCGCAACCTGGTCGCCGGGGCCGGCGGCCTGTTCCGCCTCCCCCGCAAGATCCCACGCAACATCGCCATGGAGCTCGCGCTCACCGGCCGCCTCGACTTCCCCGCCGAGCGCGCCCACCACTTCGGGCTCGTCAACCACCTGTGCGCCGAGGGCGACGCCCTCAACCGGGCCGTCGAGCTGGCCGAGCAGATCGCCGAGGCCGCTCCCCTCGCCGTGCGCGAGAGCCGGGCCATCATCCTCGCTGCCACCGACGAGCCCGACGAGGTCGGGTGGAAGCTCTCGGGCGACGGCATGGTGAAGATGTTCGGCACCGAGGACTTCAACGAGGGCCTCATGGCGTTCATCGAGAAGCGCACCCCGGAGTGGAAGGGCCGCTGACCCCGCCGCTCCCCCACCTCAGGCGATCGTCGAGATCACCTCGTGGTCGTGGAGGAGCTCGGCCAAGCCGGGAGCGAGCTGCAGGTCGACGACGTCTGCCAGGGGCACCCACCGTGCCTCGGCAGCGTCGTCGCCGGGTTCGGGCTCGGTGGCCTCCAGCAACGAGACCTCGTGGGCCAGCACGACCTGGTGCGGCCCGTCGTCCACCAGCTCCACCAGGCCCACGAGACGGCCGCACACGCCTTCGACACCAGTCTCCTCGGCGAGCTCGCGGACCACCGCCTCGGCCAAGGTCTCGCCGTCGGCCACACGGCCCCCCGGCAGGCTCCAGGTGCCCTGCGCCCGACCTCGGCCCCGACGCACCAGCAGCAGCCGCTCGTCGTCGACCACGATCGCGCTGACGCAGAGCTCAGGCATCGGGCCGCAGGTCTCGGTGCACGACGATGGCCCTCGCCTTGAGCCCGAACGTCTCGAAGAAGTTCTTCGTCTCCCGGTCGCCGGGGAGCGCGAGCGCGTCGATCCCGCGGGCGCCGTGGTCGCCGGCGTGCCCGACGAGCAGGTCCATCATCGCCTCCCCCACCCCGACCCCCCGCGCCGCGGGAGCGACGTAGAGGTCGGACACCACCGACAGGATCGAACCGTCGGTCAGGGGCTCCAGCGTGGACACGCCGTAGCCGACCACGACGCCGTCGATCGTCCCGACCACGGCGCACCCCTCGACCCCCGGCCGACCGATCTCCTCGACCAGCCGGTCCTCGACCGGATCGGTCCGAGCGGACCGTGCCCGCCAGACCGGGCCTCCTCGCTGGACCTCGAGCTCGCTGCGGGCGTCGCGCGCCAGCGCGGCCATCGCGGGCAGGTCGTGCGCGTCGGCTGGCCGAGCGGCTTCCAACCGACGCGTCCTACGCGTCCCGGAGCTGGGAGATCTTGCCCAGGATCGTCTTGCGGCCACGATGAGCGAGCTCGTAGGCCTCGACGTCGTCGAGCTCGGCGGCGCTCAACCCGGCGAGCCGGGGGATGACCTGCGAAGCGGCGAGGCTGTCGTACGCGGCGATCGGCAGGTCGGCGGCGACACCCGCGGGCCGCGCCGGCGCGGGGCGAGCAGCAGGGGCCACAGCGGGCGCCGAGCCCGCGGGCTCGGCGCGCTCCACCGGCTCGGGGATCGGTGCGGCCACGGGTGGCGCCACACCGATGCCGAACTCCTGCAGGATCGCTTCGGCCTGCTCCTGGACCCGGGCCACCCGCTTGGTGGCCTCCACCTGGCCCTGGTTGACGGCGAACTGACCGATCACCTTGGCCATGTTCACCTGCGCCTTGCCCCGCTCCACGAACGTGGGGAGGAGCCGGCGTGCCTCGAGCGCGAACCCGATCGGCGCGTACACCGCCAGCTCGACCGCGGACTCCATGGGCTTCTTCTGCTCGCTCACCACCCCAGCTTGACCCACGAGGTCGGGCTCAGACGAGTCCGAGCTGGTGCTTGACGGGGCAATCCTCCCCGTCGAGCCCACCCGGGCAATCCGTGCGCTTGGCGCTGAACTGGCTCCGTCGCACAAGCAAGAAGCACTCCGAGCACGAGAACTCCTCGGCGGCGCGCGGTGCCACCCGGTCGCCGCCGTCGGTGCGGTCGTCGACCGGGGCCTCCTCGTCGTCCTCGTCATCCTCGTCGGCGCCAGCAGCGATGCGGTCGCGCAGGATCGTGTCGAGGTCCTCTTCGACGTCGTCGGGGTTGAGGTCGTCGTCCTCGTCATCCTCGTCGTCGCTGCGGGCCTTCGCCTTCGCCGGCGCCTCCTCCTCGGCGTCGTCGTCGGCGTCCTCGCCATCGTCGCCGTCGAGGTCCTCGTCGACCTCCTCGCCATCGAGATCGTCGTCGAGGTCCTCGTCGTCCAGCTCGTCGTCGAGGTCCGCGTCGAGCTCCTCGGCGTCGTCGTCCACCTCGAGCTCGTCGTCGTCGAGCAGCTCGTCGTCAGCCATGTCTTCCTTCGTCGGACCGTCGCAGTCGGATGATCGGCCCCGTGACGAAGCCGCGGGCGGATACTACGCGCGAGCGCCCCACCCGCTGCACGTCGGCGGCCTTCAGCGCTCCTGGCGCCGGGCCTCGGCTCGCCGCTCGGCATCGAGGCGCTCGAGGGCCGGCTCCGGGGAGTGGTCGACGAAGCGCATCATCGCCGCCACCGCGGGGTGCCCGGCCTCGTCCTCGATGAGCCGGTGCATCTCCTGGGCGACCTCCCGGTAGGCCGGGTGGCCCTGGGGCCCGGAGCGCAGCTCGAGCAGGTGCATCGCCTCACGTGCGTTCATCTGCATGCTGAACCGCACCCGGTAGGCCAGGCACACCGCATAGGAGGCCTCGGCGGGGAACCGAGGCTCGAGCAGCTCGTACAGCTCCGCCGAGCGGCCCATCGCTCGCTCGTACTCGTCGCCCGCGCCGGCCAGCGCGACCGCATCGGGCATGTCGTAGCCGTGGCGTGGGGTGAGCGCCTGCCACTCGATGGTGAGCATGCGGTGGCGTTGGAGGTCGCGGAAGGCGCCGTAGTCGGCCAGCACGTCGAAGCGGTAGTCGATCCGCTCGAGCGCCCGGCCCGGCCGGTGGCGACGATTGGCGCGGTCGCCCACGTAGGCCTGCACGACGGCGAGCCGCTCGGCCGCGGTCATGGCACGGACCGAGTCCTCCACCTGGCGCTCGGGCAGGTGGGTGTACGGGTAGAGCATCGCCGTGACCAGCTTGACCTCGGCATCGGGATCGAAGTCGACGAGCGTGGTGCGCGCCGATGAGCTGGGGTCGACGTCGGGCGGGAAGAACTGCTCGGCGATCTCCTCCATCGCCTCTCGGTTCGCGCCCAGGTACGCGCTCCAGGCGACGCCGCGGTCGTCGAGGTCGACCCGCTTCAGGAAGGACGGGATGACCTTCCGGAGCTCGCCCAGCATGAGGTCGGCGTAGGTGCGGGCCTCGGGCAGCGGATGGGACCGCATCCGCAGCAGCAGGGCCTCGTACGCCTGCCCGGTGCCGTAGATGCCCACGTTCGAGAGCGATGCGGCTGGCAGGATGCCGCGCAGCGCGTCGAACGCCTTGGCCCGGATGGCCTGGCGGTAGACGAAGTCGGAATCAGCCGGGTCCTTCGGGAACTGGTCGCGGAAGAAGTCGTTGAGCCGTGGGAGCAGGCCCGCGTAGGTGTCGAACAGGCGGTCCATCTCGCCCACGAACCGGGTGCCGAGCGGCGAGCCGAGGATCCCGGGGTCTCGGTAGAAGCGGTACCGGCCCCCGATGCGGGCGTCGTATGCGATGTAGCGGGTCGACTGCTCGAGGTACGACATGAGCCGACCCCACTCGAGCACCTTGGTCAGCAGGTTCGACGCCTGCTCGCAGGCCAGGTGCACCCCGCCCAGCTGGGCAACCGAGTCGTCGCCGTACTCGAAGAAGACCCGGTCGTAGAGCTCCTCGGCCCGACGGAGCCCCACCGTGGCGTCGATCGTCTGGTCCCCGGAGATGTCGAGCTCACCCACGAACTCGTCGAGGAACAGCCGCCGGAGGCTCTTGGGCGAGCGCGAGTAGCGGGCGAAGAGCGCGCCCTTCACCACCTCGGGCAGGTTCACCAGCGCGAAGACCGGGCTGTCGAGGTTCGTGAAGTAGCGACGGAGGACGTCGGCCTCTGACTCGCTGAACTCCTCGGCCACGTACACCGTCACAGGCGGTGACCCTAGAGGCTCCGCGGAGGCGCCTCGGGGACTGCCCCCCACCTGCGGCCGGGCCGCCGAGCCGGCCGGGTCACGCTCCCGAGCTCGAATCGACCACGGCGGAGCCCGTGGCCCGGCCCGTGGCCCGAGCATCGGCGAAGGCCGCCTTGGCGGCCCCGAGGGCGTCCGGGCGAGCCCAGAGGTCGACCACGGTGGCCGCCATGGCCCGGGCGCCGTCGAGCACGGCCCGATCGCCCTCCGCGCCGCCGGCGAAGCGCACGAAGTCCTCGGTGTGGATCGCGACCGTGGGTGGCGACACGGCGATCATCGGGTGGATCGAGGGCACCACGTGGCTCACGTTGCCCATGTCCGTGCTGCCCACGATCTGCTGCAGCGACGCCGGATCGACGAGGGTTCGGCCGGTCCGGGCCAGGTTCTCGCGGTAGAGCTCGATCATCGGCTCGTTGTCGACCATGTCCGCGAAGGCCGGGTCGAGCCAGCGGTGCTCCATGGTGCAGCCCGCGGCGGCGGCTCCCGCTTCGAGGCACGAGAGCACCCGCTCCTTGAGGCGCTGGAGGCCCCGGACCGACGGCGATCGGACGAACCACGTGGCGGCGGTGCGAGCGGGGACGACGTTCGCCGCGTCGCCGGCCTCGGTGAAGATCCCGTGGATGCGCTCGTCGGGCCGGATGTGCTGGCGCAGCGCGGCCACGTTGACGTAGCCGAGCACCGCAGCATCGAGCGCGTTGCGCCCCGCTTGCGGCGCCGCCGCGGCGTGAGCCGCCCTGCCGTGGTAGGTGACCTCGAGCTGCTGGATCGCGATCGCACCGAACCGCGACAGGTCGAGGCCTGCCGGGTGCACCATCATCGCCGCGTCGACGGCGTCGAGCGCGCCGCGCTCGGCCAAGACGATCTTGCCCCCGCCCCCCTCCTCCGCCGGAGTCCCGAGCACGACCACCGTGCCGCCGAGCTCGTCGGCGAGCGCCGCTGCCGCGATCCCGGCGCCCACCCCGGCCGTGCCGATGACGTTGTGCCCGCAGGCGTGGCCGATCACCGGCAGGGCGTCGTACTCGCACAGCACCGCGATCCGGGGGCCGGTGCTGCCGGCGACGGCCTCGAAGGCCGTCGGCACGTCGTAGGCGCCGCGGGTCACCTGGAGGCCGGCGCGCTCGAGCACGTCGGTCAGCACGGCGTGCGCGTGGTGCTCCTCGAACCCGAGCTCGGGGTGGGCGTGGATGTCGTGGGAGGCGGCCAGCAGGTCCGGAGCGATCTCCTCGACCCGCTCGTCGATCCGTTCCTTCAGCGCCGCGAGGTCGACCATGGCCGCAGGCTAGGCGCCGCGCTCGCCGCCGCTCTCGCCGTCGTGGCGCAGCACCACCTTGCCCACGTGACGCCCCGTCGCGAGCCGTTCGAGCGCCTCCGGGTACGACGACACCGGCAGCTCGACGTCGACCGCCACCGGGAGGCCCTGCTCCACGAGCCGGACCACGGCGTCGAACTCCCCGTAGCCCCCCATCGTGGATCCGATGATCTCGTGCTGCTTGAAGAAGAGCCGCGGCAGGTTGACCTCCACGACGGGCCCCGAGGTCCCGCCGCACACGACCAGGCGCCCGCCGGGGAGGAGCGCACCGATCGATCGATCCCAGGTGGCCGGGCCGACGCTCTCGAGGACGACCTCGCAGCGCACCGGCCAGTCGGCCTCCGAGTCGAAGACCGCAGCTGCACCCGCCTCGATGGCCCGAGCGCGTGTCTCCGGGTCGCGGGACGTGCCGTAGACGGTGGCGCCCATGGCGCTCGCCAGCGCGAGCGCCGCCATCGAGACGCCGCCGCCGATGCCCACGATGAGCACCGCCTCGCCGGCCACCAGCCGGGCCCGACGCAGCATGCGGTAGGCCGTGAGCGTCGCGAGCGGGAAGGCGGCGCACTCGGCCCACGAACGGCCGCTGGGCCGAGCGACGACGTTGCGGGAGGGAACCACCACGAGGTCCGCGTGGCCGCCCCACCGTTGCTCGCCCACGATCTGGAAGCCCGGGTGCATCGGTGCGTCGTCGCCGTGGGCGAGGACGTGCTCGAGCGGCGAGACGGCTGGGTTCACCACCACCTCGTCGCCGACCGCCACCGTCGAGACGGTCGAGCCCACCGCCTCGACGACCCCAGCCACATCGCAACCGGGGACGTGGGGCAGCCGCGGGCGCGGCTTGCCCTTCGTCACCCACAGGTCCATGTGGTTGAGCGCGCTGGCCACCGGTCGCACGCGGACGTCGTCGGGCCCCAGGACCGGGTCGGGCAGCTCGCCGCGCCGATAGGTGCCGGGCGACTCGTCGAGGATCCAGGCCTGCATGGGTCGGGACCGTACCGGGCGCCGGGTCAGACCACGCAGATGAGCGCGTCGGGCTCGACACGGATCGACAGGGTCCTCCCATCACCCACCCGCTCACCGTCGAGCCAGATGCCGAGCGGCTCCCCGAGCTCCACCTGGAGTGCGGCCACCCGACGTTGCGCGATGCCCGGATGGGGGACGTGGGTTCCGGTCCGAAGGCGCTGGCGCGCCTTCCACCGATCCCCGAGCGAGAGGTCGCTGTCGAACACATCGAGGAGGCCGTCGTTCGGGTGGCTGCGCGGCGCGACGTCCCACGTGCCCATCCACTGCGCGTTCATCACCGCCAGCACGCGCCCGCGCCACCAGGACCGGCGGGCGACCAGGTGGCTGACGAACCAGTGCTGTCGCCCGTCGATCAGCACCGAGCCGAGGTCGACGGGCAGGCGGACCGCATCGGGGCCTCCCAGCCGCGCTCCATCGCCCTTGGCCCCCATCGTCCGGGCGAGGTCTCCCCCGAGCAGGCCGAGCTCGGGAAGGCGCTCCCCCGCCCGACGGGCCGACTCCACCGCAGCGCGAGCCTCGCGGTCGCTCGTCACCAGCAGCCCGGTGTCGGCCAGGGGCCCGGGCTCGCCCCAGGGCTGGCCCTTCTCGATCGTCACCGCGCCGCCACCCCTTCGGCCCCAGGGTCGACCTCGCTCGAAGCGGCCACCACGCCTCGGAGCAGTGCCTCTGCCGCTGCCGCGGCGCTCGCCCGGGTGCCGGGCGCCGGCGCGACCATCGCGACCTGGCGGAGGAGGTCGATGAGCACCTTCACGTTGCGGACGAAGTCGCCGCCCGACAGATCCTCGTCGGCGAGGACCGCGGCGAAGGAGCCTCCGGCCGCCCAGCCGTGGGCCGATGGCAGGAACGTGGGGTCGGGCCGACGGGTGGGCGACAGCCCGGCCCGGTCCTCGTCGTCCGCGATGGCACGAGCGAGGCGCTCGATGGCCACGGATCGCTCGCGCACCGCCGGCGATGGGTACCACGGCGCCGGCGGTGCCTCCTTCGACCGGTGCTCGTAGGTGAAGGTCGAGACGACACCCGCGAGCTCCGCCGGCGACAGGTCGTCGAGCAGGCCGTCGCAGATCGCCGTCGCCACCAGCAGGTCGGACTCGTGGAAGATCCGAGCGAGGACCTCACCCCGCTCGGTGAGCGACCAGCCGTCGAGGAACCCTCGAGCCTCGAGCAGCTGCTCGGTGGCCTCGAAGCTGCGCCCGAGCGAGCTCGA
>JBDIAX010000080.1:0-10138 GCA_039812605.1 Acidimicrobiia bacterium | reverse complement strand
ACGCTGCTCATGTGGGGCGACCGCGACCACGGCGGCGGGATGGGCAAGGGCGTGGCCCGCCTCCACGAGCTGCTCCCGAACCACCGCTTCCACGTCTTCCCCGGCCGTCGCCACTCCCTCGAAGCGGAGTGCGTCGACGACCTGGCCGAGCAGATCCTCACCGGGATCTGAGGAGCTCCCGTGTCCGTCCCCCCGCTCCAGCTCCGCTTCGTGATGTCGGGCGCTCGCGTCGACGACCTGCCGCCCACCCGCGGCGAGGTGGCGATCGTGGGGCGATCCAACGTCGGCAAGAGCTCGCTCATCAACGCCCTCGCCAACCGCAACCAGCTCGCGAAGGTGTCGAAGACGCCCGGACGCACGCAGCTCCTCAACCTGTTCGCCCTGCCCGACGGCTCCACCGTCATGGACCTCCCCGGGTATGGGTTCGCGGCGGCACCCGGTTCGGTGCGCGCCACCTGGCCCGAGATGATCGAGGGCTACCTGCAGCGCCGCGAGCGGCTGCACGCGGTGGTGGTGCTGGTCGACGCCGAGGTCGGGCCCACGAAGCTCGACGTCACGACCCTCGAGTGGCTGCGCGCCGAAGGGCTGCCGGTGAAGGTCGTGGCCACCAAGCACGACAAGGTGAAGCCGTCTCGCCGCAACGTCCGCCGGGTCGAGCTGGCCGAGGGATGCGGGCTGCCGGTGAGCGAGGTGCTGTGGGTCAGCGCAGCGAAGAACGTGAACCTCGACGAGCTGCGTCGCCGCATCCTCGACTGGGCTGCCCCGGTCGCTGCCTCGGAGGTCGACGGCGCCCCGGTGCTCGAGCGCGCGGGCGATCCCTCCCGCCGTCGCCCGCCCCGACCGTCTGGGGCTGCGGCCGGCCGTCGCGACGGCCGCCGTGGTCGTGACCCGCTCCCCGATGGCGGCCCCCGCGTCGACCCCGACGACGGCTGGGACGACTGACCGCTCTGCCCGGCCCGGTCGACTCGAGTCCCCCGCGCTTCTCGGCACGGAAGGTGGACACCGGCGTCCACCTTCCGTGCCGAGAACGGACCCAGCGTGACTCGGCGGTCCGCTCAGCGCTGGGTCGAGGCGACCTTGCGGTCGAAGAGGCGGCGGTAGGCCCAGGGGAGCGCCGCCGCGGTGCGGGCCAGGGCGCGGGTGGTGGGGTCGGCGTAGATCTCGGCCTCACGGCGATCGATGCCTCGGGCGATGGCCTCGGCGACGCGAGCGGCGGGGAGCGCCTTGATCGTGCCGGCGATGGCCTTCGTCTCCGCCGGCTTGAACTCCTCCTCGGCGGCGAGCATCGGCGTGTCGACGTCGGGCGGGTAGCAGCAGCCGACGTGGACGCCGAGCGGCTTCAGCTCGGTGCGCAGCGATTCGAGCAGTCCCCGCACGGCGAACTTGGCGGCCCCGTACGCGCTGTACCCGTAGACGCCCACCAGCCCTGCGGCCGAGGACACCCCCACGATCGACCCGGTCCCGCGGTCGGCCATCGACGGCGCGACGGCCCGGATCGGCCAGAGGGTGCCGTAGTAGTCGACCTCGATCATCGAGCGGAACGTCTCGTCGTCCGCCTCGAGGAACCGGCCGGGCAACGTGATGCCGGCGCTGCAGACCAGGGCATCGATGGGCCCGCGCTCGAGCTCGGCACCGGCCAGCGCGAGCTCGACCGCGCCTCGATCGCTCACGTCGCAGGGCACCCCGACCGCCTCCGCGCCCGCGGCCTCGAGCCGGCCCGCGACCTGGCCGAGGCGCTCGGCACCCCGGGCGAGCAGCGTCAGCCTCGCCCCTCGTCCGGCCGCCAGGTCGGCGAACGCCTCGCCGATGCCGCTCGATCCGCCGGTGACCACCACGTGCGCGCCCTTCCACTGCATGGTCGTAGCCTCGCGCTCCATGGCGCTGTTCCGAGTCGAGGGCCCCGTGGGCCGGGCGATGCAGAAGATGGCCACCAGTCGGTGGTTCCGCAAGGTCGGCCCCAAGGTGGTGCCGCCGATGGACCGCACGCTGCACAAGGTCACCGGCGGGCGGGTGATCGTCAGCCGCCTCCTGGTGCCGAGCCTCGTGCTCACCACCACCGGCCGCAAGAGCGGCCTGCCCCGCGAGTCACCGCTCGCGTGCGTGCCCCAGGACCGTGGCTGGTGGGTGGTCGGCTCCAACTTCGGCCAGGAGGCGCACCCCGCGTGGACGGGCAACCTCATCGCCGAGCCGAAGGCCACGGTGTCCTACGAGGGCACCACCTACGACGTCGAAGCCCGCCTGCTCACCGACGACGAGAAGGCCGAGGTGTGGCCCACCCTCACGTCGGCGTGGCCGGCCTACGACCAGTACGTGAAGAGCAGCGGTCGCAACATCCGGGTCTTCGACCTCCAGCCGACCTGACCGTTCCTCGCCGGCATCCGCGAAGCGCGTCGATCTCACTCCCCCCGCCATCGCCATGACGAGGGCGTCGATGTCTCCCCCCGGCCATCGCCATGACGAGGTTCGTATGCGATCCGGCGGTTCAGGGCCGGTTCGCATACGAGGTTCGCTCGGGGAGCTGGTGGCGAGCCGGGTGGCGAGCGCTCATCGGGGCCCGTGCGCGATGTCGATCAGAGGTCGATGACGGTGCGGATGCCCTTGGCGGCGCGGAGGTCGTCGAGGGCGAGGTTGATGTCGTCGAGCGGGCGGCGGGCGGTGATGAGGGCGGAGAGGTCGATCTGGCCCGAGCGATCCAGCGCCACCAGCTTCGGGATGTCGCGCAGCGCGTTGCACGACCCGAGCAGCGAGCCGACCAGCTTCTTCTCACCGACGGCGAGCACCGCGGGCAGCGGGTAGGTGAACGGGTCGTCGATCGGGGGCACGCCCACCATCACCGTGGTCCCGCCCTTGCGGGTGGCATCGACGCCGGTGGCGATCAGCGCGCTGCGCCCCACCGCGTCGAAGGCCACGTCCGCGCCGATCCCGCCGGGCGACAGGTCGTGGGCGACGGCCACGGCATCGTCGGCGCTGGGGTCGATGGCATCGGTGGCGCCGAAGGCGAGGGCCGCGTCGCGCCGCTCGGCCACCGGGTCGCTCACGATGATCCGGCCGGCGCCGGCGAGGCGGGCGCCCTGGACGATCGAGAGGCCGATGCCGCCGGCGCCCATCACCAGCACCGTGTCGCCCTCGCGCACGTTGGCCGTGTTCAGCACCGCGCCCACGCCGGTCTGCACCGCGCAGCCGACCACGCAGGCGACATCGAGGGGGACGTCGTCGGGGATCTTCACCGCACCGTTCGCCTGGATGATGACGGTCTCGGCGAAGGCGGCCACCCCCACGCCGCGGTAGACGACCTCGCCGCCTCGGCTGAGGCGGGTGCCGCCGTCGGGGTGGGCGCAGGTGATCATCGAGTCGCTGTTCACGCACAGGCTCCACTCGCCCCGCACGCACCACGGGCAGACCCCGCACGGCGGCGAGGGCGTGAGCACGACGTGGTCGCCGACCTGGTGCGTGGTGACGCCGGGGCCCACGGCCTCCACGACGCCCGCGGCCTCGTGGCCGAGGATCACCGGCAGCGCCGAGGGGAACTTGCCCTCGATGATCGACAGGTCGCTGTGGCACACGCCGCAGTGCTGGACCCGCACCGCGACCTCACCGGTGCGGGGCTCGTCGACGTCGATGTCGTCGCAGATCACCAGCGGTGACCCGGCCTCCTCGAGCACAGCAGCGCGCATCTGGTTCCCCTCGCTTCGTCGTGGTTCGGTGCGGCGAGCATCGTGCCACGCTCCCCACCGGGGCGCGGGCCGCTTCAGGCCGTCGCCGCGGGGGAGCGGCGCGCGAGGAGCGCTCGCACGCCGAGCCGACCGAGCGCGAGGAGCCACACGACGCCGAGCGCGATCGCGAGCCCCGTCGGGTAGTCGCGTGGCCGCACCGACGGGTTCGACGGCAGCCCGCCCAGATCCAGCACGAGCGGCAGCGAGAAGCCGATCAGCGCGGCGCTGGCGATCAGCGCGGCTCGCACCGTGGGCCAGGCGGCCGCCGGGACGGCCCGGCGTGCGGCGAACCCGATCAAGGCCAACGCCGGCACGATCACCAGGTCGAGGGCCAGCGCGCTGCCCACGATCCAGCGCACCGCGCTCGACGTGCCGCGGCCACCGTTCTGGAGCAGTCCGCGGGCGCCGAAGGCCACGATCGCGCCGCCCACCGCCATGGCCACCCACATCGTGGGGCTGGTGGTCGCTCCCGCTCGCTCGTCTCGGTCGGCCGCGGCCATCAGATCACCTCCACCCGTTCGATCCACTTGGTCTGGAGCACCCCCGGCCGGTTGGGGGCGATGAGGCGGCACGGCGCGCCGTGGTCGGGCGCGAGCGGCTCGCCGTTCACCTCGAGCGCGAGCAGCGTGTCCCGGTCGGCCACGAGGTCGGTGGCGACGATCGACGACGAGTACACGCTTCGCCGCTGCATGCTGTGGACCCGCACCGGTCGTCGTTCGTCGCCACCGGCGAGCGCCACCACGTCGGCGAGGCGGACCCCACGCCACCGGGCAGAGGCGCTCCACCCCTCGACGCACGCGATGGGCAGCGTCGCCTCGTGCTGGGGGAGGGCCCGGACCTCGTCGAGGGTGAGCTCGACCTCCTCGGCGACCCGGCCGGTCACCCGGAGGGTCCAGCCCGCCACCTTCTCGGGGGTGATGCGGGCGGCGGCAGCGGTGCGGTTGACCGGCATGCCCTGGGGGCCGACCGTGGGGTCGCGTGGCGCGAGCACCGATGCTCGGTGCAGCGGTCGCACCGTCTGGCCCACCGTCGCGAGCGTGAGGGCGCCGGCGCCGAGCCCGACGCCGGCGAGGAAGCGGCGCCGTTCGCCGGCCGGCGCGGTGCCCGCCAGCTCGCCCTCCACCTCTCGCCCGCGCAGCGAGCTCCAGGTGATCGCCGCCTTCGCGCCGACGTGGGCGACGAGCCCGCCGATCGCGATCCACGCGGCCCAGTAGTGGGCGACCGGGAAGTTGAAGGCCCACGGGTACCACTTGAACGTGTTGAGCACGCCGCTGACCAGCAGGAACGAGCCGCCGCCGACGAGGGGAAGGAGCAGGATCCGCTCGATGGCGTGGCCCACGTCGCGCACCGGCGGCCGCTGCCAGAAGCGGGGGGCGACCACCCACAGCTTGGCGACGAGGAGCGGGATCGACGCGGTGCCGGTGGCCACGTGCAGCCCTTGGGTGAACCGGTACAGCCCGGCCGGTCGGGCCGGCCAGGCGAACCAGCTGGTCGGGTGCTGGATGAGGTGCGACAGCACCCCGGTGACGAAGCAGATCGTGAAGGTCACGCCGAGGGCGACGCCGAGCCCCGCCGCGACGCGAGTGTCGTGGAGGTCGGACCGGTATCCCGGGGTCATCGGGCTGCCCTGGCCAGGGTGGCGAACCATCGGCCGCCGTCGCTGGTCGTGGTCTCGAGGCGCAGGCCTGCCCGGTGGGACAGGTGGGCGATGTCGTCCGCGCTGACCCGCGCCCACGGGAACCACGCGGAGGTGCTGCCGCCGCTCTCGATGCGAGCCCGGTAGCGATGGCTGCCCGTCCCCGGCGACGACACCTCGACCACGGCGCGGCCGTGCGGGGCGAGGAGCTCCGCGGTGCGCGCCAGCAGCCGGACCGGGTCGCCGCCGATGCCGACGTTGCCGTCCATGAGCAGCGCGGTGGTCCAGCGGCCGGTCCCCGGGATCGGCCCGAACACGGACCGGACGAGCGCGCTGGCCTGGCGCCCGACCGCCTGGTGGACGGCGACGGGCGACGCGTCGATGCCCAGCGCCGGGACTCCCCGCTCGGCGAGGGCGACCACGAGTCGGCCCGGCCCGCACCCGAGGTCGAGCACCGGTCCGTCGAGGGTGGCGAGGAGGCGTTGCTCGACGGGGTCGGCGACGGCGCTCCATCCGGCGACATCGAGGCGGACCTCCGAGCCGTCGTCGCCGCGGAGCACTGGGCCGCTCTCGACGCAAGGTGCGGTGGCGCTCACCTCGTCGCTGCTTCGGCAGCGGCGGACAGCGCGGCGACCGCGAGGGCGAACCTCGACCCCGGGGCGCACGAGCGAGCGACCGGTCCGATGTCCTCGGGCTCGTCCAGGTCCCGTTGGCGGGCGAGCAGGGTCGGCGGTCGGCCGCTGGTGCGCAGCCGGGTGGCCTGCACCTCCCCCGTGGCCTCGGTGCTCGTGGGCACCCCTTCGAGCAGCGACGGGTCGGGCTCCACCATGCCGAGCGCCCACCAACCTCCGTCGAGCGCCGGGCCGAGGACCGCTCCACCCGCCGAGCTGTCGAGCGTCGCGAACGCCAGGTCGAGGTCTGCTGCGGTCACCTGCGGGGTGTCCATGCCGATCTGCAGCGCGGGGCCCGTCACCTGTCGCCACGCGTCGGCGAGGCGAAGGTCGAAGGGGCCGTCGGGCTGGGGAACCACCTCGAACGAGGAGGGGACGAGGTCGGTCGGGTCGCCGTCGGCGGCCACCACCACGCGGTCGGCGCGCGATGCCGCCGCGGCGTCGAAGGTGTCGAGCAGGGCGGCCGTGGCGAGGGTGGCGGCGCCTTGGGGGCCGAGCGCCGGGATCAGGCGGGTCTTGGCGAAGCCCGGGCGAGGTTGCTTGGCGACGATGAGCAGCTCCATGTCCCACACCGTTCCCCACGGTCCTTGCGGAGGAGCTTCGAAGCCCTTACGAAGTGCGGAACGATGGCCGGAGACCGAGACGCCGGCCCGATCGCGTTCGTAGGCTCGGCCCGTGACCTCGCTCGATCGCCAGCGCGTCCTCGTCATCGACGACGACCCCAACGTGGCCGAGGTCGTCGCGACCTACCTCGAGCGGGAAGGGGCGATCGTCGAGGTCCGAGGGGACGGTCGCGCCGGTCTCGACGCCGCGCTGGCCGACCCGCCCGACCTCGTCGTCCTCGACCTCATGCTCCCCGAACTCGACGGCCTCGAGGTGTGTCGCCAGCTCCAAGCACTGGCCCCGGTGCCGATCGTCATGCTGACGGCGAAGGGCGACGAGACCGACCGCATCATCGGCCTCGAGCTCGGTGCCGACGACTACGTCGGCAAGCCGTTCTCGCCCCGTGAGCTGGTGGCGCGGGTGAAGGCGGTGCTGCGTCGGTCCCAGGTGCCCCTCGCCCCGGTGGCGGTCGACTCGTCGGCCCTGGAGGCCGGGCCGGTCTCGATCGACGTGGCGGCCCACGAGGCACGCCGGGGCGGCGAGGTGGTCCCGCTGACGGCTCGGGAGTTCGAGCTGCTGGTCCACCTCGTGCGCCACCCCCGTCGGGCGTTCCGTCGCGAGGACCTCCTCGAGCGGGTGTGGGGGAGCCGCTACGGCGACACGTCGACGGTCACCGTCCACGTTCGCCGCCTCCGCGAGAAGGTCGAGGAGGATCCCTCTGCACCGAAGCACCTGGTGACCGTCTGGGGCGTCGGGTACCGGTGGGAACCGTGAGCCCGGTCGGGAGCCACCCGTGGCGTCCGGCCGCCGTGGCGCTGGTGGTCGGGGCGCTCGCCACGGTGGCCGCGGCGGTGTTCTCCGGCGCGCCGCTGCACGATGGCCTGGTCCTCGTCGGGCTCTCCCTCCTCGGCGCCGCTGGCGTCGTCGGGGTGGGGGCCATCGTCGGCCGGCGCCTGCGGACGAAGCCCCTCGCGCTGCAGGTGGTGGTGGTGGCCCTCACGGCCCTCGCCTCCACCGTCGCGGGCGCGGTCCTCGCGGCTCGGGCGATGTTCGTGTCGACCCACGACCTCCGGGCGCTCCTGGTCGTGGTGGCGGCCTCGGCCACGGCGGCCACGTTCGCCGCCTTCGTCCTGGCGGCGCGGCTGGGCACGGCCAGCGCCGAGCTCGAGCGCCTGTCCGCCCGACTGGTGGACGAGCCGGCGGCGGAGGCATCGGTGCCGCTCCCCACCGAGCTCGCGTCGGTCGCCGGCCAGCTCCGGGAGACCTCCGATCGACTGGTCGCTGCCCGCGATCGCGAGCGGGCGATGGAGTCTGCCCGGCGGGAGCTGGTGGCCTGGGTGTCGCACGACCTGCGCACGCCGCTCGCCGGCATCCGGGCGATGGTGGAGGCCCTCGAGGATGGGGTGGTCACCGACCCCGCCACCGTGGCCCGCTACCTCGCCACGATCCGCACCGAGTCCGATCGCCTGGCCCAGCTCGTCGACGACCTGTTCGAGCTCAGCCGGATCGAGGCGGGCGCGCTCGACCTGGTGGTCGAGCGGGTGGCGCTCGCCGACCTGGTCTCCGACGCGATCGCGGCGTCCGGCGTGGTCGCGCAGGCCCGGGGGATCGCGCTCGAGGGCGCGTTGGGCGACCCGCCTCCGGAGGTGGCGGCCAGCATCCCCGAGCTCGCCCGCGTGATCCGCAACCTGCTCGACAACGCGATCCGCCATACGCCTCGTGGCGGTGCCGTCCGCGTGGAGGCGGCCACGGTCGACGGCCACGCCGTGGTCACGGTGCAGGACACCTGCGGTGGCATCCCCGACGAGGAGATCGACCGCGTCTTCGACCTCGCGTTCCGTGGCGACGCGGCCCGCACGCCCGGCGAGTCCGGCGGCGGGTTCGGGCTCGCGATCGCCCGCGGCCTGGTCGAGGCGCACCGGGGCGACATCGACGTCGTGAACGAGGGAGCGGGGTGCCGGTTCACCGTGCGCCTGCCGCTCGGGACCTGATGGCCACCCGTGGCGCGTCCGCTGGGGGCCCGTCGGTCAGGCCCGCCCGGTCGGGCCGGTCAGCGGTTCTCGGCGAGGATGCGACGCATGTCGCGGATGGCGCGGGCCGTGCCCTTCACGGTGCCCGTGACCTTCGAGCGACCCTCCCGCGGCCGGTAGGCCACGTCGACCTCCGCGATGCGCCATCCCGCGGCGCCGGCGAGCAGCACCATCTCGAGCGGCCAGCCGAAGCGACGGTCGCGCAAGCCGAGCGCGAGCAGGTCCTCGCGCCGCGCCGCTCGCATCGGCCCGATGTCTCGGAGCGCGACACCGGTGCGGCGGCCCACCTCTCGGGCCAGGTAGCGGTTCGCCAGGCGGGCGTGGGGCGGCCACGCGCCGCGCTCGGCGTCGCGGGCGCCGAGCACGAGGTCCGCGGTGCCGTCGATCACCAGGCCCGCGACCGTGGGGAGCTCGGCCGGGTCGAGCGATCCGTCGGCGTCCATGAAGCACACGACCTCGTCCGTGGCCGCGGCGAGGCCCGCCCAGCACGCGGCGCCGAAGCCGCGCTGGGGCTCCTCCACCACCGTCGCGCCGGCCGCCCTGGCGAGGTCGCCGCTGCCGTCGGTGGACCCGTTGTCCACGACGATCGGTCGGTAGCCGGCGGGCATCGCCGCCAGCACGGCGCCGATGGCCTCACGCTCGTCGAGCACGGGGAGCACGACATCGGGCACGGGCGATGACGGTAGCAACGACCCGCGGTCGCCCGTCCGATGCGGCCGTCCTCGTCGTCGACGATCGTGGCGGTCCTCCGTCGCGCGCTCGTCTGGCAGCGGTGGTCGCGGCGTCGGTCGGGCTGTGGGCGCTGCTGGTGGCGGTCGCGTGGCGCGTGGCGCTGCCCGACCGCCTCGAGTGGAAGCTGTCCGCCGCTCCGATCGGGGGGATGTTCGACCGCGACCTCTCGTCGGGGGTGGTGCGGGCGGCCCTCGTCGGGGCGGTCCTGGTCGCGGTGCTCCCCCGCTTCGCGGCGAGGGCTCCCTGGGCTCCGATGCTGCTCGGCGCCGTGGTGCTCACCGTCGTGTGGGGAACGTTCCTCGCGGGATCTCGAGGTCCCGATCGGATCGAGCAGGGCCTCGACCATCCGCACGACTATCCGGCAGCGATCCCGATGGTCGACGCCGTCGGCGTGCGCACCTTCGTGGCGACCTTCGACGAGGAGGCCACGCTGTCGACCTACCCGGTCCACGTGCAGGGCCACCCGGTGGGGGCGACGTTGGCCTTCGTCGGGCTCGATCGGATCGGGCTGGGCGGGCCGCTGGCCAGGGCGGTCGTGGTGGATGTGGTCGGGGCGACCGCGGTGGCCGCGGTCGCGATCGCGGTGCGCGAGGTCGCCGGGGAGCGCGCGGCGCGGTGGGCGGTGCCGTTCCTCGTCCTCGCGCCGAGCGCGGTCTGGATGTTCACCTCGGGCGACGCGCTGTTCACCGCCGTGGCCGCGTGGTCGGTCGCCGCGCTGGTCCTGGCGACGCGCGCCGATGCGAGCCCGCGCGC
>JBDIAX010000079.1:0-10175 GCA_039812605.1 Acidimicrobiia bacterium | reverse complement strand
AAGGGCAAGCAGGGCCGGTTCCGCCAGAACCTGCTCGGCAAGCGCGTCGACTACTCGGGCCGTTCGGTCATCGTGGTCGGCCCCACGCTCAAGCTGCACCAGTGCGGCCTGCCCAAGCTCATGGCGCTCGAGCTCTTCAAGCCCTTCGTCATGAAGAAGCTGGTCGACGCCGAGCTGGCCCAGAACATCAAGTCGGCCAAGCGCATGGTCGAGCGCCGTCGCCCGCAGGTCTGGGATGTGCTCGAGGAGGCCATCAAGGAGCACCCGGTCATGCTGAACCGTGCTCCCACGCTGCACCGCCTCGGCATCCAGGCCTTCGAGCCCGTGCTCGTCGAGGGCAAGGCCATCCAGATCCACCCGCTGGTGTGCACCGCCTTCAACGCCGACTTCGACGGCGACCAGATGGCCGTGCACCTGCCCCTCTCCGCGGAGGCGCAGGCCGAGGCCCGGGTGCTGATGCTGTCGGCCAACAACGTGCTGTCGCCGGCGCACGGCCGACCGCTGGTCACGCCCACCCAGGACATGATCATCGGCGCCTTCTACCTGACCGAGGTGGTGCCCGGCGCCAAGGGCGAGGGCCGCGTGTTCCGCCACCTGCACGAGGTCGAGCGCGCCTACGAGAACGGCGACGTCGAGCTGCACGCGGCCATCCAGTTCCGCGGCCTCGACGAGGATGGCGAGCGGATCGTCACCGACGACACCACCGCCGGCCGCCTGTTCTTCAACCAGGCCCTCCCTACGGACTACGAGTACATCAACAAGCGCATCTCCAAGAAGGAGATGGGCGAGATCGTCGACCGCCTCGCCCGCCACGGTGCCAAGCTCACCGTCGCCGGCAGCCTCGACGCCATCAAGAACCTCTGCTTCCGCTTCGCCGCGCAGTCGGGCATCACGATCTCCATCGATGACGTGAAGACCCCCGACGAGAAGGCCGGCATCCTCGAGGAGCACGAGGAGCAGGCCCAGAAGGTCGAGACCCAGTTCCGTCGGGGCATCATCACCGACGGCGAGCGGCGCCAGAAGGAAGTGGAGATCTGGACCGACGCGACCGACCGGGTGCGCAACGCCATGGAGCGCAACCTGAAGGCGCAGAAGTTCAACCCCATCGACATGATGGTCGGCTCGGGCGCTCGAGGGAACATGATGCAGGTCCGCCAGATCGCGGGCATGCGAGGCCTCGTGGCCAACCCCCGTGGCGACATGATCCCCCGTCCGATCAAGTCGAACTTCCGTGAGGGCCTCGAGATGCTCGAGTACTTCATCGCCACCCCCGGCGCCCGCAAGGGCCTCGTGGACACCGCCCTGCGGACCGCCGACTCCGGCTACCTCACCCGCCGCCTGGTCGATGTCGCCCAGGAGCTGATCATCAACGACGAGGATCCGTTCGCGAAGGCGGAGGCATCCGGCTCGCCGATCCGTGGCGTCTGGCTCGAAGACATCGGCCCCGACAGCGCGGGCAAGCGCACCTACCTCGAGACCCGGCTCTACAGCCGCACGCTCGCCAACGACGTCACGTGCGCCGACGGCACGGTGTTCCCCAAGGGAACCGTCGTCGACGAGGACATCATGGTGAAGCTCCGCGACGACGAGTCGGTCACGCGGGTGCGCGTGCTCTCGCCGCTCACCGATGACTCGGTGGCCGGCATCTCGGCGGCGAGCTACGGCATGTCGCTCGCCACCGGCAAGCACATCGAGGTCGGCGAGGCCGTGGGCGTCATCGCCGCCCAGTCCATCGGCGAGCCCGGCACGCAGCTCACCATGCGGACCTTCCACACCGGCGGCATCGCCGGCTCCGACATCGCCGGCGGTCTGCCCCGCGTGGTCGAGCTGTTCGAGGCTCGGTCCCCGAAGGGCAAGGCCACCCTGGCCCGCACCAGCGGCGTGGTCCGCATCGGTGAGGACGAGGGCAAGGGCCGCGTGGTCACCATCGTGGGCGACGACGGCACCGAGGACACCTACACGGTGCCGAGCCTCGCCCGCTTGGAGATCAACGACGGCGACGAGGTGGAGGCGGGCGACGCGCTCGTCGAGGGCGCCCGCGACCCCAAGGAGCTCCTCGAGATCCGCGGTGTCCGCGAGACCCAGAGCTACCTCGTCGAGCAGGTTCAGAAGGTGTACCGCGAGCAGGGCGTGTCGATCCACGACAAGCACATCGAGCTCATCGTGCGCCAGATGACCCGTCGGGTCACCGTGCTCGAGCCGGGCGACTCGGACTTCCTGCCGGGCGAGCGGGTCGACCAGAAGGCCTTCGCCGACGCCAACAAGCTCCTGGTCGAGGAGGGCAAGCGTCCCGCCGAAGGTCGTGTGGAGCTGATGGGCATCACCAAGGCTTCGCTCGCCACCGACTCGTGGCTGTCCGCGGCCTCCTTCCAGGAGACCACCCGGGTGCTCACCGAGGCGGCGATCGACTCCCGCTCCGACTCGCTCGTCGGGCTCAAGGAGAACATCATCATCGGCAAGCTCATCCCGGCCGGCACCGGCAAGCACGTGTACCGCGACATCGACACGCACGCGCCGGACTACCAGCCGATGGCCTTCTACTCCAGCGACGGCGAGCAGCTCGACGACAGCGAGTGGCTGGCCAACGTCGTCGCCGAAGCCCAGGCCTCCGAGCCCGGGGCCGAGGTCATCGACCTGCCCACCGCGGCGGGCGACGGCCAGAGCTGAGCCTCTGCCGGGACCGCCCGGCCGACCGCGAACACCGACACGACCGCGGCCTCGCGCCGCGGTCGTGTCGCGCCTGGGTGCGCTACCGTCCGTACCCGATGCACCTGGAGGAGGGCCCCGGTCGGCGAGCGGCCCCGACCGTCGGGGATGGCGCGGGTCGCTCGGCGCGAAGGCTCCCTCGAGGTCGCCGGTGAAGCCACGCCGGGTCCTGCTCGCCCAGCAGCATCCGGCGGGCGGATCGGTCGCGAGCTCGCTCGAGCTCCTCGAGCGGCTCCCGGCCCTCGGGATCGAGCCGGTGGTCGCGCTCCCCATCGATTGGCCGGTCCGCTCGGAGTACGAGGCAGCGGGAGCAAGGGTCGTCGCCTTCCGTCCCTCGTCCCCCGAGCCCACCGCGGTGCCCGGTGGCGAGCGGCGCGCCGACGGCGGACCGCCGATGCGGTCGTCTGGCCTCAAGCGTGACCTCCGGCGGTTGCGGTCGAGCGACGTTCCCCAGGCGCGCTGGCTCCGCCAGGTGCTGATCGACGAACGCATCGACCTGGTGCACACGAACAACGAGGTGATCTCCAACCGCGGGGCCTTGCTCGCGGCGCGCCAGCAACGGGTTCCGACACTGATCCACCTGCGTGGCATGCACACGTACTGGCGCGGGATCGGCCGTTCGCTCGACCGGAGGTTGGCCTCCCGAGCCGGGGGCTTCGTCGCGATCTCGCACGCGGTGGCGGACCACGCGGCCACCGAGCTCGGGGTCGACCGGGCTCGGATCGAGGTCATCGACAACCCGTTCGACCTCGGGGCGACGCCGGAGCCGCCCTCGGTCGAGCTCGCCCGCGAGTTGGAGGTCGAAGGTCAGCGGGTGATCGCCATGGTCGGACGGATCGTTGCCTGGAAGGGACACGAGGTCCTGATCGACGCGGTCCACCAGCTGGCCCGCCCCGATGTCACGGTGCTCGTCGTGGGCGCCCCAGAGAGCACCTACGGGCCGATGGTCCTCGAGCGGCTTCGTTCGCAGGTGCGGTCGCTCGGCCTCGAGTCGCAGGTGCGCTTCGTCGGCGCTCGGCGCGACGTGCCGGCGATCTTCGCCCTCGCCGACGTCGCGGTCCACTGCTCGGTGGAGCCCGAGCCGTTCGGTCGGGTCATCGTGGAGGCGATGGCCGCGGGCACGCCGGTCGTCGCGTCGGCCGCTGGCGGAGCGCTCGAGATCGTGGAGGACGGTCGAACCGGTCGGCTCGTCGCTCCCGGCGACGCCGGCGCGTTGGCTGCCGCCCTCGGGGAGGTCCTGGACCATCCCGATCGTGCCGCGGCGATGGCGCACGACGCGAGGCGCTCGGCGATGGATCGCTTCGGGGTCGAGGCGCACGTCGCGGCGGTCGTCGATGCCTACGGTCGGGCGATGGGCCGGTCGGGCTCCGGACGTCGCTCCTAGCTCGCGGTCTGCTCCTCGGCGGACCTCTGGGGCACCAGGACCGGGTCGCAGGCGCCAGCGTGCCAAGGTGTCGGACCATGGAGGTGCTCGCGATCGTCCCCGCCCGTGCTGGCTCGAAGGGCCTGCCCGGAAAGAACATCGTCCCGTTCCTCGGTCGGCCGCTCATCGCCTGGTCCATCGAGGCGGGCCTGAGGGCGGCGCAGGTGGACCGCGTCGTGGTCAGCACCGACGGTCCGGAGATCGCCGAAGCCGCTCGCCGTGCCGGCGCGGAGGTCCCCTTCGAGCGCCCGCCCGAGCTCGGTCTCGACCACGTGCGCGACCTTCCGGTGTTCGAGCACGCTCTCGAGTGGCTGCGGGCCAACGAGGGGTACGTGCCCGACCTGGTCGTGCAGCTGCGGCCGACCTCGCCGATCCGACCCGACGGGCTGATCGACGAGGCGATCGACCGCTTGGTGGCACGGCCGGATGCCGATTCGATCCGAGCCGTGTGCCTCTCGCAGTATCCGCCGTACAAGATGTGGCGCATCGAGGACGACACGCTCGTCCCGCTCCTGGACTCAGGAGTTCCCGAGCAGCACGATGCACCTCGCCAGGCGCTGCCGGTCACCTACCTGCAGAGCGGGCTCCTCGACGTCATCCGCACCGCCACCATCACCGAGCAGCACTCGATGAGCGGGCGCCGGATCCTGCCGCTGGTGCTGGACCCGACCCTCGACGCTGACATCGACGACCAGCGGTCGCTCGACTGGGCGGTGGAGCGGGCACGAGCGATGGGCTACGACGAGGCGGCGCCGGGCGATCCGGATCGGTGACGCCGGCGGTGCGGTGATCGAGGGCGGTCGGGCCGAGCCGGTCAGACGGCGGTCCAGCCGCCGTCGACCACCAGGTTCGCTCCCGTCATGTACGCGGATGCGTCGCTGCAGAGGAACACGATCGGGCCCCGGTAGTCCCCCGGCTCCGCCATCCGCCCGAGCAGCGTCCGGTCGGCGTATGCCGTGACGAACGCGTCGTCTTGGCCGTTGAAGGTTCCACCGGGGGTCAGCGCGTTCACCCGGATGTCGGTGCCTCGGTAGAGCGCGGCCACGGCACGGGTGAAGCCGATGACGCCGGCCTTGGTGGTCGCGTAGTCGACTGGCTTGAACCGTGCCGGCGTCTGGTCGTCGGGGGCTTCGTACAGGCGTTGATCGGGGCCGACCAGGCCGTAGATCGACGAGACGTTCACGATCGAACCTCGGCCGCGAGGACCGCGGCGGGCCATCGTCCGGCAGCACGCTTGGGTGACGAGGAAGGTGCCGGTGAGGTTGACCTCCAAGCTGAGGCGGAACGCTTCGGCGGGGTAGCCCTCGAGGTGACCGCCTCCATCGAGGCCTTGGAAGCGGGCGTCGATCGCCGCGCTGTTGACGAGCGCGTCGAGATCGCCGACGTCGTCCACCAACTGGGCGACCGCCGCGGCATCGGTGATGTCGACCGCGTGGGCCTTCGCGTCGGCGCCTTCGCCAGCCAGGCGCTCGACCGTGGCAGCCAGCGCCATCGCGGAGAGGTCGGCCAGGTGGACCTCGGCGCCGCGCTCGGCCAGCGCGCTCGCGAACTCGGCCCCGAGCAGGCCGCCAGCGCCGGTGACCAGCACCCGTCGTCCCTCGAGGTCGAACGGGTCGGTGCCGCTCATCGGGCTCGCTCCGGGAGGCGTTCGAGGAAGGCCGCGATGGCGTCGGCGATGCGCTCGGTGGCGCGACCGTCGGTGTAGGTGGCCATCGTCTCGAGCATCTCCGCTCGCTCCGCCGCGTGTCGCTTGGGGTCGTCGAGGTAGGCCGCGATCTCCCGCACCATGTCCTCGGGATCGTGCACGAGCGCCATCCCGCCGGACGCCACGATCGGCAGGAAGTGCTCCCGCTCGTAGAGCCCGCGGGCGTGGACGTCGAGCGGGGCGCCGGGGCTGGCATCGAACGCCGGGCCGATCTGAGGCCGTCCGAAGAACGCGCCGTCGAGGGTCATGGTCGAGGACACGCTCACGTGCACGTCCGAGTGGGCGAGGCTCGAGCAGAGGGCCACGACCTGATCCTCGCCGAGGTTCACGTGGCCGGGGCGGAAGTCGGCCGTGCCGATCGCGCCGGGGTCGTCGAGGGCGACCACCGGTTCATCGGCGAACCGATCCCACCGGCCCGACTTGTCGAGCGGATGGCGCCGGAGGACGATCCGGAGGTCCGCTGGCAGGCGGCCGTCGCGCACCGCCGCCACGATCTGGTCCACGTGCTGGACCTCGTGGGGCGCGATGTGGACCGCGCCGGCGCCGAAGAGCACGGTGGGGGCACCGGCGGCGAGGCCGAGGTTGGCGCGCCACTCCGCCTCGGGGATGACGTAGCGGTCCTGGGCGTAGAAGTCGAACTGCGCGGGGCCGACGATCTCGATCTGGTCAGCGCTGACGCCCGGGTACGAGCGCAGGATCTCGGCGCGGTTGAAGCGGTTCCAGACGAGGTATCGCTCGAACGCGACGGTGAGCGGGGGGCGGGTGGTGATGTTGTCGAAAGACAGGACGCTGGTGATCCGGGGGATCTCGAGGTGCTCCGCCGCCCACAGGAGCACCTGCTCTTGGCTGACGAAGGGCGTGATCGAGACGACGGCGTCGATGCGCAGGTCCTCGAGGAACGCCTCGTTCTCGCCACGGTTCGTGTTCGCGGCCAGCGCGGCGTGCAGTGCCCGCTCGGCGCGTCGCTCGTCGCCGGGGAGCCACGTGCGAGCCTTGAGCGGCAGTTGGCGAGCGGTGCGCTTCAACCAGGTCGACCGGTCCCAGTTCCGGCGCGCTCTCGCCCGGTCGATCGCGGTGGACGGCGATCGCAGCCGGCGGCGGAAGTGGACCGTGAGCCGCTCGAGCTCCTTGGCCACCGTGGCGTCGACCCGTGGATCGGGGAGCCGCACGGCCTCGACCCCGAGGGACTCCAGTTCGGCCATCAGCGCGGGGTCGTCCCAGGAGAGCGCCAGGACGGGATCGGCGTGCTCGCGCAGGCGATCGAGCAGTCCGGTGCGCACCACGTAGCGCACCGCGAACAAGATGGTGAGCGGGATGAGGACCCTCGGCCGGCGCGCTGTCGGGTCGCCTCGATGGGTCTCCTTCGGATCCACCTCGTCGGCCTCCCTGGCATCCGCTCCCTCGGCAGGCACCGCCTCGGAGGGTAGTGGATCGCCTTCTCGGGTCATCGCCCCACGACCTGGCACCCCCGAGGTTTGCTCCCCGTTCGGCTCGCCTCCTAGCATGGCTCTCCGGCCCGGAGACGGATGGTCCGTCGCGCCGCCGCCACCGCAGACTCGAGAGGTTCGTTCGTGCCCACCATCCAGCAGCTGGTCCGCAAGGGCCGCCAGGACAAGCCCACGAAGGGCAAGACCCCTGCCCTCAAGGGCGCTCCGCAGCGCCGCGGCGTCTGCACCCGCGTCTACACGAACACGCCGAAGAAGCCGAACTCCGCGCTCCGCAAGGTCGCACGCGTCCGCCTGTCGAGCGGCGTCGAGGTGACCGCGTACATCCCCGGCGAGGGCCACAACCTCCAAGAGCACTCGATCGTCATGGTCCGTGGCGGCCGTGTGAAGGACCTCCCCGGCGTTCGCTACAAGATCATCCGCGGCACCCTCGACACCTCGGGTGTGAAGGACCGCAAGCAGGCCCGCAGCCGCTACGGCGCGAAGAAGGAAGGCTGACATGCCCCGCAAGGGTCCCGCTCCCCGCCGCGAGCTCACCCCCGATCCGATCTACCGCTCGGTCGTCGTCACGCAGCTCGTCAACAAGGTGCTCCAGCGCGGCAAGCGCTCCACCGCCGAGCGCATCGTCTACACCGCCCTCGACATCGTGGTGGCCAAGACCGGCACCGACGATCCGGTGGGCACCCTGAAGAAGGCGGTCGACAACGTCCGCCCGCAGCTCGAGGTCCGCAGCCGCCGCGTGGGTGGCGCGACCTACCAGGTCCCGGTCGAGGTGAAGCCCCGCCGGGCCAACACCCTGGCCATCCGCTGGCTCGTCGGCTACTCCCGTCAGCGTCGGGAGAAGACGATGGCCGAGCGCCTCGCCAACGAGATCCTCGATGCCAGCAACGGCATCGGTGCGTCGGTCAAGCGGCGCGAGGACCTCCACAAGATGGCCGACTCGAACAAGGCCTTCGCGCACTACCGCTGGTAGTGCGGCCCGCAACTCCCTGACCTCGCAGCCCGCTGCAGGTCGCAACCATCGACCGGGTCCCGCGAAGGCGGTGCCCGGTCGTGGCATGTCACCGGCAACCCACGTGAACTGAGACGAAGCAGAAGCAGATGGCGAACATCCCACTCGAGCGCTACCGCAACATCGGGATCATGGCCCACATCGACGCGGGCAAGACCACGACGACCGAGCGGATCCTCTACTACACCGGCAAGACCTACAAGATCGGTGAGGTGCACGAGGGCGGCGCGGTCATGGACCACATGGTCCAGGAGCAAGAGCGCGGCATCACCATCACCTCCGCGGCCACCACCACGTTCTGGAACGACCACCGGATCAACATCATCGACACGCCCGGCCACGTGGACTTCACCGTCGAGGTGGAGCGCTCGCTGCGCGTGCTCGACGGCGCGGTCGCCGTGTTCGACGGCGTCGCCGGCGTGGAGCCCCAGACCGAGACGGTGTGGCGCCAGGCTGACAAGTACGGCGTGCCGCGCATGTGCTTCGTCAACAAGCTCGACCGCATGGGCGCGGACTTCTACAAGGCGGTCGACTCCATCAAGGAGCGCCTCGGCGCCAACATCGCCGTGCTGCAGATCCCGATCGGCTACGAGAGCGACTTCGCCGGCGTGGTCGACCTCCTCAAGATGAAGGCGCTCATCTGGAACGGCGAGGACCTCGGCGCCAGCTTCGACATCGTCGACATCCCCGCGGACCTCGCCGACAAGGCGGAGGAGTACCGCCACGAGCTGCTCGACGCCGTCGGCTCGGTCGACGACGACATCCTCGAGAAGTACCTCGGCGACGAGGAGATCACCGAGGACGACCTCAAGAAGGCCATCCGCAAGGCCACCATCGCCAACGAGCTGGTGCCGATCCTCACCGGTTCCGCCTTCAAGAACAAGGGCGTGCAGCCGCTCCTCGACGCGGTGGTCGACTACATGCCGTCGCCCCTCGACCTCCCGCCGGTCGAGGCCGAAGCCCTCAAGGGCGGCGCCGAGGTGGAGCGCAAGGCCGATCCCAAGGAGCCGTTCGCGGCGCTGGCGTTCAAGATCGTGGCCGATCCCCACGGCAAGCTCACCTACTTCCGCGTCTACTCCGGCACCCTGAACAAGGGCGACTCGGTGCTCAACAGCCGCACCGGCCAGAAGGAGCGCGTGGGCCGCATCCTGCTCATGCACGCCAACCAGCGCGAAGACCTCGACACCGTGTCGGCGGGCGACATCGTCGCTGGCATCGGCCTCAAGAACACCCGCACCGGCGACACGCTGTCCGATGAGAAGGACGCCGTGGTCCTCGAGAACCTCGAGTTCCCCGAGCCGGTGATCCAGGTGGCGGTGGAGCCCAAGACCAAGAACGACCAGGACAAGATGGGCAAGGCCCTCTACTCGCTCAGCGAGGAGGACCCCACCTTCCAGGTGCGCACCGACGAGGAGACCGGCCAGACCGTCATCTCGGGCATGGGTGAGCTGCACCTCGAGGTCATCGTCGACCGCATGCTGCGTGAGTTCAACGTCGATGCCACCGTCGGCAAGCCGCAGGTGGCCTACCGCGAGACCATCACCAAGACCGTCGACAACCTGCGCTACGTCCACAAGAAGCAGACCGGCGGCTCGGGCCAGTTCGCCGACGTCGTCATCGCCCTCGAGCCCACCGGGCCCGGTGGCGGCTACGTCTTCGAGGACAAGATCACCGGTGGCCGCGTGCCCCGCGAGTACATCCCGGCCGTCGACCAGGGCGTGCAGGCTGCGCTCGGGGCCGGCGTGCTGGCCGGCTACCCGACCGTCGACGTGAAGGTCACCCTCAAGGACGGCTCGTACCACGACGTCGACTCGTCCGAGATGGCGTTCAAGATCGCCGGCACGATGGCCTTCAAGGAGGCCGCCCGCAAGGCGCATCCCGTGC
>JBDIAX010000078.1:0-10254 GCA_039812605.1 Acidimicrobiia bacterium | reverse complement strand
AGGTGGCGGGCCCACGAGCGCGGGTGCTCGATCGATCCGAACATGATCGTCACGTTCGATCGCAGGCCGACCGAGTGCGCGGTGCGGTGGGCGTCGAGCCACTCCTGCGTGTTCACCTTGTCGGAGCAGATCACGGCCCGGACCTCGTCGTCGAGGATCTCCGCCGCCGTGCCCGGCAGGGTGGCGAGCCCGACGTCGCGCAGGCGTCGTAGGTAGTGGGCGAGGGGCTCGTCGAGCCGCTTCGCCCCCTCGGTGACCTCGAGGGCCGTGAACCCGTGCACGTGCATGTCGGGCACGGCGTCCTTCACCGCTCGGGTGACATCGAGGTAGTAGTCGCCGTCGAAGTCGGGGTGGATGCCTCCTTGCAGGCACACCTCGGTCGCCCCCAGCTCGCGGGCCTCCACCGCGCGCTGGGCGATGTCGTCGAGGGTGAGGAGGTAGGGCGTGCCACGGAGGTTGAGCGACCGCGGCCCCTTCGAGAACCCGCAGAAGCGGCACTTGAACGTGCAGACGTTCGTGTAGTTGATGTTGCGATTGGAGACCCAGGTGACCGCGTCGCCGACCACCTCCTCGCGGAGCTCGTCGGCCAGCTGCGCGACGGCCGCCACCTCACGGCCCCGGGCAGCGAACAGCGCGGTGATCTGGTCCTCGTCGGGCACCTCGCCCCGGCGCACCGCGTCGAGCACGTCAGCGACTCGCCCCGTGGCGCGCCCCGACGCCGGGACCAGGACCGGAGGATCCGCGTCGAGGCCGACGTACCACTGCGTGGACCTCCGGCCGACCAAGACCACCTCGGCCCCGTCGCCCACGTTGCGCACCTCACCGACGGTCTGGGGGTGGACTGCACCGGGGTCGTCGCGCCCGAGGCCCTCGGCGTCGGAGCGATCGAGGATCGCGAAGCGCAGGGCGTCGTCGACCCATCGATCCGGGTTCGTGGCGAACTCGGGGTAGATCGTGAGGCGCGGCGCCAGTTCGAACCCGGCTGCCTCGGTCACCTCACGGAGCCGATCACGTGCGGGCCATGGGCGCTCGGGGTTCACGTGGTCTGCGGTCACCGGCGAGACGCCCCCCCAGTCGTCGATGCCCGCGTCGAGCAGGACGCCGAAGTCATCGGACAGGTTCGGAGGCGCCTGCAGGTGCACCTCGGCCGGAAGGATCAGTCGAGCTAGGGCGATGGCCTCGAGGAACGCATCCGGCGGGCACGGTGGGTGCTGGTGCATGGAGGTGCCCGGCTTCGGCAGGAAGTTCTGCACGATCACCTCCTGCACGTGCCCATGGCGGGCGTGGCTCTCGGCGATCGCCTCCAGCGCAGCGATGCGATCCTCGCGGTCCTCGCCGATGCCGACGAGGATGCCGGTGGTGAACGGGATGCCCAGCTCGCCGGCCGACTCCAGGGTGGCGAGGCGCCGCGCCGCGAGCTTGTCGGGGCTTCCCCGATGGGCGTCGAGGTCGTCGCGCAGGGACTCGAGCATCATCCCCTGGGACGCGGCGACGGGCCGCAGCGAAGCCAGCTCGTCCGCGTGGAGCGCGCCAGCGTTGGCGTGGGGGAGCAGCCCGGTCTCGGACGCGACCAGCTCGCACATGGCCCGCAGGTAGTCCACGGTGGTGCCGTATCCGTGCGTCGCGAGCCACTCGGCGGCGACCGGATAGCGATCCTCGGGACGCTCCCCGAGGGTGAACAGCGCCTCGTGGCACCCCGCCGATGCGCCCTGGCGAGCGATGCGCAGCACCTGCTCCGGCGTCAGGTACGGGGCATCGAGGCGGGCCGGGGGCTGGGCGAACGTGCAGTACCCGCATCGGTCCCGACACAGCATCGTGAGGGGGATGAAGACCTTGGGTGAGTAGGTGATCCGCGTGCCGGTGGCGGCGTCGCGCACGGCACGCGCTCGCTCGAGCAGCTCCGGCAGCGGCAGGGCCCACGAGCCCGGGTGCGATGACATGGCGGCAGGCTATCGGTGGTGTCGGGTGGCCCCTGCCTGGCTCGTTGCCTACCATCGCCAGGGTCCGCCAGCGGAGGTGGACGTGGGAGGGCCTCGATTCCTGATGGTGGTGCGCGCGTCCGTAGCCCCCTTGGGGCGCGCGGACCTGCCGTCGGTCGGTCGGCTCTTCGCGGCCCACACCGGACGCCCGGCGGACCTCGACCAGGTCGGCACCTGGCTCGATCGCTGGCCGGCGTTCGGCGCCCGATGCGCCGGAGAGCTGGTGGGCTACCTCACCACCGCACGGTTCGGGCCCGACGTCCTGGAGCTCACGTCGCTCTTGCTCTCACCGGACGCGCGCGGTCAAGGAACCGGTCGCGCGCTCCTCGCGGCGCTCGACGATGCCGCGCCGGCCTCGGGTGCCCACGCGATCGTGGCCATCACCTCGTCGGGCTACGAGACCGCCGAGCCCAGGATCGACCCGGCGCCCTTCTACGAGCGATGTGGGTATCGCGTGCTCATGACGACGTCGCAGAGCACGATCCTGGCGCGGTCGCTGGAGGCCGGCTGATGGGCAGCGGAGCGACGATCGTGCTCGACCGCTGCACCTGCACGGCCACCTCGGCCAGCGGGCGCCTCCGGATCGGTCGCGAGGCCCACACCGTCCGGTTCGATGGGGTCGCGCCGGAGCCGGCCGACGTGGCCGAGGCCTACGCGGCGATCGCCCAGCTGATGGGGATGGAGAACGACCAGCGGGTCGTCTCGCTCCCGCGCCTCAGCCCCATCTTCCTGCGCTCGATCGAGCGGTTCGGCGAGGTGCACCTCTCCCTGTTCCCGCACCACCATCGGGCGCCGATCCACGCCTTGAGGAGGCGCGACGCGCTGGTGCCCGACCCCGACGATCGACGGGTCGCGGCGTTCTTCTCCGGCGGCGTCGACTCGTTCAACCTGATCGAGGAGCACGGCTCGGAGATCGATGACCTCCTGTTCGTGCGGGGCTTCGACGTGCCCGTCACCGACGCTGACCGCGGAGCGGAGGTGCTCGCGCTGGTGGAGGAGGCCGCGGCCGCGCTCCACAAGCCGCTCATCGTCGTCGACACCGACCTGCGGGAGTTCTCCGACCCGACCTGCGACTGGACCTGGTTCTCCTACGCCGGCCTCATCGCCGTGTCCATGCTGCTGGGCCGCACGCATCGCGAGGTGCTCTGCGCCGCATCGGTCGCTGATCGCCACCTGCCCGAGCAGGCGGTCCGCCAGCGAAGCGGCCCCATCGGCAACCGGCGCGCCCACCTTCGCATCGAGGGCCGCACGCGCACCCGCGTGGAGAAGCTGGCTGCCGTCGCGGCGTCGGGCGCCGCGCGCGCCACGCTGCGCGTCTGCTGGCAGAACCAGCCGGGCACGGTGAACTGCGGGGCCTGCCACAAGTGCCTTCGCACCGCCGCCGCCCTCGAGGCCACCGGCATGCTGGGCGAGATCGACACCCTCCCCGACGCGGTCGACTTCGACCTGCTGGCCACGCATCCCGCCCGCACCCGCTCGGATCGGGCGTACCTCGACGAGATCCGTGAGGTGGCCGTGGCGAACGGGCGCGACGCGCTGGCGGCGGCCTTGGACGCTGCCCTCGCCGCGGGCGGGGTGGCGGGCCCGTGATCGTCGGCGTCGAGGGCACGCTCCTCGAGGGCCTGACCTCGCCAATCGTGGCACGCTCGGGATGGGGAGCGGAGCCGCCGGTCGACTGGCCGGTCGAGCGAGCGCCCGTGCGAGCGGTGGTGGTCCACCACACCGCCACGCGGGAGAGCGATGGCGACCTGCTCGACGTGGTCCGACGGGTGCAGCGCTTCCACGCTCACGACCGGGGTTGGGGCGACATCGGGTACTCCCTCGTCATCCTCCGCGACGGGCGCGTCGTCGAGGGGCGGGCGGGGACCTTGGCGAGCCCGGCGCCGACGATCGCGCAAGCGGCCCACGCGCTCAGCCACAACGTCGGCACCGTGGGGGTCGCGGTCGCCGGGCGCTACCACGACGGCAGGCCATCGTCGGCGGCCTGGGATGCGCTCGTCGACGTCGTCGCCACGATCGGCCGGAACGCGGGCCTCGATCCGATGGGCCTAGGTGTGGCCCTCGCCAACGGGCGGCGCCTCCCCGCGGTGGTGAGCGGTCACCGGGACGCTTGCGACACCTCGTGTCCCGGCGACGGGCTGGCTTCGCTGCTCGGTGAGCTTCGCTCCGCGGCCGCCGAACGGCTGTCTGGGCCTGGCAGGGGCTGAGTGGCGGCCCAGAACGCCGGGTAGAGCGACACCGATGCGAAGCCGAACGCCGCCATGTCTGGCGACCACCGCAGGAAGAGCAAGATGCCGAGGTGCAGGCCGACCCCAGCGGCGGCCGCGAGCTTGCGGGTCGGCGCGAACCAGAGCCCGATGGCGCAGAACAGCTCTGTGAGGCCGCCTAGGAGGTTGAGCGCGATCGGGAGGTGCGACCAACCGATGTGGTCGACCAAGGGACCGTGGAGCTGCCAGGCGATCGTGTCCCCCCGCAGCGAGGGCAGGCGGAACTTCTGCACCGCCGCGAACGAGTACGTGATCGTCAGCTGCGCGGCGAGGAGGAAGGCTGGCCACCACGACGCCAGCCGGCGATCGGGCCCCCACGGCGTCGCGCTCGCCCCGCTGTCGGCGAGGACCAGGAGGACCCCGATGAGGAGCACGAAGTACCCGCCGTTGCCGTAGTGCTGGCGGTCGACCGCGTAGAACGAGAACGCCGCGATGACGACGGCGGCGGCGCCCAGCCGGGGTACGAGGCCGGTCAGGAGCAGCAGCGCCCCACCGATCCAGAGCGCTGCCACACCGGCCGGGGGAAGGCCCTGCAGGTGGTCGCCGACGACCGGCCAGTCGATGTGCATCCGCTCGGGGTCGAAGGCGACGGGGAAGCGGCGCTGGTTCGCCCGCAAGAGCGCGAGTGCGGCGATCGCGTACAGCACGCGGGTGGCGGCGAGCGGACGGCCTCGCACCTGCGCCGTGGCGAGGCGCTCCCAGGCGGCGATCACCGGCAGGGACGGGTCGACGCGCCCCGCTCGACATCGACGACCCGAACGGCGATGACCGAGGGGTCCTCGCACAGCGCGGCGACCACGGTCGGGGCGTACACGATCTCTCGGCGCATCGGGCCGCTCAGCAGCGGCCGCAGATCGGCGGGGTGCTCGCCCGTGGCGGTGACCACCGTGAACTGCTCGGCAGGGGCCTCGAGCTCGTGGCTGAACATCTGCCACGCGAAGGTCCTCGGGCGGGCCCCGTTGCCCCGTTGGACGAGGGCGATGGCGGGGACGGCGAGCTGGACGCCGATCCACCCGAGCACGACGATGCCGACGAGGAGGGCTCGGCGCCGCGGCATGCCACGATTGTCGTGCACGTCGGCGGTGCGGTGCAATGCGTCGCCCACGGTCCAAACAACGCTCTGGGTGGTCAGAATCCCACGCCTTGAGGTTTTCAGCTCCCGGCCGACGGTGTTGGCATGGCTCGCGCTCACGCACCGCGTTCGATCCTCCGGATCGTGGCGATCCCTTCGCTGGTGGTCGGCGCGCTCATCGCGGGCCTCATCGTCGTCTCGGGCCCGGCGGCCGCGGCCTCGACGCCGGTGATGCGCTCGTCGCTCGTGACCGCATCCGACCTGGCGGGCTGGTACCGGACCACCGGCAAGGTCAACGGAGCGACCGAGGGCATCGACGCGCTGGCCAGCTACTACATCGACGAAGGAGCGGATGAGGGGGTCGCTGGGGACCTCGCATTCGCGCAGTCGATCGTCGAGACGGGCTACTTCGGGTTCTCGACGAGGGTGCCGGGCTCGTTCAACAACTTCTCCGGCCTGGGAGCGGTCGACGGCGGCAGCAGCGCCGCGCAGTTCCCGAACGCCAGGACCGGGGTCCGAGCGCAGATCCAACACCTCCGAGCGTACGCGGACCCTTCCGTCACGTCAGCGAAGCTCGCCAACGCGCTGGTCGATCCCCGCTTCGACCTGGTCGCGCCGAAGGGCAAGGCGCCGACCTGGGAGCAGTTCGGCAACGGGATCTGGGCCACCGACCCGACGTACGCGTCGAAGGTGCTGAGCATCTACCAGCAGATCCTCAGCTACGCCGGCGCCACCGGCACCACGACCACGACGTCGCCGACCACCACGACAACCCCGACCACCACCACGCTCCCCTCCACGACCTGGGCACCGTTCGCGTCGGCGGACGCCCTCGTGGCCCAGGCGCATCGGGACCTGCTGGCGCGGGAGGCGACCGACGCGGAGCGCGCGTTCGGCGCCTCGGTCCTCACCGGAGGCGTGCTGACACCCGGCGCCTACCTCGCGAGCCTGGTCGCGGGGGAGGGGGCGGCCCACGCGCAACCGGTGGCCCGCCTGTACCTCGCGGCCCTGGGCCGCCTGCCCGATCCGAGCGGGATGGGCTACTGGACGCGCCGCCACGCCGCCGGCTGGCCCCTCACGCAGATCGTGGACCAGATCCTCGGCTCCAACGAGTTCGAGCGGCGCTTCGGCGGCACCACCGACCACGACTTCGTCGACCAGCTCTACCGGAACATCCTCGACCGTGACGGCGATCCCTCGGGGGTCGACTACTGGACGCGGCGCCTGACGGGGGGCCAGATCGGGCGCACCGGGCTCGTGGTCCAGTTCAGCGAGTCGTCCGAGCACCTCCGGACGTCGCAGGTCCAGACCGAAGCCTCGGTGGTCTACCTCGGGATGCTCCGACGTGCCCCCGACCCATCCGTGCTGTCGTGGTGGGCGACCAAGAAGGCGTCGGGCAGCGGCCTCGACGTGCTGACGAGCTTGGTGCTCGGCTCGAGCGCCTACCAGGCCCGCTTCAGCTGAGGAGCGAGGCGGCGGCGTCGTCGACCAGCCAGATCACGCGGTCGGCGGCGATGCGAGCCGCGGGCAGCTCCTCGCCGCCGCGGATCCGCGCCAGCGCCGACGCCTTCTCCTCGCCCTCCACCGTGACGAGCACGATGCGGGCTCGGGCGATGCCGGGGAACGTGAGGGTCATGCGCGAGTAGGCGTTGGTGCCAGATGGGTCGTCGTTCATCGCGACGAGGCGACCGGGATCGGCGTCGAGCGCGACCGACCCGGGGAAGAGCGATGCCGTGTGCCCGTCGGCCCCCATGCCGAGGTGCACGAGGTCGATCCGGCCGAGATCGCCGAGGCGGAGCTGGTACGGGTCGGGGCCCTCGGCGCAGCGCATGAGGTGCGTGGCGTTCGCGGCGCCCACTCGGTCGAGGAGGGCCTCGCGTGCCAGGCGGTAGTTGGAGTCCTCGTGGTCGTGGGGCACGCACCGCTCGTCACCCCAGTACACGTCGACCTTCCACCAGTCGATCTGCGAGCCGGCATCGTCGGCGAGGCGCTCGTAGCACCGCCGGGCGGTCTGGCCTCCGGACAGCGCGATGGAGAAGGTGTCGAGCGTGCGACCCCGGAACGCGTCGATGGCCTGGCGAGCGAACGCCGCGGGGACGTCGTCCACGATCTGGACCTCGCCGGGGATCGCCACGGTCAGCCTGCCCCGTCCAGGTGCTGGGCCTTGGCCGCCAGCGACGACAGCAGATCGGCGAACGCCTTCTCGAACGCCGCGATCCCCTCGACCTCGAGGCGCGCCGTGGTGGCATCGAGGTCGATGCCGAGCGCGCGCAAGCCGGCGAGCACCTCGTGCGCGCCGGGAAGGTCCGCGTCGGCCGTGCGAGCGACCACGCCGGTGGCCTCGAACGCCTCGAGGGTCGCGTCGGGCATGGTGTTGACCGTGTCTGGGGCGATGAGGGTGTCCACGTAGAGCGTCTTGGAGTACGCCGGATCCTTGGTGCCGGTGCTGGCCCACAACGGACGCTGGACCTTGGCCCCACGGGCGGCGAGGGCCTCCCAACGCGGACCGCTGAACTTCTCCAGGAACAGCTCGTAGGCGAGCTGGGCGTTGGCCACCGCTCCCTTGCCTCGCAGGGCGAGCGCCTCGGGCGTGCCGATCGCGTCGAGCTGCGCGTCGACCGCGGTGTCCACCCGGCTGACGAAGAACGAGGCGACGCTGACGATGCCGTCGAGCGGCCCGTCGTGGGCTTCGAGGCCGCGGAGGTAGGCCTCGATGACCTCCTCGTACCGACGGACGCTGAACAGGAGCGTGACGTTGACGCAGCGGCCGGCCGCGATCACCCGCTCGATGGCGGGCACGCCTTCCGCCGTCCCCGGGATCTTCACGTGCAGGTTGGGCGACGCGATGCGGTCGTGGAGCCACATCGCCGCGTCGACGGTGCCATCCGTGTCGCGGGCGAGCCCGGGATCGACCTCGATCGAGACGAAGCCGTCCACCCCGCCGGTGCGGTCGTAGACGGGCCGCAACAGCGCCAGGGCGCGCTCGATGTCGGTGATCGCGAGCTCCCAGAAGACGTCCGCGATGGTGCGACCCTCGGCCACGAGCGACGCGAACTGGTCGTCGTAGGCGTCGCCGGCCGACATCGCCTTCTCGAAGATCGACGGGTTCGAGGTGACGCCGACGATGCCGCGGTCGAGCCAGCGCTGCAGCTCCCCGCCGTCGATCCAGTCGCGTCGCAGGTTGTCGAGCCAGGGGCTCTGTCCACCTTCGGCGAGCAGGTCGTGGAGCGTGCTCATCGTCGGGATCCTCTCAGTCGTCGATCTCGTCCAGCAGGGCCCGAGCCACCTTGGCAACGTGCTCGGCCGACATGCCCAGCTCGCGGAGCACGGTGGAGCCGGGTGCCGAAGCGCCGAAGCGGTCGATGGCGACGGTCTCGTCCGCCCAGCGGTCCCACCCGAGCGACACGCCCGCCTCGACGGCCAACGTCGGGACGATGCCTGGCAACACCTCGGCCTGGTACGCCTCGTCCTGCTCGTCGAAGTCCTCCCAGCAGGGCATCGAGACCACGCGGACACCGAGCCCATCGGCGGCCAGCAGCTCGGCCGCATCGAGGCAGACCGCCACCTCGGAGCCGGTGCCGACCAGGACGAGGTCGGGGAGGTCGTCGGCGACCTCGCCGACCTCGGCGAGCACGTAGGCGCCCTTGCGAGCCCCGTCGTTGCCGGCGGTACCGGCCAGGACCGGCAGGTCCTGGCGCGAGAGGACGAGCGCCGTGGGGCCGCGGTGCTCGAGCGCCTGCGCCCACGCGGTCGCGGTCTCGTTCGCGTCGGCGGGCCGCACGACGCGCAGCCCCGGCATGGCCCGGAGCGAGGCGAGGTGCTCGATGGGCTGGTGCGTGGGGCCGTCCTCGCCGACACCGACCGAATCGTGGGTCCAGCTGTAGATCACCTGGTGCTCAGCCAGCGCGGCGAGGCGCACCGACGGGCGCATGTAGTCGGAGAACACGAAGAACGTGCCGCCGACGGGCACCACGCCGCCGTGGGCGGCCATGCCGTTCATGATCGCCCCCATGCCGTGCTCGCGGATCCCGAAGTAGAGCTGGCGGCCCTCGGGGTGCTCGCGGTCGAACTGGGTGGCGCCCTTCAGGAGGGTGCCGGTGTTGCCCGAGAGGTCGGCGCCGCCGCCCATGAGGCCCGGCACCGTCGCGGTGAGCGCGGCGAAGCACTGCCCGCTGGCCACGCGGGTCGCGGCCTTGTCTCCGACCTCCCATGTGGGCAGGGCGTCGGCCCATCCCGCGACCCCGGTGCCACCGAGGGCGGCGTCGAGCGCGGCGCGGTCGCCCGCGAACCCTTCTCGACGGGCATCCCAGGCCTCGCGCTCGCTGCGGCCCTTCGCCCCGGCGGCGCGGTAGTACTCGGCCACGTCGTCGGCGATGAAGAAGGTCTGCTCCGGGGGCAGGCCCATGACCGCCTTCGTCTTGGCGATCTCGTCGTCGCTGAACGCCTTGCCGTGGGCGGCGGGGCTGTCGGTGAGCCCGGGCGACGGGTAGGCGATGTGGCTGCGCACCAAGATGAGCGAGGGCTGGTCCTCGACGGCCATGGCCGTGCGGATCGCACCTTCGAGGACATCGAGGTCGTTGGCCGCTTCGCCGAGGTCCTGCACGTGCCACCCGTAGGCCTCGAAGCGCTTGGCCGCATCGTCGGTGAGCGCGAGCTCGGTGGGCCCGTCGATGGTGATGTGGTTGTCGTCGTAGAGGTAGACGAGCCGGCCGAGGCCCAGGTGGCCGGCGAGCGACGCGGCCTCGTGGCTCACCCCTTCGGAGAGGTCCCCGTCGCCGCAGATCACGAAGGTGTGGTGGTCGCACACCTCGGCGCCGAACGTGGCGCGCAGGTGGGCCTCGGCGATGCCGAGCCCGACGCCGTTGCCGACGCCCTGGCCCAGCGGACCGGTGGTGACCTCCACCCCGGGGGTGTGCCCGCGCTCGGGGTGGCCGGG
>JBDIAX010000077.1:0-10686 GCA_039812605.1 Acidimicrobiia bacterium | reverse complement strand
GTCGCACCGGGGTGACCGAGGACGACAGCGCGTCGCCCCGAGGTCGAGCATCGCCTGGTTCCAGGCCCACCCCCGACCGACCGGAACCGCGGCATCGGCGGCGGCCTGCGCCTCCTTCGGGCCCAGGCGCTGTCCCTCCCAGCGGGCGAGCACCCGAGCGGCGTTGGTGTCGAGCACGCCGACGTCTCGCTCGAAGGCGAAGGCGAGCACCGCCCGGGCGGTGTAGGGGCCGACCCCGGGCAGCGCGAGCAGCGCGTCGAGGTCGTCGGGCAGCCGGCCGTCGTGCTCGGCCGTCACCATCGCCGCGCAGCGATGGAGGTTCAGGGCGCGCCGGTTGTAGCCGAGCCCGGCCCACGCGGCGACCACGTCGCCCCGCGTCGAGGCCGCGCACGCTGCAGGGGTGGGCCACCGAGCCAGGAACGCCTCGTACCGCGGCAGGACGCGCACCACCTGGGTCTGCTGGAGCATCAGCTCGGAGACCAGCACCGCCCACGGGTCGCGAGTCCGTCGCCAGGGCAGGTCGCGCCCTCGATCGTCGAACCAGGCCAGGACCGCAGCGGCGCGCTCCTCCGAAGCGACGACCACATCGCTCATCTGCATGCCTGCACCTCCGATGACGACCGTAGGTCGGTCGCGTTCACGCGGACTCGGGCAGCAGGACCGGAGCGTCGCCCTCGACCGGCGCGGTGGCGGTCGCGCCGATCCCCGCCGCCACGACGAGCGCGACGCCCACGAGCGAGGCCGGCTCGAGGCGCTGACCGAGCAGGACGAACCCCACGAGCGCCCCGATGGCCGGCTCGAGCGAGACCAGGATGCTGAAGGTCCGCTTCGCCATGCGAGCGAGCGCCCGGATCTCGAACGAGTACGGGACGACCGAGGCCAGCACCGCCATCGCCGCGCCGAGGGCCAGCACGCGGGCGTCGAGCAGCGACGACCCCGCGGAGGCCACCCCGAACGGGACGACGAGCACCGCGGCGACGGCGCTCGCGACCGCCAGGCCGGCCACGCCCGACTCGCTCGTGGCCAACCGCGACCCGGTGACGATGTACGCCGCCCAGAACGCGGCCGCCACCAAGGCAGCCGCCACGCCGAGCGGATCGAGCGGCTCGCCGGCCCCGCCGTGCTGTCCGAGACCGAGGATGGCGACGCCGCCGACGGCGAGGACCACCCACAGCAGCTCGCGCCAGCGCCTCGTGAGCACCACGGCCAAGCCCAGCGGGCCCAGGAACTCGATGGTGATGGCCGCACCGAGCGGGAGCCGGGCGACGGCCTCGTAGAAGGCGGCGTTCATGCAGGCCATCGACACCCCGAGCGCCACCGAGCCGAGGACCCGCTCCGACGACCAGCTGCGGACGGCGGGACGGGCCCACCCCAGCAAGATCACCGCCGCCAGCCCCAGCCGCAGCGCCGACGCCCCGGCGGCACCGACGTCGTCGAAGAGGTGCGAGGCGATCGCCGCGCCGAACTGCAGGGAGGTCATCGAACCGAGCACGAGGAGGACCGGTCCGGCGAGCTGCGAGCGCGACGACGAACCGGGTGACGGTGCGGCCATCGGGCGGGACCGTAGCAACGACCGGCGATCGGACATCTGGACGCCTGTGGGAACGATCCGCGGAGGTGCGAGGATGAGCGCATGGGTCGACGGACGTCGCTGCGAGCGCGCACCGCAGAGGCGACGCGCGAGTTCCGTCGCCCCCTCGTCGACATCCAGCACGACGGCTTCCTGCAGTCGCTCTTCCTGCAGCGCTACGTGGCGATGGGAGCGCTCGCGGTCGGCTCGGCGGTCGTGTTCGGCATGGGCTCCACCGCGATCCCGCTGCTCATCGTGGCCATCGGGTTCAGCACCAACGCCGCCGCCCACCTCTACGCCCGCCGCACCGGCCACGCGCCGATCTGGATGCACCTCCTCGACATGGTGAGCGTCCTGGTGTTCCCGGCGGTCGAGGAGCGCACGACCATCCCCGCGCTGCTGGTCATGCTGGCGGTCGTCTCGCTGGCCGCGTCGGTGTCGGGCATCGGCCCGGCGCTCGCGACGGTGGCCATCGGCTTCGTCGGCCTCGTGGCGATCGACCTGTACCGCCCGCTCGACGACGCGAGCGTGATGCTGGCCTCGTTCGGCGTCGCCGCCCTGATGATCGCCATCACGGTGGGCGACCTCGCCGCGGTGGAGGACCGGGTCCGACGCCGGCTCAACACCGTGGTCGACAACCTCGACGCGATCCTCTGGGTCCGCGACCCGAGCGACGGTCGGTTCACCTTCGTGAACCAGCGGGCCACCACCATGCTCGGCTGGCGCGAGGACGAGTGGCTCGCCCCGGGGTTCTGGGAGGCGAACCTGCACCCGGCCGATCACGACCCGACGGTGGAGGTGGTGGGTCGAGCGGTGGCGCTTGGCATCGACCACGAGGTCAGCTACCGGTTCCGCGCTGCCGACGGGCGCTGGGTCCACCTGCACGACCGGGTCACCGTCTCGGTCGACGGGTCGGGAGCGCCGACGGCGCTCCAGGGCATGAGCATCGACGTCACCGATCGGGTCCAGATCGAGCAGCGCGTCAACCAGTACGCGGACATCGTCGACCGCATCGACCAGGCGCTGGTGGTGCTGCGCCTCGACGACGAGACCGACCCCGCGATGCCGGTGCTCCGCCTCCAGGCGGCGAACCCGGCGTCGGAGCGCCTCATGCGACGCGACCTGTTCTCGCTCATCGGAGCTCCCCTCGACGAGGCCTTCCCCGCCCTCGCGGGCAGCCGTCTGAGCGACCGGCTGGCGGGCGTCGTCGAGCGTGGGGTGCCGCTACGGGTGGACGACCTCATCGTTCGCCCGCGTGGCGGCGATCAGCGGGTCGTGACCCTGCGGGCGTTCCCGCTGCCCGAGCGCTCGCTCGCCGTCTCGCTGCAGGACATCACCGACGCGGTCGCCGCCTCCGAGGCGCTGCGCCGCCAGGCCCTCTACGACGGGCTGACCGGCCTGCCCAACCGCCGCCTGTTCGACCAGGAGCTCCACCGGGCGGTGCGAGAGGCTCCCGAGCGAGCCGAGCAGGTGGCGCTGCTCGTGATGGACCTCGACCAGTTCAAGGAGGTCAACGACGCGCTCGGCCACCACGTCGGCGACCAGCTGCTCCGGGGCGTGGGCGACCGCCTCGGCAGCGCGCTCGGCGACGCGCTGGTGGCTCGCCTCGGCGGCGACGAGTTCGCCGTGGTCCTCTCCGGCGCGGTCGACGAGCCCACCGCCCGCGAGGTGGCCGTCGCGGTGCGCACCGCGCTCGACGAGCCCTTCGTGCTCGGCGACGTTCGCCTCCAGACCAACGCCTCGATCGGCATCGCCCTGTTCCCCTCGCACGCGGAGGACGTGGCGACGCTCATCCAGCGCGCCGACGTCGCGATGTACAAGGCCAAGCGCTCGGGCACCGGCTCGGCGGTGTACGCCGCCGAGCACGACCGTTCCAGCGTGCAGCGCCTCACCCTCATCGGCGACCTCCCGGGCGCGGTCTCCGAGGAGGAGCTGGAGCTGCACTTCCAGCCGTGCATCGACCTCCGCACGGGTCGTGCCGTCCGGGCGGAGGCCCTGGTGCGCTGGAACCACCCCCAGCTCGGCCTCCTCTCCCCCGACCAGTTCATCGAGCTGGCCGAGATCTCCGGCGCGATCCAGCCCCTCACGCGATGGGTGCTCCGCGAGGGCCTCAGCGCCGCGGCGAGGTGGCGCGCCGCGGGCCACGAGGCGGGGCTCGCCGTGAACCTCTCGGTCCGCAACCTCTACGACCCCGACCTGGTGCCCTACGTGACCGAGGTGCTGCGCGACACCGGCACCGAACCGGGCGATCTCGTGCTCGAGCTGACCGAGACCGAGCTGATGGACGACCCGAGCCTCGCCCAGGACATCTTCGCGGCGCTCGGCGAGCTCGGGGTCGGCACCGCCATCGACGACTTCGGCACCGGGTACTCGTCGCTCACCTACCTGCGCGACCTCCCGCTCCAGGAGGTGAAGATCGACCGCTCCTTCGTCGGGGGCATGCACCGGCGCAGCGAGGAGTTCACGATCGTGCGCTCCATGATCGACCTGGGCCACAACCTCGGGCTGAAGGTCGTGGCCGAAGGGGTCGAGCACGCCGACGACCTGGCCCTGCTCCAACGCCTCGGATGCGACCTCGCGCAGGGCTTCCACATCGCCCGCCCGCTCCCGCTCGACGAGCTGGTGCGGTGGTTCGCGGCCTGGCCCGCCACCGTGCCGGAGCACTCACGGATGTGAGCGGCCGGAGAGCCCATCGGTACGCTCTCGCCCCATGACCGCTCCGGACCTCGCCGCTGCCGCCACCGTGATCGACCTCGCCTCGCAGGTCGTCGACGCCGGGGCGCGCAGCCTCGCCGCCGCCGAAGGCGGCCCCGACGCCAACCAGGTGCTGGCATACGACCTGGCCCACGCGGCATCCGCGGTGGCCACCGCGAAGGGCCTGCTCGACTACGGCTCGAAGGGCGAGACCGAGGGCAAGATCACCTGCGCGTTCGTCGCCGACGCCGCCGCCGAGCTGGCCGCCAAGGTCTTCGGTCGTGAGGCCGACTGGGGCATCGAGCCCGGGGCCCTCGACGGTGCCCGCTCGTTCATCACCGACTTCAAGGCCCCCGCCTTCCTGGCCTCGATCACCGACCCGGGCCCGCGCCACCTCGACGGCGACTTCGAGCTCGTCCAGGACACGTTCCGCCGCTACGCCGAGTCCGAGCTGGCGCCCCGCGCCGAGCACATCCACCGCACCAACGGCGACATCCCCGAGGACATCGTCGAGGGCTTGGCGGAGATGGGTGCCTTCGGCCTGTCGATCCCCGCCGAGTACGGCGGCTACGGCGAAGGCGGCGAGGGCGAGTACATCGGCATGGTCGTCACCACCGAGGAGCTGTCGCGCGGCTCCCTCGGCGCCGGCGGCTCGCTCATCACCCGCCCCGAGATCCTCGCCCGGGCGCTCATGGCCGGCGGCACCGAGGAGCAGAAGCACCAGTGGCTGCCCAAGCTGGCCACCGCCGAGGTCATGAACGCCGTCGCCGTCACCGAGCCCGACTACGGCTCCGACGTGGCCGGCGTGAAGGTCACCGCCACTCCCACGACCGACGGCTGGCTCATCAACGGCGTCAAGACGTGGTGCACCTTCGGTGCCCGTGCCGACGTGCTCCTCGTGCTGGCCCGCACCGATCCCGATCGCTCCGCCGGCCATCGCGGCCTGTCGATGTTCATCGTGCCCAAGGAGCGCGGCGACAGCCACGGCTTCGAGCTCACCCAGCCCGCCGGGGGCGGTGCCGACGGCACGGGCAAGATGGAGGGTCGCCCGATCGACACGATCGGCTACCGCGGCATGCACTCCTACGAGATCGCCTTCGACAACTGGTTCGTCCCCGCCGAGAACCTGATCGGCCTCGAGGGCGGCCAGGGCCGCGGCTTCTACTACCAGATGGCCGGCTTCGAGAACGGCCGCCTCCAGACCGCCGCCCGCGCCATCGGCGTCATGCAGGCTGCCTACGAGAAGGCCCGCCAGTACGCCGAGGATCGGGTCGTCTTCGGTCGGCCGATCGGCGACTACCAGCTCACCCAGGCCAAGCTCGGCCGCATGGCGGTGGTCATCCAGTCGTCCCGCCAGTTCGCCTACGTCGTCGCCAAGCTGATGGCCAAGGGCGAGGGCCAGGCCGAGGCGTCGATGGTGAAGGCCTACGTCTGCAAGGCCGCCGAGTGGGTCACCCGCGAGGCGATGCAGATCCACGGCGGCATGGGCTACGCCGAGGAGTACGACGTCAGCCGCTACTTCGTCGACGCCCGCGTGCTGTCGATCTTCGAAGGCGCGGACGAGACCCTCTGCCTCAAGGTCATCGCCAAGAAGCTCGTCGCCGACGCCAAGGCCTGAACCCGAGCGCGACGCTCAGCGGAGGGTCCAGGGCTCGCAGGTCTGGTCGCGCAGGCAGCGGATGCGGGTGGCGGCCTCGGCGGCCAGCTCCGGGGACCGGTCGCGCACGCCCACGGCCCACGACGTGACCCACAGCTCGTAGACGGCCAGACAGGTGGCGAAGCCGGGCCAGCCCCTCGGATCGAGGTCCTGGGCGGCGAGGAACGCGTCGAGCGTGGCCGGATCGGCCCCGTATCGCTCCACCGCCACCACGGCGGGGGCGGTGTCGTAGCTCGCCGGGCCGGCACCGGCCAGCTCCAGGTCGGTGAGCAGCGGGCCGTCCGCGGTGAGCAGCACGTTGTCGCCGTGGAGGTCGCCGTGGACGATGGTGGTGCCCGCCGGATCGCGATCGGCGATGCGACCCCACGGCTCGACCAGCTCCTGGGCACGGCGACGCACGAAGTCGCCCTGGTCGTCACCCACCGGCACCGCGGCCACGGCGTTGCGGATCGCGGTGAGCGGGTCGAAGCGGGCGACCTCGTGGACGAAGGTGCCGAGCGTGCGCTCCCGCAGCGTCCGCGCCAGCGCGCCGAGGGCCGCGGGCGATGGCGATCCGGACGTCTCGTGCCACGCCCACGCGGTGACCACGCATCCGTCCTCTACCCACGGCTGACCCCTTCCCGCCACCAGCCGCACCGCGGGCACGCCGGCCTCGGCGAGGGCACGAGCCACCTCGACCTCGCGCAGGGCCACGGGCTCAGCGGCTCGGCGCCGCACCCGCACCAAGACCTCGTCCTGGCGCACCAGGAGCGACAGGCCCTCACGCACGACGACCACCGACGACACCGACGCGTTCAACCGGTCGAGCACCGTCCGTGCTGCCACGAACCTCGGGTCGTCGTCGGCCACCACCGTCGGCAACCTACCGGCGGGCGAGCACCTCGCCGTGCAGGACCGCGAAGAAGCCGTCGGGCGCCGATGCCCAAGATCGCCACGCCGCCGACAGATCGGCCAGCTCGTCATCGGTGGTGAGCCCGTACGCCACGGCCTGGTCGCGGAAGGCCGACTGGAGCACGCGATCTGCCCACATGCCGCCCCACCACGCCCGCGACTCGGGGTCGGCGAACGTCCACGTCGACGTCGAGACCGTCACGTCGTCGAAGCCGGCGGCGCGCACCCACCCCCCGAGACGTCGACCGGCGTCGGCCTCAGCCTGGTTCCGCTCGGTGATCTGGTGGTACAGCACGAGCCACCGGTCGAGGCCGGGCGACTCGGGGAACCAGGTGAACGCGCCGTAGTCGCTGTCGCGCACCGCCAGCAGGCCACCGGTCACGAGCACCCGACGCATCTCCCGCAGCGCGGCGACCGGGTCGGACAGGTGCTGGAGCACCTGGTGCGCGTGCACCACGTCGAACGACGCATCGGGCCACCCGAGCACGTACACGTCGCCCACCTCGAACCGCAGGTTGGGCGCCCTCGAGCTGCCCAGCTCGCCGGCCCGGGCGACCACCTCGGCGGACGCGTCGATCCCGACGACCTCCCCGGGGGCCACCAGCGCGGCCAGCTCGGCGGTGATCGTGCCGGGACCGCACCCCACGTCGAGCAGCCGTCGACCGTGCTCGAGGTGGCCGAGGAGGTAGCCCGCCGAGTTCTCGGCCGTGCGCCACTCGTGGCTGCGCAGGACCGACGCGTGGTGCCCGTGGGAGTAGGTGTCGCCCATCCCCCGATCCTGCCCCCTCGCCACCCATGGCCCACCGCCCTTTCCACCCCAGCCGCCGAAGCCGTCACCGGCGCCGTCACCGGCGCCGATGCCCGACGGGCACGAACCGTGTGCGGTTCCAGGACACCGGTGTCCTCGAACCGCACGCGGTTCGGTGGACCATCCGCCGCGAGCCCGTCGAGCGATCACGCCGGGAGGCCGACCCCGTTCGCGGCGAGGAGGCGCAACACCTCGGCCCGCAGGGCCGGCCCTCGGCGGGTGACGTGGGGCCAGCGATAGCGCAGCACCTCAAGCCCGAGCGCCCGAAGACGGCGGTCGTTCGCGTCGTCCAGCGCCCGCTGCTCGGGGGAGTCGTGGAACGAAGCACCGTCCCACTCGATCACCAGTCCTCCACCCCGGTGGAACCCGTCGACACGGCGGATGTAGCCCTGCTCGTCGCTGACCTCGACCTGCCACTCGATGCCGGGGATCCCCGCCACGACGGCCCGGCCGAGGAGGTCCAGCTCGCTCTCGGTGGGCACGTAGCCGCGCCCGCGCTCGGCGAGCACCGCTCGCATGGTCGTGCTCCCCGAACGCCCTCGGCCGCTGAGCTCCTCGGTCACCCGGTACAGACCGCCGATCGTGCAGCTGCGACCGCGGAGCGCCACCTCCACCGCTCGCCTGAGCAGCAGCTCGCCGACATCGCCCGCCAGGTCGAACAGCGTGCGCGCCACGGTCGTGGAGGGGAGGCCACGAACCGTCGTCACGTGGTGCGGCGGGAGCAGCGACGTCCGGTGCACGAGCGCCGCTGACCGGGCCGCGCTCGCCGTCGCCAGCCGCGTCAGCTCCACCCGGCCCGGCCGGCCGAACCCCGGCAGACCGGCGAGCCAGGCGGCCGTGCGGTGCGATGCCCAGGTCCCGTCGCCGTGGACCAGGATCGCAGCGGCGATCGAGCCCTCGACCGAGGTCGGGCACCCCGCCACCCGGTACACCGATCGGGCCTCTCGAACCAGCCGCCCATCGGCAACCCAACGGCCGATCTCGCGGCGCCCGACCCCCGCTCCCAGGAGGTCGACGGTGGTCAACAGACCGTAGCGCCGCTCGGCGATGGAGGCGAGGGTCGAGGATCGCAGGAGGAGGGACATGGCGGTCCATCTCACCGCGGGGGTGTGACAACGAAGCCCTGCCCCGTCGGTCGCCCCGTCGAACCGGACGACCGGGGCGTTCCGCGTGCGGTTCGAGGACGCCGGTGTCCTTGAACCGCACGCGGTTCAGGGCCCGAGGGTGTCGGCGTGGGCGGAGCCGGCTCGGGCGGCCTCGGCGTAGACACCCTTGGCCATCAGGCTGGTCTCGTGCTCGGCACGGTCCAGGTAGAGCCGGGAGCGCAGCCTCCAGATGCCGGGGTCCTCGCTGGCCTGCGCGGCGAGCTCGATGAGCTGGCACGCCATCCGGTGATCGCCCGCGTCGGCGCAGGCCTCGGCGCGGGCAGCGAGCGCGTCGACCCCGCCAGCGAGGGTCGCGAGCTCGGCGGCCAGCGCGGCCGAGGGCGGCGGCTTGAGGTGCGCTGGGTCGCCATCCCACCAGCCGCCGAAGAGCCGGTAGGTGTTGCGGACGACGAACTCCGGCTCGTCGTAGATCGGGCGGAGCCACGGACGACGGAGCAGGTCATCGTCCACCCGAACCGAGTGCACGATCTCGTCGAGGGTGGCGCCAGCGTTCATCCCGGCGAGCACGTCGGCGACGAGGCGCTCGAGGGCGGTGGCGAGGTCGCCCAGCACGGTGGCCACCCGCGCTCGCCCCGCGACCGCGAGGCCGTGCGCGGGCAGCAGCAGCTCCGGTTCGAGGGCGATCATCCGCCGGAGCGCCGCCGCCCAGTCGACCGGGTACCGCTGCACCTTCTGGGGGTTGCCGGCGTTGGGGAACACCCACGCGACGAAGTCCCCGACCGCCACCGCTCGCAGCGCGGGGATCCACGCCCAGGTGTGGTCATCCGTCTCGCCGCGATCGTGGTGGAGCTGCACCTCGATGCCACCGACCTCGATCGTGAGCGCCTCGTCGAACAGCTCCGTGCACTCGAGCGTCTGAGCTGGGAGGAACGGGCGCTCCTCGCCATCGGGCCCGACCATGCCGCCACCGAAGCCGGGCCCGAACTGGCGGGCGTTGATCGCCTTGTTCCAACCATCGGTGAGGCGATAGCGGTCGAAGCGGGGCGGGACGTTCTCGTGACCGATCACGACTGGCGCCCGGAAGCCCCGGGCTGCTGCGTCGGCAGCGAGGAAGGCGCTGCCACCCACGTGGTCCACGTGGCCGTGGGTGTAGACGAGGGTGTGCACGGGGTCGTCGCTCCACGAGCGCAGCGAGGCCACGCAACCCCGACCGGTGAACGCTGACGAGGCGTCGAAGAGGACGAGGCCCGCATCGGTGCGGATCGCGACGATGTTCGAGAACGACTCGATGATCGCGAGCCCGTCGTCGAGCTCGGTCAGGTCGTTGGTGACCCGGTTCGTCGGGCCCTCGGGCGCTCCCGGCGGCGGACCGCCGGGCGTCGACCACGCGTCGACGATCGCTGACGAGAGATCGAGCAGCTCGTTGTCCATCGTGTCTCCCTACACCCTGGCTGCGCCGGTCGGCGAGCGATCGCCCCAGCGCCGGCCTCAGCGGCTCGCGGCGAGGCGACGGCGGGAGCGCAGGATGAAGACGCCGAGGCCGAGGAAGGTGACGCCCCACACGATCCACGCGGTGGGATCGAAGCCGGTTCGGGCCAGCGTGCCGTCATCGACGGTCGACCCTCCCGTGCCCTGGTCTTGGCCGCCGCCGGCCACGTCCGGGCCGGCCGTGGTCGAGGGCGCTGCCGTCGTCGACCCGTCGACCGCGGTGGTGGTGCCATCGGTCGTCGTGGTGCCGCCATCCGTCGTGGTGGTGGCGCCGGTGGTCGAGGTCGCGCCGGTCGTGCTGGTGGCCCCCGTCGTCGTCGTGGCCTGCGACGTGCTCGTGACCTGAGACGTGCTCGTGACCTGCGACGTCGTCGTGACCTGCGACGTGCTCGTGACCTGAGACGTCGTCGTCGCCTGAGACGTCGTCGTCGCCTGAGACGTCGTCGTCGCCTGAGACGTCGTCGTCGCCTGA
>JBDIAX010000076.1:0-10924 GCA_039812605.1 Acidimicrobiia bacterium | reverse complement strand
GGTAGAAGGGAACCCACCCGACACCGTCGAACTTGATCTCCACCCAGGCGTCCACGTCGGAGCCCTTGACCTCGGTGGTTGAACCGGAGACCGCCGGGGTGAACCCGAAGACCACGCGAGACGGCAGCCCGAGGGTGCGAGCTGCGAGCGCCATCGCCGCCGCGTACTGCTCCGCGTCGCCCACCATCTGGTCGGCGGACAGGAAGGGCTTGTCGAGGCGGGCGAGGCTGTGCCCCGGCGCCGAGAACGAAGCCCCCGTGTCCTCCTTGCGACCGGCGCTGTAGAACCCCTCCTTCGCGAAGTACTGCTCGAGGGCCTTGGCCTGCTCGTAGGGCGTCGAGGCGCTCGACACCGCGCCGTTGATGGCCTTCAGCGCCTTGTCCGACAAGGTGGGCCCCCGTGAGGGAGCGCTCGAGTCCGCGCTTGCGGACTTCGCGGCGTCGGTGTCCGCACCGGGGAGGCGGACGTCTACGGAGTAGCGGTCACCGGACTTCAGCGCGATCGGCGTGGCCGCGACCCCGGTGTCGCTGTTGTACCGGAACGCCGCCTCGAGGTCGTCGGACCGAGACCCCTGGAAGCGGAGCTGGCGGATGGTGCCGGCCTCGGGGATCCAGACGCCCTGGTAGTCGCCGATCTCGACGCCGAGGTTCGCGGACCGACCCTCGGGCACGGGGAGGATCTCGCTGCCGACGCGACGGAAGCGGCCCGACTCGCTCTCGGTGCCCCCGACGGTCCACACCACCCCGTCGTACTGGTCCATCGTCGAGAGCCGGATGCGCGTGCCCTTGGGCAGCCCGCTGACGGTGAACAGGACCTTCTTCTCGTCCTCGCCGATGGAGTAGCGGCGGAAGCTCGCGAGCGGGCTGGGGTAGTCCCGAGGGTCGAAGGGCGGGATCACCTCCTCGCGGGCGATGTGGCGATCTGCGGTGTCGACCCCCGGCAACAGCCCGTGGTCCACCAGCAGCACCGACGAGGCCACGACGGCGAGCAGCATCGTGATGGCTCCTGCGAACCGAGCCCAGTTCAGTTCAGCTCCCAGCGAACGTCGGGTGCGGTTGGCCCGCAGGGACCCCCATCCGAGGGCGACCGCCGCGAAGACGCCGCCCTGGATCGCCACCGACCACGGATCTCGGTCACCCACCACGATGGACGCCACCACCCCGACGGCCGCCGGAGCTGCGGGCAGCAGCGTGGCCCGGGTGCGCCGGGCGAGGGCGAAGCCCAAGCCGGCGCTCACCCACCCGATGACGTGGGGCACCACCCCCATGCCCCCGCCGGTCCCGACCGGAGGGGCGGTGGTGACGAGGTCCTTCCACGAGGACACCAAGCCATCGAGGAGCGCGCCGGGCGATCCGGGGCCGGGGAGGAACCCGGCGATCGCGTGATCGGGGACCGCCACCCCACCGGCAAGCACGAAGGCGACGACGACGACGCCGAGCGCCACGAACCCGCGGAGCGCGAACCGCTCGATCAGGGCGACCACGCCGACCGCCGCGGCCGCGGCCGCCCCGCCGATGATCAGCGGCCCGATGCCATCGAAGACGCTGGACAGCCCGGCGACGGCCAAGAGTGCCAGGACCATCGCGCCGCCGGCATCCACGAGCCGCTCGCGTCGCTCTCGACCCGCCAACGTCGCGCTCGACGAGGCGCGCGCCGAGGTGGGGAGCGCGCCGGTCGTGGAGGTAGACGGATCGAAGGGGGTCGCCGGCGGGGCGACGGTGGCGGTCACGAGGCGGCCGCCACGCGGATCATCCGGGGCAGGTCTTCGAGGTCCGCCAGCTCCACCAGGGGGGTCTGCGCGGCACGTCGGAACATGGACTCGCCCGCCAGATCGGCCCGCACGATGATGGCGTGCACGTGCTGGCCCATCCGGTCCGCGGCTGCGCGCACCCGCCCGGTCTCGGCGCCGCTCCCCGCGGCCACGACGCCGACGCTCGCCGAGCTCAGCGCGTCTCGAGCCCGCCCGATCGTGGTGGCGAGGTCAGGTGCTGCGTCGTCCAGGTCGACGCCGGCCAGCGCGTCGAGCAGCGCCATCCCGTGGTACGACGGGAGCACGTGCCCACCGGCAACGCAGGTCACCTGCTGCTCGTCGGCGAGAGCGCGGAGGCCGAGCGAGCCGACCACCGACACAGCGAGCTCGAACTCGTCGGCCGAGCGGTAGTCGCCAGGCGCGAGCGAGAGCACCAGCGCGAGGTGGGCGCGCCGGGTGTCGACGAACTCGCGCACCATCAGCTTGCCGTCGGCCTGACGGGCCGTGGTGCGCCAGTGGACGTGGCGGCGATCGTCGCCCACCACGTACTCGCGCAACGTGTGGAACGCGACGTCGCTCGGCGAGCGATCGTTGGTCGTCTCGCCCTCGAGGTCGCGCATCCAGCCGGTCGTGAGCGCGCCGACCGCCACGGTCCGCGGGTGGACGAAGAGGTCGTCGGTTCCCGTCCAGAGGACTTCGCGCCGCACCAGGCCGAGCGGGTCGCCCTGCACCGACCGCACCGGACCGACCGGCACCACGGCCCGCCGGCTCGTGGCGATGTGGACGTCCTCCTGGTGGGTCGCCCCGCCCACCAGGGTCGGCACGTGGAGCGGTGCGACGCCGTCGCCGACGCGGGTCTCCATCCGGAACGGGAGCAGGCGCCGGCTCGACGGGTTCGTCGTAGCAACCTCGACCAAGGCGTCGTTGCCCACGACCACGCGGGGTGTGGCCAGGTGGGAGGCGACCCGCAGGTTCGTGCGCGACGCGAGGAGGAAGCCGATGCCGATGAGCAGCGCGAGCAGGCAGGCCGCGGCGATCACCGCGAGCTCTGCCCAGCCGAACCAGGCCGCGAGCAACCAGCACGCGACCGCGGCGCCGAGCGCGCCGCGACCGAGCGGGGTGATCGAGCCCCACACCAGGCGCGCGAGCGCCCGCAGCCGCTCCGGAGCCGACCGGGCCACGTTCAGCCGCCCGCCCGATCCATCGGCGGCTGCTCGTCCGCGAGGATCTCGAGGAGCAGGTCGTTGGTGGTCGTGCCACCGAACTCGGCGTCGGGCGACAGCTTGATGCGGTGGCCGAACACCGGCGGGACCAGAACCTTCACATCGTCGGGGGTCACGTAGGACCGACCGTGGGCCAGGGCCCAGGTCTTGGCCGTCCGGGTGAGCGAGAGCAACGCCCGGGTCGAGACCCCGAGCGCGGTGAGCGGCGAGGTCCGGGTGCGCTCGGCGAGGCGGGTGATGTACGACAGCACCGCCGGGTCCACGTGCACCTGGGCCGCCATCGCCGCCATCTGGCCGACCATGTCGGCGGTGATGAGCGGCTCCACGGTGGCCGACCGGTCCTTGATCGACGCCGTGGCCAGGAGGGCGACGGTGGTGTCGTGATCCGGGTAGCCGAGGCTGGTGCGCAGCAGGAACCGGTCGAGCTGGGCCTCGGGCAGCGGGTACACGCCCGCCTGCTCCACCGGGTTCTGGGTGGCGATGACCATGAACGGGTAGCCGACGTCGTGGCGCTGGCCGTCGACGGTGACCTTGCCCTCCTCCATGACCTCGAGCAGCGCCGACTGCGTCTTGGGGGAGGCACGGTTCACCTCGTCGACGAGCACGATCGTGGCGAACACCGGACCGGGGTGGAACTCGAACTCCGACGTCCGCTGGTTGAAGATGGTGGCGCCGGTGACGTCGCTCGGGAGCAGGTCGGGCGTGAACTGCACGCGGCTCTGGCTGCCGTGGACCGTGTTGGCCAGCGACTTGGCGAGCGAGGTCTTGCCGGTGCCCGGCACGTCTTCGAGCAGCAGGTGGCCGTCCGAGAGCAGGCAGGTGACCGCGAGCTCGATCGCCTCGTGCTTGCCGAGCACCGCCTGCTCGACGTTGGCCACGAGATTCGCGAACGTCTGGGCGAACCAGGTGGCCTCTTGCTGGCTGATGGTCATCGGGGGTTGCCTTTCTCCGGGCGCGCTCGGCGCGTCACCACGTGATCTCGTTGGACTTCACGCCGTCCACCACGACCCACACCTTGTCGCGGGGGTAGCCGTAGTAGCAGGTGGTCTGGAAGCTGCTGCCAGAGGCGTAGGAGGGCCCCCACCACTGCCCCTGGGTGTTGCTGTGGCAGTAGTAGGTGTGCGAACCCGAGCCGAGCCCGGTGGTGTCCACCTGGATGAACGCGCACGACGAGTGCGAGCAGCCAGACTGGCCGACCGCAGATGTGCCCTTGGAGATCGTGACCGATTGCGGTCTGGCCTCGGTCGTCCCCGAGCGCGACCCTGCGCTGCTCTTGAGTCCCGCGGTGTTGACCGCGACCACGCGGAGCGTGTGGGTCTCGCTGTAGTCGAAGCTGCGCGAGAAGCTCCGGCTCGTGTAGCTGGCGTCGATCAGCGAACCGTCGAGGGTGATCTCATAGTGGTCGATGGGCCGCCCGTTGCCGCTCGGCGCGTTCCACGTCCACGTCAAGGTCGTGCGGTTCGACACCGACACGCTCACCGTCGGCGCCGCCGGGTTGCCGTAGGGGGTCACCGCGTTGGACGACGCGCTCCACGGCCCGCAGCCGACCTCGTTGCAGGCCCGGAGCTGGAACGTGTACGTCGTCCCGTTGGTGAGGCCCGTCGCCGTGCCCGTGGGGCCCTGCGACACGCCACCGCCCTGGGTGAAGCCCACCGAGCCCTGCGGGCTCTGGATCTGGTAGCTCGTGATCGCCGATCCACCGTCGTTGGGAGCGGTGTAGGTCAACGGGGCCTGGCCATCGCCTTCGCTGGCCGAGAGCGCGGTCGGTGCCCCCGGCACGCTCGCGGGCGTCGCCGTGGACGAAGCCGATGCACCAGCGCCCACCCGGTTCGTGGCGTAGACCGCGAACGAGTAGCTGGTGCCGTTCGACAGCCCGCTGACCAGCTGCGTGCGGGCGGTGGCGGCGATGTTGTCGATCGTCCGCGCGCCGGAGCCACCGCTCACCACGATCGTGAACTTCTGGGCATCGGCGCCGTTGTCGTACTCGGTGGTGTTGTCCCACTGCCACGACACCTTGACGTTGCCACCCGCCGAGGTGTCCGAATCGTCTCGGGCCGCCGTCACCGACTTCGGCGCGAACGGCTTTCCGGCGGGGGTGGCCTCGGGGTCGCCCGCGGCGGACCACGGGCTGGCCGGCCCGTCGCCCGCCTTGTTCGTCGCGAACACCTGGAACGTGTAGGCCTCGCCGTTGCTCAGCCCGGTCCACGTATAGGTGGTGTTGGTGCCGACCGCCCGCCGCTCCGAGGCCGCGCCGCCGATCGAGAGCGTGTAGCCGGTGACCGCCGTGCCCTCGTTGGTGGGCGGGCTCCAGCTCACCGTGATCGAGTGGTCGCCCGACTTGAGCGTCGGCGTGGCGGGAGTGCCCGGGATGGTGTCGGGCGTGTACGCGGTGGACCAGTCGCTCCACCGCAGGTCCCCGTCCTTGAGCACCGCCTTGTTCCTGGCGGCCACCCGGAACCGGTACGCGGTGCCGTTGGTGAGCCCGGTGAAGTCGCCCTTGTTGCCGCTGAAGTCCTGGCTCTTCCCGCCCACGTCGGTCTGCACCACGTAGCCCGTGATGGGCGCGCCGTTGGCCGCGGGAACGCCCCACTGGAGGCTGGCCATGCGGCTCTGGGGAGCGGCGTTGGTGATCGAGGGCGCCGACGGCTTCGACGGGAACCCGTACACCGTGATGCGCAAGGTGGCCCGACTCTTGCGGCTCTCCTCCTTGGAGGCGTCGGTGATGTCGTAGGTCACGAGCGCGACGCCGAAGAAGTCCGCGCTCGGCTTGAAGGTGATCGAGTCGCCGCTGGCCGTGGCGGTCCCGCCCTGCTGGCTGAGCACCTGCACCTCGAGCCCCTCGCCGAGGGGGTCGACGTCGTTGGCCGTGACGTTCGTCGTCACTTGAACGCCCTGGGTCGTCTCGGCCTCGTCGTCCACGGCCTGGGTCGGCGGACCCTCGTGGCCGGTGACCTCCACCGTCACGGTCCCCTGAACCTCCGCCGATCCATCGCTCACGGTGAGCGAGATGGTGGCGTTGGTGCCCTTGGCATCGTCGGCAGCGCCGATGGTGAGCTGGCCGCCGGCGAGCGCCACGTCGAGCTTGTCGCTGCTGCTCTTGGGCTTGGAGAACGTGTGCTCGTCCTCGAGGTTGCGGTCCGTGACCAGCTTCGTGAGGTCCACCACGCGCTCGCCGCCCGCGGGGAGCGTGGCGGTGGTGGCCTGGAACGTCGGCGGGAAGTTCTGGCCCTCGACCTCGACCCGGACGGCCCCGATGGACGTGTCGGTCCCGTTCGTGACCTTGTAGCTGAAGCCCGCGTCGCCGGCCGCCTTGTCCGACGCGGTGAACTCGACCTTGCCGTCCTTGGTGAGGAGCTTGGCGGATCCACCGCGGATGCCCACGAGCTCCACCAGCTGGAGCTTCTTGCCGGCCGGATCCTCGTCGTTCGCCAAGACGTTCCCCGACACGGTGTCGCCCGCCTTCACCTTGAGGGAGTCGGGGTTGGCGATCGGCGGCAACGAGTCGAACACGGGGATGTGGACCACCGCCCGTGCCGTGCCCCCGTCCGCGTCGGCGATCTCGTACACGAACGCCATCGATCGCTGACCGAGGTGCACCTGCAGCTTGCCTCCCGAGACCCGGACGCCAGCGACCTCGTCGGGCAGCGACACCGTCAGGGTGCCTTCGGGGTCGTCGGGGTCGAAGTCGTTGGCCAGAACGTCGACGGTGACGTCCTTGCCCACGAGCTGCGGAGTCACGAAGTCGTCGCGCGCTTGGGGAGGCTCGTTCTCCGGCGCCTCCTCCTTGATGGTGACGGTGACGACGCCCCGAGCGCTCCCGCCGCGCTCGTCGGTGATCCCGTAGGAGAACGAGTCCGCCGTCTCGGGCCCGTCGATCGAGCTGGGGGCGACGTAGACGATCTTGTCGCCGTCGATCTTCACCGCACCGGCGAGCCGCGGCTTGGTGGGCGCGTCCTTCCCGGTCGTGAGCAGCACCAGCGGATCACCGTCGGGGTCCACGTCGTTGGCGAGCACCGGGATCGCGCGCCTTTCGCCGGGTTGGAGCACGACCTTGTCGGGGACCGCCACCGGGCTCGCGTTCTCGATGGGCGCGGGGGCCACGACGACGCGCACCCGGCCGATGCCGGGAAGCCCGCCGCTGTCCTTGACGAGGTACGTGAACTGGTCGGAGCCCACCGCGCCGAGGTCGGCCGTGTAGGTGATCGAGCCACCGGCGTCCACGACGGCGCGCCCCTTGGAGGGCGCGGCGTCGATGCCGAGCAGGCCGACGGTGTCGCCGTCGGGGTCGATGCCGCTCAGGCGGATCGGGATGGCCACCGACTTGCCGGTGATCACCCGAGCCTGGATCGCGGGCGGCGACGGCGCCCGGTTCGCGGAGTCGGCAGGAAGGACCTGGATGTCGACCTGGCCGGTGCCCCGGTTGCCCGCCTGGTCGATCGCGTCGTAGAAGGTCGTGAAGTTCCCCGTCGCCTCGGTGGGCGCCCGGTAGCGAAGCTCGTCTCCCTCCACGAAGATCAGCCCCTGGCCGTCCTTCATCGCCTCCACGGACGAGAGCTCGAGGCGGTCGCCCTCGGGGTCGCGGTCGTTGTCCAGCACGCGGATGGGGATCACGCTGCCGGCGCGCACGGTCGCTCGGTCGTCGCCGGCGATCGGCGCTTGGTCCTGCCCGGCCTGGCGGAACGGACGCACCACCAAGACGCCGGGGACGGGATCGCCGCCGTCGGTGACCCAGTAGCGGACGACCTCCGGCTGGGAGATGCCCGCCGACGCGGTGACCCGAGCCGTGTGCATCTCGAGCAGCTCCACCGACAGCGCGCTGTCGGCCGCGGTCTCGATGCGGCTCACGGCCAGCACGTCGCCGTCGAGGTCGATGTCGTTCGCGGTGAGGTCGACGAGCGCGGGCACACCCGAGCGCACCACCACGTCGTCACGGACGGCGATCGGCGGGTTGTTGGCATCCGCGGGCCGCACATCGACGCGCACCCGGCCCTTGGCGACGCCCTCGGCGTCGAGCACCTGGTACCCGAACTGGAAGGAGCCCGTCTCGGTCGGCGTGACGCGCAGGGTGCCGTCGTCCTCCCACTTGGCGTCGAGCGACGCCGGCGCGTCGACCGCGGTGAGCTGGAGTCGATCGCCGTTGGGGTCGGTGTCGTTGGCGAGCAGGTTGATCCGTGACTCCTGCCCCTCGAAGGCCACCAGCCGGTCCGGCAGGAGGGTCGGCAGGACGTTCTGCTTCGCCGGTCGGATCGTGACCTTCAGGACACCCTCGTCCTGCTCGCCGCGCTCGTCCTCGACGAGGTAGCGCAGCTCTGGGGTGCCCGTCGCTCCGCCCGCCGTCGTGTATTGCACCTTGCCGTCAGCCTCGTACTGCACCTGCCCCGACGGGGCCGTGACCGACACGAGCGTGAGCGCGTCGCCGTCGGGGTCGGTGTCGTTGAGCAGCACGTTGTGGATGACCGACCGGCCCGACTCCACCACCGTCGTGTCGTCCACCGCGACGGGCGGCGAGTTCTCGTCGTCCGCGGAGATCCGAACGGTGACCTGCGCACGCGAGCGCTCCTTCGACTGGCCCACCACCTCGTAGGCGAACTCGATGTCGGCCTGGCGCTCGAGGGCCGGGGTCACCTGGATCGCGGTGCCGTCTTCGACCACCGCGAGCGTCCCGACGTCGGGATCGAGCGGCGTGGGGATCGTCACCGCTGCCACGTCGCAGCGATCGACCTCGTCGTTGTCGAGCACGGGGACGATCACCGGTCGACCCTGGCGGGTGCCGACCTCGTCGGCCTTCGCCACCGGCGCCTCGGCCCCGTCCGCGCAGTCCTTCTCCTTGCGCTGGGTGGTCTCCTGCTCCTCGTTCTTGTCGTCTCGCTCGTCGAGGTCCTGGGCCCGGTCCCAGTCCGTGATGGGCTGGGGCTCGTCGTCGGTGAAGAGGAGGTTGGCCCCCGAGATCCGATCGTTGAGGAGGATCCGCTTCCGGTTCACGCGGAAGGTCAGGTCCGCCCCCTTGCTGACCCCCGGGACCTCGGCGGCATCCTTGCGTCCACCGTCGCAGGTCATCGTGTAGCGAGGGCGGCTCGACCATGCCCCGTAGTCGCAACCCTCGAGCGAGACGGGAGCCACCGGATCGCCGGTCCCGGAGCTGTCGACGACCCGGGCCTCGCCGCCGCCAAGGGGGAGCGCGAGCAGCGCGTCGTCGGTGCCGACCAAGACCTCAGCCCGGCTCGGACCAGGCTGCTGGAGCACTGGGGCATCGCCGTCGACCGTGCGCACGGTGCCGGATCGGGCCGGGACCGCAAGCCGCCCCGACGACCGATCGAGCACGACCGCGTCGGACCCCACCGCGGTCACCTGCGGGTCTTCGAAGGTGCCCTCCACCTCGTGCTCGGTGACCGAGCCAGAAGGGTCGATGTCGTACACGGTGCGCGACTGCGCCGAGAACACGTGCAGCGTCCCGTCCTGGCCCAGCGCGGCGCGAGCGTCCTTGGCGGTGGTCGCCGTCGGCTTCGACTTCTTGATGTCGAGGTTGGCGAGCTCCGCGCGAGGGGTGACCCACACGTGGCCAGACTCCTGATCGACCACGGCACCGTTCGGCCCGCCGAGGAGCACCTCGCCGTCGGCGGGGAGCTTGCGTGAGTCCAGCGACTGGGCGTGGCCGACATCGAGCGCGCTGTACTGGCCCTTCTGGTCGTCGACGACGATCACGGTGTCGTCCACCTGCAGCACGTCGGCCGCGGCTGAGGGCGCGTTCAGTCGGACCTCGATCGTCTGGATCTGCGTGTTGACGCGACCGATCGCGCCGAGCGAGCTGCTGGTGACCCAGATCCCGGCATCGTTGAGGTTGACCCGGGTCTCGCTGAAGCCGTCGTGGCGGACCGCCATGACGATGGAGCCGAGCGCGAGGGACGCGCCCACGCCGACGGCGCTCCAACGCTTCAACGCACCCACCATCGGCTCCGCCCGATCCTCCCACGACACCCGAGCCCTCCTGCTCGAGTGTGCGCGAGGATAGGGCACGGGTGGGCCGCTACGTCAACGGGCCCGCACGGCGCGGCCATGGCGCAGCGCCCGATAGCGTCGGGCATCGAGAGGAAGTGAGGGGTCGATGTTCTCGCTGACGTGGGGAGCGGTGACCGATGCCGGGCGCCAGCGATCTCGGAACGAAGATGCGTACTTCGCCGACGACCGGCTGTTCGTCGTTGCCGACGGCATGGGGGGCCACGCCGCTGGTGACGTCGCCTCCCAGCTCGCGGTGACCGCGCTCGCCGCCGCCGCCGAGGACGACCTCACGCGCGACGCGATCCTTCGGGCGGTGGACGATGCGAACCGTGAGATCGTCCGCCAAGGCAGCGACCGACCCAACGGCATGGGCACCACCATCTGCGGCATCGGCGTGCTCGGCCCGCGCGCCGACGGCCAACGGCTGTTCGCCTTCAACGTCGGAGACTCCCGGGCGTACCAGCTGACCGGCGGACACCTCCGCCAGCTCACCCACGACCACTCCCTCGTCCAGTCGCTCCTCGACAGCGGCTCGATCACCGAGGCCGAAGCCGAGCACCACCCCGATCGCAACGTGATCACCCGCTCCCTGGGCACCGGGGGCATGACCAGCGTCGACTGGTGGTACGTCGACGCCGACGCCGGTGACCGGTTCCTGATCACCTCCGACGGCTTGGTCCGCGAGCTCGCGGACGACGTCGTGGCTGCGATCCTCAGTCGCGACGCGCCGCCCCAGGCGATCGCGGACGACCTCGTGCAGCACGCCCTCGCCGCCGGCGGGCGCGACAACATCACCGTGATCGTCGTCCACGTCGACCACGCCGATCGCCCGGTGGGCGACACCTTCGACCCGCTCGACGCCGACACCAACCCGCGGGTGCGCGAGAGCGATGCCACCACCGTCCCCCCGATCCTGGCTCCGACGAACGAGGTCTGACGTGGAACGCTCCCTCCT
>JBDIAX010000075.1:0-10938 GCA_039812605.1 Acidimicrobiia bacterium | reverse complement strand
GGCTGCTGGGTGATCATCGAGTACGGGCCGGTGGAGCGGGCGTGGATCTTGTCGTCCACCAGGTGGGCCAGCTTCAGGATGTACATGTACCCGACGGTGATCGGGTTGTCGTAGGCCTCGCCGGTGCGCCCGTTGTAGAGGGTGGTCTTGCCGTTCGCCTGGATGAGCCGGCCGCCGTCGCCGTACTCGGGGTAGGGCGACTCGGGGTTCAGGTTCTCGAGGATCTGCTGGATCGTCGGGTGCTTGGTGCGATCCTCCTCGTCCCAGAACGCGCCGTCGAAGACCGGGGTGGCGATGAGCTGGGCCGGCGGGGTGGCCGGGCGGGTCTTGTGCTCGGTGCGGATCGGCTCGTCGCCGACCTTGCCCGACTTGTCGTGGTCCCAGCCCCAGCGGGCGGCGTAGCCCAGGTGCGACTCCATGACCTGGCCCACGTTCATGCGCGAGGGGACGCCCAGCGGGTTGAGGATGATGTCGACCGGGCTGCCGTCCGCGGTGAACGGCATGTCCTCGATCGGCAGGATCCGGCTGATGACGCCCTTGTTGCCGTGGCGACCGGCGAGCTTGTCGCCCACCGAGATCTTGCGGCGCTGGCCGACGTAGACCTTCACCAGCTGGTTGACGCCGGGGGGCAGCTCGTGGCCGTCCTCACGGGTCTGCACCTTGACGTCGATGACCTTGCCGGTCTCGCCGTGGGGCACCTTCAGCGAGGTGTCGCGCACCTCACGGGCCTTCTCGCCGAAGATGGCGCGCAGCAGGCGCTCCTCGGGGGTGAGCTCGGTCTCGCCCTTGGGGGTGACCTTGCCCACGAGCACGTCGCCTGCCTCGACCTCGGCGCCGATGCGGATGATCCCGCGCTCGTCGAGGTCGGCGAGGATGTCCTCGCTCAGGTTCGGGATGTCGCGGGTGATCTCCTCGGGGCCCAGCTTGGTGTCGCGGGCATCGATCTCGTGCTCCTTGATGTGGATCGACGTGAGCACGTCGTCCTTCACCAGGCGCTCGGAGAGGATGATGGCGTCCTCGAAGTTGTAGCCCTCCCACGGCATGAAGGCCACGAGGAGGTTCTTGCCGAGGGCCAGCTCGCCGTTGTCGGTGCTGGGGCCGTTGGCGAGGATGTCGCCCTTCTTGATCTTCTGGCCGGCCGACACGATGGGACGCTGGTTGATGCAGGTGTCCTGGTTGGACCGCTCGAACTTGGCCAGCTTGTAGGTGCGCTTGCCCTGGGTCTTGTAGTCGACCTTGATCAGGGTGCCGTCGACCTCGACGATCTCGCCGTCATCGGTGGCGAGGATCATGTCGGCGGCGTCGCGAGCGGCGCGGGCCTCGATGCCGGTGCCGATGTAGGGCGCCTCGGCCCGCACGAGCGGCACGGCCTGGCGCTGCATGTTGGCGCCCATGAGCGCCCGGTTGGCGTCGTCGTGCTCGAGGAACGGGATGAGCGCGGTGGCCACCGAGACGATCTGGCGGGGCGAGACGTCCATGAGCTGGACCTCGCTGCCGGGCACGTACTGGATGTCGGTGGTGGCACCGAAGAAGATGTCGCGCTCGAGCTGGAGGCGCAGGTCCTCGAGCGAGGCCGCCTGGGGCGACCGGCGCACGAGCACCCGCTCCTGGGCGAAGGAGCCGTCCGCGTTGAGCGGCGTGTTCGCCTGGGCGACGACGTACTCCTCCTCCTCGTCGGCGGCGAGGTACACGATCTCGTCGGTGACCTTGCCGTTCTCGACCTTGCGGTAGGGGGACTCCAGGAAGCCGAAGCTGTTCACCCGCGCGTAGGTGGAGAGGTAGCCGATGAGGCCGATGTTCGGGCCTTCCGGCGTCTCGATCGGGCACATCCGGCCGTAGTGGCTGAAGTGCACGTCGCGGACCTCGAAGCCAGCGCGCTCACGGGAGAGGCCACCCGGGCCGAGCGCCGAGAGGCGGCGGCGGTGGTTGAGGCCCGAGAGCGGGTTGACCTGGTCCATGAACTGCGACAGCTGGGAGGTCCCGAAGAACTCCTTGATCGCCGCGACCACGGGACGGATGTTGATGAGCGTCTGGGGCGTGATGGCCTCGACGTCCTGGGTGGTCATGCGCTCGCGCACCACCCGCTCCATGCGGGAGAGGCCGATGCGGACCTGGTTCTGGATGAGCTCGCCGACCGAACGGATGCGGCGGTTGGCGAAGTGGTCCTGGTCGTCGAGGCGGTACCCGGGGGTGGCCTGGACGAGGTGCAGCAGGTAGGTGCACGCGGCGAGGACCTCGCAGCGGCTGAGCACCGGCTGGCCGGTCTCGGGACGGTCGATCAGCGGGGTGACCCCGTCGGCCATCGTGCCCTCGAGCATCGGGAACAGCTCGAGGATCTTGTCGATCTCGTGGCCGAGCTTGCGATCGAGCTTGTACCGACCGACGCGGCTGAGGTCGTAGCGGCGGCTCTCGAAGAAGGCGTTGCGGAAGTAGGCGCGGGCCGACTCGACCGACGGCGGCTCGCCCGGGCGAGCGCGCTTGTAGATCTCGACGAGCGCCTCCTCCTGGGTGGGGGCGAGCTCGCGCTCCTTCTCCCACTGGCCCTCGAGGAAGTCGAAGTGGCGGACGAAGGCATCGAGGAAGCCGGGGGCGTTCTCCTCGTCGAAGCCGAGCGCGCGCAGCAGCACGAAGATGCCGAGGCGGCGCTTGCGGGCCACGCGGGTGCCGGCGGTGACGTCCTTGCCGGGCTTCTGCTCGACGTCGAACTCGATCCACTCGCCGCGGTAGGGGTGGATGGTGCCGGTGACCAGCTGGTGCTTCGCCAGGTTGCGGAGGCGGAAGCGCTCACCGGGCTGGAAGATCACGCCGGGCGAGCGGACGAGCTGCGACACCACGACGCGCTCGGTGCCGTTGATGACGAAGGTGCCCTTGGTGGTCATCTTGGGGAAGTCCCCCATGAAGACCGTCTGCTCCTTGATCTCGCCGGTGTTCGCGTTGATGAACCGGGCGCGCACGAAGATCGGCGCGCTGTAGGTCATGTCGCGCTCCTTGCACTCCTCCACCGTGAACTTCGGCGTGGGGCGCAGGTCCTCGTCGGTCGGATCGAACTCCAGCTCGAGCTGCAGCGTCTCGGTGAAGTCCTTGATCGGCGAGATGTCGCGGAACGTGTCGGCCAGGCCCTGCTCGAGGAACCAGTCGAACGATTCGCGCTGGATGGCGATCAGGTCGGGAAGGGGCAGGACCTCGTCGATGTTCGCGAACGAGTAGCGGTCCCGGATGGTGGAACGAGAGGACAACACAAGCTCCTCAGCAGGTGGTCAGCGCGCGTGACGTCGCGGAGCAGGGGCGCGTCGCTTCGATCAACCACTTCTGAGAGCCCACGCGCTGCACCACGGCGACGGGCGATCCTAGCGGCGCCTGCGTCGCGAATCCAACCGGGACCTCGGCGGTTCCGGTCGGGTCTGCGATTGGGTTGGCGAGACGGTAAACCGAACCCCTGGTCGGGTCAAGGATCTCGTCGGGTGACCCGACCCGACCTGCGGGCGCGTAGCGTCGGGCGGCATGGAGCGGATCGCGGTCGGACTGGTCGTCCACCTGTCGAGCTTCACCGCGCCCGCCATCGCCGTGATCGAAGCCGACGGCACGCAACACGTCCTGGCCATCGGCGCCTGATCCGGACCGTGCTCCCCAACGCCATCCCCGTCGACGACCCGGCGGATCTCCGCATCCAGGAGTTCCTCGGCCTCCGCGACCACGAGCTGCGCCGCCGACGGGAGTCCCCCGGCGGCGACCTGGCCGGCATCTTCATCGCCGAGGGCGACCTCGTGGTCGAGCGGGCCATCCGCGCCGGCTACCACCTCCGGTCGGTCCTGGTCGACGCCACCCGGACGCTCCCGCTGCCCACGGCGATCGGGGCCGACGTGCCGGTCTACGCCGCCGGGCAGGCGGTGGTGCTGCGCATCACGGGCATGGCGATGCACCGTGGGCTGATCGCCTCCCTCGACCGGGGCCCCGACCGAGCGGTCGACGAGGTCCTGGCGGGCGCCACCCGGGCGGTCGTGCTCGAGAACGTCAACAACCCCACGAACCTGGGCGTGATCGCCCGCAGCGCCATGGGCCTCGGCGCCGACGCGCTCCTGCTGGACCCGTCGTGCTGCGATCCGCTCTACCGCCGCGCGTCCCGGGTGGCCATGGGCGAGGTGTTCGCGCTGCCGTGGGCCCGCACGAAGCGGTTCCCCGACGGGATCGACCAGGTGACCGCCGCCGGGTTCTCGCTGCTGGCGCTCACGCCCGACCCCACCGCCGAGGCCATCGATGATGTGGTCCTCGCCCCCGACGAGAAGGTGGCGCTGGTCCTCGGCGCCGAGGGCCCCGGGCTCACCGAGGAGACGATGGCCCGCGTCGGGCGCCGCGTCCGCATCCCGCTCCACGGCGGCGTCGACTCGCTCAACGTGGGCGCCGCCGCCGCCATCGCCTGCTACGTGCTGGGCCGCGGTCGCCCCTGACGCGCCCGGACGACCGCGTGGATCTGCCCGTAGGGTTGGCGCGGTGAGCGACGGAGCGATCGACGCCGCCGGCGACGACGACGCCAACGTCGTGCTCGCGACGCTGCGGGCCACCGGCGCCAAGGGCCTGGCGGTCACCGTCTCCGTGGTCCACCGCAGCATCGAGGTGGCCTGCTTCGCTGCCGCGGCGACCGGGTTCTGCGCGGTCACCCTCGGCTGGTGGGCATGGCACCAGGCGCTGCCGGGCGCCCTGCTGGCCTGCGCCTCCGGCGCCGTCACCCTGGCGGCCGCCGGGTACGTGTTCCTTCGGGTGCGCGCCCTGGCTGCCGCCATCAAGCACCCGACCGAGACCATGGACCAGGCCCAGGATCTGGTCCTCCGGGCCAAGGGCAGCCCGGAGCTGCACCGGCTCGCCAGCGCCGTCCGCACCCGCCAGGCCGGCCGGGCCGCGAGGGCGACGGCCTCGGCGAGCATGGGCAAGGCCCGCCGGGCGATGCGGATGGGCCGCCTGGTCAGCCGAGTGATCGGGCTCGCCTCACCAGACCCCGAGCGCCACCGCTACCTGACCCCGTTCACCCCGGACCGCCTGAAGAACCTGTGGCTCGCCGTCCTCGTCGGCCTCTGGGCCTGGCTCGTCTCCGCTGCCATCGCCTCCCTCGCCCTGCTGAGCCTGGCGATCGGCGCCCTCTGAGGCCCCAACCGATCAACCCCACTCGGCCGGCTCAGCAGCCCGTCGGCGCGTCGGGGTGGGCGGCGAGCCACGTCCCGACCTGGTCGCTGATCGCGGCCGTCCCCGACCCGTTCACGTGGGATGGGTCAGACCAGTACGACTCGTCCTGGAGCTCGGACCGCAGATCGAGGCGCTCGGAGCACCCCGCCTGCTCCACCCTGACCATGGCCCGGTGCGTCTCATCGAGGGCGGCCCGGTCGTCCCAGCCGCTGACCAGCACCGGCAGCTCCACGATCACGAGGCGCTTGCCCTGCTCGGCCAGATCAGCGGCCAGGTCCTCGATGGCCTGCACCTGGGGGCCGATCGGCACGGTCTCGTCGCCCGAGGAGGCGGCATCGGGATCGGGATCGGGATCGGGCGCCGGCGGCTCGTAGACCACGTCGCGATGGCGGAGCAGTGCCCCGGTCTCGGGGTCGAGGAACGGCGGGGTCGACGGCGACCGGAGCCACCGTGCCAACACCACCGGATCTCGGAGGATCGCCCGGTGCGCCACCAGGGCCGAACGGCGGCTGGCCGCGTCGTCGATGCGGTCGGCCATCGTTGGGTGGCCGCTGGCCAGCCGGTACCCGCGGGATCGGCTCAGCTCATCGCCCAGCGCCGCAGCATGGGTCGGGCTGGCCCCGATGTCGCCCGGGAACACGCCCAGCACCACGACGTCGGGGTCGACCTGGTCGAGCACGGCGGCCCGGAGGAACCGTGCCGTCGAATCGCTCAGCGAGCCCTCGAGCGCGTAGTTGAACATCGGCTCGTCGGTGCCGGCGGCCTCCTGCACCACGGCGGGGTCGAACGCGGCGTCCGACACGCTCGACCCAGCGAACACCACCGGCTCGCGCTCGCCTCGCGCCGCCACGCCGAGCGCGTGCTCGGCCTTGAACTGGCTCTCGGCGTCGGGCCAGGTGCGGTCGACGGGCAGGTCGCCGAGGGCCCGCACGCCCACCTCGGCGGCGACCAGCAGCGCCACCGTGCTGAGCGCGGCCCACGCCAGGACCCGCCGGTTCCGGCGGCCCGTCAGCGGATCCCGCTCCACGGGCTCAGAACTGGAAGTAGATGAACGGTTCACCCGCACCCCCCGAGAACACGACCAACAGGAGGACCGCGGCACCCACCGTCAGGCCCTGCAACGGCGACGGCAGCGAGGCCAAGAAGGCGTCGTCGCCCCGGAACCGCTGGGCCAGGTCCAGCGCCAGCAGCAGCGGCCCGGTGAACAGGAGCAGGACGAGCAGCGACCAGTCGGTGGTGCCCCCCTGGAGGGTGACGATCCCACCGATGTAGTCCAACGCACCGCTCAGCGTGTCCGCACGGAAGAAGATCCAGGCAACGGTCACCATCCCGAACGTGACCACCACCGACGGGATCGAGCGCAGCCCGGTGCGGATCGGCCGGTCCCGCCGATGGCTGATCATCAGCAAGACGCCGTGCAGGGCGCCCCAGGCCACGAAGGTCCACGCCGCGCCGTGCCAGAGCCCGCCCAGGAGCATCGTGGCGAGCAGGTTGAACGAGGTCCGCGTCGCGCCCTTCCGGTTGCCGCCGAGCGGCACGTAGAGGTAGTCCCGCAGCCACGTCGACAGCGAGATGTGCCACCGACGCCAGAACTCGGTGATGTTCCGCGAGAGGTACGGCTGATCGAAGTTCCGCAGCAGCTCGATGCCGAACAGCCGCGACACGCCCCGGGCGATGTCCGTGTACCCGGAGAAGTCGCCGTAGATCTGCAGCGAGAAGGCGATCGCCCCCAGCACCAGCGCCAGGGCGCTGCGCTCGGCCGCCAGCTGGAACGTCTCGTTCACGAACGGCGCGAGGGCGTCGGCGATCACGATCTTCTTCACCAACCCGATCAGGATCAGCCACACGCCCGATCGGGCATGGTCGCCATCGGGCGGCGTGCGGTCGTGCTGGAACTGCGGCAGCTGGATCTGAGCCCGGCCGATCGGCCCGGCCACGAGCTGCGGGAAGTACGCCACGAACACCGCGAAGGTGGGCAGGTCATCGACCGGGTCGATGTGCCGCCGGTACACGTCCACCGTGTAGCTGATCCCGTGGAAGGTGTAGAAGCTGATGCCGATCGGCAGGAGCAGCTTCAGCGTCGGCGGATCCAGGTGGAGGCCGAACCTCGCGGCCAGGTCGGTGAAGCTCTCGGTGAAGAAGCCGAAGTACTTGAACGCGGCCAGCACGCCCAGGTTGATCACCAGGCTGATCGCGAGGATCCGCCGCCGCGTGCGCTCGTCACGCTCGCGCTGGAGCTGGCGGCCCACCGCGAAGTCCACGAGCGTGGTGAACCACATGAGCAGGAGGAAGCGCGGATCCCACGCGCCGTAGAACACGTACGACGCCAAGAGGAGCAGCACGTTCTGCCGGCGGTGGCCCCGAAGCAGCCAATACGCGCCGAGGACCACCGGGAGGAAGATGGCGAACCCGTACGAGTTGAAGACCACCGGTTCCCCCCACTTGGCCGCCGTCGAGCCCGGCCGGTGGCGATCGTAGCGAGAGGTCGTCCCACCCTCGGCTCGGGCGGAGCGGGGGCGATTCGGCCTTCGGCCCTCGCACGGGCGCTCGGTAGGCTCGACCGCCGTGACCAGCGACGATCCGACCCCGTACCCGAAGGTCCCCAGCCGCGCCGACTACCCGGCGCTCGAGCGGGCGATCCTCGAGTCGTGGACCGCCGACGGCACCTTCGAGGCGTCCATCGAGCAACGCCCGGCGGCCGACGAGTACGTGTTCTACGACGGCCCGCCGTTCGCCAACGGCCTCCCCCACTACGGCCACCTGCTGACCGGCTACGTGAAGGACGTCGTCCCTCGCTACCAGACCATGCGCGGCCACCGTGTCGACCGCCGGTTCGGCTGGGACTGCCACGGCCTGCCCGCGGAGATGGCCGCGGAGCAAGAGCTGGGCATCCACGGCCACAAGGCCATCTCCGAGTTCGGCATCGCCAACTTCAACGAGTACTGCAAGACCTCGGTGCTGCGGTACACCGCGGAGTGGGAGCGCTACGTCAGCCGCCAGGCCCGCTGGGTCGACTTCGAGCACGACTACAAGACCATGGACCTCCCCTACATGGAGAGCGTCATGTGGGCGTTCAAGCGGCTCTGGGACCGGGGGCTGATCTACCAGGCCTACCGGGTCATGCCCTACAGCTGGGGGGCCGAGACTCCGCTGTCGAACTTCGAGATCCGCCTCGACGACGCCACCCGTCCCCGCCAGGACCCAGCCATCACGGTGGCGTTCGACCTCGACCCCCGCGACGGCGATCCGGGGCCGCTGCGGATCGTGGCCTGGACCACCACGCCCTGGACCCTCCCATCGAACCTGGCGCTGGCCGTGGGCCCCGACCTCGAGTACTCGGTGGTCGCCGTCGACGGCACCAACTACGTGATCGGATCGGCCTCGCTCGAGCGCTACGCCGCGGAGCTCGGCGCCGGCGAGGTGCTCGCCACCCTGCGCGGCGCCGACCTTGTGGACCGCACCTACTCGCCGCTCTTCGACTTCTTCGCCGACAACGCGAACAGCTTCCGCGTCCTCGCCGGGGACTTCATCGACACCGCCGAGGGCACGGGCGTCGTGCACATGGCCCCTGGCTTCGGCGAGGACGACCAACGGGTGTGCGAGGCGGCGGGCATCGCGCTGGTGGTGCCGGTCGACGAGAAGGGCCGGTTCACCGCGGAGGTGCCCACGTGGGAGGGCGTGAACGTCTTCGAGGCGAACCCCGACGTCATCCGCCACCTCAAGGCCGAGGGCCGGGTGCTGCGCCACGAGACCTACGACCACAACTACCCCCACTGCTGGCGCACCGACACGCCGATCATCTACCGGGCGATGCAGTCCTGGTACGTGCGAGTCACCGACCTCACCGACCGGCTGCTCGCCTGCAACGACCAGATCAACTGGATCCCGAGCCACGTGAAGGACGGCGCGTTCGGCAAGTGGCTCGCCGGGGCGCGCGACTGGTCCATCAGCCGCAACCGCTTCTGGGGCGCCCCCATCCCGGTGTGGGAGAGCGACGACCCCGCCTACCCGCGGCGCGACTGCTACGGGTCGCTCGACGAGATGGAGCGCGACTTCGGGGTGCGGCCCGCGAGCCTGCACCGCCCGGAGATCGATGGGCTCACCCGACCGAACCCCGACGATCCCACCGGTCGCTCGACCATGCGGCGCGTCACCGAGGTGCTCGACTGCTGGTTCGAGTCCGGGTCCATGCCCTACGCGCAGGTCCACTACCCGTTCGACAACAAGGAGTGGTTCGACACCCACGCGCCGGCGGACTTCATCGTGGAGTACATCGCCCAGACGCGCGGCTGGTTCTACACGATGCACGTGCTGTCGGTCGCCCTGTTCGACCGCCCCGCGTTCCGCAACGTGATCTGCCACGGGGTCGTGCTCGACGCGGACGGTCGCAAGCTCTCGAAGAAGCTGCGCAACTACCCCGACCCCGAAGAGGTCATGGAGACCATCGGCTCCGACGCGCTGCGCTGGTACCTGATGAGCTCGCCCATCCTCCGCGGCGGCGACCTGAAGATCGCGGCCGACGGCTCCGGCATCGCCGATGTGGTGCGGCTCGTGCTGAACCCCATCTGGAACGCCTTCCACTTCTTCGCGCTGTACGCGAACGCCGACGGGTACACGGCCACCTTCCGCACCGACGCCACCGGCGAGCTCGACCGGTACCTGTTGGCGAAGACCCGCGAGCTCGTCGACGAGGTCACCGTCGCCATGGACGCCTACGACATCGCTGGGGCATGCAACCAGGTGACGGCGTACCTCGACGCGCTCAACAACTGGTACATCCGCCGCTCGCGCGAGCGCTTCTGGGCGCCGGGCGGCGCGGACGCGGCCGCCGACGACAAGCGCGACGCGTTCGACACGCTGTACTCGGTGCTGGTCACCCTCACGAAGGTCGTCGCCCCGCTGCTGCCGATGCTCGCGGAGGGCATCCACCACGGGCTCACCGGTGAGCGATCGGTGCACCTCACCGACTGGCCCGACCCCGCGACGCTGCCCGCCGATCCCGAGCTGGTGCAGGCCATGGACGAGGTCCGCGCCGTGTGCTCCACCGCGCTCGGGCTGCGCGAGGAGCGCAAGCTCCGCAGCCGCCTGCCGCTTCCCTCGCTCACCGTGGCCGGGGCCCGTGCCGAGGCGCTCGCTCCGTTCAGCCACCTCATCGCCAGCGAGCTCAACGTCAAGGCCGTCCACGTCGCCGCCGACCGGACCGCGTTCGGCACCGAGGTGATCCGACCGAACCCGCGGGTGCTCGGCCCCCGGCTCGGCAAGGAGGTCCAGGCGGTGCTGAAGGCGGCGAAGGCCGGCGACTGGTCCCGCGCTGACGACGGGTCCGTGGTGGTGGGTGGCCACCCGCTCCTCGACGGGGAGTTCGAGCGCGGCCTGGAGACCGCGGAGGACCTGGCGGCCGGCTCGGTGCGCTACGTCGACCCCGAGGGCCGCACCATCGAGACCGGCCTGGTGGTGGCCCTCGACACCACGGTGACCCCCGAACTCCACGCCGAGGGCGTCACCCGAGACCTCGTGCGCGCCGTGCAGGCGGCTCGCAAGGACGCCGGCCTCGACGTGACCGACCGCATCTCGCTCACGCTCGCCCTACCCCCCGAGCAGCGGGCCATGGTCGAGGCGAACCAGGTCCACCTCGCCGACAGCGTGCTGGCCACGACGGTGACCTACCTCGCGGATGCTCAGGCCACGGCCTGCACCCTCGACGGTGTCGGGATCAGCTTCGCCCTGGCCAAGGCCTGAGCGCTCCCCACCCGCGACCACTCG
>JBDIAX010000074.1:0-10954 GCA_039812605.1 Acidimicrobiia bacterium | reverse complement strand
CGGCGGGCTCGACCACGGCGGCGACGTCTGGCGGCGACGCGCCCGGCCCCGGCGAACCAGCGAGACCGCGAGCACCACGATGCCGATGATGACGACCAGCCCGCCTCCCAAGACCCCGCCGACGATGCCGACCACGCCGCTGGTGTCGATGGCGTTGCCCACCGCGAGGTTCTCGTAGGGCGCCGGCTCGCCTCGCAAGACGGTCTCGATCCGGTACTGCCCCGGCTCCTCGGCTCGGAAGCGGGCGATCTCGGTGCCCTCGCGTCCGTCGCTGTAGTAGGTCGTGCTCCCCGAGCGCGTGTGGACGGCAACCGCGAGCCCGTCGGGACCGGTGACGATGATCCCGACCGGCGGAACGTAGCGGTACCCACCGGAGTTGAAGCCGGAGCCGGTCTGGGTGCTGGGACGCTCCGCGTAGACCGACACCGCCCCGGCCTCCTCGAGGGTGACGGTGCCCCCTCGAGCGATGGGGACGCGCTGGAGGTCGCCGATACCGTTGAACACCGAGACCGCACCCACCACCGCGAGCACGATGCCCCCCACGATGCCGACGACGATCAGGATCGAACCGATCCAGATCCCGGCCAACCCCGGCAGCTTCGGCTTGGTCGGCGGCGCGTAGGCGCCCGGAGCGGTCGGCACTGCGGTCACCGCGCCAGTCTCGCCGATCGTCGTGGCCCGATGCCCACCTTTCCGCTCACGTGGCGAGGGCCCGGAGGGCGCGGGCGATCGCGTCCACCGGCTGCACCGCGGCGATCCGCACGTGGCCGACGCCGGCTGGGCCGTAGAACTCCCCGGGGCTGACCAGGATGCCCGTCTCGTCGGCCAGCCGTGCCGCCAGGCCCCAGGCATCTCCACCCGGCGCCGCGAGCCACAGGTAGAAGGCCCCATCGGGCATCTCCGCCGGCAGCCCGCCGGCTCGAAGCCCCTCCACCAGCGCTTCGAGCCGCTCCCGGTACACGGCGCGCTGGACCTCGACGTGGGCGTCGTCGGCCCACGCGAGCGCGCCCGCCGCCTGCACCGGCCCCGGCACCATGAACCCGGCGTGCTTGCGCAGCTCGCTCAGGTACTCGACCAGCTCCCCGTCGCCGGCGTAGAAGCCGATCCGGGCGCCGGCGAGGTTCGACCGCTTCGAGAGCGAGTGCACGGCCAGCACGCCGTCGACGCTGTGCTGGAGGATCGAGCGAGGCGGACCGCTCCACGTGAACTCGGCATAGCACTCGTCCGACAGCACCGGGACGCCCCGCTCGCGCCCCCAGACCGCCGCCGCCTCGAGGTCATCGAGGCCGCCAGCGGGGTTCCCGGGCGTGTTGACCCACAGGCACAGGGCCCGCTCGGCGTCACGCGGGTCGATGGCGTCGAGGCGGATGCGCCAGCGGTCGTCGACCGGCACCGGTACGGCCCGACAGCCCGCCAACGTGGCCCCCATCGCGTAGGTCGGGTAGCTGATCTCGGGGTAGAGCACCGTGTCGAGCGATGGCGTGCGCAGGCGCAGCCAGTGCGGAAGGCCGGCCACCAGCTCCTTGGTGCCCAGGCAGGCGGCCACCTGCGAGGCGTCGACCTCGGCGTCGAACCGGCGTGCCACCCAACCCGCAGCGGCCTCGCGGTACGCCGGGGTGCCCACCGATGGAGGGTAGGAGCGAGCGGCGCCGACGTCGGCGAGGGCAGCCTCCACCAGCGCCGGCGGGGGGTCGAACGGCGTGCCGATCGAGAGGTCGACCAACCCGCCCGGGCTCGCTTGGGCCGAGGCCTTGAGGGGCGCCAGGCGGTCGTAGGGGTACGGCGGTGGGGTGAACCCAGCCGCCGGCTCGTTCGCCATCGCGCTCAGTCGTTCTGGTGGAGCTGGGTGTTGAGCGCGCCCCAATCGACCGACGAGGACAGGACCTCGACCGCGCCGCTGGTGGAGTTGCGCCGGAAGAGGAGGTCGTCGCGCCCGGAGAGCTCGACGGCCTTCACGACGCTGCCGTCTGGGAGCGTGACCCGGGTGCCGGCGGTGACGTAGAGGCCGGCCTCGACCGTGCAGCGGTCCCCGAGCGAGATCCCGATCCCGGCGTTGGCACCGATCAGGCAGCCCTCGCCCACCGAGACGACCTCCTTGCCGCCGCCCGAGAGCGTCCCCATGATCGACGCGCCGCCACCCACGTCCGAACCGGCACCGACGACGACGCCTCCGGAGATGCGCCCCTCGACCATGGACTCGCCGAGCGTGCCGGCGTTGAAGTTGCAGAAGCCCTCGTGCATCACGGTCGTGCCCTCAGCGAGGTGGGCGCCGAGGCGCGCGCGGTCGGCGTCGGCGAGGCGCACCCCGCTCGGCACCACGTAGTCGACCATCCTCGGGAACTTGTCGATGCCGAACACGGTGACGTGGTGGCCGGCCACCTTCAGCCGCATGCGGGTCTGCTCGAAGCCCTCCACCGCGCAGGGGCCGTGGCTCGTCCACACCACGTTGGTGAGCAGCCCGAAGATGCCGTCCAGGTTGATGGTGCGGGGCTGCACCAGACGGTGCGACAGCAGGTGGAGGCGCAGCCACACGTCGTGGGTGTCGAGCGGCGGCGCATCGAGGTCGTCGATGATCGTGACTACGACCTGGTGCTTCACCTGGCGCAGCTCGTCCGTCGCGGTGATGGTGTCGAGGTTGACGCGCAGCGAGTCGAGGCCCTGGCGGCGGTTCAGCTCGTAGGTTCCCCGGCCGTCGCCGACGACGTGGCCGACCTCCTCCGCGAGGCGCAGCATCCCCTCGGTGGCCCCGAGCAGCGGCTGCGGGTACCAGGTGTCGAGCACCTTCCCGTCGGCGGCGAAGGTGGCGATGCCCACACCCCAGGCGGGGCGCGGTCCAGAGGCGGCGGTGTCGGTCACCGGGCCACCGTACCGAACCTGGTCATGCCACCTGCCAGGCGCGCAGCTTCGCCGACGCGGCCTCGTCGAGCCTCGCCGTGAGCTCCATGCCGCCCTCCCCGACCCGCTCGGCGAGGACCTCGCCCTCCCGGTGCACCTCGGCGAGCACGTCGCCGCGCTCGAAGGGGATGAGCAGCTCGACCACGCGGGTCTGGATGCGCAGGCGATCGCCGATGGTGGCCAGGAAGCGCTCGATGCCCTCCCCGGTGAGCGCCGAGATCGCGACCGAGCCCTCGGCGTCGCGCAGGAGTCGGCCGAGGTCGGCGGGGTCGGCTCGGTCCGCCTTGTTGAAGCAGAGCAGCTCGGGCACCTCCCCCGCACCGATCTCGGCCAGCACCTCGCGAACCGCGGCGATGTGGGCGTCGACGTCGGGCCCCGAGCCGTCGACCACGTGCACCAGCAGGTCGGCCTCCGCAGCCACCCGCAGGGTGGACTTGAACGACTCGACGAGCTGGTGGGGCAGCTTGCGGACGAACCCGACCGTGTCGGACACCAGCACCGCCTCGCCACCGGGGAGCTGGAGGCGCCGGGTGGTGGCATCGAGCGTGGCGAAGAGGCGGTCCTCGACCAGCACGCCGGCACCGCTCAGGCGGTTGAGCAGCGTCGACTTGCCGGCGTTCGTGTAGCCCACGATGGCGACCTGGGCAGCGCGGCCGCGGCTGCGCCGCTTGTGCTGGGTGTCTCGGGCGTGGTCCATGGCCCGCAGGTCAGCCTCGAGCTTGTGGATGCGCCGTGCGATGCGGCGCCGGTCGGTCTCGAGCTGGGTCTCGCCGGGGCCACGGGACCCGACCCGGGCGCCGCCCCCGGCCGACATGCCGCCCGCCTGCTGCGACAGCCCTTGGCCCTTGCCCCGCAACCGGGGTTGGAGGTAGCGCAGCTGGGCCAGCTCGACCTGGGCACGGCCCTCCACCGAGCTGGCGTTCTGGGCGAAGATGTCGAGGATCACCGCGGTGCGATCCAGCGCGGTGCGCCCGAGGAGCTTCTCGAGGTTGCGCTGCTGGGCAGGGCTCAGGTCGTCGTCGAACACGACCGTGTCGACGTCGAACGCCTCCGAGAGCTCCTTCAGCTCGGCCACCTTCCCCTTGCCGAGGTAGGTGGCCGGATCGGGGGCGCCACGCCGCTGCACCAGCCGAGCGACGACGTCGGCCCCCGCGGTGTCGACCAGCAGGCCCAGCTCATCGAGGTCGGCCTCGGTGCGCTCCGGGTCGCCGCCGCCGAGGGTGACGCCCACGATGACGATGCGCTCGCGGAACGTGCGCTCGATGAGCCCGCCGCTGGTGCCGCCGAACTCGCCGAACGCGCCGCGGTGGGTCTCGTCGTCGTCCTCGATGCCGGCCGGACCCGGCTCGTCGTCCATCAGCTCGAGGAGCTCGTCGTCGTCGAGCGACGCCAGATCGAAGGAGTCGCCCGGCGTGTCGGGCCGCTGTGTCACGACGTCACCACGATGCCGGCGATGAAGGCCGACGGACCGCGGAGCACCATCGGATCGCCCACGGCCACCTGCACGTCGCCGCCGGGCATGTGCACGGTGACCCGATCGCCCACCAGGCCCCAGTCGTGCGCGGCCCGAGCGATGGCCGTGGCGCCCGTCCCGCACGCCTCGGTGATGCCCGCGCCGCGCTCCCAGTGGCGGGCGGTGATCGCGTCGGGCTCGCCGGCGCTCGGAGCCACGAAGTGCACGTTCATGCCGGCGTCGAAGGTGGCCTCGTGCAGCGGTCCGGCGGCCCCGAGCTCGATGGCGTCGGGGTCGTCGACCAGCAGGACCAGGTGCGGGTTGCCGAGGTCGAAGGTGGCGGACTTGGGGGCGTCGAGCCCGAGGGCACGGGCATCGCCTCCGGCGTCGTGCGCCACCGGTCGGTCGGGCGACGGTCCCGGTTGCGCCGGACCCATGTCGACGCTCGCCTCGATCGTGCCCTGGTGGCGGGCCGGTGTGGCCGTGGCGGCGTACTCGACCGTGCGGAGGCCGCCGTCGGTGCGGATGGCGAGGGTGCCTCGCTCCTGGTTGCGGCGAAGCGCCTCGGCCTGAACGAAGCACCGGATGCCGTTGCCGCTCATCTCCGCGATCGAGCCGTCGGCGTTCACGAGGAGCATGACCAGGTCCACGTCGCCCGCAGCGGCGCCGTGCAGGCCGACCAGCAGCCCGTCGGCGCCAACCCCTCGGTGGCGCTGGCACCAGCGACGGCCGCGCTCGACCCACGCCCCTCGATCCCCGAACGCGTCGGGGTCGTCGGTCAGGTGGACGAGGAAGTCGTTGCCGAGGCCGTGGTGCTTGGTGAGGCGGAACGTCATGGTGCAGCCAGTCTCGCAGCCCGGCCCTCGGTTGCCGCCCCCTTTGTCGCCAGGCGGTCGCGCGAGCGGGCCCCATCCGAGGTGGCGGTTCTCGGCCACCCGGTCGGGCGGCGGAGCCCGTGTGCACGAACCCACCCCCGCGGTGCAGATCTGCACACGACCCCGAGGGCTGGGTCGATCGTGGTGCACCCACGGTGCGCCAGTTCGGTCGCACGGGGTGGCGAACGGCTCACCCCCGGCCACGCTCCACCCGGTGACCGCACCAGATCGAGCCCTCGCGGCGACCGCCGCGACCCAGCACGGAGCGTTCACGATCGCGCAAGCACAGGTCGCGGGGTTCAGCAGGCGCCAGGTCGAAGGACGGGTCGCGAGCGGTCAGTGGACCCGCCTGTGCCGCGGCGTCCTGGCAATCGCTGGGCTCGAGGCTTCCTGGCAACGAACCTGGATCGCGCCGCTCCTCGTCCGCCCGGATGCGCACCTCTCGGGGTTGGCCGCGGCCCACGTCTACGGGCTCGTCCAAGCCCCGCTCGCCAAGCCGACCATCACCGTCCCACCCGGCACCTCGGCCCGGGCGAGCGGAGCGGGGGCGGTGCGTCGGCTCCTCCTCCCGCCCGAGGATCGATCGATCATCGACGGCTTGCGGTGCACCGGTCCCGAGCGAACCCTGCTCGACCTGACCACCGTGCTCCCCCCGGCGCGGCTGCGCGTTGCGGTCGACCAGGCGGTCCACCGCAAGCTCGTCAGCCCCAGGAGCATCGAGCGCACCCTCGTTCGCTCTCGCCACGTCGCTGCGGCCGGGATCGACCTCGTCCGCGGGGCTGCGGCGATCTGGGACGGCGTCCGACCGGGGAGCCCGGGCGAGGCCCGGTTGCTGCGGATGCTGGCGGAGCACGGCGTGGTGGCCCCACAGCGACAGGTGCCGATCCTCGCCCGGGATGGGAGCGTCATCGGCCGGGCTGACGTCGGTTGGACCTCGATCCGCTTCGGCCTCGAGTACGACGGCGACTCGTGGCACGGACCGACGAGGTGGGGCGCCGATGAACGGCGCCACCGCGCGATCGAGGCGGCCGGGTGGGAGCTTCGCCGCGTCGGTGCGCCGGACCTGCTCCCCTCGGCACGCTTCGTGCCACGACTGGTGCGAGCGCTCGCGGAGCGAGCCCGCCAGCTCGGCGTGGCGTGGTGAGTGCCGCCGGTCGGATCCATGGCACCTGGTCACGCCGTTCAGTCGGACCCGACGCGCACGCCGCTCGTGCGCACGCCGCTCGTGTGCACGACCGCACGCCAGCGGTGGCGTTCTGCACATGCTCGACCGGCCCAGACGTGGTCCCGACTGCCGAGAGCCGAGCGCTGGGCCGAGCGGCGCAGCGAGCTCAGGCCGACCAGTGCGCGGTGGCGAGGGAGGCGAGGTGCTCGGCGGCTTGGAGGCCGTCGTGGTCGACGTCGAGCCACCGGATCCGAGGGTCACGGCGGAACCACGCGCGCTGGCGACGGGCGAAGGCCCGGGTGCGTCGGATCGCTTCGTCGAGCGATTCGTCGAGGGTGGGGCGGTCGTGTCCCTGCTCCTCGGCGTCGAGGTGGGCGAGCAGCTCGCGGTAGCCAAGGGCTTGGCCGGCGGTGCGGCTCGGCGGCGGTCCCGCGCGCAGGGCGGCGACCTCGGCGAGGAACCCTTCGGCCATCTGCTGGTGGTAGCGAGCCTCGATCCGGGCGGCGACGACCTCGGACGGAAGACGCACGCCGACGAGCAGGATCGGCGTCGGCGGGTGCACGCCGACCCCGGGGCCGTAGGACGAGAACGGCCGACCGCTGCCGACGGTGACCTCCAGCGCTCGAAGGAGCCGACGCCGATTCGTGGGTTCCATGCGCGACGCAGCCAACGGATCGAGCGCGACGAGGCGGGCGTGCAACACGCTCGTGGGCTCGGCCTCGAGCTCGGCGAGGACCTCGGGGTGGCGGCCGGGGATCTCGAACCCGTCCACGACGGCCTGGAGGTAGAGGCCCGTTCCGCCGACCAACACGGCTCGACGGCCACGTTCGGCGATGTCGGCCAGCGCCTCGGCGACCGCCTGCTGGAACGAGTGGACCTCGAAGGGCTCCCAGGGGTCGACGAGGTCGATGACGTGGTGGCGCACCTCCGCCTGCTCGGCCGCCGTCGGCTTCGCGGTCCCGATGTCCATGCCGCGGTACACCTGCATCGAGTCGACCGAGACCAGCTCCACATCACCTCGACGGCGAGCGAGGTCGAGCGCGAGGGCGGACTTGCCCGAGGCCGTGGTGCCGACGATGGCGATGGGCGGAGCCGCTCCCGCGGGAAGCAGACGGTGCTCGGCCACGTCACCCATGGCCGACGGGCGCGTGCCACGTGGAGTAGGCAGGCGGGAACGAGCCTCGGACCTCGTAGGCAGCGTGCATCGCCCGGTCGAGGCTGAGACGGAACGGGGTCTCGTCGGCGCGGCCCACCGATGCCGTCGTGGCCGAGCGGATCCGTTCCCAGGTGGCGACGCCGAACTCGAGGTCGACGGCCTCCGAGGCGCGCCCAGCGATCGTGAACTCATCGTCGACCGCATCGGGCGGGAACGAGTGCAGGGCGAAGCGTCCGTCTCGTCGGAGGTCGGCGCACTTGGGCGACGCCGAGATGACGAAGGCCCAGAGCTCCCCATCGCAGATCACCGGGCAGATGGGGTGGAGGCGGGGCGCGCCGTCGACCCGAACGGTGGCGAGGAACGCGAGCCCCGGGCCGAACTGGGTCAGCAAGCGCTCCCCGGCCGCGGCCAGCTCCGGCGCGGCGCTCGAGAACTCACCCCATGTGGCCATCGGTTCGGTGGATCAGCCGGCGGCGACGGGGATGCGGGTCCGGTGGCGGGCGATCTCGGTGACCTCGATCAGCTCGCCGCGGAGGAAGTGCGGCGCAGCGCCGGTGACGAGCACGTCGGCGTAGCTGCCGACCTTGATGGCCCGACCGGCGGCGAAGTGGACCAGCTTGTTCTGGCGCGTGCGGCCGGTGGTGATCGAGGGGTCCTTGCGGGACGGGCCTTCGACCACCACCTCCTCGGTGCGCCCAACGCGGCCTTCGTGCTTGCGCAGCGCGGATCGCTCGAGCACCGCCTTCAGGCGGTCGAAGCGCTCCGCGACCACCCCGGGGTCGACGTAGCGATCGACCAACTCCGCCGCTTCGGTGCCGGGCCGTGGCGAGTAGATGAACGTGTAGGCCGAGTCGTACTCGGCGGCGGCGGCGAGCGCGAGCGTGGCCTCGAAGTCCTCGTCGGTCTCGCCCGGGAAGCCGACGATGAGATCGGTGGTGACCGCCAGGTCGTCGATCGCAGCCCGAGCGTCGGCGAGGCGCTGCAGGTAGCGCTCCGCCGAGTAGCCACGGTGCATGGCAGCGAGGACGCGGTCGCTCCCCGACTGCACGGGCAGGTGCAGGTGCTCGCACACCGCCGGTGTCTCGGCCATCGCTGCGATGGTCTCGGGCCGGAGGTCCTTGGGGTGGGGGCTGGTGTAGCGGACGCGCCGGATCCCCTCGACAGCACCGACGGAGCGAAGCAGGTCGGCGAACAGCGGGCGCACCCGAACGTCGTCGCCGGCCTGGCGGGCGGCCAAGGTGAGGTCGCGGCCGTAGCTGTTGACGTTCTGGCCCAACAGCGTCACCTCGGTGACCCCGGCTGCGGCGAGGTCGCGCACCTCATCGACGAGGCGGTCGAACGGGCGGCTGATCTCGGGGCCCCGCACGGCGGGGACGATGCAGAAGGCGCACGAGTTGTCGCACCCGATCTGGATGGTGACCCAGGCGGCGTGACCGAGCTCGCGCTGGGCGGGCATGGCCGACGGGAACAGCTCGTAATCATCGGCCACGGTGGCTTCGAGGATCTCCGTCAGCGGCCCTTCGTCACGGCTGCGGCGCAGGAGATCGGCCGCCCGATGGACGTTGTGGGTGCCGAACACGAGGTCGACGTAGGGCGCCCGCTCCCGGATCGACTCCTTGTCCTTCTGCGCCAGGCAGCCGGACACGACGATCTCCATCCCTGGGCGCCGGTCCTTCAGCGACTTCAGGTGACCCAGGGTGCCGTAGAGCTTGTTGTCGGCGTTCTCGCGGATGCAGCACGTGTTGAGCACCACGACATCGGCCGCCTCGAGGTCGTCGGTGGCGACCATCCCCTCGGCGCCGAACTGCCCCGCGATCCGCTCCGAGTCGTGCTCGTTCATCTGGCACCCGAAGGTGCGAACGAGGAAGCGCTTGGGCGCTTCGTCGGTGGACGGAGAGGCGTCGGTCATGGCCGGGCAAGTCTACGGAGCAGCGCTCGACCGCTCCGACTCGGTTGCACGGGCCGCAACGCCTGGATCAGCCCACGTTCCGTGTGCGGTTTGGGGACGAGGGTGTCCTCGAACCGCACGCGGAACCACGGTTCCCCCCACCGCTCCCCCACCGCACAAGCCGTTCCCACACCCGAGGACGCCCGGCACCCAGCAGCAGGCGCCCTCGGGGTGGTGTGGGGGAACGACGAGCTCAGTCGAGCGTGATCGGCAGGTCGTCCGGATCGACCTCGCCGTCGGCGAGCTCGGCTTCGGCTTCGGGATCGACCCCGATGCCGACCTGGAGGCGGATCCGCTCGGACACCTCGACCATGATCTCGGGGTTGTCGGCGAGGAACTGCTTGGCGTTCTCCCGACCTTGGCCGAGTTGCTCGCCTTCGTAGGTGTACCAAGCGCCCGACTTCTTGATGAGCCCCAGATCGACCCCGATGTCGAGCAGCGACCCCTCACGGCTGATGCCCTTGCCGTACATGATGTCGAACTCGGCCTGCCGGAACGGCGGGGCGACCTTGTTCTTCACCACCTTCACCCGGGTGCGGTTGCCGACCACCTCGACGCCGTCCTTGATGGACTCGATGCGGCGGATGTCGAGCCGGACCGACGAGTAGAACTTCAGCGCCCGACCGCCCGGCGTGGTCTCCGGCGAGCCGAACATCACGCCGATCTTCTCGCGCAGCTGGTTGATGAAGACGCAGATGGTCTGCGTCTTGTTCAGGTTGGCGGTGAGCTTGCGCAGCGCCTGCGACATGAGCCGGGCCTGGAGGCCGACATGGGTGTCGCCCATCTCGCCCTCGATCTCGGCACGGGGGGTGAGCGCTGCCACCGAGTCGATGACCACGACATCGAGCGCCCCGGAGCGCACGAGCATGTCGGCGATCTCGAGGGCCTGCTCGCCGGTGTCGGGCTGGGAGATGAGCAGCTCGTCGATGTCGACCCCGATGGCCTTGGCGTACACCGGATCCATCGCGTGCTCGGCATCGATGTAGGCGCAGATGCCGCCGTTGCGCTGCGCCTCGGCGACGACGTGCATGGCGAGGGTGGACTTGCCCGAGGACTCCGGACCGAAGATCTCCACCACCCGCCCCCGGGGAAGCCCACCGATGCCGAGCGCGATGTCGAGCGCCAGGGCACCGGTCGGGATGGACTCGACGGCCATGGTGCCCTTGTCGCCCATCTTCATGACCGAACCCTTGCCGAACTGCTTGTCGATCTGGCTGAGCGCCATCTCGAGTGCCTTCTCTCGCTCCACGTCACTGTCCCTTCGTGCTCGGCGGTCGTGTCGCCGGATGTGGTTCGGGGGCCGTTGCACGGCGCCGATCAGTTGGTGCGCTGACCGTACCGACGGGGTGTGACAGCCCTCCGGCGGCCCTGCGATGCGCCGTTCGCTCGCCATGCCGGTGGAAGGATCCGTCGACCTCGTCCTGCGACACCGCACTGTAATTGCGAACGAGTGTTCGACTCA
>JBDIAX010000073.1:0-11095 GCA_039812605.1 Acidimicrobiia bacterium | reverse complement strand
TCGCCCATTAAAGCGGTACGCGAGCTGGGTTTAGAACGTCGTGAGACAGTTCGGTCCCTATCCTCTGCAGCCGGAGGAATCTTGAGAACGCCTGTCCCTAGTACGAGAGGACCGGGATGGACGCAGCTCTCGTGTGCCAGTTGTCCTGCCAAGGGCACTGCTGGTTAGCGACCTGCGGAAGGGATAAGCGCTGAAAGCATCTAAGTGCGAAGCCTGGTTCAAGATGAGGATTCCCACTGGGTTAACCAGGTAAGGCCTGTGATAGACCATCACGTTGATAGGCCGGAGGTGTAAGCGTGGTAACACGTTCAGCCGACCGGTACTAATCGGCCGAGGGCTTGGATTTACAATGATGTTCGTGCTCGCTATGGAGTCTTCAAGGGCTCGAGCGCCTGATGGCGCTCGCCGTTGACAACAGGTTTCGGTGGCTATCGCGTTTGGGTCACACCCGTTCCCATTCCGAACACGGAAGTTAAGCCAAACTGCGCCGATGGTACTTGGGTGGATTCGCCCTGGGAGAGTAGGTCGCCGCCGGATTTCTCAGAAGGGGACCCTGCTTCGGCAGGGTCCTCTTCGCGTTTTCCCTGGTCAACGGCTGCGGCGCGTGGTGGCGACGGATGCGACCGAGGGGGTTGCGCACCGATAGGGTTTGGCACCATGGCCTCTTCGTCGTCCTCTGGTTCTTCGCGCCCTGATCGAGGGGGCGCCCGGGGCCGGGCCGCGGGGGGCAAGGCTGGCGCTTCCAAGGGAGGCGCTCCCAAGCGCAGCGGTGGTGATGGCACGCGCGGCGGTGGTGCTGGCAAAGCTCGGTCCGAATCCGACGCGAGGCGGCCGGGGTCCCGGGGCGCACCCTCGCGGCGTGACGGTGGCTCGAGCAGCCGCTCTGGTCGCCCCGCACGCGGTGGCGAGGGGCGGCCCAGCGGTCAAGGGCACGAGCGTGAGGAGCCTCGAACCGCCGGGCCCAAGCAGTGGGGGTCGCTGGGTCGCAAGGGCGCAGGTCGGTTGACGGCCCCAGACTTCGATGCCCGGGGTGGCGTGGGGGCGGTGGGGCGCGATGAGCGCCCGGCGCCCACCGATCGTGGATCCACCTGGGTGCGCGTCGACGACGTCCGCGACGAGGCCGGCGCCGCCGTCCGTCGGGGCCGGTCACCAGAGCCAGCGGCGCGCCGGGGGAGGGCGCCCCGGCCCGGGGCGGAGGGCTCGGGCGGAGACGACGCGCGGCGTGAGCTCGTCGCGGCCCTCGGCGCCAGCCGCGGGGCCCGTGCCAACGAACGGCTGCGCGACGCGGCGCACGCGTTCGAGCGCGAGCGCTACGACGAGGCCCGCAGCCTGCTGCGGCCGATCGCCGAGTCAGCGCCCCAGGCGCTGTCGGTGCGGGAGCTGCTCGGGCTCACGTACTACCGGCTTGGCCGCTGGAAGGATGCCGTGCGGGAGCTCGAGGCGTTCCGGGAGCTGGCGGGAACGACCGAGCAGCACCCGGTCCTAGCCGATGCCTACCGGGGCCTCGGTCGCCACCGTGAGGTCGATGACCTGTGGGAGGAGCTGCGCTCGTCGTCGCCGAGCGGGGACCTGGTGGCCGAGGGCCGCATCGTGATGGCCGGCTCGCTCGCCGATCGCGGCGACCTGCGCGGGGCGATCGGTCTGCTCGAACGCTCCCAGCGAGCGGTGAAGCGTCCCCAGATGCACCACCTGCGCCAGGCCTACGCGCTGGCCGACCTGTACGAGCGGGCGGGCGAGGTGGCTCGGGCCCGGGAGCTGTTCCGGTGGGTCGCCGATCACGAGCCCGACTTCGCCGACGCCGCCGAGCGGGCGTCCTCGCTCAGCTGAGCCACGCTCTGGGCGATCCCGGGCGCCTCGCTGTCAGCAGCCCTGGATAGGGTTCCCGACGTCGACCGGTCCCGGTCCGGCCCCGACGGCTCCGCCGTCCTGCGTGACACCCAGCCGTCGCGGCTGGCCGACCCAGGAGCGAAGCCATGAACGTCGTCGTCTTGCACGGCGCCCTCTCGAGCGATGCGGTCACCCGTGCGCTGCCTTCGGGAGATCGCCTGGTTCAACTCGAGCTCACGATCCGGGAGGCCGGATCGCCCACTGCGTCGGTGCCGCTGGCCTGGATCGGTGCACCGGCACGGGCGGCATCGTGGCTGGCGGGCACCGAGCTCGTCGTGCGGGGACGGGTGCAGCGGCGGTTCTTCCGGGTCAGCGGGACCACCTCGAGTCGGACCGAGGTGGTCGTCGAAGCCGCCGTGCCAGCGCGGCAGCGAGCCCGCGCGTCGGCGCTCGTGCGCGCCGCGTCGGTCGTCCTTGCCGACGGCTCGGAGACCGGTGCCCTCGAGGTGCGCTAGCCAGCGGCGTCGTTTGGGTGGGGTTCTCGGGCGTCGGCCAAGATGTTGCGGATCGCTCACACCACGGATGGGGATGCACCAACGATGAACCAGGAGCAGCTGGAGAAGGTCCGCACGGGCAACGGCTTCATCGCCGCGCTCGACCAGAGCGGCGGCAGCACGCCCAAGGCGCTCAAGCTCTACGGGGTCGAGGAAGACCAGTACGACGGCGAGGCCGAGATGTTCGATCGCATCCACGAGATGCGCTCGCGGATCATCGAGAGCCCGAGCTTCGGGGGCGACCGCGTCCTCGGCGCCATCCTCTTCGAGATGACCATGGACCGGCAGGTCGATGGCGTCGACACCGGCGAGTACCTCTGGACCCGCAAGCAGGTCGTCCCCTTCCTGAAGGTCGACAAGGGCCTGGCCGACGAGGTCGACGGGGCCCAGGTCATGAAGCCGATCGACGGGCTCGACGAGCTCCTCGCTCGGGGCGTCGCCAAGGGCATGTTCGGCACCAAGATGCGCTCGGTCATCAAGGAGGCCAACCAGGCCGGCGTCGACGCCGTGGTCGATCAGCAGTTCGAGGTCGGGCGTCAGATCCTGGCGGCAGGTCTCGTGCCGATCATCGAGCCCGAGGTCGACATCCACAGCGCCACCAAGGCCGAAGCCGAGGTGCTGCTGAAGGCGGCGATCCTGCGCCAGCTCGCCGATCAGCCCGTCGATCAGCCGATCATGTTGAAGCTGACCATTCCCGACACCGACGGCTTCTACCAGGAGCTGGTCGACCACCCCGCGGTGCTGCGGGTGGTGGCGCTGTCGGGCGGCTACAGCCGTGAGGACGCGAACGCCAAGCTCGCCAACAACCCGGGCGTGATCGCCAGCTTCAGCCGAGCGCTCACCGAGGGCCTGTCGGCCCAGCAGAGCGCCGACGAGTTCGACGCCACGCTCGACGGTGCCATCAAGGGCATCTACGAGGCCTCCATCACCTGATCGATCTGCCGCACCGAGGGTGCGGCCAGGAAGCGGACGACGGTGCCCGGCCCAAGCGGCCGGGCACCGTCGCGCCGGCATGCCTGCGAAGCGGGGCGACACGTGGCTACCCTCCCCAGCAGGGGCATCGTCGCCCCACCAGGGGACTCGAGGAGGCAGAGTGGCCGACCTTGCGCACATCGACCCGGTCGAGATCGATCGCGTCATCATTCGCTTCGCCGGCGACTCCGGCGACGGGATGCAGCTCACGGGGGACCGGTTCACCAGCGCGAGCGCGGTGTTCGGCAACGACCTCGCCACGCTGCCGGAGTTCCCCGCGGAGATCCGCGCCCCCGCCGGCACCCTCGCGGGAGTGTCGGCGTTCCAGGTGCACATCTCCGACCACGAGATCACCACGCCCGGCGATGCCCCGAACGTGCTCGTGGCCATGAACCCGGCCGCCCTGCGCTCGGAGCTGCACCACCTGGCCCCCGGCGGCACGGTCATCGTGAACACCGACGCCTTCGAGGAGCGCAACCTCACCAAGGCCGGCTACCGAGACAACCCCCTCACCGACGGCAGCCTGGAGCCCTACACCGTGTACGAGGTTCCGATGACCTCGCTCACCAAGGACGCGGTGGCCCCGCTGGGCGTGAAGCCCCGCGATGCGGAGCGCTCGAAGAACTTCTTCGCCCTCGGACTCGTCAGCTGGATGTACACGCGCCCCAGCGAGCCGACGCTGCGCTGGATCGACGAGAAGTTCGCGAAGACCCCCCAGGTGGTGGCGGCCAACCGTGCCGCGTTCACCACGGGGCACGCGTTCGGCGAGACCGCCGAGCTGTTCGACCACCCGTACTCGGTGCGGCCGGCGCACCACGACCCGGGCACCTACACCAACGTCACCGGCAACACCGCCCTGGCGTGGGGCCTCGTGGCCGCCGGCCAGCTCGCGCAGCTCCCGATCTTCCTCGGCGGCTACCCGATCACGCCGGCGTCCGACATCCTGCACGAGCTGTCACGCCACAAGAACTTCGGCATCCGCACCCTCCAAGCCGAAGACGAGATCGCCGGCATCGGCGCTGCGCTCGGCGCCGCGTTCGGGGGGCACCTCGCGGTCACCACCACCAGCGGCCCGGGGATCGCTCTCAAGTCCGAGACGATGGGGCTCGCCATCAGCCTCGAGCTGCCGCTCATCGTGGTCGACATCCAGCGCGGCGGGCCCTCCACCGGGTTGCCCACCAAGACCGAGCAGGCCGACCTCCTCCAGGCGCTCTACGGCCGCCACGGCGAATCGCCCCTGCCGATCGTCGCGGCGTACAGCCCGGCGCAGTGCTTCGACGCCGCCATCGAGGCAGCACGCATCGCGCTCAAGTACCGGACCCCGGTCATGCTGCTCTCCGACGGCTACCTGGCCAACGGCTCCGAGCCCTGGCGGCTCCCCGACGTCGGGGACCTGCCCGACATCTCGGTGCCCTTCGCGACCGAGCCGAACCACGTCGGCACCGACGGGGAGCCCGAGTTCTGGCCCTACCTCCGTGATCCCGACACGCTCGCGAGGCCATGGGCCATCCCCGGCACCCCCGGGCTCGAGCACCGCATCGGGGGCATCGAGAAGCAAGACGGCACCGGCAACATCTCCTACGACCCGGCCAACCACGAGCGGATGGTCCACCTCCGGGCCGACAAGGTCGCTGGCATCGCCCACGACATCGCCCCTGTCGTGGTGCACGGCGACGTCGACGACGCGGAGCTCCTGGTGGTCGGCTGGGGCTCCACGTGGGGTGCGATCGACGGCGCGGTGAACCGCTGTCGGGCCCAGCAGCGGCGGGTGGCGCACATCCACCTCACGCACCTCAACCCGTTCCCACCGAACCTCGGTGAGGTGTTGCGGCAGTACCCGAAGGTGGTGGTGCCCGAGCTGAACCTCGGGCAGCTGTCGCGGGTCCTGCGGGCGGAGTTCCTCGTCGATGCGAGATCGGTGAGCAAGGTGCAGGGCGTGCCGTTCACCGCCGGCGAGCTCGAGGCGGCGATCATCAAGGAGATGGACCAGTGACCGACGTCCTCGACCCCGGCACCACCGCCAAGGACTGGGCGAGCGACCAGGAGGTCCGGTGGTGTCCGGGCTGCGGCGACTACTCGATCCTCAAGGCCGTCCAGATGGCGTTGCCCGAGCTGGGTGGGCGGCCCGAGACCACCGTCTTCGTGTCGGGCATCGGCTGCGCGGCGCGCTTCCCGTATTACATGGACACCTACGGGATGCACTCGATCCACGGCCGGGCTCCAGCGATCGCCACCGGCCTGGCCCTCGCTCGCCCCGACCTCGATGTCTGGGTGGTGGGGGGCGACGGGGACATGCTCTCGATCGGCGGCAACCACCTGATCCACGCGCTGCGCCGCAACGTGAACCTGACGATCCTGATGTTCAACAACCAGATCTACGGCCTCACGAAGGGCCAGTACTCGCCCACGAGCGAGGTCGGGAAGGTCACCAAGTCCACACCCTTCGGCTCCCTCGACCACCCCTTCAACCCGGTCAGCGTGGCCCTCGGGGCGGAGGCGACCTTCGTGGCTCGGACCCACGACATGGACCGCAAGCACATGATCGAGACGTTCAAGCGGGCACGCGAGCACCGAGGCGCGGCGTTCGTGGAGATCTTCCAGAACTGCAACGTGTTCAACAACGGCGCGTTCGAGACGATCACCGGCAGGTCGGTCCGCGACGAGATGACCATCCCGCTGGTGCACGGCGAGCCGATCCGGTTCGGCGCGGATCGCGAGCTGGGCGTCGCGCTCAGCCCCCAGGGACGAGCCCACATCGTGCGGGTGGATGAGGTGGGGGAGAGCGCGGTGCTGGTGCACGACGAGGCTCGGGAGGAGCCCGGACTGGCGTTCACCCTTTCGCGGCTGGCATCGGGCCCCCACGAGCCGACGCCGATCGGCGTGTTCCGAGCGGTCCAGCGCCCGGACTACGGCAGCGAGACCGATCGTCAGCTGGCCGCCGCCACCGCACGGTCGGGCCCAGGCGATCTGCGCGCCCTGCTCCACAGTCGCCCCACGTGGGACGTGAGCTGACGCGACCCGGGGGTCAGTCGCTCGTCGCGTGCCGAGCGAGCGCGTCGACCATGCGATCGACGTGGTCGCTGTACACCGCGTCGATGCCCATGCGCAGCAGGTCGTCGAGGTTGCGGTCGAACTGCGCGTCCCAGCCGAAGGCGAGCACCGAGAACCGGTGCACCAGCGTCGTGAGCCCGCCGGACCAATCCGAGTGGTGCATGTTGAGCGCGTCGATGCCCAGCTCCTGGAGGCGGGCGGCGCGCCGCTCCACGCCCTCCTTGATGCGACGCAGGCGGGTGGAATCGACCAGCCGGACGTGGGGCGACACCTCGCGCAGCGCCACGAGGCGATCGTGGGACTGGTCGCACATCCACAGCCGTGCCGGCATCGTCGGGTCGGCGGCCATCGCCACGGCCACCGTCGGCGGGCCGGCCTTGGGGTCCTTGACGTCGAGCGACAGGTCGAAGCCGGTGCCCAGCTCGCTGAGGAGGTCGGCCACCGTGGGGATGTGGGGTGGAAGGTCGGCCCGCTCGACCTCGGAGATGGGTCGGCGGCGCAGCCGGCCACCGACCACCCCGTCGTGGTCGAGCACCGGGATCCCATCGGCGGTGAGCCACACGTCGCTCTCGAGCGCGGTGGCGCCCAGGCGCAGCGCGAGGGAGAACGCCTCGAGGGTGTTCTCCCTCGCGTGGGCGCGGGCGCCCCGGTGCGCGAACCCGAGCGGCGGGTCGAGGCGGGAGGGCAGCAGCGGGCTCACGACGCCCATCGTGGCGCACCCACGCCGGGTGGGCGAGGATCGCTCACCCGTGGTGGCGATGCATGGTCCAGATGGCTCAAGAACCCCGGGCGACGGCCGATTGGTTCGCACAGGAGTTCGGAGGGACGACGGATGGCAACGATTCGAGCGAGCTGCAGCGACTGCGGCGACGTGGAGCTGACCAGCGCTGATGTGACCGTTCGCGTCTGCAGCGCCGACAGCACCGGCTCCTACTCGTTCTCGTGCCCGCGCTGCAGCCGGATCGTGGTGAAGTCCGCGGAGCCCCGCATCGTCGAGCTCTTGGTGACCTCGGGCGTGCGCCTGGTGACCTGGCACCTCCCCGAGGAGCTGGCCGAGGTCCACGAGGGCGACCCGATCGATCACGACGACCTCCTCGACTTCCACGACCTGCTCCAGCGCGATGACTGGCTCGACACGCTGCGGCGGATGACCCCGGGCTGACGCTTCCGGCGCGAGCTGCCGAACCTGGCGCTAGCCTTCCTCGTCGTGGACACCACCTGGATCGCCCCACCCGCTGTCCTGGGCATCGGTGCGCTCGTCGCGGCGATCCTCGGGCGGTCGATCGCGAAGGCGCTCGACGAGGCCGATGCGGCCCGTCGCCGGTTCCGCAAGCTCGAGGACGGGCTGATCCCGTTGCGGGTGGAGACGCGGGCCACCCGCCGCTCCGTGGACCGGTTCGACCGCCGGTAGGCTCCCCGGCATGATCAACATGCCGGGCGGCCCTGAGGTCTTCGTCATCTTCCTGGTGGCGCTGATCGTGCTCGGTCCCCAGCAGCTCCCCAAGGCGATGCGCACCCTCGGCAGCGTGATGGCGGAGATCCGCAAGGTCTCGAACGGCTTCCAGGCCGAGGTGCGCAACGCGATGGACGTCATGGACCTGACGGTCGACACCTCGGCGACCGAGAAGCCCCAGAGCGGTTCCATGGCCGCGGTCGCCCCGGGGAAGGCATCGACGCCACCTGCGAGCACGGCGACGGCCGATTCGGTGATCGATGAGGTGGTGGTCCGCAACGAGGGCGACGCCACCGAGACCGGACCGATCGTGGAGGGCGAGGCCCCGGCGGCCGGCCCGGTGATCGATCCCGTCGATCGCGCCGCAGGCTGACCACCGTGGTCGACACCGCCGCCAAGCCCGCCGCGCCGCCCGACGACGGGCGCATGTCGCTCATGGAGCACCTGGTCGAGCTGCGCACGCGCCTCATCCGCAGCGTGATCGCCATCTCGCTCGGGGCCGTGGTCGGCTGGATGCTGTACCACCCGGTGCTGCACTTCCTCCGGGCGCCGCTGGAAGACCTGGCGCAGGACCCGAACGTGAGCGACAAGCTGCTCGTGCTCGACCCGCTCGAGGGCTTCATGCTGCGCCTGAAGATGGCGAGCTACATCGGGATCGCGGTCGCGATGCCCGTGGTGCTCTGGCAGGTGTGGCGGTTCATCTCGCCGGGGCTGTACCAGAACGAGAGGCGCTACGCGACGGCCTTCGTGGGCTCGGCCACGGTGCTCTTCCTCATGGGGGCGGCGGTCGCCTACCTCACCCTGCCCGCAGCCCTCGGCTTCTTGCAGAGCGTCGGCGGCGACGAGCTGTACTACCAGTACTCGCCTCAGAAGTACCTGATGCTCATCGTGTACATGATGCTGGCGTTCGGGTTGGGCTTTGAGTTCCCGATCCTGTTGGTCTTCCTCCAGCTCGTCGGGATCCTCAAGCCCCAGCAGCTGAGCGAGTTCCGCCGCTTCGGCATCGTCATCATCTTCGTCATCGCCGCCGTCATCACGCCGAGCGCGGACCCGATCAGCCTCCTCGCGCTCGCGCTGCCGATGATGGTGTTCTACGAGGTGTCGATCTTGATCGGCCGACTGATCGTGGGTCGGCGCGCGTCCGCGTCGGCGTGAGCCAGCCCTCCTTCGAGCTCGACCGGTTCCAGCGCGAGGCCAACGCGGCCATCGACGCCGACCGCAACGTGCTGGTCGCGGCGCCGACGGGGGCAGGCAAGACCGTGGTGGCCGACCACGCGGTCGATCGCGCGCTGGCCAGCGGGCGACGAGCCTTCTACACCACCCCGATCAAGGCGCTCTCCAACCAGAAGTTCACCGACCTGTGCCATCGCCTCGGCACCGACCAGGTGGGGCTGCTCACGGGCGACAACTCCATCCGTGCGGACGCTCCGGTCGTCGTGATGACCACCGAGGTGCTCCGCAACATGATCTACGCGGGGTCGCGGTCGCTTGCCGAGCTCGGCTGGGTGATCCTCGACGAGGTCCACTACCTCCAGGACCGCTACCGCGGGCCGGTGTGGGAGGAGGTCCTGGTGCACGCGCCCGCGGCGGTGCGCTTCGTGTGCCTGTCGGCCACCGTGTCGAACGCCGAGGAGCTCGCGGGGTGGATCGAATCGGCGCGCGGTCCCACCGTCACGGTGGTCGAGCACGAGCGGCCGGTGGAGCTGGTGAACCACTTCCTCGTCGGCGACCGGGCATCGGGGGAGATCGTGCAGATCGACACCCTGGTGCACGGGCGGGCCAACCCCGACGGAGCCCGCTTCGACCCGGCACCAGCCCGCACGGACCGTCGGTCCGGGTCCACTGCTCGCGCCCGCCAGCGGTGGGCCGTTCCCCGGCGCGGCGACGTGGTCGATCACCTCGCGGCCGGATCGCTGCTCCCCGCGATCGTCTTCGTCTTCAGTCGGAAGGGGTGCGACGACGCCGTGGCATCGGTGGTCGACGTCGGCCGCCGCCTGACCACCGCGGACGAGCGCGACCGGATCCGGGCCATCGTGGAGGAGCGCACCCGCCACCTCGGTGACGACGACCTCCGCGCCCTCGGCTACGACCGATGGCTGCAGGCGTTGCTGGCGGGGGTCGCGGCCCACCACGCGGGCATGGTGCCGCCGTTCAAGGAAGCGGTCGAGGGGTGCTTCGTCGAGGGGTTGATCAAGGTGGTGTTCGCCACCGAGACGCTCGCGCTCGGGATCAACATGCCGGCGCGCTCGGTGGTGATCGAGACGCTGTCGAAGTTCACGGGGGAGCACCACGAGGAGCTCACGCCCTCCCAGTACACCCAGCTCACCGGGCGGGCTGGGCGCCGTGGCATCGACCCGGTCGGCCACGCGTTCGCCCTGTGGTCGCCCTGGTACGGGTTCGACCGGGTTGCCGCTCTGGCTGCGAGCAGGGAGTTCGTGCTGCGGTCCGCGTTCGTGCCCACGCCCAACATGGTGGTCAACCTCGTTCGCCGCTACGACCGTGACCGGGCCGAGGAGATGATCGGGCGATCGTTCGCGCAGTACCAGGCCGACCGATCGCTCGGCCGGCTCGTCAACCGCCAGGCCCGGCGGCTGGAGCTGCTCGCCGAGGCCGAGGAGGCCGCGAGCTGCGAGCTCGGCGATGTGGAGGAGTACCGCCGTGCCCGAGCCGAGGAGCGCCGAGCGGCCCGTGAGGCGCGCCAGGGGGCCCGCGACGCGGCGCGCGACGCCTTCGGGGCGTTGCGCCCCGGCGACGTGCTGCGCGCCGGCGGCCACCGCCTGGCGGTCCTCTCGGTGTCGCATCGGAAGGGCGGCGTGCGCGTGCGGGCCATCGACGCCGATCGTCGGCTCCACGTGCTCGACGACGACGATCTCGCCGAACCGGTCACCGTGCTCGCACGGATCGAGCTGCCCGAGCCCTACGACCCCCGGAATCGCACCTTCCAGCGCCACGTCGCGTCGTCGCTCCGCAAAGCGAACGTCTCGCACCAGCTCACGAAGGCGATGGCATCCGAGCCTCCGGGTGTCGGGAGCGGGGGGAGGAGGGCGTCGGCGCTCCCGGTCGCGGCGTGCCCAGACCTGCGCCGCCACCTCGATGCGGCGGCGGAGCGCGACCGGCTTCGACGTCAGGTCGACGAGCTCGACCGACGGATCGGCGAGCGTTCGAGCTCGCTCGGGCGCAGCTTCGAGGCCACCGAGCAGCTGCTCGAGGCTCGAGGGTTCCTCGACGGCTGGTCGCT
>JBDIAX010000072.1:0-11525 GCA_039812605.1 Acidimicrobiia bacterium | reverse complement strand
CTGCCCGAACCCCACCCCGAAATCTCGCTGGTACGGGTTGTGGTGCGACCCGGAACTACGAGATTTCGGGGTGGGGGGGGGGGGTCAGGCGTCGCCGTCGAGGCCGGCGACGTAGACCCAGCGGCCGTCGACCCGGGCGAAGTCGCTGATCTCGTGGTGGCGACGGTCGGCGCCACCCGAGTCGCGGTGGCGGGCGACGAACTCCACGGTGCCGCGCTGGTCGAGCAGGCCGCCACCGGTGGTGTCCACCACGTCGAGGCCCGTCCAGGTGCGACCGTCGCCGAGGTGGATGCGGCGCGGTCGGCTGTCGGGGTGCCACGTGCGGGCGAGGTACGCCTCGTCGCCCACGACGAACGCGCTGTAGCGCGACCGCATCAGCAGCTCCGCGGTGGGGGCGTCGGCCCCGGCGTGGAAGCGGCCGCAACACTCGTCGTAGGCGGCGGGCAGCCCGCACGGGCAGCGGTCGTCGGCGGAGGTCACCGACTCAGCGTGGCAGGTTGGAGGTCAGGCGGTGGCGGCCGCGGCGGCGACCGGCGGAGCGACCATCGGCCACGGACGCTCGCGCTCGACGGTGCGGGCGACGTCGAACAGCAGCGCGTCTTGGTGGTGCTTGCCGAGGACCTGCATGCCGATGGGGAGGTCGTCGATCGTGCCGACCGGGATGGACACGGCCGGGTTGCCGTAGATGTTCGAGATGATCGTGAGGGCGCCCATGGCCACCATGTCCGGGAAGCGGCGGGCGGCCTCGTCGAGGATCAGCGACGGCAGCTTGGGGTAGATCGACGCCGCGACCCGCACCGCGCCGAGCGCACCCCGCGCGCCCCACTTGGCGACGGTGCTGCGCTGCACGAAGTCGATCAGGTCGTCCTCGGGGTTCGACGTGGTGGACGCGGCGGGGAAGGCCGGGCCGGGGTTGGTGGCGGCGATGATGAAGTCGACCTGCTCGAACGCCTCGGCCATGGCGACGTTGGCCTCGACCCGCATGCGCTCGGCGTCGGCTGCGGTGTTCAGGTTGTACATCGACTGCGCGAGGTGGAGGCCGAAGGCGACCTCGCCGGTGAGGTCGTCGGAGCAGGCTGGCCAGAGGTCGCCGAGCTCGGCGAGGAGGGTGGACAGGTTGCCCATCATCCACTGGGCGGCGAGGTTGGGCGGGCGGACGTCGAGGTCGACGATCTCGAAGCCGGCGTCCTTCGCGAGGAGCTCGGCGTGCTCGCGGATGAGCGCTTCGACGCCGGGCTCGAGGTTGGCGCCGCCGAGCGCGGGGACGATGGCGACCTTGCGGCCCGCGAGCTCGCTGGTGTCGAGCCCTCGCTCCCAGGTGCCAGCGGACGGCAGCGAGGTGGGGTCGTAGGCGTCGACGCCGGCGCACACGTCGTAGTAGCGGGCGGCGTCGCGCACCGAGCGGGCGAGGTTGCCCAACACCACGGTGTTGGGGCGAGACATGGCGTGGGGGCCGCGGGTGATGCGCCCGAAGGTGCCCTTGAACCCGAGCAGGCCGGTGTAGCCGGCGGGGATGCGGATCGACCCGCCGCCGTCGCCGCCGCAGGCCAACGAGACGTGGCCGCCGGCGACGGCCGCCGCCGAGCCGCCCGACGACCCGCCGACCGTGCGTCCGTACTTCCACGGGTTGTGGGCGACGCCGTTGAGCTTGGTGACGCTCACGTTGAGGCCGCCGAACTCCGACGAGGTCGTGAGCCCGACCGGGACCACGCCGCCGCGGGTGAGCAGCCGCTGCACGTGGTGGGTGCTGTGGTCGGCGATGCGGTCCTTGTAGACGAGGGAGCCGCCGGTGTCGGGCCAGCCCTGGACCGCTTCGAGCTCCTTGATGCCCGTGGGCACGCCGCCGAAGGGGAGCGACAGGTCGGCGTCCTGCGCGGCCTGGCGGGCGCGCTCGGGGTCGAGGTGCGACCAGTTGTTGAGCTTGGACGCGTCGATCGTCGAGAGCGTCGCCTCCAGCTCCTCGACGGGGGAGCGCTCGCCCGCCCGGAACGCATCAACCAGCGAGCACGCGTCGCCCTGCCACGGAGTGTCGGTCATGGTCACCATGCTCCCGCGAAACCGACCGTGAGACGAAATCGGCCGCCGGTCGGTTTCTGACGGCGCGTCAGCTCGGTGCTCGCCGCCGCGAGGCGGCGGCGTCGGAGCTCGTGGGCGCTAGCCGAGGGGGCGGACGTGGTCGACGCGGACGACCGGGGATCCCTCGGCGTCGCTGGCGCGGAGCTCGACGGTGGCCTCGATGCCCCAGTCGTGGTCCTCGGCGGGGTCGTGGAGCACCTGGCGCACGGTCCAGCGGTCCGGCGACTCGGTCACCTGCAGCAGCGCCGCGGACCGGGCGTCGCCGTCGATCAGCACGGTGCCGTGCTGATCGAAGTAGGGGCCGAGTGCGTCGAACCACCGCTCCTTCGTCCACCCGTCCTCGCCGTCGAGGTCCTCGAGGTCGCCCCATGCCCGCCGGGCGATGAGCTCCACCCGCTGGAAGAGCGCGTTGCGCACCAGGATCGAGAACGCCCGGCGGTTGGAGGTCACCGGCGGCGGCGAGTCGTCGGGTCGCGCCGTCGGCAGGCCGTGGCCGTGCGCGTTCGCGGCGTCGGGCGAGCGCAGCGCCTCCCACTCGTCGAGCAGCGACGAGTCGACCTGGCGCACCAGCTCGCCCAGCCACTCGATGAGGTCGTCGAGCTCCTCGGTCTTGCGGTCGTCGGGGATGGTGCGGCTGAGGGTCTTGTACGCGTCCGACAGGTAGCGCAGGACGAGGCCCTCGGAACGAGCGAGCTGGTGGTGGCGGATGTAGTCGCCGAAGCCCATCGCCCGCTCCCAGAGGTCGCGGACCACGGACTTGGGGCGCAGGGGGTGCTCGCTCACCCACGGGTGGCGGTCGCGGTACACGTCGAACATGGGCTCGAGCAGCTCGGCGAGCGGACGCGGGTGGGTGACCTGCTCCAGCTCCGCCATCCGCTCCTCGTACTCCATGCCGGCTGCCTTCATGGAGGCCACCGCCTCGCCCTTCGCCTTGCTCACCTGCGCGGCGATGACGGGCCGGGGGTCGTCGAGGATCGCCTCCACGATCGACACCACGTCGAGCGGGTGGTCGTCGGCCGCGGGGTCGAGCAGGTCGAGCGCGGCGAGCGCGAACGGGGCGAGGGGCTGGTTGAGGGCGAACGTCTCCTGGAGGTCGATCGTGACCCGCACGGTGCGGCCGAAGTCGTCGGGCTCGGTGAGCTCCTCGATCACCTCGGCGTCGAGCAGGGCGTCGTAGAGGGCGTCGGCGCGCGCCTCGTGCTCGACCTTGCGCGCCTCGGGCTCGTAGCTCTCGTCGATCAGGCGGCGGAGGTCGGCGTGCCCGTTGCCCGGGCGGTCGAGCACGTTCAGCAGCATCGAGTGGCTGACCGCGAACGACGACGTGAGTGCCTCGGGCGGCGCGGCCACGAGCCGGTCGAACGTGGGCTGGCCCCAGCTGACCTGGCCGGGCGGCGGCTTCTTCTTGACGAGCTTGCGGGTCTTGCCGTCCTTCGCCGACTTGGCTGCCGCCTTCGCCTCGGCCTTGGCGTTCTCGATGACGTGGTCGGGTGCGAGGCCGATGACGAGCCCGGACGTGTCGAACCCGGCGCGGCCCGCACGCCCGCCGATCTGGTGGAACTCCCGGGCCGACAGCAACCGCACCGAGGTGCCGTCGTACTTGGCGAGCGCGGTGAGCACGACCGTGCGGATGGGCACGTTGATGCCGACGCCGAGCGTGTCTGTGCCGCAGATGACCTTGAGCAGCCCCGCCTGGGCGAGCCGCTCCACGAGCCGCCGGTAGCGGGGGAGCATCCCGGCGTGGTGGACGCCGATGCCGTTGCGCACGAACTTCGACAGCGTCTTGCCGAACCCGGCGGTGAAGCGGAACGCGCCGATCTCCTCGGCGACGCGGTCCTTCTCCTCGCGGGTGAGCAGCTTGGTGGACAGCAGCGACTGGGCTCGCTCGACCGCGGCGGCCTGCGTGAAGTGCACGAGGTAGGCGGGCGTCTGGTGGGTGGCGAGCAGCTCGTCGACCACCTCGGTGATGGGCTGGACCCGGAACTCGTGGACGAGCGGGATGGGTCGCACGGCGGACCGCACGACGGCGACGTCTCGCCCGGTGCGGCGGGGGAGGTCGTCGACGAAGCGGCTGACGTCGCCGAGGGTGGCCGACATCAGCACGAACTGCACGTGGGGGAGCTCGAGCAGCGGCACCTGCCAGGCCCAGCCCCGGTCGGGGTCGGCGAAGTAGTGGAACTCGTCCATCACGACCTGCTCGACGGGCGCGTGGTCGCCGTCTCGGAGGGCGACGTTGGCGAGGATCTCCGCCGTGCAGCAGATGAGCGGTGCGGTGGGGTTGACCGAGGCGTCGCCGGTGAGCATGCCCACCCGCTCAGCGCCGAAGCGGGCGGTGAGCTCGAAGAACTTCTCGGAGACGAGCGCCTTGATGGGGGCGGTGTAGAAGCTGCGTCCGCCGGCGGCGAGCGCCACGCTGTGGGCGGCGGCAGCGATCAGGCTCTTGCCCGACCCGGTGGGCGTGTCGACGATGACGTGGCTCCCGGCGGCCACCTCGAGCAATGCCTCCTCCTGGTGCGGGTAGAGGGAGAGCGCTTCGCCGTCGGCCCAGGCGAGGAAGCCCTCGACCACCTCGTCGGGTGTGCCCGCCCGTTCGACGAGGTCACCCAGCCCGCTCACGGCGTCGATGGTACGGGCGCCGGCGGGCAGCGGTGGCCGGCGCCACCTGTGGGTGGGACCTTCGGCCCTGCCTGGCCTGGCCGCGGAGCGCGACCGTGGCCACCATGCGCACGCTGCTGATCGAGCCGACCCAGGCGGACCTTCCCATCGCCGACGACGTCGCTTCGGCCTTGAGCGCCTCGGGCCACGAGGTGGTCCGGTGCACCGAGCCGGGCGCCGACGCCTTCCCCTGCAAGGGCCTCACCCACGAGGGCTGTCCGCTCGAGGGGCCACCGGTGCACGCCGTGGTCGCGCTGCGCGAGCGCCCGACCGCGCCCCCGACCGCCGGCGAGTCCGGCATCACGTGCGCGCTGCGGACCGGCCTGCCGGTCGTGGTGGTGGGCGCCGAGGAGGCGGAGCCGGGGCCGCTCGCCGAGTGGACCGAGGTGTGCACGGACGTCGATCGCCTCTCCGGTTCGATCGAGCGGGCCGTGGAGACCGCAGCCGAACGGCGCGCGGAGCCGCTCGTGCGCGAGGTGCGACGGGTGCTGGCCGTCGAGGGCATCGACGCCGGCGAGGTTCGGGTCGAGGTCTCCCGCGACGGTGACCTGGCGCACCTCACGGTGCGCACCGAGCTGCCGCTCGACGCACGCGTGTCGGGGGTCGTCGCCACCCGCGTCCACGCGGTGGATGCCGGTGGTGCTTGGCCCACCACCAAGGTCGCGGTGGCGGTCATCCCCCTCTGAGCATCAGCCGCCGAGCACGAAGCCCTCAGTCGCGCAGGCCGGGGATCGACTGGCGGAGGTCGCCGAGGATCCTGGCTGCTTCGGCGCGCACGGCGTCGAGGTCCTGCACGGCCCGGCGGGTGAGGTCGCCGAGCAGGCGTTGCAGCCCCGAGCTGGCGTCGTCGATGCGGTCGCGAGCGTCGAGCTGGGCGAGGTGGGCCTGGAGGCGCAGGTCCTCGCCCATCGCGACCCACGACGCGCGGGCCCGTTCGAGGGTGGCGCGGAGGTCGTCGATGTCGAGCGCTTGGCTCACGCCGAGCTCGGCCTCCGAGACGTTCAGCTCGGCCTCGAGGTGGACGATCGCTCGGTCGACGGTGCGGGCGTAGGTGGTCCACGCCGCGTCCTCCGCGTCGTCGAAGGTTCCGAGCGCGGCGCGCAGCCGCGACATCGCGTTGCGCAGGTCGACATCGGCGGCGGCCAGCTCCGCGGCATCGGGGCACGGGGTCGGGGTGGCGGCGTCTTGGAGGAGCCGGGTGGGGGTGGTTCGAGCGACCATGGCAACGCCTCCTGTTCGTGGACTCTGCGACCATCCTCCCCTGCGCGAGTCGTGGGGGCTAGGGCCGTTGGTCCACCGGAGCAGGCGCTGGATCGACCGGACGATCGGGCGCACCGCCGGGCGCGGCACGGATCGGTCGGGTACAACGGCGGCATGGATCTCGCCGATCGCCCCATCGCCCCCAGCCCCTACGAGCTGCTGCCGCCGGTCCCGTCGTTCACGGTTACGTCCGAGGACTTCGCCGACGGCGAGCGCCTCCCCGACGAGCACGTGTTCTCGGGTGGCAACCAGAGCCCGCAGCTGTCGTGGTCGGGGGCGCCCGAGGGGACCCAGTCGTTCGCCATCACCTGCTTCGATCCCGATGCGCCCACGGGGTGCGGGTTCTGGCACTGGTTCACGATCGGGGTGCCCGCGGACGTCACGTCGATCGCCCGTGGCGAGGTCCTGCCCTCCACGCACTGCGCCCGCAACGACTTCGGCAACGAGCAGTACGACGGGTCGGCGCCGCCCGAGGGCGACCGCGTGCACCGCTACATCTTCGCGATCCACGCGCTCGACACCGCCGACACCGGGGTGCCCGCGGGTGCCAGCCCGACGTACGCGAGCTTCGTGCACGTCGGCCACACCATCGCCCGGGCCACCATCACCGGGACCTGGTCGCACTAGCCACGGGGGCCAGCCGGCCGGCGCCCGGGGCCCGCTACAGCGCGGAGCCGGTGGGTCCGGACGGGAACGCTTGCGGCGTCCGCCTGGTGCCGAGGGCGCGGGGCGGGTCGTCGCCGTCGAGCTGCGCCTGGGGCATCGGGCCGGGCGCCCACCGCACCGTGCCCCGGTCGCGCGCCTTCGCCTTGGTGAGCGCTTGGTCGGCGCCGGCGAGGGTGGCTTCGGTGAGGACGTCGTCGGCGTAGGCCACACCGATCGTGACGCCCACCTGCACGGTGTGGCCCTCGAGGTCGACCGGTTGCGCCACGGCCGTGCGGATGCGCTGCGCGAGCGCTGCGGCCTGCTCGAGGTCGATGTCGGGCGCCAGCACGACGAACTCGTCGCCGCCGGTGCGGGCCACCACGTCGCTCCCGCGGATCGTGGCTTCGAGGCGGCGGGCGATCTGGCGGAGGACCTCGTCGCCGGCGTGGTGGCCGTGCGCGTCGTTCACGGGCTTGAAGTGATCGAGGTCGCAGAAGAGCAGCGCGCCTCGCCCGCCTCCGGCTTCGAGCCGCTCGAAGAGGTCGCGGCGGTTGGCCAGGCCGGTGAGGGGGTCGCGCCGGGCGGCGTGGGCGAGCTGGTCGAGCTGGTCGGTCCACCGCAGGATGAGGTCGACGTAGGCGGTGGCGATCGTGACGCCGTACGCGTGGCCGTCGGGTCGAGGGCCGCCGGCGCGGGTCCACACCGTGATGAGGGCGGGCTCGGGCGACGACGGGTCCTCCACGGGCACCACCCACACGCCGCCGCGCCGATGGTCGGCGGCGATGGCTCGCTGCGTGGGGTCGAGCGCGCCCTGGTCCGCGGACAGCACCGGCTCGCGGGTGCGTCGGGCGCGGCCCCAGGGGTCGGCGCTGTGGCTCACGAGGCCGGTGAGCTCGTCGGGCAGGCCGGTGGACACGGTCTGGCGGCGACCGTCGGCCTCGGTCCACGCGATGGCGACGCTCGCGTCGTTCACCTCCCACGAGATCACGTCCAGCACGGGGGTGAGCGCGGTCGGTCGGTCTGCCCCGGCCAGCAGGCGGTGCAGCACCCTGTCGGTGGCCTGCTGGTAGTCGAGCGGCGTGCAGTAGACGGCGAAGAGCTCGTCGTCGCCGTCGTGGACCGTGGCGGCCGTGAGGTCGAAGCCGAGCCACGCGCCGTCGGTGCTTCGGAACCGGAAGGTGTTCGTGCCGCCCGGCGCGCCGTAGTGCTCGTAGCCGCTCAGGTGGAGGAGGGCCCGTTCCAGGTCCTCGGGGTGGAGGTAGCCCACGACGCTGTCGCCGACGACGGTCGCCGGGTCGTGGCCGAGGTGGCGGCGCACGCCTTCGCTCACGAACGCGATCGTGAAGTCGGGCCGGAGCACGACCGTGAAGAGGTAGGCGTCGTTGACGATGGACGCCAGGAGCTGGGGTGATGGCGAGGGGGCGGTCATGGTAGGTGGCGGGGTCGCCGCGCAACGTGGCGACGCCGTGAACGTATCGGAGACTCGCGGCCGCCGCGGAGGCGTGCGACGATCTGCCCATGACCGCACCTGCCCCGGCCGACCCGTACCTCGCGTTCGACGCGCTCACCTTCGATCGCCCGGCGCCGCACGTGCTGCGGATCACCCTCGATGGCCCCGGCCTCAACTCGGTGGGCCACGCCGCGCACGCGCAGCTCGCAGACGTGTGGACCGTGATCGACCGCGATCCCGAGGTGCGCGTGGCGGTGCTCCAGGGCGCGGGGAAGGGCTTCTCCGCCGGGGGCAGCTTCGAGCTGCTCGACGACCTGGTGAACGACCACGCCGTGCGGGTTCGGGTGATGCGTGAGGCCCGGGACCTCGTCTTCAACATCTTGAACTGCTCGAAGCCCGTCGTGTCTGCCATCCACGGCCCGGCGGTGGGGGCGGGGCTCGTGGCTGGGGTGCTGGCCGACGTGTCGATCGTGGGGCGCAACGCCAAGATCATCGACGGCCACACCCGCCTCGGCGTCACCGCCGGCGACCACGCCGCGCTCGCGTGGCCGCTGCTGTGCGGCATGGCGAAGGCGAAGTACTACCTGCTGACCTGCGATCCGCTGACAGGCGAGGAGGCCGAGCGGATCGGGCTGGTCTCGCTGTGCGTGGACGACGACGAGGTGCAGGACCGGGCGCTCGCGGTGGCGATCCAGCTGTCGGAGGGTGCGCAGGCGGCGATCCGCTGGACGAAGCAGGCCCTCAACAACTGGTACCGGTCGCAGTCCGCGATCCTCGACGGCTCGCTCGCCTACGAGTTCCTCGGCTTCGCCGGTCCGGACGCTCGTGAGGGGCTGAGCTCGCACGTGGACAAGCGCGCGCCCCGCTTCGACGGCCCCACCGGCGAGTAGCGGCGGCTTCGGCCGAGGCGCCGCCGGTCAGGTGGCGGGGCGCTGGCGGACTCGGCGGCCCTGGAGCGAGGCGATGGTGAGGCGCAGCACGTGGGCCCGATCGCCTTCGGCCCACGGGTGTGGGAGCTGGGCGAGGCGCTCGAGGGCGGGGCCCTCGTAGGGGCTGACCTCCTCGAGGCGGCCGCGGGCCACGACGCTCCACCCCTCGTGGGTCTCGCGGTCGTGGTGGTCGATCTCGAAGCAGGCGGCGGAGCGGCGGGCGGCGGCGAGCTTCGAGCCCTCCCCGCTGCGGATGATGATCGCCTCGCCGTCGAGCGCGTAGTTCACGGGGAGCACGAGGGGCGCGGCCCCGTCGAGGATGCCGATGCGGCCGAGCTCCTCGCTCGCGAGCAGCTCGAGGCACTCGTGGCGCTCGATGATCTCGATGCCGGTCCGGCGGTCGACGTAGGCCATTGCGCTTCTCCGATCGTGCCCGGCCGATGGTAGCGACGTCGGGGGGCGAGTCACACGGGGCCAGGTCGCCGGGGAGCGAGGCTCCCGAGCGTTACCGTCATCGTGGGCGGACGTTCGCCGAGGTCCCCCCAGAGCTCCCCGTGCAACCGACGCCGCGCCTTCCTGGACCCAAGCCTCGCATCGATGGCCTCGACGGCCTCCGCGCGCTCGCGGTCATCGGCGTGCTGCTGTACCACGCCGATGTGCGGTGGGCGCACGGGGGCTTCGTGGGCGTCGACGTCTTCTTCGTGCTCAGCGGGTACCTCGTCACGAGCATCGTGGTGGCCCGGTTCCACCAGACCGGCGGGCTGGGCTTCCGTCGGTTCTGGTCCGCTCGGCTCCGGCGCCTCGCGCCCGCGCAGCTGGCGCTCATCGTCGCGGTCACCGTGGTGGTGGCGCTCTTCTACTCCGAGGAGCTCCACGACCTCCGCGGCCAGGTGGTGGCCGCCCTCACCGGCACCACGAACTGGTACCTGATCGCCAACGAGAGCTCGTACTTCGAGCAGCTTGGGCGGCCGCCGCTGCTGCGCCACCTGTGGTCGCTGGCCGTGGAGGAGCAGTTCTACCTGCTGTTCCCGCCGCTGCTCGTGGTGGGGCTGCGGGCGTTCCGCGACCGGCTCGGACGCCTGGTGGCCGCGGTGGCGATCGGAGTCGTGGCTTCGTCGATCTACCTGGCGGTGCTGTTCGACCCGTCCACCGATCCGACCCGCGCCTACTTCGACACGTTCGCCCGGCTCGCCGCGCCCCTGATGGGTGCGCTGCTCGCGCTGGTGTGGCAGCCGCGGTCGCTCGGCCGGGGTGCGGCTCGCGAGTCGGGCCCGCTCGTCTCGCTGGTGGGCGCCGGTGGCGTCGCCGTGCTGCTGTGGATCATGCACGCGGCGGGCGACCGGTCCCCGGTGATGTACCGCGGCGGGTTCCTGTTCACCGCGATCGTGTCGACGGTGGTGGTGGCGGCCATCGTGCACCCGACGGGATGGCTCGGCAGCCGGCGGGCGTTCGGCCACCCGGCCCTGGTCGCGATCGGGCTGCGCTCGTACGGGCTGTACCTGTGGCACTGGCCGATCTACACGCTGCTGCGGCCGCGCATCGACGTCGGCTGGTCGTGGGGCGTGGTGTTCGTGGTGCGGATCGTGCTCACCGTGGCGGCCACCGAGCTCTGCTACCGGTTCGTGGAGCGACCGTGGCACCTGCGCTCGCCCGACGCGTCGTTCGCCGGCATCCGGCGGCGGCTCCTCCAGCCACGGGGCATCCGCACCGGTCCCCGCCTCGCCGCGCTCGCCAGCACGTTCCTCGTGGTGGTCACCGTGGTGGTGATCGCCCTGCCGCACCAGCAGCGCGACGCGATCGCCGACTCGCTCGAGGAGGGCCAGAAGGCGCTGGCCGCGTCGAGCGCGTCGACCACGCCCGTCACCGCGCCCGGCGGGGGCCCCACCACCACGACGCTCCCCGAGAACGTGCCCGCGGGCGAGCGGACGGTGACGCTGGTGGGCGACTCGGTGATGGTGGGCGCCGCGCCCGACGTGCTCGCCGCCTTCGGTGATCGGGCCAACATCGACGCCAAGGTGTCTCGCCAGGCCGCCGACATCGCCCCGATCATCACCCAGCTCGGCAAGGAGGGCCGCCTGGGCCAGGTGGTGGTGGCGCAGGTGGGCATCAACGGCACCGTCACCGACGACGACCTCCATGCGATCGAGAAGGCGGCGGGTGGCCGGCCGCTGTACATCATCAACGCTCGGGTGCCGAGGTCGTGGGAGGAGTCGAACAACGAGCTGGTCGCCCGGCTCGTGCCCGACCTCGAGAAGGGCCACGTGATCGACTGGTACTCCGAGTCGAACGGCCGGCGCGAGTGGTTCCTCGACGACGGCATCCACCTCACCGAGGCCGGCCGCGCCGGCTACGCCAACCTCATCCGCAAGGCCGTCGACGCCGGGTAGGTGGTGGGACATCACATGGTGGGGCGCCCGGGGATCGAACCCGGAACCAGCGGATTAAAAGTCCGACGCTCTGCCAGTTGAGCTAGCACCCCGGGGCCGGCGCGAAACGCGGTCGAAAACCCACCG
>JBDIAX010000071.1:0-11968 GCA_039812605.1 Acidimicrobiia bacterium | reverse complement strand
CTGGCCGCGGCGGTGCGCGCCGGGGCCACCGCGGTCGCATCGGCCGGCGCCCGCCCCGCGCCACGGACCTCGCCCTCGAGCCCCAGGCCGTGAGCGAGCTCGAGGCTGTCGTCTTCGACTTCGACGGCACCATCTTCGACAGCGAGACGCCGATCTACCTGTGCTCCGCGAAGGCGCTCGCCGAGATGGGCCACCACCTCACCATCGAGGGCTGGGCCACGGTGGTGGGCCTCGGCGAGGACGATTCGTTCGCCGCGCTGGAGCGGGCGGTCGGCTCGAGCATCGATCGGGAGGAGTTCGAGGCCCGCTACGACGCCCAGGATCGCTCCTGGCGCGACCAGCTCCCACCGCTGCCCGGCGTCGCTCGGCTCGCCGCGGAGCTGCACGGCGCCGGCATCGCCCTGGGGGTGGCGTCCAGCTCGTCGTCGCGCTGGGTGGACGTCCACCTCGAGCGCCTCGGGCTCGCTGGCTACTTCCAGGTCGTGGCCACCCGCGATCGGGTCGGTGGGCGCACCAAGCCCGACCCCGCGTCCTATCGCCACGCCGTCGACCGCCTGGGAGCGGACCCGTCGTGCACGGTCGCCATCGAGGATTCGGCGCCGGGCATCGCTGCTGCCCAGGGTGCTGGGCTCACCGTGGTCGCCGTCCCCAGCGACATCACCGTCCACACGGACCTGACGGCCACGCCGCACCACGTGGCATCGCTGGAGGTCGTCACGGCCACGTGGCTGGCGTCGCTCCTCCCACCCGCGCCCACCGCCGGTCGCTCCTGACCAGGCCGGCGCCGGTTCTCGGTGTGGATGGGGTCGTCGGTCGACCAGTTCCACACCGAGAACCGAACCGGCGGCCGGGGGATGCGGCGGTGCCGGGACTCGCGTGCCTCGGCACCCGGGGCGAGGGTGGGGACGGGAGCGGGCGGCCCCCGTAGGCTGCGCTGCGTGTTCCCCCAGCGACGGCTTCGCCGCCTCCGCCGCACCCCGGCCCTGCGCCGGATGGTGGCGGAGACCCACCTCACCCCCGCCGACCTGATCGCCCCGCTCTTCGTGCGCGAGGGCATCGACGAGCCCCAGCCCATCGCGTCGCTGCCCGGCGTGGTGCAGCACACCGTCGCCACGGCCCGCAAGGAGGCCGAGGAGCTGGCCGGCCTCGGGGTGCCGGCGGTGATCCTCTTCGGGGTGCCCGAGCGCAAGGATGCCGAGGGCACCGGCGCCAGCGACCCCGACGGCATCGTCCAGGTCGCGACCCGTGAGCTGAAGGACGCCTTCGGCGACGAGCTGGTGGTGATGGCCGACCTGTGCCTCGACGAGTACACCGACCACGGCCACTGCGGCCTGGTCACCCCGTCGGGCACCGTCGACAACGACAGCACCCTCGATCGCTACGCGGAGATCGCGGTCGTGCAGGCCGAGGCGGGCGTCGACGTCGTCGCACCGTCGGGGATGATGGACGGCCAGGTGGCGGCCATCCGCGACGCCCTCGACGAGGAGGAGTTCGGCGAGGTGGCGATCCTCGCCTACGCCGCCAAGTACGCGTCCGCCCTCTACGGCCCGTTCCGCGACGCGGTCGATGTGCACATCGCCGGCGGAGGAGACCGCAAGGCCTACCAGCAGGATCCTGGCAACGTGCGCGAGGCGCTCGAGGAGGTTCGCCTCGACGTGCAGGAGGGGGCCGATCTGCTCATGGTGAAGCCCGCGCTCGCGTACCTCGACGTGATCGCCAAGGTCCGTGCCGAGCACGACCTCCCGCTCGCGGCGTACCACGTGTCTGGCGAGTACGCGATGGTGAAGGCGGCAGCCGCCAACGGTTGGATCGACGGGCACGCCGTGGCGATGGAGCACCTCACGTCGATCAAGCGCGCCGGCGCCGACCTCATCCTCACCTACCTCGCTCGCGAAGCCGCCGAGGCCTTGGCGTGACGGGCGAAGGAGCGGGTCAGCAGACGAACGACGCGCTGTTCGAGCGGGCCCAGCGGGTGATCCCGGGCGGGGTGAACTCCCCGGTGCGCGCCTTTCGATCGGTGGGCGGCACGCCGTACTTCGTGGCCCGCGGCGAGGGCGCTCGAGTGTGGGACGTCGAGGGCAACGAGTACCTCGACCTCGTCCAGTCCTACGGGGCGATCATCGCCGGCCACGCGCATCCGAAGGTCGTCGAAGCGATCCGCGCCGCGGCGGGCGATGGCACCTCGTACGGCGCGCCCACCGAGCGCGAGGTCCTGCTGGCCGAGGAGATCTCCCGGCGGGTGCCGAGCTGCGAGAAGGTCCGCATGGTGTCGAGCGGCACCGAGGCCACCATGACCGCGCTGCGGCTCGCGCGCGGTGCCACCGGTCGGAGCCGTGTCGTGAAGTTCGCCGGCAACTACCACGGCCACGGCGACGCGCTGCTGGCGGAGTCCGGCTCCGCCGTCGCGCACCTCGACCCGGCCCACAGCCCCGGAGGGGTGCCCGGGTCGGCTGGGGTGCCGACCGCGGCGGTCACCGACACGGTCATCGCCCCCTACAACGACGTGCCCGAGCTCGATGAGTCGATCGCCTGCGTGATCGTCGAACCGGTCGCCGCCAACATGGGCCTGGTCGCACCGGTCGAGGGCTTCCTCGACGGCTTGCGGGCCGAGTGCGATCGCGTGGGAGCGCTGCTCATCTTCGACGAGGTCATCACGGGGTTCCGGCTCGGGTGGGGCGGCGCGCAGGAGGCCTACGCGATCGCTCCCGATCTCACCTGCTTCGGCAAGGTGATCGGCGGTGGGCTCAACGTCGGGGCCTTCGGTGGGCGCGCCGACCTCATGGACCACCTCGCGCCGCTCGGTCCCGTCTACCAAGCGGGCACGCTGTCGGGGAACCCGCTCGCCACCGCGGCCGGGCTCGCCGCGCTCGATCTCCTCGACGTCGATGCCTACGCCCAGATCGCCGCGTCGGCGCAGCGCCTCGCCTCGGGGCTGCGCGCCGCGCTCGATGGCGCGGGGATCCCCAACGTCGTCTCGACGGCGGGCCCCCTCGTGGGGTTGCACCTGGGCGGCGCCGTGCCTCGGACCTACGCGGATGCCCGCACCACCGACGAAGCCGCGTACGCCTCGCTCTTCCACGCCTTGCTGGGTCGCGGTGTGGCGCTGGCGCCGGGCGCCTACGAGGTGATGTTCCCCGGCCTGGCGCACGACGACGCCGTGATCGATCGCATCGTCGAGCTCGCGGGCGACGCCGCGCTCGAGGTCGCAGCCGGATCCGGCGGCGCGTGACGCAGCACCGTCCCGCCGACTGGCCCGCAGGAGTCGATCCGATCGCGGTGCTGGGCTCGATGCCCGACATCGTCGCGCTCGCCGATGCGGACGGGACCCTCGTCTGGGCCATGAGCACCGGCACCGAGACCATCGGGTGGCGTCCGGCGGACGTCGTGGGCACCTCCATCTTCGACCTGTTCGCCAAGGACGCGAACCACCGGCTCCACGTGGCCGCGCTGGCCGCGGTCGTGGGCTCCTCGGGCGTGCACGGACCGATCGAGGTCACGATGGTCACCCCGGACGGCCGGTTGCGCGAGGTCGAGTTCATGGTGCGCAACGCGCTCGACGATCCGCGCATCGGCCACCTGGTGGCCACCGGCCGAGACATCACCGATCGCGACCACGAGAGCGAAGCGCTGCGCCAGCGCGACGCGTGGGCGTCGGCCCTCCTGCGCGGCACGGCCGACCTCGTCGTCGTCACCGATCGGACCGGCCGCATCGCCTACGCGAGCGACTCGGTCGAACGCATCCTGGCCCTCTCGCCCGACGTCATGGTCGGCACCGATGTGGCGAGCCACATCCACCCCGACGACCTCCTCGACGGCGACGACCGCGAGCACGTCGATCGCTCGCTGGGGACGGGTCCCGGCCGCCGTCGCTCGCTGCGGTGGCGGCGGGGCGATGGTCGGTGGGCGCGCCTGGTGGTCGAGCGCACGGCGTTCGAGGAGGTGGGCGAGCACGTGGTGGTGCTCACCGCGCGGGAGCCGAGCGTCGATCACCAGGCGGCGGCGCTGCTCTCGGAGCAGACCGTGCTGCTCGAGCGCATCGCTCGCGGCGCCCCGATCCACGAGTCGCTGGCTTCGGTGGTCGACCTCGCGGCATCCCGGGTCGGTGACGGGGACGTCGTCATCGGTTGGTTCGACGACGGCGGCTACGCCTCGATGGCCCCGGGGATCGACGACGAGCCGCTCGTGGTGCTCGAGCGCACGGGCATCAGCCGCCCGCCCCTCGCGCCGTTGGTGGCCGACGAGGCGTTCCTGCGGACGAGCGAGGGGTGGGATTCCGTCGTCCGGGCCGCGTCCGGAGGTCGCTACCAGCGAGCGTGGGCTGCGGACCTCACCGGCACCGATGGCCTCGCCGGCCGGCTCGTGCTGCTTCGCAGCGGACCGGACGGCCTGACGCCGGACCAGGTCGACCTTCTCGGGCTCGCGGTCGATCTGTCCACCATCGCGGTCGAGCGCCACCACCTCCAACGGCGCCTGGCGCACGGCGCGCTCCACGACGAGCTCACCGGCTTGCCCAACCGTCGCTACCTCATGGGCCGCCTCGCGGACGTGTTCGGCTCGTCGATGGGAGCGGGCCTCCTGTTCGTCGACCTGGACCGCTTCAAGGTGATCAACGACAGCCTCGGCCACGACGCCGGCGATCAGCTGCTCCAGGAGGTGGCCGAGCGCTTCCGTCGGGCGTTGCGACCAGCGGACCTCGTCGCTCGCGTCGGGGGCGACGAGTTCGTGGTGCTGTGCCCCGACCTCGACCGCGCCGACGAAGCGCTCGCCCTCGCCGCCCGGCTCGCGGATGCCCTCGACGCGCCGATCGATCTGCCGGGCGGGCGGGTCGTGGTCTCGGCCAGCATCGGCGTGGTGCACGCGACCGGCCCGGCCGATCCGACCGAGGTGGTGCAGGACGCGGACCTCGCGATGTACGAGGCGAAGGAGCGAGGCCGCAACCGCACCGCGCTCTTCCACACGGGCCTGCGCGACCGGGCGATCGCCCGCCTCGAGGTCGAGAGCGCGCTGCGCGAGGCGCTTCGTGCCGACGAGATGGTCCTGCACTTCCAGCCGGTGATCCGCTTGCGCGATCGGACGATGGTGGGGGTGGAGGCCCTGCTGCGCTGGGAGCGGCCCGGTGTGGGGCTCGTGAAGCCCGATGCCTTCGTGCCGGTGGCCACCGACACGGGGCTCATCCTCCCCCTCGGGCGCTGGGTGATCGAGCAGGCCACCAAGGCGGCGGCGCGCTGGCCCACCCTCGAGGTGGCCGCGAACCTCTCGGCCCGACAGCTCGCGGATGCCGACCTGGTCGAGTTCGTGGCCGACTGCCTCCACCGCCACGGGGTGCCCGCGCCTCGGCTGTGCCTGGAGGTCACCGAAGCCGACCTCGTCACCGACCCCGATTCGGTGGTCGAGCAGCTGCGCCGGTTCAAGGAGCTCGGGGTGCGGCTCGCCATCGACGACTTCGGCACCGGCTTCGCGACCCTCGACTACCTCCGACGGTTCTCGGCCGCCGACATCTTGAAGGTCGACGGGTCGTTCGTCGCGGGGATCACCGACCCGTCGTCGCACGACCTCGCGATCGTGTCGGCCGCGCTCGTCCTGGCCGACAACCTGGGGTTCGACACCGTCGCCGAGGGCGTCGAGACCGAGGCCCAGCGCGCCGTGCTCGAGCGCCTCGGGTGCGAGCTCGCCCAAGGCCACCTCTTCAGCGAGTCGGTGGCGGCGGAGCGGATCGACGAGATGCTCGCCACCCCGTTCGCCAAGTCGGCCCGGGCGTGAGGTTGGGCTCACCGGACGATCTCGGGTCGATCGCGTACCTCTATCGTCCGCGATCGACCCGAGTTCGGTCGCTCGCGCGCCGCTCCCGGCCGCGGAGCGGGTAGGAAGGGGCCGACCCCGAACCCCGAACGCCGATCGCCTGGAGCCGCCCGATGAGCAGCGCCGATGTCCGCCGAGCCCGCCTCGGTCCGTTGGAGACGAAGGTGGGGGAGGTGCTCGCCGACCTCGCGGACCGTGAGGCCGTCTCGCGCCTCTGGGCCCGCGATCACCTCCTGTGGTCGGCCGATCCCACCGAGATCAGCGATCGCCTGGGCTGGCTGGAGGTCGCGGGCGAGATGGCGGGCGCCGCCGAGGAGCTCGAGGGCTTCGTGGGTGGCTGCCGGGCCGATGGGCTCACCGACGTCGTGGTGCTCGGCATGGGCGGCTCGAGCCTGTTCCCCGAGGTGCTCGCCCGGTCGTTCCCCGCGGCGGAGGGAGCGTTGCGCCTCCACGTGCTGGACTCCACCGATCCCGGCGCGGTCGCGCGGATCGCCGGTCAGCTCCACAGCGACACCACCCTGTACCTCGCCTCCTCGAAGTCGGGCTCCACGATCGAGACCCGCAGCCACCTCGAGTTCTTCTGGGAGCGGGAGGGCCGAGGCGACCGCTTCGCCGTCGTCACCGATCCCGGATCCGAGCTCGGGGCGCTGGCCCGCGAGCGCCGCTTCCGGCACGTGTTCGAGAACCGCTCCGACATCGGTGGCCGGTACTCGGCCCTCAGCTACTTCGGCTTGGTGCCCGCGGCGCTCGCCGGGGTCGGGTGGACCACCCTCATCGCCCGCGCCGCCGAGCGCACCGCATCGCTGCGGAGCGCGGACCCCGCGGTCAACGCGGGGCTGCAGCTGGGCGCGGTGCTCGGCGCCGGCGTGCGGATGGGGCGGGACAAGGTGACCTTGGTGCTCGACCCGCGGATCGCGGCGTTCGGCCTGTGGCTCGAGCAGCTCCTCGCCGAGTCCACCGGCAAGGCCGGGACGGGGGTGGTCCCCGTCGCCGACGAGCCGCTCGGTCCGGTCGACGTCTACGGCGACGATCGCCTCTTCGTCACGATCGGCCGGGTCGAGCACCCCGTCGGCATCGACGTCCTTGCCGAGGAGGGCCACCCGGTGGTGGAGCTCGACCTCGACGATCCGCTCGACCTCGGTGCGCTGGCCATCGTGTGGCAGGTGGCCACGGCCATCTGCGGAGCGGTGCTCGGCATCAACCCGTTCGACCAGCCCAACGTTGCCGAGGCGAAGGAGGCCACCGCGAAGGTGCTCGCCGCCGACGCTCCGGCCCCGTTGCCCACGGCGACCCTCGACGAGGTGCTCGACCTCGTCAGGCCGGGCGACTACGTGTCGCTCCAGGCCTACGTCGATCCCGGAGGCGACGAGGTGGAGCCGCTGGAGGAGGTGCGGGTGCAGCTGCGCGACGAGCTGCGCGTGGCCACCACCTTCGGCCTCGGCCCGCGGTTCCTCCACTCCACCGGCCAGCTCCACAAGGGCGGTCCCCCCACAGGCGTGTTCCTCCAGGTGGTCGGGGCCGACCCGTCTGACGCCGACATCCCCGGCCAGCCGTTCACCTTCTCCGAGCTCAAGCACGCGCAGGCGGATGGCGACCTGCTCACGCTGCACCACCACGGCCTGCGCGCCGCCCGCACGACGGTGGCGGAGCTGATCCGCCACACCGAGGGTGGTGCACGGTGAAGGTCGGGATGATCGGTCTCGGGAAGATGGGCGCCAACATGGCCGAGCGCCTCCGCCGCCACGGCCACGAGGTGGTCGGCATGGACCCGGCGAAGCCCGAGGCCGACGCGCACACCGTGGAGGAGCTCGTCGCGCTCCTCGGTGCTGACGGCCAGCCGAGGGTTGCGTGGTCGATGGTCCCCTCGGGCGCCATCACCGACGGGGTGATCTCGGAGCTGGCGGCGGGCTTTGCTCCGGGCGACCTCGTCATCGACGGCGGCAACTCGAACTACCTCGATTCGATCCGCCACGGCGAAGCCCTCGCAGCGAAGGGCATCGGCTTCATCGACTGCGGCACGTCTGGCGGGGTGTGGGGCCTCCAGAACGGCTACGCCCTGATGGTCGGCGGCACCGACGAGTCGGTGGCGATCGCCCGGCCGCTGTTCGATGCCCTCGCCCCGCCGAGCGGCAAGGGCTACGCGCACGTCGGGCCGGTCGGCACCGGCCACTACGTGAAGATGGTGCACAACGGCGTCGAGTACGGGCTCATGCAGGCGTACGCCGAGGGCTACGCGATCCTCGACGCGTCGCCCCTCGGGATCGACGTCGAAGCAGCCATCGGTGCGTGGCAGGAGGGAAGCGTGGTGCGGTCCTGGCTGCTCGACCTGCTCATCGCGGCGCTCGCCGAGACCCCCGGGCTCGAGGGCATCGCCTCGGTCGCCGCCGACTCCGGTGAAGGTCGGTGGACGGTCAACGAGGCAGTGGCCAACGGTGTCGCGGCACCGGTCATCTCCGCCGCCCTGTTCGCCCGCTTCACATCGCAGCACCGCGAGGAGGACAAGGCGATGAAGGTGATCTCTGCCCTGCGCCACCAGTTCGGTGGCCACGCCATCGAGCACGAAGGGCCCGCCAGCTCCGGGTCGGGCGACGGGGCGAGCGCGTGAGTGCGGCGAGCCAGGCGGCCGCTGGCGAGCGATGCGACGCGCTGGTGCTGTTCGGTGCCACGGGCGACCTCGCGCACAAGAAGATCTTCCCGGCCATCTACGCGATGGCCGCCGCCGGTCGCCTCGACGTGCCGGTGATCGGGGTCGCGTCGTCGGAGGGCGACGACGCGTTCCTGCGGGACAAGATCCGAGCGTCGCTCGCCGAGAACGTCCCCGACGCGGATCCGGCGGTGGTCGAGGCGCTGTGCGCCGAGGTGCGCTACGTGTCGGGCGACTACCGCGAGGACGCGGTGTACGACGCCATGTCGGCGGTGATCGACGGCGCGACCCTGCCGCTCTACTACCTCGCCATCCCGCCAGCGCTGTTCGACGACGTGGTCACCGGACTCGGCCGGGTGGGCCTGGGGGGCCGTGGTCGCGTCGTGGTCGAGAAGCCGTTCGGCCGAGATCGTGCGAGCGCGGCCGAGCTCAACGCGTGCATCCACCGGGTCTTCCCCGAGGAGCAGATCTTCCGCATCGACCACTACCTCGGCAAGGAGTCCATCGAGAACCTGCTCGTCTTCCGGTTCGCCAACTCGCTCCTCGAGCCGGTGTGGAACCGGAACTTCATCTCGAGCGTGCAGATCACGATGGCGGAGGACTTCGGCGTGGGCTCCCGCGGTCGGTTCTACGAGACGGTGGGCGCGCTGCGCGACGTGCTGCAGAACCACCTCCTGCAGATCGTCGCCCTGCTCGGCATGGAGCCCCCGGCGGGCGCCGATGCTGCCTCGCTGCGCGACGAGAAGGTGAAGCTCCTGCGCCAGGTCCGCACGATCGCTCCCGACGACCTCGTCCGGGGTCAGTACCGAACCTACGTCGACGAGGACGGGGTGGACGGTGGCAGCGACGTCGAGACCTACGCCGCGGTGCGCTTCGAGATCGACTCGTGGCGCTGGGCGGGCGTGCCGTGGCTGGTGCGTGCCGGCAAGAAGCTCGCGGTCACCGGCACGGAGGCCATCGTCACGTTCAACGCCCCGCCTCGCCTGCTGTTCACCCCGCCGGGCGCCCCCGAACCGGGTCCGAACTACCTGCGCTTCCTGCTCGGCAAGCACGACGGGGTGCAGCTCCGCCTCCACGCCAAGAAGCCCGGTGAGGACCTGATCCCCGAACCGGTCGACCTCGAGGTGTCCTACGCCGAGGCGCTCGGTCCCCGTGAGGCCGCGTACGAGCGGCTGCTCGACGACGCGATGGACGGCGACGCTCGTCGCTTCGGGCGGGTCGACGGCCTCGACGAGCAGTGGCGGATCGTGGAGGAGATCCTCGAGCACCACGACGAGGTGAACCTCTACCAGCCGGGCTCCATGGGCCCGAAGGAGGCCGACCGCCTCGCCGCCGATGTCGGCGGCTGGGTGACGCCCCTCCCTGCGGCGGCGGCGCCCTCCTGACCCGATCGCGGTCGGTCCCTCGGGCTCGTCTCACCGGGCCAGTGGTCGGTGGTCCGAGGTCCGTGGTCCCCAGGCTCGTTCGTCACCAGGACGCGGCGCGGCGGTCGCCCCATCGCCCTCGTCGGTGAGCGCACAACAGATTGGGGCCGGGCCCGGGCCGGGGGCGACTAGGGGAGCGGTTCGGGGACGCGCTTCACGATGGCGGCGGCCATGGCGTACGCGGCCTCGGCCGGACCGACCTCGTCGGGCTGGAGGAGGTTGGCCATGATCCGCAGCACCCAGTCCATAAGGCTGCGGCTGTGCATGCCGACCCGGGTGAGCTCGCGCATGAGCGTGGGCTGACCGATCACCTGGGCGAACAGCCGGGCGACCCTGAAGTAGAGGCCGTACTCGGCCTCCAGCCACTTCGGGTACTGCTGGAGGGCCATGCCGTCACCGGTGGCGATCGCCTCGGCGAGCAGGTCGGCCACTTGGCGCCCGGTCTCGTAGGCGTAGTCGATGCCCTCGCCGTTGAACGGGTTGACCGAGCCGCCGGCGTCGCCCACCACGGCCCACGTGGGGCCGACCTTCGGGTTCACCGAACCGGCCATCGGGATGCGTCCCCCGGTCGGTGCCTGCACCGGGTTCTCCGGATCGATCTCCCAGTACGCCGGAGCGGTGGCTGCCCACTCCGCCATGAGGTGCGACGTGTTCACGTCGCGCCAGTCGCGGAACGTGGACAGCAGGCCGATGCCGACGTTGATGGTGCCGTCGCCCACGGGGAAGATCCAGCCGTAGCCGGGCAGCGAGTTCCCATTGCGATCGCGCACGTCGAGGCAGCTCTCGATCCACGGCTCGGCGTGCAGCGGGCTCTCGTAGTACGTGCGGATGGCCATCCCGAGCGGGTAGCTGCGGTTGCGCGCGGTGCCGAGGGCGCGCCCGAACCGGGAGTTGGCCCCGTCCGCGATGACCACGTAGCGAGCGTGGATGTCGCGCCGCTCGCCGGTGGCCTTGTCCTTCACCACCGCGCCGGTGAGCAGGCCGCCGTCGAGGATGGGGGCCACCGCCTCGGTGCCCTGGAAGGTGTCGGCGCCGGCGGCGCCCGCGTGCTCGAACACGATCTGGTCCAGGTCGCGCCGCTTCACCACGAACCCGTGGTCGGGGAACACGGGGTGGTCGGGCCACTGGAGCTCCAGGCTGATGCCGTGGGCCACGGCGCGCAGGCCGGTGTAGCGGTGGTAGGGCTCGAGGGCGCCGTAGAGCCCCATGTCGGTGAGCTGCTTCACGGCTCGGGGGGTGAGGCCGTCGCCGCACGTCTTGTCGCGCGGGAACACCTTGCGCTCGACGCACGCCACGCGGACGCCGGCGGACGCGAGCCAGTAGGACGTCGAGCTGCCCGCGGGGCCTCCGCCGATCACCAGGACGTCGTAGCGATCGGGATCGGCCATCGGAGGCGAGTGTAGGGAGGTCGGGCGGAAGATCGCCCAGCCGCTACGGGGCTTCTGCGCCCTCGACGCTCGAGACGGCGTCGGGGTCGTTCGGGTCGAGCGCGGTGACCTCTTCGACCAACTTCGCCAGCGCCTCGGGGTCGGCGAGGAAGGCCTCGGCGTTGAAGTTCGGATCGTCGGCGGGATCGCCACCCGACAGCCCCTCGCGGATGTAGATGACGAGCGCCGCCATCTCCTCGGGGTCCATGTCGGGGAAGCCGGGCATGGCGCCGGGGAGCATGCTCAGGTTGTGCGCGCCTCCGGGCCGGTTCAGGTCGCCGTAGGTGCCGTCGGGGCGTGCGCCGCCGTCGGCCGCGCCGTAGTGGATCCAGTACACCATCGACAGCGGGTCGGCGAAGGTCTTGAGCACCTCGCCGTCCTTGAGCACCGCGCCGGTGCCCCCGGAACCGTCGGCGCCGTGGCAGCCCGAGCAGCCCTCGGCGGTGAAGGCCTCCTTGCCGATCACCATCGGATCGTTGTCGCCCGCGGGCGTTGGCTGCACCGAGGCGACGTAGATGATGCCCCAGAGCGGAAGGAAGGCGAGGACCGGAGCGGCCCAGAACGGCACCCGCTTGCGGCGCTTGGCCGCGGCCACCACGGCGATGTCGGGCTTGGCCTTGGGGGCGATCTCCTCCGGCGGCGGGAGCGGCGCGGGCGCGGCGGGCGCCTTCTCG
>JBDIAX010000070.1:0-13096 GCA_039812605.1 Acidimicrobiia bacterium | reverse complement strand
AAGACCGCCGCGCAGGTGGCCGAGACGCTCGGTCACCTCAAGGGGGCGATGATGAAGCTCGGCCAGATGGCGAGCTACCTCGACCAAGGTCTGCCTCCCGCGACGCGCGAGATCCTCCGCCAGCTCCAGCAGGAGGCGCCGCCGATGGCGCCCGAGCTCGCCGCCCAGGTGGTGCTCGAGGAGCTCGGCGCGGCACCGAGCGAGGTGTTCGCCGAGTGGGACGAGGTGCCGATCGCGTCCGCGTCGATCGGGCAGGTGCACCGAGCGATGCTCCACGACGGTCGGGCGGTGGCGGTGAAGGTCCAGTACCCGGGCGTCGACGAGGCCATCCGCTCCGACCTCACCAGCGCCGGGATGCTGTTCACCGCGATGAAGGCGATGTTCCCCGGCCTCGACCCCGAGCCGTTGGTGGACGAGCTGCGCGAGCGGATCCTCGAGGAGCTCGACTACTGCATCGAGGCCGACAACCAGCGCCTGTTCGCCGACGCCTACCGCGACCACCCGTCGATCCACGTGCCCGAGGTGGTCGACGAGCTGAGCACCGGGCGGGTGCTCACCACCGAGCTCGCGCCCGGGGTTCGGTTCGAGGAGATGCTCGGGTGGTCCCAGGAGGAGCGCGACCTCGCCGGCGAGACGATCTACCGGTACGTGTTCGGCAGCCTCTATCGGCTGTCCGCGTTCAACGGCGACCCGCACCCGGGCAACTACCTGTTCGAGCCCGGCGGCCGGGTCACGTTCCTCGACTACGGCCTGGTGAAGCGCTTCACCGAGGCAGAGCTCGAGCCGTTCCGACGGATGACCAACGCCATGGCCATCGACCGCGACGTCGTCGCGTTCCGTCAGGTGGTGGAGGAGGTCGGCTTCCTCAAGGCCGGCGCCGACCTCACCGACGAGGCGGTCGGGGACTACTTCGGGCACTTCTACGAGTTCATCTCCGAGGACCGGCCGATCACGATGACCCAGGACTTCGCGTCGGAGACGGTGCGGCGGTTCTTCGATCCCTCGGGCGATCACGGCGAGGTCATGCGGGCCGCGAACGTCCCGAAGGCGGGGGTGATCATCCAGCGCATCAACCTCGGCCTGTACGCCGTGCTCGCCGAGCTCGGCGCCACCGCGAACTGGCGCCGGCTGGCCGAGGAGGTGTGGCCCTGGGTGGGGCGTGCCCCGGAGACCGATCTGGGTCGCCTCGATGCCGAATGGCGGTCGAACCGAGCGACCGGCGAGGTGCCGGGCGATCTGGGCGACCAGGCGCCGTCGGTCGTCGACCCCTAGGTCGTCGCCACCTCGCGGTGCTTCCGTGACCGCTGCTGGCGGCGGAGGCCTCGGTCGACGCCCTCGGTGAGCGCGGCGAGGAGAGCCAGTCCGACGCCGGCAGCCACCGCGCCGAACGCGGGCACGGCGACGTCGGCCACCCGTTCGCGGCACGGTCGATCGTTGTTGGCCTCGACGTCGGCTTCGGTGACGCCCTCGGGCAGGTCGTCGACGTCGACGAACTCGTTGGTGCGGCCGTCCATCAAGAACGCGAGGGTCGTGCCGCAGTCCTGGGTCGGCGTGCGCACCGGGCGCAGCGACACGAGCAGTCCGACGAGGGCGATCGCCACGCCGACGGTCGCGACGATCGCGGTGGCTCGTTGGAGCCGGCTCGGGCCGGGTCGGGACAGCGCGGTCGGGGGGATGGGCTCAGGCACGGGAACCTCGGTCGGGGACCTCGGCAGCGTAGGGCGACCGAACCGCACCTCGGGCGCGCCGCCGCCCCCGGGGTGGGATCCGGGGGCGGCGGCGTCGCGATCGGGGCGGAGCGGAAACCACCACAGAGCACGTGCGCCCTGGACTGCGCACGAGCAATGCGTGATGGAGGGAGGAGGTGGTTCCCGCCCCGGTACCCCGATCGTCGGTGGGGGCGATGTTCCACCGACGTGAGCATCTACGGCCGTCCTGACGTGGACCTTGAGCGAAATTTCACCCTTCGTGACCAACTTGTTGCAGAGCGTGCTGTCCAGGGGAGGTGGGTGGTCGGGCGACGCGCACCACGGACTGGGGCGGGCGAGGGCGCGCCGGTATCGTGCAGCCCGTGATCTCCCATCTCCTGGTGGCCGCGGACGACGCGTCGGGAGGGTCGGGGGCGTTCCTCGGCGACGATCTGCTGGCGTGGCTGGTGCTCGCGTTCGGCGCCGCGCTGGTCGCCGGCAACGTGATGGCGATCGTCCGGCCCCCGGCGCAGGCGCAGCGACGCGACGGCGACCTCGAATCTGCGCCCGTCGCTCGGTCGGTGATCATGGCGGTCGTCGGCCTCGTTGCGGCCGTCTGGGCGCTGGCGTCGCTGCTCAGCTGATCGGGGCTACCAGCCCGGTTGCTCCCACGCCGCGGGGGCCCACTCGGGGGGAGCGAGCTCGAAGCCCGAGAAGTCGAACGCCGGGCTCACGGTGCAGCCCACGAGGACCCAGCCGTCGAGCGCTCGTGCCGCCTGCCACGCCCGGGGCGGCACCACCGCCTGAGGCTCGCAGTCGCTGCTGAGGGCGTCGCCCAAGGTGAGGACCTGGTGGTGGTCGTCCTCGGCGATCGCCAGCTCGAGCCGGCCGCCCGCGTAGTGGTGCCACGCCTCGGCAGCGTCGACGCGGTGCCAGTGCGAGCGCTGGCCGTCCTCGAGCAGGAAGTAGATGGCGGTGCCGACGCCGCGCCCGCCGTCGGCCGGCAGGTCGCGCCACGTCTCCCGGTACCAGCCGCCTTCGGGGTGGGGCACCAGACCCAGGTGCTCGATGACCTCGCTCGCGTCGATGCACCAGTCTGGCGCACCGGACGGGGCGCGTGCCGCGTCGATCGTGGCCGATGGGCCAAGCTGGCACGGCCACGACCTGCGACCGTCCGAGGGGGACACCGATGGACCTGCTGCGCACGCCCGATGAGTGCTTCGAGAACCTGGTCGGCCTGCCCTGGGCCCCGCGGTACGCGGAGGTGGACGCCGGCGACGGGTCAGGCCCGGTGCGCATGGCGTACCTCGACGAAGGCCCGGCCGACGCGCCGGTCGTCCTCTTGCTCCACGGCGAGCCGTCGTGGAGCTACCTCTACCGCCACATGATCCCGCCGCTGCTCGACGCGGGGCTTCGGGTGGTGGCGCCCGACCTGGTGGGCTTCGGCAGATCCGACAAGCCGGCGCACCGTGACGATTGCACCTACCAGCGCCACGCCGACTGGCTGCGGGGCCTGGTGTTCGGCGAGCTCGACCTCCACGAGGTGACCCTGTTCTGCCAGGACTGGGGAGGGCTGCTCGGGTTGCGGCTCGTGGGCGAGCACCCCGACCGCTTCGCCCGGGTGCTCGCGTCGAACACGTTCCTCCCCACCGGCGAGCGCGACCTGGGCGACGGGTTCCGGGCTTGGCGCGACTTCTCCCAGCGCGTCGAGACCTTCCCCGTCGGGTTCATCGTGAACGGCGGTTGCGTCACCGACCTGCCCGAGGAGGTGGTGGCCGCGTACGACGCGCCCTTCCCCGACGAGGCATCCAAGGAGGCAGCGCGCCAGTTCCCGATGCTGGTGCCCGCGTCCACCGACGACCCCGCCTCCCCGGCGAACCTGGCTGCGTGGGAGGTGCTGCGCCGCTTCGCCCGGCCCTTCCGGTGCGCGTTCGGCGACAAGGACCCGGTCACCGCTGGCGCCGATCGGGTCCTGATCCGCGACATCCCGGGTGCCGCCGGCCAACCCCATCGCACGATCGCGGGCGGCGGGCACTTCATCCAGGAGGACCAGGGCCCGGAGCTCGCCGCGGAGCTCATCGACCTGATCACCTCCACCCCCGAGGCCGGATCGACTCCCGCGCTGGTGGACTGAGCCGTGGACCAGCGTGACTGGGCGACGGACTTCGACCACTTCGATCCCCGCTACGCCGCCGATCCGTTCGCGGTGTGGGCGGATCTCCGGGCCGGCTGCCCGGTGGCCCGGTCCCCGCGGTTTCGCGACATGGTCGTTCCCGTGCGGGCGGACGACATCGAAGCGGTCGCCCGCGACGTCGACACCTGGTCGTCGCGCAGTCCGCTGGTGGCCGACTTCGGCTCGATGGCCGACTTCGGGATCGTCGCGCCGCCGATCTCGTCGGACCCGCCGTACCACACGTCGTTCCGCAAGCTCCTCCTGCCGTTCTTCTCGCCCCAGCGCATGGAGGCGCTCCGCCCGGCCGTCGAAGCCCGCTGCGACGAGCTGCTCGACGCGCTCGGACCGGCGGACGTGGTGGACGTGGTGGACGCGGCGGCGGCCTACGCGCAGCACATCCCCGTGCACGTCATCACGCTCCTGCTCGGCATCCCTCCCGAAGACGGCGACCGGTTCCGCACGTGGATCCACCAGCTGCTCGAGCGCGGCCCCGTCGACATCGAGCAGGCGGCCACCGGCCTGTTCGACTTCGGCACCTACCTCGGGGCGCAGATCCAAGAGCGCATGGCGAACGACTTCAGTGGCGACGACCTCATCTCGTTCCTGGTCGGGGCCCGTCTCGACGACCGCACCCTGTCCGCCGACGAGGTGTTCGGCGGGTGCCTCCTGCTCCTGGTGGCAGGGATCGACACCACGTGGAGCGCCATCGGGGCGTCGCTGTGGCACCTCGCCGGCCACCCCGAGGACCAGCGCCGACTGCGTGAGGACCCCGCGCTCCTTCCGTCCGCCGTGGAGGAGCTGCTGCGGGCCTACGCGCCGGTCACGATGGCGCGCGAGGCACGGGTCGACACCGAGCTCGGCGGGTGCCCGGTCCACGCCGGCGATCCCCTCCTGCTCCCGTTCCCGGCGGCCAACCGCGACCCGGACCGCTTCGAGCGAGCGGACGAGGTCGTGCTCGATCGCAGCCCCAACCGCCACGTCGCGTTCGGCATCGGCATCCACCGGTGCCTCGGCTCGCACCTCGCGCGCCTCGAGGTGTCCGTGGCGCTCGAGCGGTTCCTGGCCCGAACGGCGAGCTTCGAGCTGGCGGTGCCGGCGGCGGTCCGGTGGTCGACCGGTCAGGTGCGCGGCCCGCGTGCGTTGCCGCTGCGGGTCGAGCTGGCCTGACGCCAGCCATCGCCCGCGGCGGTCGGGAGCTCGCTCAGCCGGCGACCGCGCCGTCGTGGTCCGATGCGCCGGCGGCCTCCCAGGCAGCCCGGCCTGGGCGGGCGGTGCCGCGCCCGCGCACGGCGACCACCCCGATGCCGGCCACGACCACGATGATCGTGCCGAGCAGCGCGAGCTGCTCCCATCCGCCCCGGTCGCCGCCGTTCTCCGGGGCCACGCCCTGGTTGGGCTGGGGGATGATGCTCACCTTGTTGTCGGGCTTGGTGGGCGTACCGGGGTCCGAGAACACCGTGAGCGCCAGGACCCCGATGAGGATCGCGCCGAAGAGCAGCCCCGCGGCCACCTTGAGCTGGGTGGGGCTGACGTTCGAGCCGCGTCCGTCGGCATCCGACGGGCGGCCCGCAGCGGTGCTCGGGGTCTCGGCCATGGCGACCATGTTCTCGCGCCGGTCGGCTCGTGCCAACTCGCGGCGACCGTCCGGGGTCCGGCTCGTGGTCAGCGCGGCAGGTGCTTCGCGGCCTTGAGCATCGAGGTGAACCGCTTGGCGTACCCGGCGGCGTCGTCGCCGGGCGACTGGAGCTTCTCGGCCACCGCGGACCGCACCGCCACGGTCTGGGACTCGGTGTACTTGAGCAGACCGTCGCGGCCGTGGCGTCGGCCCATGCCCGAGGCCTTCATGCCGCCCATCGGCGCATCGACCGACCCCCACCCCGACGAGTAGCCGTCGTTGACGTTGACGGTGCCGGCCATGAGGCGCTCGCCGATCTTGCGGCCCTTCGACGTGTCGCCGCAGTAGACGCTGGCGTTGAGGCCGTACTCGGTGTCGTTCGCCTGCGCCACCGCTTCGTCGATGGTCGAGTACGGGTAGACCGCCACGACCGGGCCGAAGGTCTCGTCGCGGTAGAGGTCCATCTCCGGGGTGACCTCGGCCAAGACGGTGGGCTCGTAGAAGAAGGCGCCGAGGTCGGGTCGGGCCTTGCCCCCGGCCACCAGGCGGGCACCCTTGTCGAGGGCGTCGGTCACGTGCTCGGTGACCTTGTCCATCTGGGCCTTGCTGGCGAGCGCCCCGACCTCGGGCCCGTACGCCTGCTCGGCGCCGAGCTTGAGCGACGCGACCCGCTCGCCGAAGCGCTGGGTGAACGCGGGGGCGATCGCCTGGTCCACGTAGATCCGCTCGATCGACACGCACAGCTGGCCCGTGTTGGCGAAGCAGGCGGTGGTGGCGCCTTCGACCGCCCGATCGAGGTCGACGTCGGCGGTGACGATCATCGGGTTCTTGCCGCCGAGCTCGGCCGAGTAGCCCACCAGCCGTTCGCCGATCTGGGCGCCGATCGAGCGACCGGTGGCGGTGGAGCCGGTGAACATGAGGTAGTCGGCGGACTCGATGATCGCCGAGCCGACCTGGGTGCCCGGCCCGGTGACGATCTGCACCAGCCCAGCCGGCAGCCCGGCCTCCTCGAGCAGTTCGAAGGCGCGGATCGCCGTGAACGGGGTCTGGCTGTCGGGCTTGATCACGATGCCGTTGCCGGCCACCAGCGCCGCGAGCGCGTCGGACACGGCCAGCACGAGCGGGTAGTTCCAGGGCGAGATGACGCCGACGACGCCCTTGGGCACATGGTGCTCGGTGGCGGTGACGAGCCCGGGCAGCGCGGTGAGGCGCCGCGTGGGCTTGAGGGCGCGGGGCGCGAGGCGGGCGTAGTACCGGGCGGTGATGGCCTGGTCCATGATCTCCTCGAAGGCCCACACGCGCGCCTTGCCGTTCTCGGCCTGGATGAGGTCGAGCAGCTCGTCCTGGTGCTCGAGGACGAGGTCGTGGTAGCGCAGCAGCACCTGGGCACGCTGCTTGACCGGGGTGGCGGCCCACCGAGCCTGCACCTTGCGGCAGTCGGCCACCGCGGCGGCGACGTCGTCCGCGGTGCCGATCGGGACCTCGCCCACGACCTCGCCGTTGAGCGGGGAGACGACCGACTTCAGCTCGCGGCCCTCGGCGACGTTCACCCGCTTCGCCAGCCGGTCGGTCTCGAGCCTCCCCGGTCGCAGGGCGCCGCTGGCGGTGGCCTGGGTGTCGGTCGTTGCGTCGGTCGCGGTCATGGCGAGGCCTCCTGGCCGGTGCGTGAGCAGGTCGAGCTTGAGGGCACACCACGGTATCGGCACGGTCCGACGGCGGGGAAGGTCGAGCGGGGCCGCGGAACTCGTGGAGCGACGGTCGACCTCGGCGGCGAGGATGGGGCGGTGGGGGAGCGAGCGCGGTTGCCGGAGCTGGTGGAGGGCGATGGGCTCGTGCTGCGTCGCTGGACGGTCGACGATGCCGAGGTCCTCGATGCGCTGGTGGACGACAACGCCGAGCACCTCCGCGGGTACATGGTCTGGGCGGCAGACCTGCCGCTCGGCCTCGAACGGCGGCGGGCGATGCTCGAGGAGTGGGACGCGTCGTGGCGCAGCGGGGGCGACGTCGTGCACGGCATCTTCGACGGCGAGGTCGCCGTGGGCGGGTGCGGACTGCATCGGCGCATCGGGCCCACGGGGCTGGAGATCGGCTACTGGGTGAGCCACCGCCACCTCGGCCGTGGCCTCGCGAGGCGATCGTCGGCGCTGCTCACCTCGGCGGCGTTCGCCCTCGACGACATCGACCACGTGGAGATCCACCACAACGAGACCAACGTGCGCAGCCGTCTCGTTCCCGAGCAGCTCGGCTACCGCCACGTCGGCGAGATCGAGCTCACCCGGGCCCTCGCACCGGCCGAGACCCAGATCGAGTGGGTGTGGCGCACGGTGCGCGCTGAGTGGTTCGCTCGGCGAGGCGATCGCGCCGCGTCCTAGGTTGTCCTCATGCAAGGAAGCGTGACCGTGCACATGGACGCCGACCCGGCGGCGATCTGGGCGCTCGTGAGCGACGTGACCCGCATCGGTGAGTTCAGCCCCGAGACCTTCGAGGCCGAGTGGCTCGACGGCGCGACGGGGCCCGAGGTGGGGGCCAGGTTCCGTGGCCACGTGAAGCGCAACGGGATCGGACCGATCTACTGGTCTGCCTGCGAGGTCACCGAGTGCGAGCCCGAGCGGGCCTTCGAGTTCGCCCTGCCCAACGCGCAGCGACGGATCAACACGTGGCGCTACGACCTCGTCCCCGCCGAGGGCGGTGGCACCGACGTGACCGAGTCGTTCCGCCTCTCGCCCGCCCTGCCGTTGCGCATCTACTGGACCTTGCTCGGCTGGGCGCGCGGCAAGACCAACCACGACGGCATGCAGCAGACGCTCGATCGCATCAAGGCCGTCGTCGAGGAGCCGTCGTCGGGCTCCTGATGGGAGACGTTCGGCACGTCAGTTTCACCACGCGACCGACTCGTCGTACGCTGCACCGATGAGCGACGCCACCTTCGAGTTCGACCTCGCCACCGCCGTTCGACCAGGGGCTCGGCCCGGTACCTACGAGGCCGATGTCGATGGCGGCTTCACCGTCGGGCCCAAGCCCAACGGCGGCTACCTCGTCGCGCTGGTGGTCCGGGCGATGGGCGAGGCGCTGGAGGAGGCGGGGAGCAGCCATCGGGACGCGCTCGCCGCCACCACGCACTTCGCGTCGGCTCCCGATCCGGGACCGGCGGAGGTGGTGATCGAGGTGCTCCGGACGGGCCGCAGCGCGAGCCAGGCGCGTGCCACCATCGAGCAGGGCGGTCGCCGGTGCGTCGACGTGGTGGCCACGCTCGGGACCCTGCCCGAGCCTTCGCCGGCGACCTGGTCGGCGCGCCAGCCCCTCGAGGTGGCGCCGCTCGACGAGTGCGTGCGCATGGTCTCGAACCCGCCGGGAGCCCAGTTCCCGATCCCGATCATGGACCGCGCCGACCTTCGCCTCGACCCTGCCTGCCTCGGATGGGCGCTCGGCGCGCCCGAGGGTCGGGCGGAGATCCAGGGATGGATCGGCTTCGCCGACGGGCGGCCGAACGACCCGCTGGGGCTGCTCTTCTTCCTCGACGCGCTGATGCCGGCGACGTTCGACATCGGGCGCTCGGGTTGGGTCCCGACGCTCTCGCTCACCACCTACCTGCGCGCGGCGCCCGCGCCGGGCCCGTTGCGGGTGCGCCAGCGGGCGTTCACGGTGGCCGACGGCCGGGTGGATGAGGTGTGCGAGCTGTGGGACTCGACCGATCGCCTGGTCGGCCACGCCACGCAGCTCGCCGCCATCCGCTTCGAGGACGAGTCCGCGCTGGTTCCCTTCCCCGGCTGACGCCGCACCTCCGAGCGCCGGCATGGGCCAGCCGGTACCGTCGCGCGCCCGCCCTCGGAACCCCACGGAGACCGCCATGACCGTCGACGCCGGCCAGCTCGTGAAGGAGCGCATCGAGGACCTGCTCGGTTCGGTGGACCCGAGCGCCGTGTCGATGGAGGAGCTGCGGGGCCGTCAGTTCGACCTCGGGTTGGCGTGGGTGCACTTCCCGGAGGGCTGGGGTGGGCTCGCCGTCGCGCCCACCCACCAGCGCACGGTGGACGCAGCCCTGCGCGAGGCGGGGGCGCAGTCCCCCGGGTCTCGGCACTTCTTCGGGCTCACCATGGCCGGCCCCACCGTCGTCACCCACGGCTCCGACGAGCTGCGTGGGCGGCTGCTGCGCCGGATGTTCACGGGGGAGGACGCCTGGTGCCAGCTGTTCTCCGAGCCGGGCGCCGGATCCGACCTGGCGGGGTTGGCGTGCAAGGCGGTGCGCGACGGCGACGAGTGGGTGATCACCGGTCAGAAGGTGTGGAACACCCTCGCTCACATCGCGGACCGGGGGATGCTCGTGGCCCGGACCGATCCGAACGCGCCCAAGCACAAGGGCATGACCTACTTCGCGCTCGACATGCACGCGCCGGGGGTGGAGGTGCGGCCCCTGCGCCAGATCACCGGCGAGGCGGAGTTCAACGAGGTGTACCTGACCGAGGTGCGCGTGCCCGACGCGGATCGCATCGGCGACGTGGGGGAGGGGTGGCGCGTCGCCATGACCACCCTCTCCAACGAGCGCACGACCATCGGCGGTGGCGGTGGGGGCGTCCCTGCTCGTGGCTCGGGCGCGATCGCCGAAGCGGTGCGCATCTGGAACGAGGAGGCCGGGCCCGCCACCAAGACCGCGGTGCACCGCGACGAGCTCGTCCAGCTGTGGGTCCGCAGCGAGGTGCTGCGGCTCACCAACATCCGGGCATCGCAGAACCGCAAGGCGGGCAACCCTGGGCCGGAGGGCTCGATCGCCAAGCTGGAGTTCGCCAAGGTGAACATGGACATCTACGAGTTCTGCGTCGACCTGCTCGGTGCGGCCGGCCTCGCCGGGTACGACTTCGAGATGCGCCGAGCCGACAACCTGGGGCTCACCGGGCCTCCTGGGTCGAGCCGCAAGATGTTCCTGCGGGCTCGGGCCAACTCGATCGAGGGCGGCACGTCGGAGATCCAGCGCAACATCATCGGCGAGCGGGTGCTCGGCCTGCCCGGCGAGCCGCGCAACGACAAGGACGTCCCCTGGATCGACGTCCCCCGCAGCTGAGCGCCGCGGTCTCGCACGGGCCGAGCGCGCGGCCGGACCGGTCCGGGCGGGTTCGGCGGGTTCGGGCCGGGTGGTGCGTTCTTGGCGCGATTCGTCACCGCATGGGTGACAGATCGCGCCAGGTTCGGGCGGCTGGCGGTTCTTGGCGCGATTCGTCACCACATGGGTGACAGATCGCGCCAGGTTCGGGCGGTTGGGTGTTCTTGGCGCGATTCGTCACCGCATGGGTGACAGATCGCGCCAGGTTCGAGTCGGACCCGTGTCGCCCCGCTGAGATCGGCTGGCTCGGGCGGACGCGACCTGGCCGGTCAGCCGGTGAGGGCCTCGGCGAGCGCGATGACCGCGAACGGGGCGCCGGCGCTGTCGGCGACCACGGCGAAGCGGCCGGCCTCGATGTCCATGGGCGGCATCAGCACCTTGCCGCCGAGCTCGCCGACCTTGGCGATGGCGGCGTCGGTGTCTTCCACCGCGAAGTACACGAGCCAGCTGTTGGGCATCTCGGGCGGGAACTGCGGTCCCATGTGCAACATGCCGCCGATGGTGCGCTCGCCGAGCTGCCACTCGGTGTAGGTCATCATCGGCGACTCGCTGGTGCGCGACGCCCAGCCGAACACCGCGCCGTAGAAGGCCTTGGCCTCGTCCGCGTTGCGGGTGTCGAGCTCGTTCCACGCGAGCGCGCCTGGCTCGTTCACGAGGCCAGCGCCCGGATGCGTGCCGGCCTGCCACACCGAGAAGAAGGCGCCGGTGTCGTCGACGAACACCGCCATGCGACCGATGTCGAGGATGTCCATCGGGCCCATGACCATCTGCCCGCCGGCGGCCGCGACCTTCTCGGCGGTGGCTTCGACGCTGTCGGTGGCGAAGTAGGTGGCCCAGAACGGAGGCCCGGGGTTCATCTGCGGGCCGAATCCGGCGATGCTCTTGTCGCCGAGCAGCGCCTGGCGGTAGCCGCCGGTCTCTTCGGCGGGCTCGGTGAACGTCCAGCCGAAGAGGGCGCCGTAGAACGCGATGGCTGCCTCCATGTCGGGCACGCCGATGTCGACCCACGACGGGGTCCCGGCGGGGTAGCTGGTCATCTCCATGGCGAACGCTCCTCGGTGTCGGCGACCTGCCGATGATCGCGGCTGACCCTACCGAGCGGTCCGCTCGTGTGCCCTGGGTCGTTGGTTCGCCTCGTCTCACGTGGGACCCTGGCACGGTGAGCATCCGCGTCGACCTCCAGGACCTTCCGTCGGTGGTGGCCGAGCGGGGGCTCGCCGCGTACCTCGTGACGGTCCGCGACGACCGGCCCCACGTGGTGATGGTCCAGGTCGGTTCGCGCGAGGGCCTCCTCGTGGTGGCGCCGGGCCGGCGGACCTCAGCGAACATCGCCGATCGACCCGAGGTGACCCTCCTGTGGCCGGTGAGCGTGACCCACCCGAACCATTCGCTGCTCGTGGACGGCCGAGCCGCGATGAGCGTTGATGGCGAGTGGCTCGAGATCGAGCCGACCTCCGCGGTGCTGCACCGCGTCGGCGGTCGCCGCCGCCAACCCTGATCGGCACGCTCGGCGGGCCGACCCGGTCGGGAGCCTCAGCCCGGCGGGAGCGCTGGCCCTCCGCCACCGACGCCACGACCACCCAACGCGGACCGGTCTGCGGCAGCACGACCCAAGACGTGGCCTGCGCCGCTCGAGCTGCTCACCCGCTTGGTCTGCACCCGCGGGAACCGTTCGGCGAACGCCCGGTCGACCTTCGCCTCCCGGCTGGCGAGCACCAGGGTGACCGACAGGCCACCGGGCCGGTGCAGCTGCTGGTCCTGGGCCTCGACCTCAACGGCATGGCCGGCCACACGCAGGCGCTCGCCGATGCGAGCGCCGAACGACAGGAGGAACGCGTGGCGGAAGCGCCGGACGCCCGAACCCGGAGGCGGCGAGGCCTCGAGCATGAACCGCACCGCCTGGTGCGACAGCGAGAGGTAGAGGGTTCGGACGTGGTCGAGGTCGGTGCGGTGGCCGACGGCCGTGCACAGCAGCCTCCCGCCGGGGCGGTCGACGCTCACCACCCGACAGCGGTTCGCGTCGGCGACCGCGCTGAGCAGGACCGACTTGGCGCTCGCGTAGGGGTTGGTGACGAGCAGGTCCATCACCGTGACCTCGTCGGCTTCGCCTCGGGCACCGGCGACGATCGCCTCGTCGATGGCGTGGCGGGCCATCAGCTCTTGGGCCTTGGCGAGGAACGTCTCCGCCTCGGCGGGGAACGACGTCGACTCTGCCTTGTCGAGCAGCGCGGCGATCCGCGAAGCCAGGGCGTCGGGCGGACGGTCGAAGGGGTGGTCGTAAGGGTGGTCGAACGGGGGATCGTCGAACATCGTGAGCTCCAGTCTGCGTGTGCGTTCGCCTCCCCGACCACCGCAGCGTCGCGCGGGGGTCTGACAGTTGGGCCAGGGCCAACGCCGTTGGCCGCACGGATCGGCCCCGACTAGGGTGCTCCGGCCGCAAGGCGCCAGCGCCCGTAGCTCAATTGGATAGAGCATCTGACTACGGATCAGAAGGTTTGGGGTTCGAGTCCCTACGGGCGCGCCAA
>JBDIAX010000069.1:0-13265 GCA_039812605.1 Acidimicrobiia bacterium | reverse complement strand
CCCGACGAAGCGAAGGGGCGCTGATCCGTTCCCGCGAGCCTACGGCCTGGGCCGAGCGGATCCGCGATCGGTCACCGTCAGCTCGGCAGGTTGGCCTCGATGGCAGCCACGATCCACGGGTCCTGCGGTTCGACGCCCGGACGGAAGCGGACGATCTCGCCGGCGCCCGGCGTCACCAGGAACTTCTCGAAGTTCCACTGCACGTCACCCGCCTGGCCGTCGGCGTCGGCGACCTCGGTGAGCTCGGCGTAGAGCGGATCTCGGCCATCGCCGTTGACCTCGACCTTCTCGTACATCGGGAACGTGACCCCGTAGGTGACCGAGCAGAAGGTCGCGATCTCCTCGCTGGTGCCGGGCTCCTGGCCGAGGAACTGGTTGCACGGGAAGCCGAGCACCGTGAAGCCCCGATCGCCGTAGGCCTTCTGGAGCTGCTCGAGACCCTCGTACTGGGGGGTGAGCCCGCACTTCGAGGCGACGTTGACGATGAGGGCCACCTTGCCCTCGTGGTCGTGGAGGTCGGCGGCGCTGCCGTCGAGGGCCGTCACGGGGTGGTCGTAGATGCTCATGGGCCGACCCTACCGAGCGGTGGCTCAGGCGGCGAGGGCCTCGACGAAGGCTCGCCACTGCCGATAGCCGTCGTAGGTGTAGTGGACGCCGTCTGCAGCGCGCTGCTGGTCGAAGCCCGACAGCGTCGCCGCTCGATGGCTCCAGTCCCCCACCCGCAGCGTGCTCCAGCGGCGCGGGGCGGCGGCGAGCGCCGCGTTCACCCCGTTCGCCGCCGGGGCGAGCTTGGTGGTGTTGGCATCGACGTTCACCCAGCGGACCCGAGGGTGACCGGCGGTGGCGCGCATGACCCGGTCGATGCGCGTGCCGAAGGTGGCCGCGTCGTCCAGGTAGTCGTTCGTGCCCGTCGCTACGACGACCATCCAGTACGTCCGAAGGTCGATGGCGGCGAGGTCGGTGGCGGCTCGGTTCGTGCCCCGACCGACCACGGCGTCGACCTTCCACGTGGTGGCCCCACCGGCGGTGGCCGCACCGAACCCGACCAGCTTGGCGCCGGACATGATCGAGTCGCCCATGGCCAGCACCGAGCGCGATGGGGTGCACGCGCTCACGAGCCCGCCGCCCGCCACGACCGCGCCGAGGGCCGCGCCGGCGCGCAGCAGCGTCCGCCGGGTGACCTGCGCCCCTGGGTCGGTCATCGGTCCTCCTCGCCGGCTCCGGCGCGGCCACGCCGGACTCGACCCCGTTCGAGGTCGACAGCGACCCCTTCGGCCTCCAGCCGCCGGGCCTGCTCGGGCTCGTGGCCGGGCACGAGTCTTCCCGACGCGGCAACGACGCGCCACCACGGGTGCTCGCCGCCCGAGCGAGCCAGGATCCGCCCCACGGCCCGCGCCCGGCCCGGGTAGCCGGCCTCGAGCGCCACCTCGCCGTAGGTGACGATGTCGCCCGGCTCCAACGCGCGCAGCACCTCGACGACCGCCACCTCGAGGTCCGATGGCGACCCCGTCGGGTTCCGGTCACCGCCCACGGTCACCGGCCTACCATGCGTGCGTGCCCACCGCCGCCCTCGTCGATCGCGAGCGACACCTCGCCGAGATCCGCGACGTGGGCTTCACGATCGTGGCGGAGGTCCTCGATGCCGAGGAGGTGTCCACCGCGGTCGACGCGCTCGACCGCCTCCACCACGACCTCGCCATCGAGCCGGCCCGAAACGGCTTCGAGGGCACCAGCACGCTGCGCGCCTACAACCTGCTCGCCCACGGCGTCGGCTGGCAGCGATTCGCCGAGCACCCGACGATCCTGCCGATCGTCGAGGGCGTGCTCGACCCCGGCTGCTTGGTGTCGAGCCTGTCGTCGATCACGATCCTGCCCGGCGAGGTGGCCCAGCCGATCCACGCGGACGACCAGGTGATGCCGCTGCCCAAGCCCCATGTGGCCACGGTGTGCAACACGATGTGGGCACTCACCGACTTCACCGCGGAGAACGGCGCGACGCGGGTGATCCCCGGCAGCCACCTCGCCGATCGCTCGCCCGACTTCGGGCGCCCCTACGAGTCCGTGCCCGCCGAGATGGAGGCGGGCAGCGTCCTCGTCTGGCACGGGAGCCTGTGGCACGGCGGCGGCGCCAACGCGACCTCCGAGCGCCGCGTCGGCATCGCGATGAACTACTGCGCCGGTTGGGTCCGCCAGCAGGAGAACCAGCAGCTCGGGCTCGACCGCGACCTGGTCGCCTCCTTCTCGCCTCGCCTCCAGGAGCTGTGCGGGTTCGGCGTCTACCACGGGCTCATCGGCCACATCGACCGGCGCTCCCCCGCGGACGTGATCCTCGCCGGCCGCGACGCCGACGCACCGATGGTCTGGGACCGTGGCTGAGGACGCTCGCCTCGCGGCGGCCCTCTGGGAGACCGGCGGCTGGGAGGCGGCGAACATCGCCGCGGCCGTGGTCGGCCCCGACGGCACCCTCGCCACGATCGGCCCGGGCGATCGACCGTTCCGCATCGCGTCGGTCACCAAGCTGCTCGCCGCCTATGCCTGCCTGGTGGCCGTCGAGGAGGGCACGCTCGAGCTCGACGAGCCCACCGGCCCTCCCGGCGTCACCGTCCGCCACCTGCTCGCCCACGCAGGGGGCTACGGCTTCGACACCGGGGTCCTGCTCTTGCCGGAGCGCAAGCGGATCTACTCCAACACCGGCTTCGACGCCCTCGCCGACCACCTCGCCCACAACGCCGCCATGAGCGCGGAGGAGTACCTGCTGGCCGCGGTGCTCGAACCGCTCGGCATGGCCCACACCGACCTTCGGGGAGGGTCGCTCGCCCACGGCGCGTGGAGCACCGGAGCCGACCTGTCGCGCTTCGCCACCGAGCTCCTGCGCCCCACCCTCGTGCACGCCGAGACCCTCGCCGAGGCCACCTCGGTGCAGTACCCCGAGCTGGCGGGCATCCTCCCCGGCGTCGGCCCGCAGAAGCCGAACGACTGGGGACTCGGCTTCGAGATCCGCGGCTGGAAGACCCCGCACTGGACCGGTCGCACCAACTCGCCGCGCACCTTCGGCCACTTCGGTGCCGCCGGCAGCTTCCTCTGGATCGATCCCGCCATCGACCGGGGCCTGCTGGTGCTCACCGACCGGAACTTCGGTCCCTGGGCGCTCGATGCCTGGCCACCGCTCTCCGACGCGATCGTCGCCGCCTCGGTCCGCCCCTGGACGACGAGGCCCGGCCCGCTCAGTAGTGGAGGGAGGCGGCGCCGTTGAACCGATCGAGGTAGTGGGTGCCTCGCAGGCTCTGCGAGAGCCGCTGGTACGGGTGGTACTTGTGCAGCCGCGACAGCGGCTCCTGGGGCGGGAACTGCATCAGCTCACGCACGTCCCACGCGATCGAGTAGAGGCGCACCCGCTCGAACTGGCGAGGGTGGGAGAACAGCTCGGGGTAGTCCTCGGCGAACCACCACGGCACCTCCTCGTAGTCCTTCGCGTGGGTGCGCGCCTCGTACTCGAGGGGGACGTGCAGGTGGGGCAGGGCGCAGAAGCGCATCAAGACGTCGAGGTCGAGGTCGGGCGGCCCGGGCCGTGCGAACTCGAAGTCGAGCAGCGCCGTGACCTTTGCGCCGTCCCACAGCATGTTCTCGAAGGAGAGGTCGCCGTGGACGATGGTGGGCACGTCGAAGGGATCGAGGGCGGCCGCCGTGGAGCTCACGAGCTCGATCGCGTCGGCCATCAGCCCGGGGTCCACGTTCGGCCACGTCGCCGCTCGTTGGAGCTGGTTCAGGAGCCGCTGCACCGCCTGGCTCCCGGTCGGTGCTGGGTCCAAGAGCTGCGGCACGTCGTGCAGGCCCTCGAGGCGAGGACAGCGAGTGGCGTGCACGGCACGGAGCCGGGTGGCCACCTGGCGGACCGCCTCGCGGCGCTCCTCGCCCGACATGTCGGGCCAGGCCCGGCTGAGCGGCACACCCGGGAGCCGGTGGACGACGAGCCAGTCGCTGCCGACCTCGCCGCCGTGCTGGATCAGCGTCGGGTACCCGACCTCGTCGGGCAGCACCTGCGACAGCACCGCTTCGCGGTGGAGGCGCAGGCTCGCGTCGCGGTTCACCCGCACCACGTAGTCGGTGGTCATCCAGACCTCGTTCGTGACGCTGGACGCCCGCGCGAGGCCAGTCGACGGCACGCCCACGGCGGCCAGGGCACCGAGCGCGCGCGCTCGGCCCAGACCGGTGGACATCGTCGCCCCCAGCGACGGAACCGAGTTCGAGTGGGTCACCATGGCGTCAGATCGGCCGCGACGGGCCGAACCTGAGCCAAACGGCCTACCGATGCTGGCTCAGAGCTGGTCGGCGGTGAGCGCGAAGAGGTCGCCCTTGCCGGCCTTCACCGGCGCCACGAGGCCGTGCACCGCGGGGAGGAGCTGCTCGGCGAAGAAGCGGCTGGTGACGATCTTGGCGGCGGCGAGGTCGGCATCGGCCCCACCGGCGTCCACGACGCGCTTGGCGGCGAGGCCCTGGATCGCCATGAGCCAGCCGGCGACGGTGGTGGCGAAGAGCCGCTGGTACGGCGACGCAGCGGACAGCGCCTGCACCGGGTCGGCCAGCCCCTCCGAGAGGATCCAGTTGGTGGCGTCCTCGAGCGCATCGACCGCGGCGGCCAGCTCGCGGTGCACGACCGCGAGGTCGTCGCCCGCGCCGGCGAGCTCCTCGATGGTGGCCTTCATGCGAGCCAACTGGTCCTGGTACACGCCGCCGGCGCGCATCGGGAGCTTCCGACCGACCAGGTCCATGGCCTGGATGCCGTTGGTGCCCTCGTAGATCTGGGTGATCTTGGTGTCGCGGTAGTACTGCGCGGCACCCGTCTCCTCGATGAAGCCCATGCCGCCGTGCACCGAGATCCCGATGGAGGTGACGACCTCGGCGAGGTCGGTGCAGTAGCTCTTGGTGAGCGGGATGAGCAGGTCGACCATCTCCTGGGCCTCGGTGCGGGTCGGCTCGTCGGCGCCGTAGCGGAGCACGTCGATCTGCTCGGCCACCTTGAAGCACATGAGGCGCATCGACTCGGTGTAGGCCTTCATGGTGAGCAGCATCCGACGAACGTCGGGGTGCTCGACGATGAACGACTTCTCGCCGCGAGCCGCCCCCGGCGCGTAGCCCTGCTTGCGCTCCTTCGCGTACTGCAGCGCCTTCTGGTAGCTGCGCTCGGCCAGGCCGAGGCCCTCGACCCCGACGCCCAGGCGGGCGTTGTTCATCATCGTGAACATGTACCGCATGCCGGCGTTCTCGTCGCCGACGAGGTAGCCGATGGCACCGTCGGAGTTGTCGCCGTAGGCCAGCACGCACGTGGGGCTGGCCTTGATGCCCATCTTGTGCTCCACCGAGACGATGTGGACGTCGTTGCGCTCGCCCAGCGTCCCGTCGTCGTTCACCAGGAACTTGGGCACGATGAACAGCGAGATGCCCTTCGTGCCGGGAGGCGCGTCGGGGGTGCGGGCCAGCACCAGGTGGACGATGTTGTCGGTGAAGGAGTGCTCGCCGAAGGTGATGAAGATCTTCTGGCCGGTGATGCGGTAGCTGCCGTCGTCCTGCTTCACCGCCTTGGTGCGGAGCGCGCCCACGTCGGAGCCGGCGTCGGGCTCGGTGAGGTTCATCGAGCCCGTCCACTCGGCGGAGACCATCTTCAGGAGGTACTTCTCCTTCTGCTCCTCCGAGCCGTGGTGGAGGATGGCATCGATGGCGCCCTGGGTGAGCAGCGGCGCCATGGCCAGGGCCATGTTGGCGCTGTTGAGCAGCTCTTGCATGACGATGCCCACGAGCCACGGGAACCCGCCGCCGCCGTACTCCTCGGCGAACGGCACCGCGCCCCAGCCAGCCTCGGCGTAGGCGGCGTAGGCCTCCTTGAAGCCGGTGGCCGTGATCACCTCGTCGCCCTCGACGCGGCTGCCCTCGTGGTCGCCGACCGCGTTGGTGGGCGACCAGACGTCGGCCATGAGCCGCCCGAACTCCTCGATGACGCCGTACACCGACTCGGCGTCGACCTGCTCGTAGGCGTCGAGCTTCGTCAGCTCGTCGATGGGGGTGACGTGGTCGAGGACGAAGCGGATGTCGCGCAGCGGCGGTGCGTAGTCAGACATGGCCGCAACGCTACGGGACGCACCTGCCGACCTCCCATCTGACGCACCGTCAGATGGGAGGCGCCCACCGCGACCGACCGCGCCGCGGCGACCGGTCACGAGGAGCGTTGGCTAGGTTTCGGCGATGGCTCGGCGCATCCTGGTGGTCGAGGACGAGGTGCTGATCGCCGACGCGATCGCGGCCCGCCTCCGCAGCGAGGGCTTCGACGTCAACGTGGCCGGCGACGGGCCCACCGGGGTGGCCTTCGCGCAGCGGTTCGAGCCCGATCTGGTGATCCTCGACCTGATGCTCCCGGGCATGGACGGTCTCGAGGTCTGCCGCCAGATCCAGCGGGATCACCACGTGCCGGTGATGATGCTCACGGCCCGAGACGATGAGACCGACCTGGTCGTCGGGCTCGCGGTCGGCGCCGACGACTACCTGACCAAGCCCTTCTCCATGCGCGAGCTGGTGGCTCGCGTGCAGGCGCTGCTGCGGCGCGTCGACGCTCTGGCCGGACGCGGCGCCGCCCGCCAGCTCCGCCTCGACGACGACATCGACATCGACCTCGATGCGCGTCGGGTGCGCCGCCACGGTGAGATCGTGCACCTGACGCCCACGGAGTTCGACCTGCTCGTGGGCTTCGCGGAACGCCCTGGCCGGGTCCTGACGCGCGAGCGCCTGCTCAGCGACGTCTGGGGCTACCGCGACGGTTCCGGGGCGCGCACGGTCGACTCCCACGTCCGAGCGCTGCGCCGCAAGCTCGGCGACGCCGTGGTGCGCACGGTGCACGGCGTGGGGTACGCGCTCGGCGAGCCCGGTGCCGATGAGGTCGGTGACAGCGACGAGCCTGAGCCAGGCGCCACGTGGTGAACCCCCTCGACCGGCTCAGCTCGATCAAGGTCAAGCTGAGCATCGTCATCGTCGCCGCGGTGGTCGTCACCCTGGCGGTGAACGAGATCGGCCTCGCCCTCAACTTCCGAGCCGGCTTCCGGGCCGGCGTCGCTGCGGCCATCGCGCTCGCGATGGTCCAGCTGCTCGCCCGCGGGATGACCTCGCCCCTCCGCTCGATGGAGTCCGCCGCCACCCAGATGGCCGAGGGCGACCTGACCGTGCGGGTGTCGGCCCGATCGTCCGACGAGGTCGGCCGCCTCGCCGTCGCGTTCAACCACATGGCCGACGAGCTGGCGGAGGTCGATCGGCAACGGCGCGAGCTCGTCGCGAACGTGAGCCACGAGCTCCGCACGCCGATCTCGGCGCTGCGCGCCACCCTCGAGAACGTGGTCGACGGGGTGGTCGCGCCCGATCCGGCGCTCCTGCGCACGATGCTGGCCCAGACCGAGCGACTCCAACGCCTGGTGACCCAGCTGCTCGACCTCAGCCGGCTGGAGTCCGGGGGCTCGCCCCTGCACCGGCTTCGGTTCCCAGCCATCGACCTGCTCGAGGCGGTGGCCGACGAAGCCGCGCTGCACTCCCCCGACCTGACGTTCGCGGTCGACGTCCAACCCCCCGAGCTCGCCGTCGACGGCGATCCCGAGCGGCTGCACCAGGTGCTGGCCAACCTGGTCGAGAACGCGGCCCGCTTCGCCCCCGACGACTCCGATGTCGAGCTGCGCGCCACCGACCTCGGCACCCAGGTCCGCTTCGAGGTCCTCGACGCCGGGCCCGGCATCCCGGAGGCGTCGCTGGGCCGGGTCTTCGAGCGCTTCTACCGCACCGACGAGGCGCGCAGCACCGACCAGGGCGGGTCGGGCTTGGGCCTCGCCATCGCCCGCTGGATCGTGGAGCTGCACGGCGGGCGCATCCGGGCCGAGCAGCGCCAACCCTCCGGCTGTCGCATGGTGGTCGAGCTGCCGGCCTGAGGCCCCGCTTCGCCTCGGACGTCGCTCAGCGGATCACCAGATCGTCGAGGCCCGGTTCCTCCGGCGGGAACTGCGGATCCATCTCCTCGAGCGCCGCCAGCAGCACGTTGAGCACGGCCCAGTTCCGGTACCACTTGCGATCCGCGGGGATCACGTACCACGGCGCCTGCTTCGCGCTGGTCTCGGCGAGCGCGTCCTCGTAGGCCACCTGGTAATCGTCCCACCGCTCCCGCACGTCGAGGTCCGCTGCCGAGAACTTCCACCGCTTCGTCGGATCGTCGAGCCTCGCCTGGAAGCGTTCGGCCTGCTCGCCCTTGGAGATGTGGAGGAACAGCTTCACGATCGTGGTCCCCTCGTCGGCCAGCATCGACTCCCAGTCGCGGATCGACCCGTAGCGCTTCCGCCACCGCTCCTCCGCCACGAGCTCGTTCACCCGCACGATGAGGACGTCCTCGTAGTGCGAGCGGTTGAAGATGCCGATCTCCCCCCGGGCGGGAACCTGACGGTGGATCCGCCAGAGGAAGTCGTGGGCGAGCTCCTCCGGGGTCGGCGCCTTGAAGGACGACACCCGCACGCCCTGGGGGTTCACCCCGGTGAACACGTGGCGGATCGTGCCGTCCTTCCCGCCGGCGTCCATCGCTTGGAGCACCACGAGCAGCGATCGTCGCTGCTCGGCCCACAGCTTCTGCTGCCACTCGCCCAGACGCTGGACCAGCTCGGCGGATGCCGCCGCGGTCTCCTCCTTGTCGCCCGGCGCGCCCGCGTCGGATCCGGGGTCGTGGTCGGCCAGGCGGAGGCGCTCGCCCGGCTCGACGAGCCAACGACGGACGTGGGCGGCATGGTCGGTCACGACGCCACGGTAGGTCACCTCCGGCATCGGGGGCGTGGCCCCGGTGTGCCACGGCGCGCCATCGTGGACGGATCCAGGCGGATCGGTAAGCGCCGGCCCCGATGGAGCCGAGTGGGGGGGATTCAGGAGCGTCCCAGCGCGCCGCGCTGCGAACGTTCCTCGACGGCAGGGCCACGGTCCTCGAGGCGTCGGAGGCCGCGAGCATGGCCCCCGCAGCGTTCCTCGACCTGGCCGATCGGGTCCGCGCCGCGGACGATGCCGATCGCGTGGGGGACCGACCCGAGATCACCGTCGTCATCCCGATGTTCGACGAGGAGCCCAACGTCGGGCCGCTGCTCGCCGAGCTCATCCCCGTGCTCGAGCCGATCGGCACCTACGAGGTCATCTTCGTCGACGACTGCAGCCGGGACCGCTCTCGGGAGGTCGTGCTCGAGGCCCGAGCCGAGAACCCGAACGTGAAGCTGGTCGAGCTGGCTCGGAACTTCGGACACCAGGGCGCGCTCTCGGCGGGCTACGACCACGCCCGTGGGCGTGCCGTCGTCGTCATGGACGCCGACCTCCAAGACACCCCGGCCGTGATCACCCAGATGGTGGAGCGCTGGCGCGAGGGCTACGACGTGGTCTACGCCGTGCGCGAGAAGCGCAAGGAGGGCGCGATCCTGCGCGCGTCCTTCTTCGTCTTCTACCGACTGCTGCAGCGGATCTCGGAGGTCGACCTCCCGCTCGACAGCGGCGACTTCTGCCTCCTCGACCGCAAGGTGGTCGAGGCGATGCGTTCGCTCCCCGAGGCGAACCGGTTCCTCCGAGGCCTGCGCGGATGGGTGGGCTTCCGCCAGACCGGCATCACCTACGAGCGAGCGGCACGGCACTCCGGCGAGACCAAGTACTCGATCCGGGGTCGCGTCCGCTTCGCCATCGACGGGCTCCTGTCGTTCAGCGACGTGCCGCTCCGCCTCGCCTCCTACGCCGGCTTCCTGACGCTGTTCGCGGCGATGCTGTACCTGATCGTGGCGATCGTCGCCTGGCTGATCGGAGGCGAGGTCGTCCGCGGCTGGACGTCGATCATCTTCGTCGTGCTCGTGGCCGGAGGCGTGCAGCTGCTCATCTTGGGCGTGTTCGGCGAGTACCTCTCACGGATCTACCAGGAGACGAAGCGGCGACCGCCGTATGTCTTGCGGGCGACGCACGGAGCCGCCTACGACGCGCCGGGGGCCGACCGTGGATGACCACATGTACGACCTCTTCTCGGAGGTCGGTGAGGCGCACTGGTGGTTCGAGGGCCGACGGCAGGTGGTCGAGGCCGTCATGGGCGAGTTCCTCCCACCCAACTGGCCCGGCGAGCCGACGCGCCCCGAGATCATCGACATCGGCTGCGGCACCGGGGCGATGCTGGGCATGCTCGGCGGGTTCGGCCACGTGACCGGGCTCGAGATGTTCGAGGAGGCCGTGGCCCACTGCCGAGCCCAGTACGGCGACGTGGCCGACATCCGCCTCGGCCAGATCCCCGACGACCTCCCCACCGACGGCTCCTTCGACGTGGCCTGCGCCTTCGACGTGATCGAGCACATCGAGGACGACCGGAGCGCGGTCGAGCGGATCCACGACCTCGTGCGACCCGGTGGCCTCTTCGTGTCCGCGGTGCCGGCGTTCCCGTCGCTGTGGGGCGACACCGACGTCTTGTCGCACCACTTCCGTCGCTACCGGCGCCGACCGTACGTGCAGCTCCTGGAGCAGGCCGGCTTCCAGGTCGAGAAGGCCACCTACTTCAACACCTGGCTCTTCCCGGCCGCGGCCACCGTGCGCATCGGCAGCCGCGTGCTGCGACGCGGCGACGCGACCCCCAAGCCGGACCTCGAGCTCTCTTCGAAGCGGGTCGACCGAGTGCTCACCAAGGTGTTCGCGTCCGAGCGCCACCTGGTGGAGCGAACCTCGCTCCCGTTCGGGGTGTCGCTGCTCGCGGTCGCACGGCGCCCGGCCGAGTCCGGCGCGCCGCGCACCGGCACCGAACCCGACTCGATCCGACCGGAGGAGCCATGACGATCGCCACCGACCCCCGGCTCAAGGTGCGAGACGACGACCTGCGGGCGACCGCGCGCCGGTGGCTGCAGGCGTTCGATCGGCTCCTCTCAGGGCGGTGGTGGCTGGCGGTGGTGGTCGGGCTGGCGTTCGCCACGTCCATCGTCGCCTCAGCTCCGGACTACTCGCAGTTCGATCCCCAGGACGCGTCCTGGCAGGCCATCGAGCACAACGCGAGCCACCCGTTCGACCAGTCGGGGCTCGACCCGGTGAAGGACCGGGCCTACAACTTCACCTTCCGCGTCACGGTGCCACTCGTCGGCGGCGTGCTCGGCCTCTCGCCGGCGGGATACCTCGTCCTCCAAGGACTGAGCGGGCTCGGGCTCTTCGCCGCCGCTGCGCTGGTCGCTCAGCGGATCACCGGCAGTCGACGCCTCGCCGCCCTCACCGCGATCAGCACCGGGCTGATGTGGGCTGGGGCATGCGCGTTCATCGAGGTCCGCGCCAACTTCGACGCGGTCGCGATCGCCCTGCTCGTCGCCGCGATGGCCACGAGACGACCACCGCTCATCGCCCTCTGCACCTTCCTCGCGGCGTGGACGGACGAGCGAGCGATCCCCATCGTGGCGTTCGTGGCGCTCTACCACCACGTCGCGGAGAGCACGAACCTCACGTGGCCACGGGCGCTCACGCTCCCTCAGGTCTGGGGAGCAGCTGCGGGGGTGGCCATCCACGTCGTGACGCGCATCGTCGCCTCGTCAGCGTTCGACATCCACCAGCCGAGCAACCTCGGGGCCAGCTACATCAAGGAGCAGACGAGCATCCTCCCCGTCGGGATGTGGACCGGGTTGGAGGGCCTCTGGGTGTTCGTCGCGCTCGCCGGCCTGCTCCTCTGGAAGCGCCGGGCGTACACGCTGGACGTCGCGTACCTCGGGACCATCGCTGCGTTCGCCGTCCTGGCGATCGGCGTGGTCGACGTGACCCGCTCGATGGCGTACCTCCTGCCCGCCGGCCTCGCGGGCATGGCGGTGGTCGCCCGGCTGGGCAGCCATCGCTTGGTGCGCGTCGCCACGTACGCCGCGTTCACCCTCACCGCCCTCTGGCCGATGTACTACGCGGGGGGGTGCGTTCACCCTCTACTGGCACTACCCGCTCCCGCTGGCGCTCCTTCGGAACCTCGCTGGCCTGTCCTGAGCCGGCCGCGTCAGGTTGCCAGGTCGATCGCGATCCGCGTCGGCGACCGCAGGGTCGTCACCCGGAACGGGACCTCGTTCGTGGTGCCGGCGACCCAGGTCAGGACGGCCTCGAAGTCGCCGGTGCGGACCAGGTCGGTGAGCAGTTGGGCCTGGCCGTCGGTGGAGATGCGGTTCGGGCCGTCGTAGGTGACCCGCAGGTCGGTCGAGCTCAGATCCACGCCGGATGCGGGTTGCAGGATGATCTCGAGCAGCCCCTCCCCGTCGACGTCGACGGGCTCGCCGGAGCCGTCGGCGGTGATCGGCCCGTCGACCCACTGGACGCGGTAGCCGGGCATCGACGCTCCCTCGAACTCGAACACGATGCGCTCGAACCCGTCGTGGCGCCCGATCCGCACCCCCGTCAGCAACGCCGTCCCTGTCCCATCCGCCGGCGCGCTGCGCTGCGCGGTGGACGCACCCTCCAGCGCCGTCGTGGTGGTGCTTCCCGACGATGTCGTGGTGCCGCCGGCGATGGTGCTCGTGGGCGTGGCCGCGGTGGATGTCGAGCCATCGGCCGAGGCGGGAGCCTCGGTCGTGGACGCGCCATCCCCGGACCCGCCACCGCTCCCGCAGCCGGCGCCCACGACAACCAGCCCCGCGACCAGCACGGCACCGGTCAACCTTCGACCTCGCTGCTCCACGGACCTGCGCATGGGCGAACCCTAGGGCAGCGCGTCAGAGCTCAGCGTCGGCCGCGAGGTTCTCGGCCACGATGGGGTCCGAGGCCAGCTCCTCGTCGGTGGCCTGGTCGACCTGGGCGGCGCCCGCCGGGGAGAGCATGGCGATCGCACCCCGGGACAGGGTCGCCCCCTCGCCGTCGCGGCGCAGGTCGACGGATCCGGCGGCGACGAACACGAACGTCGAACCGTCGCCCTCGACCACGACGAGAGCGGTGGAGCCGGGCGCGATGGCGGCTCGCGCGGTCGGGACAGCGACCGAGACCGCGAGGGCGTCACCGTCGCCAGGGGCGACCCACGTCCAACCCTCGGCGAGGTCGACCACCACGCCGGTGGAGGTGGACGCCGCAGCAGCACGACGGGCGCCGCCGAGTCGCACGATCGTCCCCGGCACCTCGACCATCCCGTCGGCCGTCGGCACCAGAGGGGTGACCTCCGAAGCGCTGCCCGCCGCCGGCACCGCCGCGGGGACCCCGTCGCCGGGCACGGCCGCGGGCGACGCCGCCGGAGACGGCGAGGCCGTCGTGGGCGG
>JBDIAX010000068.1:0-13590 GCA_039812605.1 Acidimicrobiia bacterium | reverse complement strand
CCGGGGCGGGGGTGCACGGGATGGCCGGTTGGCACGCGGCCCAGCGAGCCTTGCGCGCGCTCGAACGGACCTGATTCGGTCGTCCGAGCCACCCGCGCCCGACCGGGGCGCGTCGCTGGTGCGGCGGGGACGACACCCGATGTGGTGCGCCGGCGGCGGGCGGCGAAAGATGGAGGCGTGGAGCGTTCGTTCGGCGTCGACGACGTGTTGGCCGGGAAGGCCTCGCCGTGGACCCTGCTCCGTCGCGGCTGCGCGAAGCACTGCCCGCGCTGCGGCGGAGGCGATCTGTTCACCTCGTGGTTCCGGATGAAGGACCGCTGCCCGACCTGTGGCTACCTGTTCGAGCGCGAGCCCGGCTTCTTCCTCGGGTCGTACTTCATCAACTTCATGATCGCCGAGGGCTTCCTGTTCGTGCTCGCCATGGTGTTCGTGGTGGCCAAGGCGTCGCACCCCGACACCGGGCTCGCCGTGCCGGTGTCTGTCGGGGTGGCCATCGCGATCGTCGGCCCCGTGGTCTTCTACCCCTACTCGCGGACGATCTGGTCCGCGTTCGACCTGATGATGATCCCCCTGGAGATCGACGAGATCGTGGAGGCCGCCGATGCCGTGGGCGGCGGGGAGGCTTCGTCCGAGGAGGGCCGAGGCGGCGACGGCGACGGTGGGGCACCGCCTGGGGGTTGACCTCGGTGGTGCGCCCTCGCTCGGCGCCGCGAGCCGTCAGTTGGCGGCGGGGATGCCACCGGGCATGGCATCACCGACCCACGTGGCGACATCCGCCCCGGTGATCGGGTTCGACACGCCGTCGCCATCGGTGAAGGCGAACTCCGGGCACGCCTGCGCATCGCTGACGATGGTGCCGGTCGTGAGCGCTTCGCCGGTGCTCAGGGCGTAGGCGGTGGCCTCGTAGGTGACGGCCTGGAGCTCGGACGACGCGTCCTCGCCGAGGTCGTCGGTGTTCGTGAGCTCGTAGGCGCAGGAGGTCCCGGTGCCCTCGGCTCCGGTCTCCTCCAGGCAGATCCCGACGCTGACGAGGGCGACCGACGCGTCGAGTTGGAGGGTCGGCTCGCCAACCTCGGGCGAGACCTGGAGCACGACCTCGGCGCCCTCCTGCGTCGACGATGTCGGGTCGGGGATCGGTGCGAAGCCGACGGCGACCGCGCCGGGCTCGAACGTCGCGATCGAGCTCCCGAGTGGACGGGGGTCGCCGCAGAAGCTCCGCACGAGCGACGCCGGGCTGGACTCGTCGATCGTGCCGACGGTGGTGGCGGCGTCGACCTCGGACGTGTCGGTCGTGGCCTTGCTGTCGTCGCCCCTGCCCAGCAAAGCGATCGCGACGGCCGCGACGAGCAGCACCACCAGCACCGCGACGGTGGTCCGGACCGGATTCCGGCGGGCGGGTGCCTCCCAGGGGTCGTACTGCGCGTCGTCGGGGATCACGAAGTCCTCGCGGGCCCCGATCATCGCCAGCTCGGTCTCGGACGGACTCGTGGCGCCGTCACCACCCGCCGCTTCGGCCGAGACCGCTTCGGCCGAGACCGCTCCACCGGCAGGCTCCCGGACCTCGCGCTCGGCAGGTGGGTCAGGTTGGGCCCCTTCGGGTGCGATGGGTTCGGCGTCGACCTGTTCGACCTCGGCCGCCGCGTCGGGTGCGGGCCCGCGTTCGGGCTCGACCTCGGCCGCCATGTCGGGCTCGGGTTCGGGCTCAGGTTCGGGTTCGGGCTCCGGCTCCGGCTCTGCCGGCAGCCGATCCCGCTCGGGCGCATCGGGCGACGGGGTTGGAGGTGCCGGAGTGGGAGCCACCGGTGGCCGTGGCGAGGGCTCGGAGGCCTCGCCCTCGGCGTCGGACCGGGGTTCGACCTCGACCTCGGCCTCGGCGTCGACGTCGGACCGGGGTTCGGGGACGACAGGCGACGCCTCGCTCGGTGTCGCTGACTCGAAGGCGGGCTCCGCGGGGATGGCCGCGATGGTGCGCGGGCGCGTGACCTTGGTGGAGCCAGGGATGGGCTGCAGCTGTCCGCACGACGAGCACACGCTGCGATCGGCCTCGACGATGGCCCCGCAGCTCACGCACGGCCGGTCGTTGCGCCCTTCATCCACGGCGCGACGTTACCGGTCAGACCTGGTGCGCCTGCCAGCCCGGGAGCGGTCGCCAGCTCGTAGCCTGTGGTCGCTGTGGAGGAGGTTCTGCCCGCTGGGCACGTCGACGATGCCGAGCGGTGCTCGCGCTGCGGCCAGCCGGTCGGCGTGGTCGACTCGGCGTGCCCAGCGTGCGGCCGCGCGCTGGTGTCGCTCCCCGAGCTGCCGGTGGGCTCGTCCCTCGGCGACGGTCGGTACGCGATCGACGCGGTCATCGGGCGCGGCGGGTTCGGGATCACCTACCAGGCGATCGACCGGCGCCTCCATCGGCGGGTCGCGATCAAGGAGCTCTTCCCCGAGCAGGCGTCTCGCGACGGGTCCCAGGTGCTCGTCTCCGCGGATGCCCGCGAGGCGTTCCGCGCGGCTCGCGATCGGTTCCTGCGTGAAGCGCGCGTGCTCGCCCGCTTCACGCATCCCGGCATCGTCCGCGTCTACGAGGTGTTCGAGGAGCACGGCACCGCGTACCTGGTGATGGAGCTGCTCGGCGGCTGCACCCTGGTCGACGTCATGCGTGCTCGGGGCGCTGCGTTCACCGAGGACGAGGTCCTCGACGTCGCCGGGCGCGTCGCGGCGGCGCTGCGGCCGGTGCACGCGGCCGGTGTGCTCCACCGCGACCTCAACCCATCCAACGTGATGCTCACCGAGCACGGGCGGATCGTGCTGATCGACTTCGGCCTGGCTCGCGACTTCGACCCCGCGCAGACGATGGGCATGACCCGCGTGGTCACCCCGGGCTACGCGCCGATGGAGCAGTACCACGGCGAAGGGCGGTTCGGCCCCGCGACCGATGTGTACGGGCTGGCCGCCACCCTGTATCGACTCGCCACCGGACGGGTGCCGGTGCCGGCCATCGCTCGCGACGCGGGCGAAGCGCTCCCGGCGCCGCACCGCCTCAACCCGGCGATCTCCAAGCGCGTGAGCGACGCGATCCTCGACGGCGTCGAGCTCGACCCCTCCCACCGCCCCCAGGACCTGGACTCGTTCCTCGCCCGGCTCGGGGTGCGGCACCTGCCCGACGGACCCCGCTCGATCCTGCTGGGGTCGCCCGGCGCGGAGCCCGAGCGCCTCCGCGCCAGCGGCGGCCACGTCAGCACGATCGACGCCGAGGCGGAGCCGCCGGCGTCTCCCGATGTTCCCGATGTGCCCGACGAGCGGACCGAGGCCATGTCCGGGTCGGTCCTTGCCGACACCTCGATGGACCCGAGGTCGCCAGCAGCGCCGCCCGCCGAGCCGCACATCGTCTCGCCCCCCGAGCCGCCCGACCCCGACCTCACCGAGGTCGGACCAGCGCGCACCGATGGCGTTCGGGTGGGCCTCGACCGCACCCGTCGTGCGTCGACTCCATCCGCAAGGCTGGCTGGTGGCCCCGATGGGGGCGCGACCGCGCTGCTCGCCGGCGCCGAACCCTCGGTTGCGGCGCCGCACTCCCTGCTCGGGGAGGCCGGGCGACGCAAGGTGACGGTGCCGCTCGCCGTGGTGGCTGTCGCCCTCGGGGCCGCGGCCCCGGTGCTCGCGGCCGCGCTCCTCGTGCTCGTGGTCCTCCCGGTGCTCGCATCGATCGGGGATCTCCGCGCTCGGCGCCATCGCATCGATCTCGGCGTCGCCTCGGGCTGGGCGCAGACCTCTGCCCCGCCGGCCGTGGTTGCGCCCACTCGCTTCGTCCGCAACGTCGTGGTGTCCGTCGTGCGGTGCTCGCCGGTGCTCGGCGTCGGCGCGGTGCTCCTCGGCCTCTGGTACCTGCTGGGCGAGACGTCGATCTCCACCGGGGTCCTCGACGTGCTGCTCCGGCTGATCGGTGGTGGCACGGCGGGCGCGCTCCTCGCGGCATCGGCACAGGGCTCCGCTCGCTTCCGCAGCGGCCTCGGCCTCGATGTGATCGTCGACCGAGCCGCGCCGGGTGGGCGGACCGACCAGCGCCTGGTCGTCGGCTGGATCGTGGTCGCGGCTCTCGTCTGCGCCGCGCTGTGGCTCGATCCGTCGCCGTTCCCCCTGCCGTGACCGACCGCCCGGCTGCGGCACCTTGGATCGACGAGGTCGAGTGGTCGCCCACCGGTCCTCCGTGGCACGCGATGGGTCTCGCTCGCATCGACGAGGCCGACTGGCTCCTCCCCGACGAGCACCGGAGCGCGCAGCTCGCCATCCGTCGCTCGCTCGTCGCGAGCCGCCGCGACGCGGTGGTCGCCACGGTGGGGGATGTGGCGCCGGCCTCGGCGGAGGTCCTCGACGCCGTGCTGGCGTGGGAGCGCGTCCATCGGCCCGACCTCGCCGAGGTCCCTGTCGACGACGAGGAGCCGCTCGTGGCGGCGGGGCTTCGGGTCCAGGAGGACCTGGTGGTGATGGTGCCGCGGGGTGGCCGCTACCACCTCGATGCGGCGATGGTCTGCTTCCCGTCGCACTGGCGACTCGGCGACAAGGTCGGTGGCAGCGCGGCGGATGTCCACGGCCCCGTGCCCGGATACGAGGCCGAGCTGGCCGAGCGGGTCGACCGCTTCCTCGACCGCATCAGGCCGGGCGTGCTGGTGGCTCGTCGCAACTGGTCGGTCCACGGAAGCGACGAGCTGTACGCGCCCGTCCCACCGGCGTCACCGCCTCCCATCGAGGTCGACCGCGTTCCGCTCGCGCTCTGGTTGCGCAGCGAGCGCCAGACCTTGCGCCGCCTCCCTGAGTCGGGTGCCGTGCTCTTCACGATCCGCGTGCAGCAGGCGCCCTTCGCCGCGTTCGAGCACCATCGGGCCGCGGCGTCGAGGCTCGCGGCGCGCCTGGAGGTCCAGCCTCGGGAGATCACCGAGATGAACGGGCTGGCGCCCCATCGAGAGGCGGTGCTGCGCTGGCTCGCGTCGCTCGCCAGGTGAAGCCCGGAACTCGGTTCCGGGCGAACCAGGGCGACTCGTAGGGTCTCGGACGTGGCGAGGGCGTGGGATTCGACGGCCGTGGAGGGCTTGGGCGGCGGGCGGTACCGGGGCCGCATCGACGACGTCTGGACGCTGGCGCTGGTGCCCCAGGGCGGCGTGGTGGCCGCGCTGGCCGCGAGGGCGATGGCCGCCGAGCTCGGCACCGACCAGCCGCTGCGCAGCCTCCACCTCGTGTTCGCGAGCCCCCTTGCCGCTGGCGACGTCGACCTCTCTGCGCGGGTGCTTCGCCGTGGCCGATCCGTGTCGCAGGCGAGCGTGGATCTCGCCACGCCCGGGTCGCCGGTCGCCGCGAGCGCCCTCGGCGCCTTCGGGGGAGACCGGGCTGGGTTCGAGTTCACCGGGCTCGTTGCGCCGGAGGCGCCGCCACCCGAGGGGCTGCGGTCGTTTCGGGATCCGCCTCCGCCCGAGGCCGGGATCGACGATTGGCCGGGTCCCTGGCCGTTCTGGGGTGAGCTGCTCGATGGCCGCCTCGCGCTCGGTCATGCCTGGTGGGACCCGTCCCCGCGCGAGGCCGCCGAGATCGCCGACTGGTTCCGCTTCGAAGATCCGCCGGTCACCGACAACGGTGCGCTCGAGCCGTACGCCCTCCTGGTGATGGCCGACATGATGCCGGGGGCGGTGTTCGAGCGGATCGGGCCCACCGATCGACGTTGGTTCTCGCCCAGCGTCGACCTGAGCGTGCACCTGTTCGGTCACGCGACGCCCGGATGGATCCTCGCCCACGCCAAGGCGCACCACGCCGGCGACGGCTACGCGTCGGCGGAGATGGCCCTGTGGGACCCCCGAGCGCCAGCAGGCCCACGCCTCGTCGCGTGGGCCTGCCAGCAGATGTTCTTCACCCCGATCGACGGCTGAGCATCCGCACCTTCCTCGTTCGCGGTGGGCTCGGTTCTTGGCGCGATCTGTCACGCATGTGGTGACAGATCGCGCCGGGTTCGAGTGCGGGCCGGTTCCTGGCGCGTTCCGTCACGCATGTGGTGACAGATCGCGCCAGGTTCGAGTGCGGAGCGGTTCGAGGTGGGGTGAGGTCAGATGAGCTCGTTGTCCACGAGCCACTGGCGGGCGACGTCGACGGGGTCCTCCTTGTCCACGTCGGTGGCCTCGTTCCATCGCGCGAGGTCGTCGGTGGCCAGCTTGGCGCTGATCGTGTTGAGCGCCTCGGTGAGCGCGTCGCTGCTCACCTCGGACCGGAAGATCGGCACCACGTTGCCGGGGAGCTGGAGGCCCTTGTCGTCGTCGAGCGCAATGATCTCGCCGGTGGAGATCTCCGGTGCGGTGGTGCCGTACTGGGCCAGCTGGATCTCGTCGGCCTTGAGCGCGGCCACCAGCGGCGGCCCGTAGTCGACGGCCTTGAACTCGAGGTCGAGCCCGTAGGACTTCTGGTAGCCGAGGAGGCAGTCGTCGCGCTCGGCGCACTCGGCGGCGCCGCCCAGGGTGAGCGTGCCCTCGACGTTCGAGAGGTCGGAGATCGTGGACACGCTGTGGTCCTCGGCCCAGCTGCTCAGCACGACGAGCGCGTTGGCGTCGGTGGCCTCCGACTGGTCGGCGGCCTCGAGGCCGACGTCGCCCAGCGCCTGGACGAGCGCGGTGTGGGCCTCGTCGGCGTCGGTGGGCGACTCCTGGTCGAGCCCGTCGCTCAGCGCGAAGCCCGTGTAGTCGATCTGGAGGTCGATGTCGCCCTTCTGGAGCGCGGCGAACAGCTGATCGCGGGTGCCGACCGGCTCCTGGATGTCGACGGTGAAGCCCTTCGACTCGAGGTACTGGCCGTACACCTGGGCGAGCGTCTTCTGCTCGCTCCAGTCCTGGGAGCTGATGCGGATCGGGGTGTCGGGGATGTCGGATGCGTCCTCGCTGCCGTTGGCGGTGCCATCGCCTGCTGGGCCATCGCCCGAGCTGCTGTTGTCGCTGCAGGACGCCAGCGACAGCACGCCGATCACGGCGAGCACCAGCAGCAGGAGCCGCACGGTGGGCTTGCGGTGTGAGGTGGTCATGGGATCCCTCCAAGGGAGTTGGTGGTCGAGAGCTCGAGGGGTTGGCGGCGGCGGGCCTCGCGCGCCGACGGCCGTGGCGGTCCCCACCGTGGCAGCGCGACGCGCGAGACGGCGGCGACCGCCAGGTCGGCGGCCATGGCTGTGGCGGCCACCAGGAGCGCGCCGGCCTGGATCTGGTACAGGTCGTTCGCGGCGAAGCCAAAGCGGACGTAGATGCCGAGGCCGCTGCCGCCGAACAGCGCGCCGAGGGCTTCGGTGGCGATGACCTGGGTGAGCGTGACCCGGCAGGCGGTGACGATGAGCGGCGCAGCGAGGGGGAGCTCGACCGAGGTGAGGATCTGCCGCTCGGTGAGGCCGACCGCTCGCGCCGCGCTCACGGCGTCGGGCGCGGCCCCGCGCACCGCCGTGTAGGTGTTGGCGAACAGAGGGGGGAGGGCGAGCGCCACGAGGGCGCCGACGATGGGCCAGGGCTCGAACCCGTACCCGTTGCGCAGGGACACGAGCACGAAGATGCCCACGAGCGTGATGGTGGGCACGACCCGGCCGATGTTGACGATCCACCCCGAGACCACCTCCGCTCGTCGGTGGTGGGCGAGCCACGCGGCCACCGGGATCGCGACGGCAGCGGCGATCGCGAACGCGAGCACCGAGTGCCAGAGGGTGGCCCACAGGTGGTGGGGGATGGGCCCGCTCACCGCGCGCTGGCTGCTGTCGCCCAGCCACTGCCAGAGGTTCGTCGGCTCGCTGTCGGCGGCCCCGAGCGCGGCGGGCGCGGTGGCGGCGATGGCGGCGATGGCGGCGATCACGTCGCCACCCGGCGGGCCGCCCACGGGGTCAGCAGCCGCTCCACCAACCGCAGGACCAGGTCGAGCACCACCGCGAGGAGCACCATCGCCGTGCTGCCGATGACGATGAGGGTCGAGTAGTCCCGGTTGAAGCCATCGAAGACGTACGAGGCGAGGCCACCCAGCTGGATCACCTTCGAGATGCCGACGAGGCCGACCGTGGTGACGGTGGCGACGCGGATGCCGGTGAGGATGACCGGGGTCGCGAGCGGGAGCTCGACCTGCCAGAGCCGTTGGCGGCGGCTCATGCCGAGGCCGTCGGCTGCATCGAGCGTGGCCGCGGGCACCCCCTCGATCCCCGCGACGATGTTCCGGGTGATGATCAGCAGCGTGTAGCTGGTGAGGGCGATGACGGCGCTCGTCCAGTTCGAGTTGTAGGTCGACAGCACCCCGAAGAGGGCGAGCGCGGGGATCGTGTAGAGGACGCCGGCGAGTGCGAACACGGTGCCCTGGAGCGCGCGGAAGCGCAGCACGAGCGCGGCGAGCACCCCCGACAGGGCGGTGCCGAGGAGCACCGGGACCACCGTGAGCTCGAGGTGCTCGCGGGTCCGCTCCCACAGCTCGCCAGGCGTGCGCTCTCGCACGAACAGGTACTCCCACCGGATGAGCGGGTTCGTGGCCTGGGTCGCCTGGTCGAGCCCGGCGATGCGTGCCCACGCCCAGGCGCCGAGCGCCAGCGCGGCGATCGTGCAGGCCACGGCGATCGATCGGCGCCGACTCGGCCGGCTCATCGTTCGAGCCCCGCCCGGATGGCGTCGAGCGTGAGCGCACCGATCGGCCGGCCCTCGTCGTCGATCACGGTGACGGTGGGGCTCGGCCCGCCGAGCACCACGTCGAGCGCGTCGCGCAGCGTCGCGGTCGACGACACGGTGGCGAGCTCGTGAGCGTCGGTGCCGTCGGCTGGCGGCGGTCCGAGGTCGAGGTCGGCCACCGTGGCGAGCGCCAGCCGGCGGATGGTCCGATCTTCGCCGAGGAACGACGTCACGAAGTCGTTGGCGGGCGCCGCCAGCAGGTCGTCGGGTGCTGCGACCTGCTCGAGCACGCCGCCCACGTTCAGCACCGCGACCCGGTCGCCGAGCGCGATCGCCTAGTCGAGGTCGTGGGTGACGAGCACGATGGTCTTGCGCACCCGATCTTGGAGGGCGCGCAGCTCGCGCTGGAGGTGCGCCCGCACGATCGGGTCGACGGCGCCGAACGGCTCGTCCATCAGCAGGATCGGAGGGTCGGCGGCGAGCGCGCGGGCCACGCCCACCCGCTGCTGCTGGCCACCGGAGAGCTCGGCCGGGTAGCGGCTGAGCAGGTCGTCGTCGATGCCGACGAGCTCAGCGAGCTCCGCGACCCGCGCCGAGGCGCGCGTGCGATCCCAGCCCAGGAGCCGCGGGACGGTGGCGATGTTCTGGGCGATCGTGCGGTGGGGGAACAGGCCGATCTGCTGGATGACGTAGCCGATGCCGCGCCGCAGCTCGGTCAGCGAGTGCTCGCGGATGTCGGCACCGTCGATGGTGATGACCCCGTCGGACGGGTTCACCAGCCGGTTGATCATGCGCAGCGTGGTCGTCTTCCCGCAGCCGGAGGGGCCGATGAGGACGGTGATCTCGCCGGCGGCGATGGTGAGGTCGAGGGGCGCGACCGCCGGGGCCGAAGCACCCGGGAAGGTCTTCGTCACGCCCGTCAGCACGATCTCGCTGCCGCGTCGTTCCCCTTCGATGGGTGGGGACCCTACCGGTCTCGGCCCCGTCGTCGGCTCGAAGACCTGCGCTGGCGGCGCGCGATCTCGTGTCCCCGGGCGCGACGAAGGCGCCGCCCGAGGATGCTCCCCCAGGTCAGCGCCTCCAGGTCAGCGGGCCGCAGGGCCCGCGCCGAGCAGCGGCTGGTCAGCCGCGGCCGGCGTTGGGCTTGGTGCCGTGGTTCGCCTTCTTGCGCCGGGCGTTGGTCTTGCGCTTGTTGGTCTTCTTCGACATAGGGAGACGACGCTACGCGGCGCGTCGGGCGCTGGTCCAGGCGAGCAGGTCGTCGGCGCTCCACGTGTTCACGATGCGGTCGGCCGAGATGCCGTGGGCGACGGCCTTGTCGCACCCGTAGCTCAGGAACTCGAGGTGGCCCGGGGAGTGGGCGTCGGTGTCGATCGAGATGAGGCAGCCGGCGTCGAGGGCCTGGTCGAGGAGCTCGGGCGGCGGGTCTTGGCGCTCGGGTCGGCAGTTGATCTCGACCGCCGTGCCGTAGGCGAAGCAGGCGTCGAACACGAGCTGGGTGTCGTAGTCGCTCCGGGCCCGGATCTCGCGCAGGCCCGCGCCGCTGCCCTTCACCTTGCGGCCGGTGCAGTGGCCGAGGATGTCGACGTGGGGGCTGGCCACCGCCTTCACGATGCGCTCGGTCATATGGGGCGCGTCCATGCCGAGCTTGCTGTGGACCGATGCGACCACGACGTCGAGCTGCTCCAGGAGGTCCTCGTCCTGGTCGAGCTGGCCGCCGACGAGGATGTCGACCTCGATCCCCGTGAGGATCCGGAACGGCGCGAGCTCCTCGTTGAGCGCGGCGATCTCGTCGAGTTGGGCGAGCAGGCGGTCGCGGTTGAGGCCGTGGGCCACGGTGAGGCGGGGGGAGTGGTCGGTGACCACGAGGTACTGGTGGCCGAGGGCGCTCGCGGCCCGGGCCATGGTGGCGATCGATGCCCCGCCGTCGCTCCAGGTGGAGTGCGTGTGGCAGTCGCCCTTGATGGCGGCCCGCAGCCCCGCGCCGTGGCCGAGGGGGATGCGGGTCTCGTCCTCGAGCCTGGCGATGCGATCGGGCACCCGGCCCTGCATCGCCTGCACGATGACCTCGCCGGTGGAGGCGCCGATGCCGGGCAGGTCGGTGAGGGTGCCGGCCATGACCCGCGTCTCCAGCTCGCCCTCGGGCAGGTTGCGCACCACGTCGGCGGCCTTCAGGAACGCGGCCGTCTTCTGGGTGGGCAGCAGGCCTCGGTCTTGGAGGTACGCCACCCGCTCGAGCGCTTCCAGCGGTTCCACCCCGCTGAGGGTAGCGACGGCGCATCGAGGCCGGGCGTCGGATTCGCCCGCCGGGAGGGGGACGCTCTCGATGGAATTGACAATCATTCTCATTTTGGCCACGATCGGGACATGCGCCGTCCGCTCCGTCCGCTCGCTGGATCGCTCGCCATCGCCCTGGCCCTCGTCGTCGGGCTGGCGGCGTGCGGCTCCGACGGTCCCGGCGGCTCCTCCGACGGCGGCGCGCTGCAGGTCGAGGCCGCGTTCTACCCGCTTCAGTGGCTGGCCGAGCAGGTGGGCGGGCCCGATGTCGAGGTGGACTCGCTCACGCCGGCCGGAGCGGAGCCCCACGACCTCGAGCTCACCCCGAAGGAGGTCGGGCGGGTGGCCGACGCCGACCTGGTGCTCCTCATCGGTGGGTTCCAGCCGAGCGTCGACGACGCCGTCGTCCAAGCACAGGGCACGGTCTTCGACGTCGCCGACGCCACCGACCTCGACCTCGACGCCACGGGCGTCGGCGACGAGGAGGCCGACGCGGACCACGCCCACGAAGACTCGTCCGACCCCCACGTCTGGCTCGACCCGGTGAAGTTCGCCGAGGTGGCCGACGCCCTCGGCGAGCGCTTCGCGGCGCTCGACCCCGACCACGCGGCCGACCACCGTCGCCGGGCCGCAGCGACCGTCGCGCTCCTCGAGGGCCTCGACGACGACCTCAGCGCGGGCCTCGCCACCTGCCGATCGCGCGACCTCGTGACCAGCCACGCAGCGTTCGGCTACTTCGCCCGCCGCTACGGCTTCGACCAGATCGGGATCACCGGCATCAGCCCGGAGGCCGAGCCGTCGCCGAAGCGCCTCGCCGAGGTCGCCAGCCTGGTGGAGGAGCGCGACGTGCGCACCATCTACTTCGAGCGGCTCGTCCCCGATGACCTGGCGCGCACCGTGGCCGACGAGACCGGGGCCACCACCGCGGTCCTCGACCCGATCGAGGGCATCACCGACGAGTCCGACGGCCACGACTATCCGAGCGTGATGGCGGCGAACCTCGCCACCCTGCAGGTCGGCCAGGGGTGCACGTGAGCGCGGCATCCGAGCCCGGTCCCGGCGCCGACGGCGACGGCGACGGCGACGGCCACGGCGCGGTCATCGCCCTCCGCGGCGCCACCCTCGGCTACGGCGGCGTGCCGATCGTGCACGGGGCGTCGTTCGAGGTCCGCGCGGGGGAGGCGATCGCGCTCGTCGGCCCGAACGGGTCGGGCAAGTCCACCATCGTCCGAGCGCTCGCCGGCCTGGTCGACGTCCTCGGCGGCGACGTGCGCGTGCTCGGCGAGCCCGTCGCGCACCTCTCGGACCGCTGGCGCGTGGGCTACGTGCCCCAGGCCAGCTCCATCGGCGATGTCGGACTGACGGTCCGCGAGCTGGTGTCCACCGGGCGCCTGCCGAGGATGTCGCCGTGGAGGCCCATGGGCCGCACCGACCGACAGGCCGTGGCCGACGCGATCGCCCTCGTCGACCTCGCCGGCCAGGATGGGCGTCGGATCGGCCAGCTCTCCGGCGGTCAGCTCCGCCGAGCGCTGATCGCTCGGTCGCTCGCGGCCGAGCCCGAGATCCTCCTGCTCGACGAACCGACCGCGGGCGTCGACGCCGCCACCCGGGCGTCGCTCGCGGACAGCCTCCGTTCGCTCCACGACGCCGGCACCACGATCGTGCTCGTGTCCCACGAGATCGGGCCGGTCGAGGAGCTCGTCGACCGTGTCGTCGCCCTCCGAGAGGGCCGGATCGACTACGACGGTCCGCCGCGACCGGGCGACCGCATGGGCGACGGGACCCACCACCACGACCACGACCACCACCCCGAGGCCATCGCCCCGGTCGGTGGCGGGCTCGCCAGCGGGCCGATGGGTGGACGGTGATGGACGCGCTCTCGTACGAGTTCATGCAGCGTGCCCTGCTGGCCGCCGTGCTGGTGGGCGCGGTCGCCCCGACGGTCGGCGTGCACCTGCTCCAGCGTCGCCTCGCGCTCATCGGCGACGGCCTCGGGCACGTGGCGCTCGCCGGCGTCGCCATCGGCGTCGTCACCGGCTCGGCGCCCGTGGGCACCGCCCTCGTGGTCGCGGTGGCGGGCGCCGTCGTCGTGGAGTTGATCCGGTTGCGAGCGCGCGCCGGTGGCGACGTCGCCCTCGCCCTGCTGTTCTACGGCGGCATCGCGCTGGGCGTCGTGCTCCTCTCGCGAGCGCCCGAAGGTCGTGCCGTCAACCTCGACGCCTACCTCTTCGGCTCGGTCACCACCACCACCGTCGGCGACGTCGTGACCTTCGCCGTGCTGTCGGCCGTGGTGCTGGCGGTGACCGTGGGCTTCGGCCGCTACCTGCTGGCCGCGGGGGTCGACGAGGCCTACGCCCGGGCCGCTGGCTTGCCGGTGGTGGCATCCAACCTCGCGCTCGCCGTGATCACCGCGGTCACGGTGGTGGTGTCGATGCGGGTGGTCGGGTTGCTGCTGATCTCGGCGCTGATGGTCGTGCCCGTGGTGGCCGCGCAGCAGGTGGTCTCGGGCTTCTGGCGGACCACGGCCGTGGCCTCGGGCATCGGGGTGGCGGCGTCGCTGCTCGGGGTCGTCGGGTCGTACCAGGCCGACACCCCGTCGGGCGGCACGATCGTGCTGCTCACGATCGCCGCGTTCCTCGTCGCGCTCGTCGCCCGAGGGCTGCACGACGCCCTCGCT
>JBDIAX010000067.1:0-14045 GCA_039812605.1 Acidimicrobiia bacterium | reverse complement strand
CCGGGGATGAACCCGCCCTGCTTGCGGATCTGGTCGGCCTGCTTGTGCGGGTCGAACTGGATCGCCGTGTAGAAGTACGCGAACACGATGATCAAGAAGCCGTACGAGAGCAGGTACCACGGGGAGGTGCTGCGGGTGAGGTGGTCGTCGACCCACTGCTGCACCCCGGTGGCCCAGTTCTCCTGGCCCTGCTTGGTGGGCAGCACCTGGGCGATGATCACCGGGAGGTAGAGCACCGAGCTGGCGAAGATGATGGAGATGACGCCGGCGCCGTTCACCTTGAGCGGGATGTAGGTGTTCTGCCCGCCGAACATCTTGCGGCCGACCTGGCGCTTGGCGAACTGCACCGGGATGCGGCGGACGCCCTGCTCCACGAACACGATGCCCACCATCAGCACGGCGAACATCACGATCACCGCGATCATCACGCCGGTGCTCTTCTCCTGCTGCACGGTGATGAAGTTGCGGGGCAGCTGGCTCACCACCGAGGCGAAGATCAGCAGGGACATGCCGTTGCCGACGCCGCGCTGGGTGATGACCTCGCCGAACCACATGAGGAGTGCGAAGCCCGCGGTGAGGGTGATCACCACGAGGGCGAAGCGTCCGGCGTTGTAGTTGTCGCCGAAGACGTCGAGGCCACCGGTGCTCACCCGCGAGCCGAAGCCGCCGCCTCCCGTGTGGAACAGGTAGGTGATGCCGGTGCCCTGGAGCAGCGCGATGGCGACGCCCAGGTAGCGGGTCCACTGGGTGATCTTGCGCTGGCCGACCGCCCCCTGCTCCTGCCACTGCTCGAGCTTGGGGATCACCACCGCCAGGATCTGCATGATGATCGAGGCCGTGATGTACGGCATGATCCCGAGCGCGAAGACCGCGAACTGGGTGATGGCTCCGCCCGAGAACGTCTGGAGCAGGTTGAGCACGCCGCTATCGCCGCTGCGCTCCTCGATCTCCTTGATCTGACCGAGGTCGATGCCCGGCACCGGGATGTGGGCACCGAGCCGGTACAGCGCCACCATCAGCAGCGTGAACAGGAGCTTGTTGCGCAGCTCCGGGATCTTGATGACGTTGCGCAGGGTCGACAACACGAGCTCCTGGTCGGCGTTCGACGACCGAGGCGGCCCGACCGGGCCGCGTTCGGATCAGCGGTTGGTGAACTGGTTGCCCTTGGCGGGCGGACGACGCTCGCCCCAGGGCAGGGGCAGGCGCTCCACCGTACCGCCCGCGGCGGTGATGGCTTCCTCGGCCGACTTGGAGAACGCGTGGGCCTTGACGGTGACCTTGCGGGTCAGCTCGCCGCGCCCCAGCACCTTGACGAGGGCGGACTTGCCGACCAGGCCCTTGCCGAGGAGCGACTCGGGCGTGATCTCGTCGAGGCCGCTGGCGTCGAGGGTGTCGAGGTTGATGCCCTGGTACTCGACGCGGAACGGGTTGGTGAACCCCTTCAGCTTCGGCACCCGCATGTGCAGCGGCATCTGGCCGCCTTCGAACGCGAGCGGGACCTGGCCGCGAGCCTTCTGGCCCTTCGTGCCTCGACCGGCGGTCTTGCCGCCCTTGCCGCCGATGCCTCGGCCGACGCGCTTGGAGGACCGGTTCGAGCCGGCTGCGGGCTGGAGATCGTGGACCTTCATCAGGACTCCACCTCTTCCACGGTGACGAGGTGCGGCACCCGGGCGATCATCCCGCGGATCTCGGGACGGTCGGGCAGGGTGTTGGACTGACCGATGCCACGCAGACCGAGGGCGCGCATCGTGCCGCGCTGCTTCGGCTTGGCACCGATCGTGGACTTGGTCTGGGTGACCTTGAGGTCGGACATCACTTCACCTCTTCGAAGGTGACGGGCCCGCGCTCGGACTCGTTGTACGCGTCGAGCATGCCCTTGGGGACGAACTCCTCGGGCGACAGGCCACGCAGGCGGGCGACCTCGTCGGGGCGCTTCAGCGACTTGAGGCCGGCGATGGTGGCGCGGGCGACGTTGATGTGGTTGGCCGAGCCCAGGGACTTGCAGAGCACGTCGTGGATGCCGGCCTCCTCGAGGATGGCGCGGGCGGCACCGCCGGCGATCACCCCGGTACCGGGAGCGGCGGGCTTGAGCATCACCCGGCCGGCGCCCATGACGCCGATCGTGGGGTGGGTGATGGTCGAGCCGGCGAGCGGGACGGAGAAGAGGTTCTTGCGAGCCTCCTCGGTGCCCTTCTGGATGGCGAGGGGCACCTCCTTCGCCTTGCCGTAGCCGAGGCCGACGCGGCCGGCGCCGTCGCCGATGACCACGAGCGCGGTGAAGCTGAAGCGACGACCACCCTTCACGACCTTGGCGACGCGGTTGATGTTGATGACGCGCGACTCGCGCAGCTGGGCGTCGGCGTTGCTGTTCGGGGTAGCCATCAGAACTCCAGTCCTGCCTCACGGGCGGCATCGGCGAGCGCCGCGATGCGGCCGTGGTAGAGGTTGCCGCCGCGGTCGAACACGACGGTGGTGACGCCGGCGTCCTTGGCCCGCTCGGCGACGAGCTGGCCGATCTTGGTGGCCGCAGCGACGTTGCCGCCGAGGCCATCGAAGCCGGTCTCGGTGGTGGACGCGGCGGCCAGCGTGCGGCCGGCGCGATCGTCGATCACCTGGGCGGTGATGTGCTTGTTGGACCGGAACACGGCCAGGCGCGGACGCTCGGCGGTGCCACGGACCTTCTTGCGCACCCGGCGGTGGCGGCGGAGCCGGCCTTCGCGCTTCTGCTTGGCGGAATCGCTCATCGTTCTCTCACTTCCCGGACTTGCCGGCCTTGCGGACGACGTGCTCGCCCACGTAGCGCACGCCCTTGCCCTTGTACGGCTCGGGCTTGCGCAGCTTGCGGATGTCCGCGGCCACCTGACCGACGACCTCCTTGTCGGTGCCCTTGACGTCGATGCGGTTCGGCGACGGGACCTCGAAGGTGATGCCAGCGGGGGCCTTGACCTCGACGGGGTGGCTGAAGCCGAGGGCGAGGTCGAGGGTGTCGGCGCCCTTCGCGGTCGCGCGGTAGCCGACGCCGATGATCTCGAGCTCCTTGGTGAAGCCCTCGGTCACGCCGACCACCATGTTGTTCACGAGCGAGCGGACGAGCCCGTGCATGGCCCGGTTCTCGCGCTCGTCGTTCGGACGCTCGACGAGCAGCGCCTCACCCTCCTGGCGGACGGTGATGGCACCGGGGATGGCACGCTCGAGCGTGCCCTTCGGGCCCTTGACGGTGATGCGGCCAGCGGCGACCGACACGTCGACGCCGCTCGGGACCGCGATGGGGGCCTTGCCGATTCGAGACATGCTGCGCTCCTACCAGACGAAGCACAGGACCTCGCCGCCCACGTTGCGCTTGCGCGCCTCGCGGTCGGTCATGAGCCCCTGGCTGGTCGAGACGACGGCGACGCCGAGCCCACCGAGGACCCGAGGGACCTCCTGCGCCGGCTTGTACACCCGGAGACCGGGCTTGGAGACCCGGCGGAGGCCGGAGATCGTCCGGGCCCGCTCGGGCGAGTACTTGAGGGTGACGGTGAGCGTGCTGCCCGGGCGGTCGCCGTTCTGGGCGACGGCGAAGTCCTCGATGTAGCCCTCCTTCTTCAGGAGCGCCGCGAGGGCCTCCTTCTTCTTGGAGGACGGCATCGACACCTCGTCGTGCATCGCCGTGTTGGCGTTGCGGACCCGGGTGAGCATGTCGGCGATGGGATCGGTCATGGTCATGTCAGAACCTCCTCACCAGCTCGCCTTGGTCACACCGGGGATCTCCCCGGCGTGGGCCATCTCGCGCAGGCAGATCCGGCAGAGCTTGAACTTGCGATACACCGAGTGCGGCCGACCGCACTTCTGGCACCGCGTGTAGCCCCGCACCTTGAACTTGGGCTTGCGGTTGGCCTTGTTGATGAGTGCCTTCTTGGCCATTACTGGGCCTGCCCTTCGCGCTTGAACGGGAAGCCGAAGGCGTCGAGCAGGGCCTTGCCCTCGGCATTGGTACGGGCGGTGGTCACGATGGTGATGTCCATGCCGCGGGTGGTGTCGATCTTGTCGTAGTCGATCTCGGGGAAGATCAGCTGCTCGCTGACGCCGAACGTGTAGTTGCCCCGGCCGTCGAAGCTGTTCGCCGGCAGGCCGCGGAAGTCGCGGATGCGGGGGATCGCCAGCGCGATCAGCCGGTCGAGGAACTCCCACATGCGATCGCCGCGCAAGGTGACCTTGGCGCCGATGGCGTTGCCCTCGCGGAGCTTGAAGCCGGCGATCGACTTCTTGGCCCGCGTGGTGACCGGCTTCTGCCCGGTGATCTGGGTGAGGTCGGTGATGGCGTGCTCGAGGAGGGAGGCCTGGCCGACGGCGGCGCCGACGCCCATGTTCACCACGATCTTCTCGAAGCGCGGGACCTCCATCACGTTGCCGAGCCCGAGCTGCTCCTGCAGCTGGTCGCGGACCTCGTCGTTGTACTTCGCCTTGAGGCGAGGGATCGTCGTGGTGCTCACGGCAGCTCCACCCCCGTGCGCTTGCAGACGCGCACCTTCTTGCCGTCGGCGACCTTGTAGCCCACGCGGGTGGGCTTGCCGTCCGACGGGCTGATCAGCGCCACGTTGCTGGCGTCGATCGGCTTGTCGATCTCGATGATGCCGCCGGTCTCGGTGGCCGAGCGGGCGGCGCGGTGGCGCTTGGCGGTGTTGACGCCCTCCACCACGACCTTGCCCTCGCGGGGCAGCGCCTGGTGGACCACGCCTTCCTTGCCCTTGTCCTTGCCGGACAGGACGACGACGCGATCACCCTTCTTGATCTTCAGACCAGCCATGTCAGAGCACCTCGGGTGCGAGCGAGACGATGCGCATGAACTTCTTGTCGCGCAGCTCACGGCCGACCGGGCCGAAGATGCGGGTGCCACGCGGCTGCTGCTGGTCGTTGATCAGCACGGCAGCGTTCTCGTCGAAGCGGATGTAGGAGCCGTCGGGACGACGGCGCTCCTTCTTCGTGCGGACGACGACGCACTTCACGACGTCGCCCTTCTTCACGCCGGCGCCGGGGATGGCGTCCTTCACCGTGGCGACGATGACGTCGCCGATGCCGGCGTAGCGGCGGCGAGAGCCCCCCAGCACCTTGATGCAGAGGACCTCCTTGGCGCCGCTGTTGTCTGCGACTCGCAGTCGCGTCTCCTGCTGGATCACCGTGCACGCTCCAGGATCTCCACGATCCGCCAGCGCTTCAGCTTGGAGAGCGGGCGGGTCTCGGCCACGCGCACGCGATCGCCCACCTGGAGGGTGTTCTCCTCGTCGTGGACGTACAGCTTCGTGCTCTTGGCCACCGTCTTGCGGTACTTCGGGTGCGGCTTGCGGGTGGTGACGGTGACGACCGCCGTCTTGTCCATCCCGTTCGACGTCACGTGGCCCTCGCGCACCTTGCGGTCGTTGCGCTCGGTGGTGGTGGTCTCGTCAGCCATCAGGCCTTCTCCTCCTGGGCGAGGGCCTCGGCGGCCTCGATCTCGCGAGCCCGCAGCTCGGTCTCGTAGCGGGCGATCTCCTTGCGCGCGGTGCGCAGCCCGGCGCTGTTCTCCAGCGTGCCGGTGGCGCTCTGGACCCGCAGCTTGAACAAGCGGTCCTTCTCCTCGGCGAGCCGCTCGCGGATGGTGGCGGTGTCGAGGTCGGATGCGGTGGTGGTGCGCTTCGCCATCAGAGCCCCTCCTCCCGGGTCACGAACTTGGCCTTGATCGGCAGCTTCTGGATGGCTCGCTCCATGGCGGCCCGAGCGATCTCGGGGTCGTGGTAGCTGAGCTCGAACATGATCCGGCCCGGCTTCACGACGGCGACCCAGCGCTCCGGGTTGCCCTTGCCCGAGCCCATGCGGGTCTCGGCGGGCTTCTCGGTGACGGGCTTGTCGGGGAAGACCTTGATCCAGACCTTGCCGCCACGCTTGATGTGGCGCGTCATGGCGATACGAGCAGCCTCGATCTGGCGGGCGGAGATCCACCCGGGCTCGAGAGCCTGGATGCCGTAGTCGCCGTGGCTGATGTGGGTACCGCCCTTGGCGTTGCCGGTGAGCCGGCCGCGCTGCTGCTTGCGGTGCTTGACCTTGCGGGGCATCAACATGATCTACTCACCATCCCCAGGACGGAAGTGCGGGGTCTCGTGGTGGTCGCGCACCGAGCGCTCGATCGCTTCCTCTTCTTCGAGGAGCTTCTCGATCTCGGGGTCGGCCTCCTGGAGCAGGGGCTTGGCCTCTTCGGCCTCGACCGCGGCCTGGTCGACCGGAGCCGCTTCGGCGGTGCGCCGGCGCGAGGACGACACGACCTTGGCGGGAGCGGCATCGCCGGAGGTCTCGCCGACGGCCATGGCGGCCTCGCGGCTGATCTTGTCCTCGGCGGTGCTCTTGTACGGGAGGATGTCGCCCTTGTAGATCCACACCTTCACGCCGATGCGACCGGCGGTGGTGCGGGCCTCGCGGAACCCGTAGTCGATGTCGGCACGCAGCGTGTGGAGCGGGACGCGCCCTTCGCGGTACCACTCGGTGCGGCTCATCTCGGAGCCGCCGAGGCGACCCGAGCACTGCACCCGGATGCCGAGGGCGCCCGCCTTCTGGGCGTTCTGCACGGCACGCTTCATGGCCCGGCGGAAGGCCACGCGGCCAGCGAGCTGATCGGCGACGCCCTGGGCGATCAGCGCAGCGTCGAGCTCGGGCTGCTTGATCTCCTGGATGTTGAGCTGCACCTTGTTGTTGCCGGTGATCTCGGCGAGGCGGCCACGGAGGCGGTCGGCCTCCGAGCCACGACGACCGATCACGATGCCGGGACGAGCGGTGTGCACGTCGACCCGGAGGCGGTCACGGGTGCGCTCGACCTCGACGCGGCTGATGGCCGCGTGCGGGAGGTCGGTCATGAGCAGGTCGCGGATCTTGGAGTCCTCGATCACGTACTTGCTGTAGTCCTCGCGGTCGGCGAACCAGCGCGACTTCCAGTCGGTGGTGACGCCCAGGCGGAAGCCGTAGGGGTTGACCTTCTGGCCCATCAGTCCTCGTCCTTCTTCTCGGCGTCGTCGGCCTCGTCGTCGCCAGCCTCCGCGGCGGGCTCGGTGGCCTCGTCGGCCGCGTCCTCGGTCGCCTCGACCTCGGCCTCGGGGGCCTCGTCTTCGGCGGCGTCCTCGACCACCTCGTCGACCGGCGCCTCCTCGGCGTGGTCGTGATCGTGGTCGTGATCGTGATCGTGATCGTGGTCGTGCGCGGCCTCGGCCTTGCGGCTCTTGGCGACGCGGGCCCGACGGGATGCCCGGCCAGCGGTGCCGCCACCGGCACGACCCTGGCGGGCCTCACGCTCGGTGCGGACCTTGAGGTCGGACTCGGCCATGCGGCTGACGATGATCGTGATGTGGCAGGTGCGCTTGCGGATGCGGGTGGCGCGGCCACGGGCCCGGGGGCGCCAGCGCTTGAGGGTCGGGCCCTCGTCGGCGTAGCAGGCCGACACGAACAGGGCCTCGGGATCCTGGCCGTCGTTGTTGACCGCGTTCGCCACCGCCGAGGCCAGCGCCTTGCGGATGATGATGGCGATGTCGCGCTCGACGAACTGCAGGATCTCGTCGGCATCCGCCACGTGCTTGCCACGGATGAGGTCGAGCACCTCCCGGGCCTTGTAGGCGGAGACGCGCACGTAGCGGACCTGGGCGCGGGTGCCCGGGCGCTCGTTGGTCTTGTGGATCGTGGCGCCCTTGCGGGTCTCGCGGACCGCCGCGATCTGCTTGCCGGAGGTAGCCATCAGCGCCGGCCCTTCGCGTTGCGCTCCTGCCCGGCGTGGAACTTGAACGTCCGGGTGGGGGCGAACTCGCCGAGCTTGTGGCCGACCATCGACTCGGTGACGTACACCGGGACGTGCTTGCGACCGTCGTGGACGGCGATGGTGTGGCCGACCATGTCGGGGATGATCGTGGATCGGCGCGACCAGGTCTTGATGACCTTCTTCTCGCCGGCTTCGTTCAGGGCGTCCACCTTCTTCAGGAGGTGGTCGTCGATGAACGGGCCCTTCTTGAGTGAACGAGGCATCTCGAACTCCTGGCCTTACCGTCGCGAGCCGCGGGTGCGGCGACGACGGACGATGAGCTTCTGGGACGGCTTGGTCTTGTCGCGGGTGCGGCCTTCCTTCTGGCCCCACGGCGACACCGGGTGGCGACCACCCGAGGTCTTGCCCTCGCCACCACCGTGGGGGTGGTCGACGGGGTTCATGGCCACGCCACGGGTCTGGGGGCGCACGCCCTTCCAGCGGTTGCGGCCGGCCTTGCCGATCTTGATCAGCTCGGCCTCGGCGTTGCCGACCTCGCCGACGGTGGCGCGGCAGTCGATCGGGACGCGGCGCATCTCGGTGGACGGCAGGCGCAGGGTGGCGTAGTCGCCCTCCTTGGCCACCAGCTGGACGCTGGTGCCCGCCGAGCGGCCCATCTTCCCGCCGCCACCGGGCTTGAGCTCCACGTTGTGCACGGTGGTGCCCACCGGGATGTAGCGCATGGGCAGGGCGTTGCCGGGACGGATCTCGGCGCCCTGGCCGCTCTGCACGGTGTCGCCCACGCTGAGGTTGCGGGGAGCGAGGATGTAGCGCTTCTCGCCATCGAGGTAGTGCAGCAGCGCGATGCGGCAGTTGCGGTTCGGGTCGTACTCGATGGCCGCGACCTTGGCCGGCACGCCGTCCTTGGTGCGACGGAAGTCGACCACGCGGTACTGCTGCTTGTGGCCGCCGCCCTTGTGGCGAGCGGTCTTGCGGCCGTAGGAGTTGCGGCCGCCGGTGCCCGACTTGGAGACGAGCAGCGACTTCTCGGGCGTGGTCTTGGTGATGTCGGAGAAGTCCGACACCGTCTGGAACCGACGCCCGGGGCTGGTGGGCTTGCGCTTGCGGAGCGCCATGGCGATCAGGCCTCCTTGAAGAGGTCGATGGAGTCGCCCTCGGCGAGGGTGACGATGGCCCGCTTGCGATCGGGGCGGCTGCCGACCTTGCCGGTTCGGCGGTTGCGGACCGACTTGCCCTTGCGGTTGAGGGTGTTCACCGAGGCGACCTTCACGCCGAAGATCTCCTCGACCGCGCTGCGGATCTCGGGCTTGGCGGCGCTGGGATGCACCTCGAACGTGTAGACGTTCTGCTCGATGAGCGCGTAGCTCTTCTCCGACACGACCGGCCGGATGATGACGTCGCGGGGGTCCTTCACTTGGCCTCCTCCTCGGCGCTCGCCGTGGTGGGCAGGTTGTCCTTGGTGAAGACGACCACGTCGTTCACCAGGACGTCGTAGGCGTTGAGCTCACGGGCGTTGATGATCTGCACCTCGGTGAGGTTGCGGAACGAGCGGGCGGCCACGCCGTCGCCGTCGTTCAGGACCACCAGCACGCGACCCTCGACGCCGAGTGCGGCGAGGGCAGCCTTGGCGTCCTTGGTCTTGGGGGTCTCCCAGTCCCAGGAGTCGACCACGAGGACCTTGCCGTCGGCGGCACGGTCCGACAAGGCCGAGCGCAGGGCGAGGCGCACCATCTTCTTGGGCGTCTTCTGGGCGTAGCTGCGGGGCTTGGGGCCCAGCGCGACGCCACCGCCGCGCCAGATGGGCGAGCTCGAGGAGCCGGCGCGAGCGCGGCCGGTGCCCTTCTGGGCCCAGGGCTTGGCGCCGCCGCCGCGAACCTCGCGACGGGTCTTGGTGGACTGGGTGCCGGAGCGGCGGGCGGCGAGCTGGGCGGTGACCACCTGCGACATCACGGCCACGTTGGGCTCGATGCCGAAGTAGGTCTCGTCGAGCTCGACGGTGCCGGCCTTCTTCCCGGAGGTGCTGAGGACGTCGACCATGGTCACTTCCCACCCTTCACGGCGTTGCGGACGAGCACGAGGCCGCCCTTGGGGCCGGGGACGGCGCCCTTGACCAGCAGGAGGTTGCGCTCGGCGTCGGCGGAGACGACGGTGAGGTTCATCGTCGTGACCTTCTCGCCACCGGTGCGGCCAGCCATCCGGGTGCCGCGGAAGACGCGGGCCGGGGTGGCGCACATGCCGATCGAGCCGGGCGCACGGTGCACCCGGTGAGCACCGTGGCTGGCCCGCTGGCCGGCGAAGCCGTGGCGCTTCATGGCGCCGGCGAAGCCCTTGCCCTTGCTGACGGCGGTGACGTCGATCTTGTCGCCGTCGGCCAGCTCGGCCACGGTGATCTCCTGGCCGACCTCGTAGCCCGACACGTCGTCGAGCCGCAGCTCGACGAGGCGCTCGCCGGGAGCCACGTCGCCGTACTGGCCGGCGACCGGCTTGGTCAGCTTCGTGGCCTTCTTGTTGCCGAAGGTCACCTGGAGGGCGCTGTAGCCATCCTTCTCGGGCGTGCGGATCTGCACGACGCGAAGAGGGGCGACCTCGAGGACGGTGACCGGGATCATCCGGTTCTGCTCGTCCCAGATCTGGGTCATGCCGACCTTCTGGCCGACGATCGCTTTGGTTGCCATGCGTGCGTCTTTCGGTCGCGGAGGAACGGGGGCCGTTCACGCGGACGCTCCGCTCGGGCCAGGCCCGGCGGAGCGCCAGTTCGGTTGTGCCCCGGGGTACCTGCGAGCAGGCCGCCGGGGACGTCGGTTTGCAGGCCGAGGCCTGGGAACCATGCCCTTCGGTGCGGACCTCCGGGCAACGAGGGAGAGACACTATCGGGGCGGCGTGGTCGTGTCCAAAGCGGGTCGGCGCCCTTGCGACGCCGCGCCGATCGGGCAAACATGGCGACGCAAGCCGCCGCCGAGCGGCGGTGGCCGGCGATGCGGCCGCATCCGAGGAGCGTGGGGAGGCTCGTGGTGGAGATGGGGGCGCACCCAGCGGTCGACCACCTCGACGCGCCGCTCGCCGACGGCGGCACCGCGCCCACCCACGGCGGCCCCGCGACGGGACCCTCGTGGCGCGGCTACCGGCTGGTGGGCCCGAGCCTCGCCGACCCTCGGCTGCAGAACTCGCTGATCTTGCTCGTGGTCCACCTCTGCGGCCAGGTGTGGTTCCGGTGGGAGCTGTCGATCGCGCAGATCCTCATCTGCTGGCTCACCTGCGGGGCCATCGAGGTGGCCCAGGGGATGCGCCGGGACCGCACGATCGCGTGGCCGGCGGGAGCGTTGCTCACCGGCAACGGCATCGCCCTGCTCCTCCGGGCGAACGGCACCGTCCACGGCGACTGGTGGAGCCTCCACGGTTGGTACTACTTCTTCGGCATCTCGCTCGCCGCGTTGGTGATCAAGCGCTACGTCCGCTTCCAGGGCCGCCACATCTTCAACCCCTCGAACATCGTGCTGGTGCTCGGCTTCTTGGCGCTCGGGACCCGCCGCATCAACCCGCAGGACTTCTGGTTCGGCCCCCGCTCGCTCGGCCTGCTCATCACCTTGGTCGCGCTGATCGTGGGGGGCAGCGCGGTCACCGCCCGGCTCGGCCTGCGAACGATGGCGATCAGCTTCTACGTCACGTTCGCCGCGTCGCTCGGCGTGCTCGCCGCCACCGGCCACGCCATGGCCGCCCGCTGGAGCTTCGGTCCGGCCGAGGGGATGGTGTTCTGGAAGACGATCGTGTCGTCGCCCGAGGTGTTCATCTTCGCCTTCTTCATGATCACCGACCCGAAGACCACCCCGACGGGCCGGGTGGGCCGGGCGGTGTTCGGGACCGGCATCGGCCTCACCTCCGCCCTGCTGATGGCACCCCAGGGCACCGAGTTCGCCGCGAAGGTCGGGTTCCTCTCGGGCCTGGTGATCTGGAACGCCGCGTGGCCGCTGCTGCTGCACCGGTGGTTCCCGGCACCGGGCGCCGCCGACGACGACCTGGCGACCTGGCTGCGTCAGCTCGCAGGCCGTCGCGCTGGAGCACCACGTCGAGCACCGGTGCTGCGCACCGCGCTGCTCGCCGCGGCGGTGCCCGTGGCCGCCGCCGCGATGGTGCTGGCCGGCATCCCGGCCCGCCCGGACCCCGCTGCCGCCGACGTGGCCGCCCGGCGTCCCACGATCGAACTGCCGCAGCAGGACCTTCCTCCGGTCACCCAGACGGAGGCGTTCCGCACGATCCAGGCCACGATCACCGACGACGACGCGCACGGCATCCTCGTGCAGGCCCTCGAGGACCTGGAGATCGAACGGCGGGCCATCCGGGCCGGAGACGCGAACCTCGCGTCCACCGGCGCTGCCGGGGCGCGCCTGGAAGACGTCACCACGCAGATCAGCGGCGGCGCAGCGGTCGAGACGCTCGATGCCAAGGTCGAGGTCATCGATGCCGAGATCGACCTGCTGCGCGCCAACCCGAAGGCGGTGCCCCAGCTCGTGCTGCGGACCCACGTCCGCGAGCCCGGCACCGACGACGCGGTCCAGGCGACGTTCGTGCTCGCGCTGTTCGGCGACCAGTACCTGATCTCCGCCTTCGGCACCTGACCGCTCGACTCAGGCGAGGCCACCCGGGAGCGAGCGGGCACCCAGCGGATCGGTGACGTCGGCACGAGCCACCGGGAGCGCGGTCAACGCCTCGGCGCTGGGCCCGCAGAAGGCCCCGGGGTCGTCCGGCTCGGCCGTGGCGCCGGGAAGCGCGCCCACCCGAACGTCTCGCAGCTCGAGGCGAGCCGGGCCGATCCCGGTCCGCACCGACGGATCGCCTCCCTCCACCTGCAGTCCGGAGAGGCGCAACGTCGAGCCTGGGGCCAGCGAGAAGACCCGGTGCGCTCCGCTCGACACGATGACCGTCCCCTCGGGTGCGCCGCGCACCTCCACCGATCCCGCCACCTCGAAGGGGGCGAAGCTCGTCTGGAGCAGGACCCCCGAAGGCAGCTGCACGACCAGCTGCTCACCGGCCGGACGCGGAGACTGCAACGCAGCTCGCAGGGTGCAATCCCCCGCCGATCCCGGCTCGCAGCGGCCCGGGGCGTCGGTCAGAGCGTCGACCTCGATCCGCACCGGACCCGAGTCGGGTCGCGCCGCCGGCGAGGTGGCGTGCGCTCCCGGAGCGAGCCAGCCCAATGCCGCCGCCAAGACCACCCCACGCGCCACCAGGCTCACGGCCGCACCAACGTGAGGGCATCGCCGGGCTGGACCTCCGCCTTCGAGGTCGACCCATCGGGCCAGGTCACGGTGACCTCTGCCGTGCCGGACACGGGCGCGACCAGCTCGGGTGGCGTCATGTCCTCGAAGCCGTGGGCCGAGCGAATCGTGCCGAAGTGGCGGTCCGAGCCCGAACGCACCTCGATGCGGGAGGACTCCACGGGAAGGCCAGCGGCGCTGGGCCGGAGGCGGATCCGAGCCGTGGCGTCGCCACCGGTGGTCCCGAGCAGCACCACCGGCGGTTCGCGCGTGTCCTGGCCGGTGGAGACGTCGAAGGGCGGGAACCCGCCCGGGAGGAGGATCAGGTCGACATCACCGTCGTGATCGATGTCGCCCGCGGTGGCACCGTGGCCCCGCCCGAGCCCGGCAGCCGTTCGGACCGGCTCGCTGCATCGCTCGAAGCGCACCTGCACGCCGGGCACGCCGCAATACACGATGGTTGGGTTGGCGTCGACCGGGGTCCCGGGGCCGATCACCACGTCGGGGAAGCCGTCGATGTCGAGATCGGCGACCAGGAGGCCCATCGTGTTCTCCCGCGCATCGTCGCCCTCCTCGAGCAGGCCGGCGTACGCGTCTGCATCGTTGATCTGCGCCGGATCCTCCGCGACCACCCGGGCATCGATCCCCACGTCGTCGCCGTGGCGCTCGAACGTACCGTCACCGTGGTTCACGAGCAGCTGGGTCCGGTAGTACCAGCGGCCGAGCCAGATGTCGTCGTCGCCGTCCTGATCGAAGTCCGCGACCTCGGCGATCCACCCCCAGCTCGTGGGGCCGACGAAGTCGTCGCCGAGCGCTTCGGTGGTCACGTCGCGAAACCGACCCTCGCCGTCGTTCTCGAAGAGGTGGCTTCCGGTCATCGAGGCGACGAAGAGGTCCTCGTCGCCGTCGCCCTCGATGTCCAGGGCGATCGGGTTGTGCAGGTTCCCGGCGAGCGCAAGGCCCCGTGCGGCCGCCTCCTCGGCGAAGGTGCCATCGCCGAGGTTTCGGTAGAAGAGCAGCTCCATGCCCGTGAGCACCAGATC
>JBDIAX010000066.1:0-14334 GCA_039812605.1 Acidimicrobiia bacterium | reverse complement strand
GAGATCCGCAAGAACGTGCTCAAGTACGACGAGGTGATGAACGAGCAGCGCAAGGTCATCTACAAGCGCCGCGACCAGATCCTCGACGAGGCGAACCTCCGCGAGGAGACCATCGACTACCTCGACGACGCCATCGACGCCGCCGTCACCACGTTCTGCGTGGCCGAGGTGGACGACGAGTGGGACCTCGACGGGCTGCACAGCGAGGTGGGCAGCCTGTGGCCCACCGAGCTCACCATCGACGAGCTCGGCGAGGTCCGCAACACCGACGAGCTCCGCGAGGTGCTGCGCACCGAAGCGCTCACCTACTACGAGCAGCGCGAGGTGGACCTCGGCGAGGAGACGATGCGCGACATCGAGCGCCAGGTGATGCTCAACATCATCGACCAGCACTGGCGCGAGCACCTCCTCGAGATGGACTACCTCGAGGAGGGCATCAACCTCCGGGCCATGGGCCAGCGCGATCCGCTCGTCGAGTGGCAGCGCGAGGGCTTCGAGATGTTCGGCGAGATGATGCAGTCCATCGCCACCGACTTCGTGAAGTACGTGATGCACGTGCAGGTCGTGGTCGATCAGCCGCAGGCCGCCAACGACGTCAGCAACCTGTCGACCTCCGGCCCCGACGACCCGTCGGCCGACACCGGGGGCATGGCCGCGGCCGCTCGAGCGCAGGCGGCCGCCGAAGGTGCGGGTGGCCCGGCCCCGGTCGTCGACGACGTCGTCAACACCCCGGTCGTGAAGTCCGACTGGGACAAGACCCCTCGCAACTCGCCGTGCCCCTGCGGCAGCGGCAAGAAGTTCAAGCAGTGCCACGGCAGCTGACGCTCGCCGTCAGCTGACCCTCGGCGCGCCACACGGCGGGGTCTGGCGTGCCGCGGGTCAGATGTGAGTCAGGGAGCGGCAACCAACTGCCAACGGTCGGGAAACGCCGGGGAGAACCGCCAGCCGTACCGTCACGCCCATGACCGAGACCAAGTCCCTGTACGCGTGGAAGTGGATCGACGGCTTCCAGGCCAATCGTCCGATGATGCCGTCGGAGGCACGCACCACGGTGGAGGGGACGAAGCGCTACCTGCCGTGGGCGCGAGCTGAGATGGGCCTTCCCCGGCCGCTGCTGCCGTGGGAGCACCGCCTCGGCAACGACTGGCGCGGCATCAAGGCGAGCTGATCTCGCACGGCCGGTGGCGGGACCGGTCGTGCGACCGACCTGGCCTCCCGAGAGGCGCACCCCCTTGGGCTGACCGTGGTAGCGGTCCGAGGGGAGACGACGACGAGGTCCTCGTGGAGCCGGAGCTCGTCGCAGGCGCCTCCGGGAGGCCGGCGGGATCGTCGCACGCGCTCGCGCCGCGTCCGACGGTCACCCGTCGGATGGCGGCGTGCCGGTGCGTTCGGCGTGGGGGAGCGCGCACTGCGCCGTGCCACCCGGCATGCGGTGGCGGTTCCGAGCGATCCACCGGTAGATGGGCCACGCGACCAGCAGCACGGGGCGACGGTCGAGCAGCCACCCCGCGGCCCGCCAGCCGCGCCGAGGGCTCGATCGCAGCAGGTCGGCGAACGCCTCGGGTCCGGAGGTGTGCCGGAGCGGGTCGATGACCCAGATGACCGAGGCGTCGGCCTGCGCGCTGGTGACGCCCAGCTCGTCGAGGTCGGTCCACTGCCAGGGCACCGAGGTGGCGGCCGTCGGGACCCAGCGCTCCAGCGCCCGCGCGCACGAGGAGCAGAACGCGCAGTCGCCGTCGTAGAGGAACACCGGTGGGGCGATCGCCTCCATGCCCCCATTGTGCCGCCGCGATCAGGGTTCTCCCCACCGGGGTCCCATGGGGCAGGATCGGAGGACCATGCGAGACGTCAGCGACGACATCAGCGCCCTGCGCAAGCGCCTCGGCGAGGCGTCGACCTACCTCAAGGTCGACGACCTGCGCGCCCGCCAACCCCAGCTCGAGGTGGAAGCGTCCCGGCCCGACCTGTGGGACGACGCCGATCGGGCCCGCCAGGTCACCGGGGAGCTGGCCGCGGTGAACGACGACCTGGAGCGCTTCGACGGCCTCGCCGAGCGCATCGACGACGCGGAGACGCTCGCCGAGCTGGCGCGGGAGGAGGGCGACGACTCGGTCGCTCCGGAGGTCGAGGCGACGTTGGCCGACCTCGCGTCGGAGTTCTCGGCCCTGGAGCTGCGAAGCCTGTTCACGGGCGAGCACGACGAGCTCGACGTCCTGTGCGAGGTCCAGGCTGGCGAGGGGGGCGCGGACGCCCAGGACTGGGCCAACATGCTCCTGCGCATGTACCTGCGCTGGGCCGAGCGCCGTGGCGGCCTCGACGTGGAGGTCGACGAGGTGTCGCCCGGGTCCGAGGCTGGCATCTCCTCGGCCACCTTCATCATCCGCGGTCGGTACGCGTACGGCCTCATGCGCAGCGAGCACGGGGTGCACCGGCTGGTGCGGATGAGCCCGTTCAACGCGCAGGGCAAGCGCCAGACGGCGTTCGCCGCGCTGAAGGCCACCCCGTTGCTCGAGGACGTGCCCGACATCGTCATCGAGGACAAGGACCTGCGCGTCGACACCTACCGCTCGTCGGGTGCTGGTGGCCAGCACGTGAACGTCACCGACTCGGCCGTCCGCCTCACGCACCTGCCGACCGGCCTGGTGGCCACCTGCCAGAACCAGCGCAGCCAGCACCAGAACAAGGACAAGGCGATGGAGTACCTGAAGGCCAAGCTGGCCGAGCTCCAGCGCCAGGAGCGCCAAGCGGAGCTCGACGCGATCCGAGGCGTGCAGAGCTCGGTGGGCTTCGGCTCGCAGATCCGCTCCTACGTGATGCAGCCGTACCAGATGGTGAAGGACCTGCGCTCCGAGCACGAGACCGGCAACGTCGACGCGGTGCTCGACGGTGCCATCGACGACTTCATCGAGGCCTACCTGCGCTGGCAGCGCGCGCAGTCGCTCGACGCGTAGGGGGTCGCGAACTCTCAGGTTCGCTGGATCGGGTGCCGCGGAACGCGAGCACCCCTGAAGTAGGGTCGCCTCGGCGTCGCGCCTCGTTCACGGCCGCTTCTCCGGCCTGCTCCACCGCCTGCCAGGTGTCCCTCCCGCATGATCAAGCTCGAAAACGTCTCCAAGGTCTTCAAGGGCGATGTCGTCGCCCTTCGCGAGGCTGAGTGCGAGATCAACAAGGGCGAGTTCGTGTTCCTCGTGGGGCCGTCCGGGTCCGGCAAGAGCACCATGATCCGCCTGCTCAACAAGCAGGAGGAGCCCTCGTCGGGTCGGATCTTCGTGGCCGGCAAGGACATCGGCGAGCTGAGCAGCTGGAAGGTCCCGTACCTGCGTCGCAACATCGGCTGCGTGTTCCAGGACTACAAGCTCCTCACCAACAAGACGGTGTACGAGAACGTCGCCTTCGCGCTCGAGGTGATCGGCCGACCGCGGCACGTCATCAAGACGCAGGTGCCGGCGATCCTCGAGCTCGTGGGCCTCTCGAAGAAGCAGAAGAACTACCCCGATGAGCTCTCCGGCGGCGAGCAGCAGCGCGTGTCGATCGCTCGGGCGTTCGTCAACCGCCCGTTGATCCTCCTCGCCGACGAGCCCACCGGCAACCTCGACCCGGCCACGTCGGTGGGCATCATGCGCCTGCTCGACCGCATCAACCGCACCGGCACCACGGTGGTGATGGCCACCCACGACCGCAGCATCGTCGACACCATGCGTCGACGGGTGATCGAGCTCGACCGCGGCTCCATCATCCGAGATCAAGCCCGCGGCGTCTACGAGTAGGGCAGCCCGATGGCCATCAACGCCAACTACGTCGTCCGAGAGACCACGGCGAACCTCGCCCGCAACATCACGTTGACCGTGGCGTCGATCCTCACCGTGTTCGTCACCCTCGCCATCGTCGGCACCATCGTGCTCGTCCGCCAGGGCGCCCAGAACCTCACCTCGCGGTACCAGAACGGCGTCGAGTTCATCGTGTACGTCGACCCGGACATCTCGAAGGACCAGCTCGCCGATGTCCGCACCTCGCTCGAGGACAACCCCCGGGTGCGTGAGATCACCTACGTGGACCGCGACGAGACGTACGCGGACTTCAAGGAGCTCTTCAAGGGCCAGGACACGATGCTGGAGAACGTCACCGCCGACGACCTCCCCACCAGCTTCCGGGTCAAGCCCACCGAGAGCGACGTCACCACCGTCCAAGAGCTCGTCAACTACTACCGCAAGCAGCCGGGCGTCTATGAGGTCTCGGCGGCCACCGAGGTCATCCGCCAGCTGAAGGGGATGAGCGACTTCCTCAACCAGGGCCTCACGGTGTTCGGCGCGCTCCTGCTGGCCGCGTCGGCCTTGCTGATCCTCAACACGGTGCGCACCGCGATGTTCGCTCGCCGGCGCGAGATCGAGGTCATGAAGCTCGTCGGGGCCACCAACTGGTTCATCCGCGTGCCGTTCATGCTCGAAGGCCTGGTGCAGGGCCTGATCGGCGGATTGCTGGCGGTCGGCTTCGTGTTCCTCGCCCAGCGGTGGATCGACGACCTCATCGACCGGGGCCCGGCGCTCGACCTGCTGGAGCCGTTCGCGGTCGACAGCGGCGACGTGCTGCTGGCGTGCATCGCCGTGAGCGTGATCGCGGTGGTCCTGAGCGTGCTCAGCTCGACCCTCGCGACGCGGCGCTTCCTCGACGTCTGACCTCGCCGAGGCGCACCACCACCACCACCGATCGTCGACGGAGCGCCGGGGTTCGGAAGCGCGGGCGCCTCGGTCGGCTCAGCGCACGACGACGGGGAGCGCGTCGTAGCCGCGCAGCACGATGCGCTGGTTGTGGGTGGGGGCGCCGCCGCGCTCCATCGCCGGGAAGCGGCGCACCAGGCGTCCGATGGCCTCCTGGCCTTCGAGGCGGGCGAGCGCGGCACCGAGGCAGTGGTGGACGCCGGAACCGAAGCTGACGTGCTCGCGGGCGTCGGCTCGGCGGAGGTCGAGCTCGCCGGCGGTGGGGCCGAACTTCTGGGGGTCGCGGTTGGCCGCGCCGAGGCAGGTCATGACCAGCTCGCCCGGCTCGAAGGTGAACCCGTGCATCTCGATCGACTCGAGCGCGATCCGTCGGGAGAACTGGACGGGGCTGTCCCAGCGGAGGAGCTCTTCGACCGCGTTGGTGTCGAGCGTCGGGTCGGCCACCAGGTCGGCGAGCTGCGCGGGGTGGTCGAGCAGCGCGTTCACGCCGTTGCCGATGAGGTTCACCGTGGTCTCGTGGCCGGCGAGGAACAGCAGCACCACGTTCTCGAGCAGCTCGGCGTCGCTCAGCACGTCACCTTCGTCCTCCGCCTGGATGAGCGCGGTGAGCAGGTCGTCGTGGTCCTGCGCTCGCTTCCACGCGATGGCCTCGGCGAGGATGTCGCGCATCTCGACCGACGCCCGGAGGATCTCCTCGCCGTTCTGCATCACGAGGAGCGGATCGAGCACCTGGGTGATGGTGTGGGAGAGCTCGCGGAGGTGCACGGCGTCGGCTCCGCCCGGCAGGCCGAGCATGGCGTTGATGACCGCGAAGGGGAGGGGGAAGGCGAGGCCCGACACGAGGTCGACCGGCTCGCTTCCGTGCTCGGCGAGGCCGTCGAGGAGCTGGTCGGTGATGTCGCGGGCTTGCTGGCGGATCTGCTCGACGGCCCGGGGGGTGAACGCCTTGGACACGAGGCGACGGATCCGGGTGTGGTCGGGCGGATCGAGGTTCAAGATGGCCAGGCTCCGGCCTGGGCCCTGCTCGAGCCCGGCCTTGGCTCGCAGCTCCTCCATGCGCTCGCGCCGTGACAGCCCCTCGGTGGTGATGTTGCGGTCTTCGACGGAGGTGCCGGGCTTGCGCAGCAGCGTGTGGACGTCGGCCCAGCGGGTCACCAGCCAGGACCCGATGGGGGACTTGTGGATCGGCATGGCCTCTCGGACCGCCGCGTACTGTGCGTAGGGGTCGTCGAAGTAGCCCGGCTCGAACGGGTTGAGCCCGAGGACCTCGGGCGGGGTGTCCGTGCTCATCGGGCCGAGGCTACCCTCCCAGACGAGAAGTTTGCAGTAGGAGTGCAAGAACGTGGTCGACCGGGGGATGCGAGGGGCAGCGGCCATCGTCGGTGTCGCCGACGCGGTGTCGCCGACCGGGGAGCTCGACGGCTCGGTGCGGGCGCTCGAGGTGCAGGTCATCCGCGAAGCGCTGGAGGACGCCGGGCTCACGATCGGTGACGTCGACGGCATCGCGTGTGCCACCTCGCCGGGCTGGGCCCCATCGATGGAGCTGGCCGAGTACCTGGGCATCGCTCCCCGGTGGACGGACTCCACCATCACCGGTGGCTCCAGCTTCGAGATCCACGTCGAGCACGCGGCGGCAGCGATCGCGCTGGGCCTGTGCGACGTGGCGGTGGTGGTCTACGCCGCCACGCCGCGGTCCAACTTCAAGCGCGGCGGGTCCGGCTACACCAGCCGCCAGGCCATCCCCGGTCCCACCGCCACCGCGGAGTGGGAGCTGCCCTACGCCATGCGGATGCCGATGGGGGCCTACGCGCTTGCCGCGAGCCGGCACATGCACGAGTTCGGCACCACCGCCGAGCAGCTGGCCCAGATCGCGGTCGACACCCGGCGATGGGCGGCGATGAACCCTCGCGCTCGGTTGCAGGACCTCATCACCGTGGACGACGTCCTGGCCTCGCCGGTGCAGGCGTCACCGCTTCGCAAGCTCGACTGCTGCCTGGTCACCGACGGTGCCGGTGCCGTCGTGCTCACCAGCGCCGAGCGGGCTGGGACGCTGCGCAAGCCGCCGGCGCTCGTGCTCGGCACCGGCACGTGCCACACCCACTCGATGATCAGCGAGATGCCAGACCTCACCACCACGGGGGCCGCGGTGTCGGGGCCGCTGGCCTTCGCCGCCGCGGGGCTCACGCCTGCCGACGTCGACGTCGCCCAGATCTACGACTCGTTCACGATCACGGTCCTGCTGCTCCTCGAGGACCTCGGGTTCTGCGCGAAGGGCGAGGGCGGGGCGTTCGTGGCCGATGGCGTGCTCGGACCCGGTGGGGCGCTCCCCGCGAACACCACCGGCGGCGGGCTCGCGTACACCCACCCCGGCATGTTCGGGATCTTCCTGCTGGTGGAGGCGGTTCGCCAGCTGCGGGGCGAGTGCGGGGCGAGACAGGTGGAGGGAGCGGAGGTGGCGCTCGCGCACGGCTCGGGCGGCGTGCTCTCGGCGATGTCCACGATCGTCCTCGGCACGGAGGCCACGGCGTGACCGCGCACGACAGGCTCGTCGAGGCGCCCGAAGGCTCGCCCGAACGGCTGCAGCCCCCGATCTCGGCGGCCGCGGCGCCGTACTGGGACGCGGCGCGCGAGCGCCGGCTCGTCCTCCAGCGCTGCACGGTGTGCGAGGAGGCGATCCACTTCCCGCGCGAGGCGTGCCCGGGCTGCCTCGGCACCGACCTCGAGTTCGTGGCCGCCGAAGGGGTCGGCATCGTCTACGCCTGCTCCACCATGCCGGCCCCGGGGAATCCCGGGATGGCCGGTCGGGCGCCCTACGTCGTCGCCCTCGTGGACCTGCCCGAGGGCGTCCGCATGCTCGCGAACGTGGTGGGCGAAGGAGCGCTCGACGTGGCCGTGGGCGACGAGGTGCGCGTCGCCTGGGAGCCGCTCGCCGACGGCCGCCACCTCCCGGTCTTCGTCCGCTCCTGACCTGTCGGGATCCGACGCGAACTTCGGATGCGATCGCGCCGCTTCGGGCACGGTCCCATGCGAAGTTCGAGTTGGAGGAGGGGCAGCGGGCAGCGGGTGGCGTCGGTTGCCCGGGTTCGCCGGGGATCTGGCACAATGGTCCGTCCCCGACGGCACCCCCGAGCCCGGAACTGGAGCCCGATGTCCTTCAAGGTCAACGATCGCGTGGTCTACCCGCACCACGGCGCCGCCATCATCAAGAAGAAGGTCAAGCGCGAGCTGAACGGGGAGACCAAGGAGTACTTCGTGCTCGAGATGGTGCACGGGGACCTCACGCTGTCGGTGCCCGTCGACAAGGCCGACGAGGTCGGCATGCGTCCGCCGATCTCGAAGTCCGACGTCGACGACCTCTTCCGACTCATCGCCAAGCGTGACGTGCGCGAGCCCGCCAACTGGTCGCGGCGGTTCAAGAACCACCAGGAGAAGATGAAGTCGGGCGACGTCTACCAGGTGGCCGAGGTGGTCCGGAACCTGGCGCTTCGCGAGAAGGGCAAGGGCCTCTCCACCGCCGAGAAGTCGATGCTCGAGCGCGCCCGCGGCATCCTCGTGAGCGAGCTCAGCTTCGCCCTCAACGTCAGCGAGGACGACGCCCTGGTGAAGCTCGAGAAGGGCCTCGAGTAGGGGCTCGTCGAACGGCGGCCGAGACCGAGAGCGCCCCAGGCCGATGGCCTGGGGCGCTTCGCGTCCGGGGTGGTGGGCCGATGGGCCTCAGTCGATGGTGCCGGCCTGGCGGTCCTGGCGGCGGGTGAGCCGACCGAGCTCCTCGGCGGCGGTCATCGCGTGGGCGACGTGCTCGGCGAGGGCGGCGCGGTTGCGGGCGATGAGCTCCTCGAGCTCCTGGCGACGGGTGGCCAGCTCGGGATCGCTGGCGGACAGCTCGGCGACCTCGTCGTCGGAGTGGCGATGGAGGCGGACGTTGTGCAGCGCCGCGCCGGCCTTGCCCCAGTACGCCTTGAACATGCCCATGTCGAACTGGCCGTCGCGGACGCGCGCCGCGGTCTTGACCCGTGCCGGCGGCTCCTTGATGTCCTTCGCGAGTCCGACGAACGAGAGTCCCTTGAGCACGTAGTAGCTCGGATCCCACTCCCACCAGTAGAAGCCCTGGCGGCACGACGCCTGGTAGTAGTGGTGGTTGTTGTGCCAGCCCTCGCCCATGGTGAGCACGGCGAGCAGGGCGGAGTTGCGGCTCGTGTCGGTGGTGGCGTAGCGGCGGCGGCCCATGACGTGGGCGAGCGAGTTGATGAAGAAGGTGCTGTGCCACAGGAGCACGGTGGAGCCGAAGAAGCCGAAGACGAGCCCGCTCCAGCCGCCGATGAGGAAGCAGGCGACAGCCGCAGACCAGATGGGCAGCCAGTCGTTCTTGGTCAGGAACTTCAGCTCGGGGAACTTGGCGAAGTCGCGGATGCCGTCCTCGTCCCACGCGTTGTTCTTGTCGCACAGGATCCAGCCGACGTGGCTCCACCAGAAGCCCTTCTGCGGCGAGTGGAGATCGAGCTCCGTGTCGGAGTAGCGGTGGTGGTTGCGATGGTGGCTGGCCCACCACAGCGCACCCTTCTGGGCGGCCATCCCGCCGCCGAAGGCCATCACGAGCTGCATGCCTCGGCCGAGCTTGTAGCTGCGATGCGAGAAGTAGCGGTGGTAGCCGGCGGTGATGAAGAACATCCGGCCCCAGAACATGACCGCGAAGATGATCGCGGCGGTGGGCGTGATGCCGGTGACGAACGTGAGCAGGACCAGCGCGTGGATCAGCAGGAAGGGGATCGAGGTCTTCCAGTTGATGTGCTCGTCGGGGGCGCGCTCGATGCCGTGGAGGTTCATCGGTGATCCTGCTCGTGGTGCTGGCCGCGTGGCGGTGGGCGAGGGCGAGCCCAGCCTACCTACCGGTAGGTAGGCTGGCGAGACGGGGGCGTGTTGCATCGGTCACCACGGCGGCGGGACCGTCGACCCTGCTTCGAGCGGCCGGTCGCTGCCAGGATGGGGGCGACGATCCAGGAGGATGGGTGATCCCATGACCGAAGCCACGTCGGGCGAAGTCGACACGAGCCCGAACACGGCCGAGCCAGGTGCAGCGAGCGTCGCGGCGTCCGCGCCGCCGCGACGGGGGCTGAGCGCCCTGCAGATCGCGGTCCTGGTGGCCGCGTGCGCCTTCTTGGGGTCGACCATCGGGTTCGTCGTGGGCCAGCGATCGAACGACGACCCGCTCAGCACGGTCGACGTCGGGTTCATGCAGGACATGGGCGAGCACCACACCCAAGCCGTGCAGATGTCGCTGCTGCTGCTCGACAAGCCAGAGGTCGATGGCGGCCTCAAGTCGTTCGCCACCGAGATCATCATCGGCCAGCGCTACGAGCAGGGGGTCTTCGCTTCCACGCTGTCGCGCTTCGGCCACGCCTCGGAGCCCGGCGACACCGTGATGGGGTGGATGGGCGAGCCGTACCCCGTCGACGAGATGCCGGGGCTGGCCACCGAAGCGCAGATGGCCGAGCTGGCCGACGCCGAGGGTGACGACGCGGCAGCGCTGTGGATCGCGCTGATGTGCGAGCACCACCTCGCCGGTCTGCACATGGCCGACTACGAGGCCCGCCACGGGTCCGACTCGACGACGGTCAAGCTCGCCAAGGCGATGGTGAAGACCCAGCGCTCCGAGGTGATCGACATCCAGCGCTACCGCACCACCCACGACCTGCCCATCCCGGACGGCTTCACCGACCCCCTGGACGATCAGCGGCTGAACCCGATCAGCTTCACCGACCCCGAAGGCGATTGACTCGACCAGCCGGGTGACAGTGGCCGTGCCCAGCTCGGATCACGTGAGCGCGATCACCGCGACTGGGTCCGAGGTGGGTTCGGGCGACCCGCCGGCGGGCTCGACGGTGACGCCCACGGCCGTCGCGCCACCGACATCGCCCGTGAGCAGCACCTCCTGCGCTCCCTCGGTCGGTGGCATCAACCCGGCGTCGGTCATGCCCTGGCCGGGCCGGTCGAACCAGAGCTGGTAGCTGGTGCCGTCGGGCGCGGGCGGCATGTCATCGGAGACGATCACGGCACGGTCGAGGTCCGCGCTCACCACCACCGTGGCCGAGAAGCCGTCGAGCTGCCGGGTGAAGCGCTGTGCGTCGGGGGCGTCGAGGACGGACGCCGCCGTGGTGGCCGTCGACCCCGCCTGCCATCGGGTCACCACGAGGGCACCAGCCGCGAGGAGCACGAGCGCGGCGGCGACCGCGAGGATTCGCCGGCTGTGCCATCGCAGCGGCTCCACCACCGGTGCGCTCAGCCCCTCGGCGGAGGCTCCGGCGTCGGTGGTCGCGGAGGCGTCGGACCCGGTACCGGTGAGCGGCGGCAGCGGGCGGACGAGGTCGATGGCTTCGAGCACGGAAGCTCGCAGCGCCGGCGGGGGCACCTCCGGGGTCGCGGCGCCCAGCGCCGCGGCGACGTCGGTGAGCTCGTCCACCTCGGCACGGCAGGCCGGGCAGGCGGCCAGGTGCTCCTCGAAGGACGCTCGTTCGCTCGGGGCCAGCGCGTCGAGCGCGTAGGCGCCGCTCAGCGCGTGGATGTCTTCGGCGCTCATCGCTCCGCTCCCATCTCGTCTCGTAGTCGGATGAGTCCGTCACGGATCCTCGTCTTGGCGGTGCCGACGGGGACGTCGAGCAGCGCCGCCACCTCGGTGTGGGTGTAGCCGCCGTAGAACGCCAGCTCGATGCTGCGCCGCTGGACCTCGGTCAGGTTGCGCAACGCCCGACGGATCCGGGTCCCGTCCATGGATCGCTCGGCGTGGTCCACGGTCTGATCGTGGTCGATCTCCACCGAGCGGGACCACGCGTCGTCGCGGCGCTCCGACGCATCCTCGGAGCGCACTCGGTCGACGGCCCGTCGATGGGCGATGGTCAGCATCCAGCCGATCGCCGATCCGCGGTCGGGATCGAAGCGCGCGCTCTGGCGCCAGATCTCGGTGAACGCATCCTGGGCGACCTCCTCGCTGATGGCGGGGTTGCGCACGACGCGGCGCACGAGCCCGTAGATGCGGGCGGCGGTCAGGTCGTAGAGCTCGGCGAACGCCGCTTGGTCGCCCGTCGCGGCTCGGCGCAGCAGGACCGCCTCGGTGGTGGATGCGGACGTTCCCCCGAAGCCGGTGGGCTTCGGGGGAACGCTGGCGAGGTCCATGGCGATCTGGTTCCTAGCCGTCTTCCGCACGCTTCGCTCAAGCCGGGAGCAGGACGCCGTCGATGATGTAGACGGTGGCGTTGGCCGTCTGGACGTTGCCGCAGACCACCGATGCCGAACCATCGACCGTGAAGTCTTCGCCGGAACCGGTGACCGTGATGGTCCCGCCACCGAGGGTCTCGTGGTCGCCCGCGAGGTCCTCGGGGGTGAGGCGGCCGGCCACGACGTGGTTCTGGAGCACGTCGGTGAGCAGGCCCTTCGGGTCTGCCATCGCCGCGTCCAGCGTGTCAGGGTCGACGGCGGCGAAGGCATCGTCGGTCGGTGCGAACACCGTGATGTCCTCCGCGTTGTTGAGGGTGTCCACGAGGCCAGCCTCGCTCACCGCGGCAACGAGCGTCGACAGCACCGGGTTGTTCGAGGCCGCGGTGGCGACGGGATCTTGGGCCATCCCGTCGAACGATCCGGCGCCGTCCGCGGGCACGGCATCGCAGGCAGCGCCGAACGGCTCGTCCATCGAGGAGGTGTCCTCGGTGGCCTGGGCATCGTCGGTCGGTGCGGTGGTGGCCTGGGCCTCGGTGGCCGTCGAGTCGGCCTTGTCGTCGTCGCTGCTGCAGGCGACCGCCGTGAACGGCAAGGCCAGCGCAGCTGCGGCGACGAGGGTGGTGCGGGCGAGGTGCTTCATGGTTGGGCTCCGGTTCGCTCGGGGGTGGAGGTCGGGAGGTGTTCGGAGCCGGTCTCGGTCCGGATTGGTGGTTCGCCGGAGGCTCGCGCCCGTGGCCGTGATCAGGCGACGCGGATCGACACCGACGCGTGGCCGGAGGCCCCATCGGGGAACGGGCGAGCCCGCTCGGCCGTCTGGACCTGGCCACCGCCATCGGTGGCGCGCACGGTGAGGTCGTGGCGGCCAGCTGCGGTGATCTCGACATCGCAGTACCACTGACGCCAGTAGTCGATGTTCACCTCGAGCCCCAACGTCGCGTCGGTCCACGGACCATCGTCGACACGGACCTCCACGCGGTCGATCCCCCGACCTTGCGCCCAGGCGACCCCGCCGACCCGGACGGTGCCGGCGGGGACCTCGGCGAAGCTGCGAGGGGTGTCGATGCGTGACTGGGTCTTGACCGGAGCGTCCGTCGACCAGCCCCGACGGGTCCAGTAGGCCTCCTCGGCCTCGTAGGTGGTCGCCTTCAGCCCGACGAGCCACTTGGTGGCGCCGACGAACCCGTACAGCCCGGGGGTGAGGAGCCGCGCGGGATAGCCCCTCGCCCGCGGGAGCGCTGCGCCGTCGAGCGCGATCGCGACCATGGCGTCGCGATCGTCGGTCAGTGCGGCGAGCGGCGTGGAGATGGTCATGCCGTCGGCGGAGCGACTCAGGATCTGGTCGACGCCGCTCCGAACGCCGGCTCGCTCGAGCAGGTCGCGGGTGCGGACACCGATCCATCGACCTGAGCTCACGTAGGGCCCGCCCACCTCGTTCGACACGCAGTTCAACGTGAGGTCGCGCTCGATGAGCGGGAGCTGGGTGGTGAGCTCGTCGAAGGTCCACCTCCGTGGCCGTTCCACGTCACCGGACACCTCGAGGGACCACGAGCCGCGGTCGACGCGTGGCACCACGAGCGCGGTGTCGACGCGGTAGAAGTCGCGCAGCGGCGTGCGCAGCGGCGTCATGCCGGGGACGACCCCGTCGAGGGAACGGGGCAGCGCCGGGGCAGGCTCGGCGAGATCGAGGCTTCCGAGCTCGCTCACCGGGTCAGGGCGGGTGAGGCGCTGGCCGGCCACGCCCATCGTGGCGCTGGCCCCAGCGATCGCCGCGGCCCCGGTGAGGAAGCGCCGTCGGGCCACCGCTCCCGGGTGGTGGCCGGTCGCGGCGTGGTCGCTGGGGTGCTCGGGGCGGAGCTCCTCGGAACCGTTGGTCGCGCCGAGCGCCAAGCCCCGCAGCCACCACAGGGCTGCGCCGGCGACCACCGTGGCCACCGCTCCGGGCAGCACCGATGAGCCGAGCGCGGCGTCGGTGTTGGCGATCACCGCGGGGGAGTTGCGGGCGGCGAGGACGACGGCGACCCCGAGCAGGGCGACGATGCCGGTGCCCGCTGCCGGGCGCCGACGGCTGAGCAGCCCGGCGCCAGCGGCCGCGATCAGGGTCGCCGTGACCACCGATCCGACCAGCACAGCCTTGTCGGAGTTGCCGAAGCGACGGATCGCCCACGACTTCAGCCACTCGGGGGTGCTCTCGATGACCGTCGTGGACACGGCCACCACGGGCGAAGCATCCGCGAGGACGAGCCCGGCGACGAGGTGGCCAGCGGCCATCCCGGCGATGGCGGCGAGCACGCCGACCAGAGCGAACGCGGATCGGCCGCGGAGCGGGGAGGATCCCATGCCCGTGGTTCGGCGCCGACCCGCATCCCGGATGGGTGCGTCGTCGGTTTGGCTGGTGGAGCTGGGGAGAATC
>JBDIAX010000065.1:0-15065 GCA_039812605.1 Acidimicrobiia bacterium | reverse complement strand
GAGGTTGTCGATGTCCGTGCAGCCGCCGTCCTCCCACCCGGTGAGGTGGTCGGTGTCGCAGCGATGCGCAGGAGCGGTGCAGCCCGGCCAGTAGCAGTGCCCGTGGCTCGCGGCGAGCGCGGCCGATCGTTGGGCGGGGGTGGCGAGCCGGCGTGAACGCCCGAACCACAGCGGCACCCCACGGTCGGCGAGCAGGAGCGAGACGTTGGCCCGGGTGAGGAGCTCGGCGACGGTGGCGTCGTCGACGGGGCCGTGGCCGAGGATCTCCGCTCGGCGTGCCGTGCGCGCTGCCGGGTCAGGGCATCCAGCCCGGCGCAGGAGCGTGTCCAGGTCCACGACCGCGATGATCAGCGGCCGGCCGGGCACCGCGTCGGGCCGGGCAGCGCCGCGGGCGATGAGCTCGACGAGCACGTCGCCGCGGAGCTGCTCGTAGGAGCGGCGGTCTTTCTCCAGCGATCCCTCCGAGCGGAGCCGGTCTATCTCGGCGTCGATGGCTGCCTCGACCGTCGCCCAGCCCTCCGGGGTCAGCTCCCCGTCGAACAGCGCCGACCCCGCGAAGCCCGGGTGGATCCGCAGCCGGTTGCCGCCGCTTCGCGGCTCCGGTGGATCTGGCTCGTTGCATCCCGCCTCGCCGAGCGCTCCGATGCGCCAACGGTCGAGGTGCAGGCGCAGCGAGTCCGCCGTCCGCACACAGGCCTCCGCCACCAACGCCTCCTCGTCTCGATCGAACAGCGCTTCGACCGGTGCCTCGCGGGCATCGACGAGGAGTCGCACGTGGGCATGGGTGAGCGCCCCGGCTCCGGCGGCGACCGAGACGTGGGGCATCCGCGCCGCAGCGAGGCACACCCGCCGCACCGACCCGGCCGCCCGGCGGGGCGCGCCGGTGTTGGCCACGACCCACGAGGTTGGGCACCGGTACCCGCCCGTCGCCCACGCCATCGACGACTCGAAGTGGCTGAGCAGCCCGACCTCGGCGCCATCGAGCACCCGCCGCACCGCATCGAGCGCGACGAGCGCGCCCGAGAGCAACGCGCCGTCGTTGCTGTCCTCCGCGTCGAGCACCCGATCGAGGGCGTCGTGCAGCTCGGTTCGTCTCGCTCCCCCCTGCATCCAGCAGGGTCGTTCCATGCCCCCGAACCTACGCAGGGGGTGTGACGACGAAGCCGTGCGAGTCCACCTCCCTCGACCACCGCGTCCGCACCTTCGCCGTCCTGGCAGGATGGCGGCCATGGAGCGCACCCTGTTCAGCGAGGAGCACGATCTGTTCCGTGCTGCCTTCCGGCAGTTCGTCGAGAAGGAGATCGTCCCCCACCACCTCGACTGGGAGCGCGACGGCATCGTGCCTCGCGAGCTCTTCGCCGCCGCTGGCGCGAGCGGCTTCCTCGGCATGGACGTGCCCGAGGCCTACGGGGGCGGCGGCGCCGAGGAGTTCACCTACAACATGATCATCGGCGAGGAGGTGCAGCGCTCGGGCACCGGGGGGGCCGGGCTCGGCATCACCCTCCACAACGACATCTGCATCCCGTACTTCACCTCGCTGTGCACCGAGGAGCAGAAGCAGCGATGGCTGCCTGGCATCTGCTCGGGCGAGCTCATCACCGCCATCGCGATGACCGAGCCCGGGATCGGGTCCGACCTCGCGTCGATGTCCACCACCGCGATCCGCGACGGCGACCGCTACGTCGTCAACGGCTCCAAGACGTTCATCACCAACGGCATCAACGCCGACCTGGTGATCGTCGCGGTCAAGACCGACCCCACCCAGCGCCACAAGGGGATGTCGCTGCTCGTGCTCGAACGGGGCATGGAGGGCTTCGAGCGCGGCCGCAACCTCGAGAAGGTCGGCCTCCACAGCCAAGACACGGCGGAGCTCTTCTTCACCGACGTGTCGGTGCCGGTCGACAACCTCCTCGGCACCGAGGGCCAGGGGTTCGTGCACCTCGTGCACAACCTGCCCCAGGAGCGCCTGTCGATCGCGGCTGCCGGCGTCGCCGCTGCCGAGGCCGCGCTGGGTTGGACGCTGGACTACGTGAAGGAGCGCCAGGCGTTCGGCCAGCCCGTCGGGTCGTTCCAGAGCAGCCGCTTCGCGCTCGCGGAGATGCGCACCGAGATCGACATCGCCCGCGTGTTCGTCGACCGCTGCGTGGAGGCCCTCTCCTCGGCCTCGCTCACCGCCGAGGAGGCCGCCGAGGCCAAGTGGTGGTGCACCGAGCTCCAGAAGCGGGTCGTCGATCGCTGCGTGCAGCTCCACGGTGGCTACGGCTACATGCTCGAGTACCCGATCGCCCGCGCCTACCTCGACGCTCGCATCACCACCATCTACGGCGGCACCACCGAGATCATGAAGGAGATCGTCGGGCGCTCCATGGGCGTGTGAGCGAGCCCGTGCCGGCGTCGGCGTCGGGGCCGGGATGGACCGTCCGGCGGCGGTGGATGCCACGCCTCGGGCGCCAGGGGCTGGGCCAGCGGTTCTGGGCCCGAGCGCGTCGGACCTTCCGACGAGTGGGCGACAACGCGGGTCTCCCGGATGGCTGCGGGCTCGACATCGGCGAGGGGATCGTGGCGGCGATCGTCGGCCTGCTCGTGGTGGCGTTCGTGATCTTCGTGGTGCTTCCCCTGCTCGTGGCCGTCGTCGACCTCGCGATCTTGCTGCTGCTCGCCGTGGTCGCCATCCCGATCCGCGTCCTCTTCCGCCGCCCGTGGCTGGTCGACGCGCACCACCTCGACGGGCGCGGCTACCGGTGGCGGGTGGTCGGGTGGCGAGCCAGCGGGGCCAAGGTGGTCGAGGTTCGGCAGCTGCTCGAGGCTGGCGTCGTGCCGCCAGACGCCGAGGAGCTGCCACCGTCCGAAGCGGTCGCGCCGTAGCGCCACGGAGCGTGCCCGAACGAGACCACGATGAGACCGAGAACGGGCACGATGGCCCAGGTGCGAGCCCTGGTGGCGAAGTACGGTGCTCCCACCGTGACAGCGGGGCCAGGCGGGCCCCGAACGGACCGAACCCCGTGGCTGAGATCCCCGAGCGCCTCTTCGAACGAGAAGTCGTCCGTCGCCTCCTCGACGACAGCCCCCTGCTGTTCGTCGCGCTGACCGGCGATGGCCACATCACCTGGGCGAGCGACTCCACGCGCCGCACCTTGGGCTGGGACCTCGACGTGCTGCCGTCCTCGCACATCTCCGACCTCGTGCACCCCGACGACCTCGAGAGCGTCGCCAGCACGATGACCGAAGACACCCGCGGCGCCTGGGAGCGGGAGTCGATGGTGGTGCGGGTTCGCACGGGCCTGGCCGACGACGAGGACCTCGACGGCTACGCCCACCTGGAGTTCGGCGGCCTCGACCTGCGCGAGCCCGACGGGTCCGGGGTCTACCTGGTGTGGGGGCGGTCGTTCGAGACCACGACGCGCCTGCGGGTCTTCATGGCGACGCTCGCCGCCGGCGCCCCCCTCGACGAGCTCGCAGACCAGGTCCTCTCCTGGTTCGAGGCGACCTCGGCCGAGCAGCGCGCGGACCTGCTGGTCCGCAACGAGGACGGCACCTACCAGCACATCTCGCGGGACCCGGCCCGAGCCAACACGGAGGTCCTCGCCTGGCCGACCGAGCGGTTCGTCCCGGATGGACCGTGGCTCGCCGCCGACCGGAGCGCCACCCTCCAGCTGGAGCTGGCACCTGGCACCCTCGCCGATCCGATCGGGAGCGCCGCCCGCAAGCGCGACATCGAAGCCCTCTGGGTGGTGCCGATCCCGGCGCCCGGTTCGGTCCACCCCGCCGCGCTGCTGACCGTGTGGCGCGAGAACTCCGGTCCACCCGGTGCCACCCATGGGCGACGCATCGAGACCGCCATGCAGTTCCTGCGGCTCGCGCTGGACTGGCACGCGAGCCGGGCGGCCCTGGTGCGGGCCGCCACCACCGATCCGCTCACGGGGCTGGCGAACCGCGCCCACCTGGCGAGCTCGATCGAGGCCGACCGCTCACCGCTCGCCGCCGTGCTGCTGTGCGACCTCGACGACTTCAAGGTCGTCAACGATCGCCACGGTCACCTCACCGGCGATCGGGTCCTCGCCGAGGTGGCCGCCCGCCTGTCGGACGCGGTCCGACACGGAGACCTGCTCGCCCGCCTGGGTGGCGACGAGTTCGCCGTCTTCTGCCCCGGCCTGACCTCCGCGGCCGACGCCGAGCGGGTGGCCGATCGGATCGTCGCCTCGCTCGACGTCCCCTTCGAGGTCGAGGGCACGCGCCACCGGGTCGGCTGCAGCGTCGGCGTGGCCGTGGCCACCCTCGCCGACCGGGCGTCCAGCGAGATCGACCACCTGCTCGGCACCGCAGACCGGGCGATGTACCGCGCCAAGGGCGAGGGCAAGGGCCGGTGGCACCGCGCCTGACGGGCGCAGCCACCAGCCCGCGGCGAACGGCTATCGGCGGAGGAGGTCCTTCGCGATGTGGGTGATCTGGATCTCGTCGGTGCCGGCGTAGATCTGGAGCACCTTGGAGTCGCGGGCGAGCTGCTCGACGCGGAACTCGCTCATGTAGCCGTTGCCGCCGAAGATCTGCACGGCGTCGAGGGCGACCTCGGTGGCGGCCCGCGCCGAGTAGAGCTTCATCGCCGACGCCTCGGCGAGGGTCATGGACCGACCGGCGGCCGACATCTCGATCGTCCGGAAGACGAGGTTCTCGACGTTGAGCCGAGCCACCTCCATGCGGGCGAGCTTGTCCTGGATGAGCTGGAAGTTGCCGATGGGCTCGCCGAACTGCACCCGGTCCTTGGCGTACTGCACGGACAGCGCGAGGCACTCCTCGATGATGCCGAGGGCCATGGCGGCGACGCCGGAGCGCTCCTGCATGAAGGTGGCCTTCGCCCCCTCGCGCCCGCCCTTGGCCACGTCCTCGGTCTCGCCCACGAGGCGATCGATGCCGACGCGCACGTCGTCGAGGAACAGCTCCCCGGTGGGCGAGCTGTGCATCCCCATCTTGCGAAGCGGCTTGGACTGCTCGAGCCCGGCCATCCCCGAGTCGAGGACGAACGAGAGGATCTTGCGGTCCTCCGGCGCGTTGCCCTCGTCGAGCTTGCAGATGAACACGATCGTGTCGGCGTAGGGACCGTTGGTGATGAAGGTCTTCGAGCCGTTGAGGACGTACTCGTCGCCGTCGCGCCGCGCGGTGGACTTCATGGAGCCGAAGGCGTCGGACCCCGAGCCGGGCTCGGTGATGGCCCACGCGCCGACCTTCTCCATGGTGAGCAGCTCCGGCACCCACCGCTCCTTCTGGGCGATGGTGCCCTTGGAGCTGATGGCCGCGGAGGTGAGGCCCATCGAGACGCCCATGGCGGTGACCATGCCCGGGCAGACCTTGCAGAGCTCGATGATCGGGATGAGGGTGAGCGAGCTGGCCCCGCCGTCGCCGTCTCGCTTGGGCTTCTCGGGCGGCGTCTCGCCGGCTTCGATCGCCGCGGCGACGGCCTTCTCGAACTCCATCTGCTTCGCGAAGCGGTCGCGAGCGGCGACGTCCATGCCGAAGTCGCGGAACAGCTTGCGCAGCACCTCGTAGGGCGGGGTGTCGCCGTGCTCGAACTCGTCGACGCGGGGACGGATCTCCTTGTCGATGAACTGGCGGACGGCGCCGCGCACCATCTCCTGCTCGTCGGTCCACTCGTACATCGGGCCACCTCCGGCGATCGGGCGATCTCCGCGCACGCTAGCCCAGCCACTTGACCGAACGGTCAAGTGGGCGCGTCGGCGGACGATCTCTAGGGTTGGCGCATGCGCAACCCCAAGGACTTCTTCCGCCCGCTGGCGGCTGGTGCGCCCCAGCCGGTCACCGAGATCCCGTTCCGCCCGTCGCGGATGATCCACTTCTTCGACCCGAGCAACCCGAAGATGGCGGCGAAGGTCCCCGACATCGCCACGAAGGTCGACATCATCCTCGGCAACCTCGAGGACGCCATCAAGGCGGAGAACAAGGAAGCCGCCCGCCAGGGCCTCGTCGACATCGCCAAGAGCACCGACTTCGGCGACACCCAGCTGTGGACCCGGGTCAACAGCCTCGACTCCCCCTGGGTGCTCGACGACCTCACCACCCTGGTCACCGAGATCGGCGACAAGCTCGACGTGATCATGGTCCCGAAGGTGGAGGGCGCCGAGGACATCCACTACGTGGACCGCCTCGTGGCCCAGTTGGAGGCCCGCGCCGGGGTGCAGAAGCCGATCCTGCTCCACGCGATCCTCGAGACCGCCCGCGGCGTCGCGAACGTCGAGGAGATCTGCGGCGCCAGCCCGCGCATGCAGGGCCTCTCCCTCGGCCCGGCCGACCTCGCCGCCAACCGCCGGATGAAGACCACCCGCGTCGGCGGCGGCCACCCCGGCTACCTCGTCCGCCAGGATCCGGTCGACGGCGACATCGACGGCGACCGTGCGATCTACCAGCAGGACCTGTGGCACTACACGATCGCCCGCATGGTCGACGCCTGCGTCGCCAACGGGATCTTCGCCTTCTACGGCCCCTTCGGCGACATCAAGGACACGGTCGCCTGCGAGGACCAGTTCCGCAACGCCTTCCTGCTCGGCTGCGTCGGAGCGTGGAGCCTGCACCCGGTGCAGATCGACATCGCCAAGAAGGTGTTCTCGCCCGACCCGAAGGACGTGGCCCACGCGCTGCACGTGATCGAGGAGATGGGCGACGGCACCGGCGCCGTGATGATCGACGGGAAGATGGAGGACGACGCCTCCGTCAAGCAGTGCCACGTGATGGTCGACCTCGCCAAGGAGCTGTCCGCTCGCGACGAGGACGTCGCCGAGCTGTACCGCGCCGTGGGCCTGGAGGTCTGATCCGATGGCCGACGACGAGATCCTCCCCCGCCGCTCCGTCCTCTACATGCCCGGCGCCAACGAGCGTGCCCTCGAGAAGGCCAAGGGCCTCGACGCCGACGCCCTCATCCTCGACCTCGAGGATGCGGTGGCACCCGATGCCAAGGCCGAAGCGCGAGCGCGCGTGTGCGCGCTGGTGGCCGACGGCGCCTACGGGGCCAAGGAGGTCACGATCCGCGCCAACGGGCTCGACACCGCGTGGCACGCGGACGACATCGCCGCCATCGCGGCCGCCGGGCCCGCCGCCGTCGTGGTCCCCAAGGTGAACAGCGTCGCCGACGTCCACGCCATCGAGGCCGGGCTCGAGAAGGGCGGGGCTCCCGACCGCACGAAGATCTGGGCGATGGTCGAGACCCCGGTCGCGATGCTCCACGCCGAAGAGATCGCCGCCGCGTCCGAGCGACTCACCGTGCTCGTGATGGGCACGAACGACCTGGCCAAGGAGCTCCACGCCGAGCACGTGCCCGGCCGCCAGCCCCTGCTCACCGGCCTCGGGCTGTGCGTGCTCGCAGCTCGGGCCACCGGCAAGGTGATCCTCGACGGCGTCTACAACGACATCAAGGACCCCGACGGCTTCGCGGCCGAGTGCCTCCAGGGTCGCCAGATGGGCTTCGACGGCAAGACGCTGATCCACCCGAGCCAGATCGACCCGGCCAACGAGACGTGGGCCCCCACCGCCGACGCGGTCGAGGACGCCCGCGCGCTCATCGCCACCTTCGAGGCGGCGATCGCCGAGGGCAAGGGCGTGGTGACCCACAACGGGCGCATGATCGAGAACCTCCACGTCGACAACGCCCGCCGGGTGCTGGCGGTCGCCGACGCCATCGCGGCCCGCTCCGCCTGAGCTCCCCGCGGCCTCCGGCCGAGACCGGTCCGTGCGAGACTGCCCACGACCTCCGGAGGGCACCGTGACCGAGTCCAACGACGACCCAGAAGCGGACGGCAGGGGGCTCCCCGACGGACCGGGTCCGCCACCGTGGGCATCGCCGACCGCGCCGAGCGGGTTCACCGGTGCGGGGCTGGCCGGTCCGGCGGTGCCGCCGCCACCGGCGCCACCGCGGCCGACCGCCCCACGGCCCCTGCCCAAGCGCAGCAAGCTCCCGATCGTCGCCGCGGTGGTCCTGCTCCTCGTGATCGCCGGGATCGTCGCGGTGATCGCGAAGGGCGGCAAGGACGACGACCCGCGCGTGACCTCCCGCTCGCCCGAAGCCACCGTGGAGGCGTTCTCCGAGGCGATCGCCACCGGCGATGCCGACACCTTCTGCCAGCTCCTCTCGGACTCGCAGCGGGAGAACCTGAGCACCGCGTTCGGCGGACGCTGCATCGACTCGGTCGGCATGATCCTGGCCCTCGCGAGCTCGATGGATGCCGTGCACCTCGAGGTCACCGGCAGCACCATCGACGGGGACCGAGCCACCGTGGCGGTCACGTCCGACGGCCACGCCGGCGAGATCCCGCTGGTGAAGGAGCACGGCCGCTGGGTGATCGACACCGCGCCGGACTCGCTCGTCAGCGGTTCGGTCTCGTCCGGCGATGACGGAGCCGACGGATCGGACGGATCGGACGGATCGGTCGGCTCGGATGTCGCCCCCGCCGGGTGCGCCGCGGAGCTTCAGACCGTGCAGACCGCCGTGGAGGCGTACTTCGCGGTCAACGGGGAGTACCCGGCCGATGCCCAAGCCCTCGTCGACGAGGGCTTCCTGCGCGAGCTGCCCACCGGGTCGTCCGTCGGGCCTGACGGCACCGTGACCGCTGCCGGCGACTGCGCCTGACGGGGCGTGGGAGGCTGACGTCGTGCGCTACCGACGGATGCCCATCGAGGTCGAGTCGCCCGAGGAGCTCGGCTACGACACGATCGCCAACAACCTCTCGGAGAGCTCGGTCGCAGATCGTCGCCTGTCCGACCTCGGCCTCGACCTGGACCTCGACGAGCTCGTCCTCTGCTACGGCGACCACCTGGGCGACCCACTGCTGCGGGAGTCGGTCGCCGCCGCCGGGGAGGGCCTCGAGCCCCAGCACGTCATCGTCACCCCGGGGGCGGCCACGGCCCTGTTCGCCGTCGCCACCTCGCTGCTCGACCGGGGCGACCACGCCATCGTCGTGCGCACGAACTACGCCACGAACCTCGAGACGCCACGTGCCATCGGCGCCGACCTCGACGTGGTCGATCTCTCCTTCGAGGCCAGCTGGGCCCTCGACCTCGACGAGGTCGCGTCGAAGATCCGCCCCGGAGCGACCCGCCTCATCAGCGTCACCTGCCCCCACAACCCGACCGGGTCGATGCTGAGCGTCGACCAGCTCAAGCGCCTCGTCGGGCTGGCCGAGCAGGCCGAGGCCGTGCTCCTCGTCGACGAGACCTATCGCGATCTGACCCACACGGGCGAGCGCATCCCCCTGGCGGCCACGTTGTCGCCCAACGTGGTCAGCGTGAGCTCGATGAGCAAGGCCTACGGCCTGCCGGGGATCCGCATCGGCTGGGCGGTGACCACCGACGCCATCCTGGGCGAGACCTTGCTGGCCGCGAAGGAGCAGATCGCGATCTGCGGATCCACGATCGACGAGCACATCGCCGGCCGCGTCCTCGCCGAGCGCAAGCGCGTCCTGCCGCCGATCGTCGCCGATGTGCGGGAGCGGCTCGCCATCGTCGACGGCTGGATGGCGAGCCAGGGAACCTTCGAGTGGGTCCGCCCGAGCGGTGGGGTGGTTGGGCTGGTGCGGTTCCGAGCGCACGTCGAGGTCGACGAGGCCGAGTTCCACCGCTGCCTGCTCGCGGACCACGGCACCTACGTCGGCCCCGGCCACTGGTTCGAGGTCAGCGACCGCCACTTCCGCCTGGGCTTCGGCTGGCCCACCCACGACCAGCTCCGCGCTGGGCTCGATGCGCTGCTCGCCGCGGCGTCTGACGCCGCCCGCTGATCCCTCCATCTCGTTGCATGATGCAACTCCCTAGGATGTGACCCATGCGACGGGCCAGCTTCGACGACATGGCCTGCTCGGTCGCCCAGTCGCTCGAGATCGTCGGCGAGTGGTGGACACCGCTGATCGTGCGAGATGCCCTGCTCGGCGTCACCCGGTTCGGGGACTTCCAGGAGCGCCTCGGCATCGCCCGCAACATCCTGGCCACCCGGCTCGACGCGCTCGTCGAGCACGGCGTCATGGCGAGGGTCCCCTACCAGGACAACCCGCCGAGGTTCGACTACGTGCTGACCGACAAGGGCCGCGACCTGTGGTTGGTGATCGCCGCGCTGCGGCAGTGGGGCGACCGCTGGGAATCGCCCGACGGCTCCCCGGTCGAGCTGGTCCACCGATCGTGCGACCACGTGACCCGGATCATCCCCACCTGCGCCGAGTGCGGCGAGGAGCTGCGCCCCCGCGACCTGCGGGTGCGCCGAGGCCCGGGCGCCACGGCCACGACCCCGGCGGTCCCGGGGTGAGCGCCCCCGTCGTCCGCCACCTGCCCGACATCGGGGTCACCGTCGTGTCCAAGTGGCTCTACAACTGCTACGTGATCCACGACGGCGGCGACGGTCGGCCGTTCGTGGTCGACCTCGGGGCTCCGTCGCAGCTGCCGCTGGTGGCCGACGTGCTGCGCACCCTCGATGCCGACGTCGGCGATCTCGCGTTCGCGCTCGCCACGCACGGCCACAGCGACCACGTGGGCGGCCTCCCCGCCTTGCGGGCGGACGCGGGGACCGAGGTGCTGCTCCCCCACGCGATCGACGACATGCGCACCGGCGCCATCCCCCGCCGCTTCCCCACCGCGAAGGACGTCGCCCAGATCCTCCCGGTGATGGCCACGCAGCCCTTCGACCTCGCCACCACCCTGGAGATCGGCAAGGCCGGCAAGGAGATCGGTTGGAGCGCGAAGGACGTGCGCCTCCCGTTCGAGCCCGAGGGGTGGCTCCGCGACGGCGAGCACCTTCCCGGCCTCCCGGACTGGCAGGTGCTCTCCACGCCGGGCCACAGCGACGACTCCACCTGCCTCTACCACGCCCCGACGCGCACCCTGCTCTCGGGCGACAGCGTGCTGACCGTGGAGGGTCGGGGCTGGTTCAACCCCGAGTACGTCGACGGCCGGCTCTCGGTCCAGACCGAAGCCCGGCTGCGCGACCTCGACGTCGAGCACCTCCTCCCCGGGCACGGCCTGGTGGTCACCGGCTCCGACGTGATGGCGGGCGCCTTGTCGTTCGCCGACCGCCCAGCAGACTCGTCGAAGCTCAAGGCCGTGGTCCGCATCCTCCGCTCCGCCCGCCGCTGACCGCACCTGTCAGGGGGTCACCAGCGGGAACCAGAGGGAGAAGCGGTCGAGCACGGCCCACAGGTCGAGCAGCGCCGCCCGGTCCCCAGCGATGGCGAGGTCCCCGCTGGCCTCGATCTCCTCGATGGGGCGCTGGTCGAACACCATCGCCGCGAGCCCGGCGTGGGTGAGCGTCAGCGTGGCGTCGACCGGCGCGGCGGCGACCTGCTCCGCGCGAGCTGCGTGCAGCGCACCCCGCTCCACGCCCACACGCCAGCGCTCCGAGCGGTCGCTCACCACCACGTCGAACCGCCACACCCGGGCCGAGGCCGCCATCCCGTCGATCCGCACGCCGAGGTAGTCGAACAGGAGCTCCGAGGTCATGGCTCGCACGAGATCCGGGGCCGGCCCGCCGCCGGCGCCCGTGCTCGGCGGGTGCCCGTGGCGCAGCTCCTGCGCGCCGGTCAGGTAGAAGGCGCGCCACGGGCCCGACTCCGCCTGGTAGCCGAGCTGCTCGAGCGCGTCGGCTTGGAGCAGCCGCGCCGCCACGTTGCCGGGATCGGCGAACACGACGTGGTTCACGACCTCGGCCACCCAGCGGTAGTCGCCCTCGTCGAAGCTGCGACGGGCCTTGTCGAGCACGGCGTCGGCACCGCCCATGAACTCGACGTAGCGCTCCGCCGCCGGCACCGGCGGGTGCGGGTGCAGGTGGGCCGGGTTGCCGTCGAACCATCCGAGGTACCGCTGGTACACGGCCTTGGCGTTGTGGTTGACGGTGCCGTAGTAGCCCCGCACCGTCGGCGCCGACGCCAGGGCCTCGGGAAGCTCGAGCTCCTCCGCGATCTCGCTCGCGACGAGCCCCCGGTTCGCGAGCCGCAGCGTCTGGTCGTGCAGGTACCGGTAGGTGTCGCGCTGGATGGCGAGCTGGTCCACGATCGCCTCCGCACCCCACCGAGGCCAGTGGTGGCTGGCGAAGCACACGTCGGTCACGTCCCCGTAGAGGTCGATGGCCTCCTGGAGGTACTTGCTCCACGCCAGCGCGTCTCGCACCTGCGCTCCCCGCGGCGTGTACAGGTTGTGCATCGTGCAGGTGCAGTTCTCGGCCATGCACAGGACCCGGTGGTCCGGGAAGTGGAAGTTCATCTCCGACGGCGCCTCGGTGTCGGGCGTGACCTGGAAGCGGATGCGCACCCCGTCCACCACCAGCTCGGTGCCCGTCTCCGCGACCTCCTCGGTGGGAGCGATGAGGCCCTGGTCGGCGAGCAGCGGCACCCCCTTGCCCAAGCCGGCGTCGACGTGGCCTCGCGGCCCCTTCGGGAGCAGGGCGCCGTACATGTAGCTGGCCCGCCGGGTCATGACCGTGCCCGCCACCACGTTCTCGCTGACCGCGGCGTGCAGGAAGCCCGCCGGAGCGATGACGCGCACCTTCCCCGAGACCACGTCGGCCTCGTCGACGACCCCACGGACACCCGCGAAGTGGTCGATGTGGCTGTGGGTGTAGATCACCGCGGTGACCGGGCGCGCGCCGAGGTGCTCGTCGACCAGGTCGAGCGCGGCCCGGGCGGTCTGCGCCGAGGTCAGCGGGTCGATGACGATGCGTCCCTCGTCGCCGTCGATGACGGTCATGTTCGCCAGGTCGAGCCCGCGCACCTGGAAGAACCCCGGCGCCACCTCGAACAACCCCGCGACGCCGTTGCGCTTGGCCTGCGCCCACAGGCTCGGGTGCACCTCCGCGGGAGGATCGCCGTCCACGAAGTGGAACGCGCCCAGGTCCCACACGGGCCACCCGCCGGGATGGGCCACCTGCTCGGATGCCGGCTCGGCGAGCTTCCCCCGCCGAGCCAGCTCGAGCTCCACGTCGCTCCCCACCAGGAAGGCCAAGGCGCCCGCGGCGCGGTTCGCGGCCTCTGTGGCCTCGGAGGCGGGCTTCGGGCTGAGGTCGTGAGGTTCGGCCATGGTTGGAGTCTGGCCCGAGCCGCGGTTCGTGGGCACGGATCCTCCCGAGCCGGGCGCACCTGCCGATGGGAACGTCGATGAGCTCCGCGCTCCCCCTCCGCCGCCTGCGCTTCGCGTGGCCCGACGACCTCGACGTCGTCTGGATCCCGGCCGAGCCGGAGCTGGCGATCGCTGCCGACGCGGTGTCGCTGCTCATGCCCCATGCCGAGCCCTACGTCGTATCGGTCACCCGAGCCGCGATCGCCGAGGGCCTCGTGCCGATCGACGACCCCCGAGCCGTGGCCGCGGAAGCCTACGTGGCCCAGGAGGCGCAGCACCACGCGCAGCACCGGCGCTTCAACGAACTGCTGACCGCACGGGTTCCCGCCGTGAAGGGGCTGGACCGGTGGTTCGCCAAGGCGTTCGCCGCCCTCCGGCGACGCGGGCCGCGCTTCGGCCTCGCGTTCGCCGCCGCCTTCGAGACCATCGCCTTCGTGGCCGCACGTTGGGTCGATCGCAACCAGCGGCTCCTTCGAGGCGCCGAGCCGACCGCGGCGACGATGTTCCTGTGGCACCTCGCGGAGGAGGTGGAGCACAAGCGGGTCGCGTTCGACACCTACCAGGCGTCAGGGGGCGGACGGCTGCGCTACGTGGCGGCGATGATCACCGCCGCCCTGGTGCTCGCGATCGGCTCCTTCGCCGGGACGATGGTGCTGCTGCGAGCCACCGGGCGGCTGTGGCGGCCGTCGAGCCACCTCCGGCTCGCTCGGTGGTCGCTCTCGTTCGTCTTCGTGGCGATGCCGGTGATGGTGGTGTCCGCGCTCCCCGGCCACCATCCCGATCAGCTCGTGGACCCTGCGGGCCTCGACGGGTGGCTGTCGCACATCGACCCCGGGACCGCGACCGTCCCGGAGTGGGCGCTCCCGTAGGTCGAGGGCGGGAGGTCAGCTCCCGCCGCTCATCGTCCCGGGGCCGCCGCCCGAGCCGAAGCTTCCGCCGGGGACGGCGCCACCGCCGCTCTGCCACTGATCCTGGCCCTGGGACTGGCCCTGGCCTTGCTGTTGGTCCTGGCCTTGCTGTTGGTCCTGACCGGGAACCTGACCCTGGAACTGGCCCTGATCGGACCCCTGGTTCGATCCGCCGGACTGCTGGTCCTGCGACGGCGCCTGGCCGGGGCCGAACGCCGAGCCCGACGCGGCCGCCGGAGCGGACCCGCTGCCAGCCGACTGCTGGCCGATCCCGTAGCCCGCGGCACCGGCGACCACGGAGGCACCGGCGACGGCCGCGGCGGCGACCCACGGGCGGCGGGAGGACCGGCTCGGCGCCGGCGGGGGACCCACTCGGGTGGGGTCGTAGGGGGTGTGGTATTGGTCCGACAAGGGAAGCTCCTCGTGCTGGGGCGCCGGCCCGATGCCGACGTCCGTACCTTCGATGCTGGAGGCGGCACCTCCACGATCCCTGAGAGGTCGATGCGAACCGTCCGTGCATCAGCGGCGGACGGGTCGCGCCGTCTCAGGCGCCCGTGGTGGTGGTGCTGTCGCCCTGGGTGGTGCCGTTGCCCGGTGCGTTGCCGTTGCCCGGTGCGTTGCCGTTGCCCGGCACGTTGCTGTTGCCGGTGCCAGGGCCGCCCTGGTCGCTGTTGCCCTGCCCGCTGCCAGGACCGAACTGGCCGCCGCCACCCTGTTGGCTGTCGTCATCGCCACGCTGACCGCCTGGGCCCATCTGGCCCTGTCCCCCGGGACCCATCTGGGCGCCTCGATCGCGGTGTCCGCCCCCGTCGGTGGACTGGCGGCCAAGGCCGTACCCAACGGCCCCGGAGATCACCATCGCCGCTGCGACGACGGCGACGGGGATCCAGGTGTTGCTGCGGTCCTTCTTCGGGGCCGACCCGTCTGCCTCGACGGACGACGGCGGGACCGGCGGCGCGGGTGGGGCCGCACCGGCCGCCTCGGGCTGCGCGCCGACGACCGGCGTCGGCTCGGTCGGCGCCGCCGCCGGCGGCGGCACCGCGGCCGCGGCCGGCACCTCCGCGGGGG
>JBDIAX010000064.1:0-15279 GCA_039812605.1 Acidimicrobiia bacterium | reverse complement strand
GCGTCGGCCTCCTCCAACGAGGGGGTCGGCGCCGGCGGCGCGTTCCGCTTCCCCTCGCCCCTGCCCCGTCCCACCCCCCGGTCTCTCTCCCCCGGCGGCGGATTCTCGGCACGGAAGGTGGACGCCGATGTCCACCTTCCGTGCCGGGAACGGTGGATGTGGGGCGGCTGGTGGTCGATGGGGTGGCGCGGACCGCACGCCGATACCGTCGTGGAGCGATGGCCGACGCCCCGGACTCCCCCGACGAGGCTGCCGACGTCCCGATCGAGCAGCTCGCCTCGGATGGCGACGACCTCGACGCGCCCGAGCACCAGCGTCGTCGTCGCCGGCAACGGCTCGGACGACGGACCCTCGCCATCTCCCTGCTCGTGGCGATGGTCGCCTCGATCCTCGCCGGGCTCGTCGCGTCCATCGCGCTGAGCCGAGACGGCGGGTCCACCGCGGCGAGCGAGGGCGAGCTGTCGCTGTCGTCGCCGGGCGCGGTCGACGTCGACCGGCTCCTCGGGCTCCGACTGCTCACGGTCGAGGACGAGGCCACGACCCTCCACCAGCAGCTCGGCGAGGGCCGCACGCTCGTCAACCTGTGGCAGTCGACCTGCACGCCGTGCATCAAGGAGATGCCGCTGCTGGAGGCGGCGCGCCACGACAACCCCGATGTCACGTTCGTCGGCGTCGCCACCCAGGACCGCCTCGCCGATGCCAAGAAGCTCGCGGCGCAGACGGAGATCACCTACCCCTGGTTCCAGGACCCCGACGGCAACCTCTTCTACGAGGCCAAGGGCGCTGGCCTCCCCACCACCCTCCTGCTCGCCGCCGACGGTCGCGTCCTCGCCACCGAGACCGGCGCGTTCTCGACCACGGCCGAGCTCCAGGCGTTCCTGGACGACCACGAGGGCTGACGTGCTCGACGTCCCCTTCGCCACCGCGTTCACGGCGGGCATGGTCGCCACCGTGAACCCCTGCGGGTTCGCCATGCTGCCCGCCTACCTCGGGTACTTCCTCGGGCGAGAGGACGAGGTCGAGCGCACCACCGCGCGCAACCTCGTCCGCGCGCTGATCGTCGGCAGCGTCGTGTCCGCCGGGTTCTTGATCGTGTTCGCCATCGCCGGGGCGATCGTGCTGCGGACCGCGCTGGCCATCGGCGACTGGTCGCCGTGGCTCACGATCGTCATCGGCCTCGTGCTGGCCGGGGTCGGCGTGGCGTTCCTGGCGGGCTGGGAGCCCTCGATCCGCCTTCCCCACCTCGACAAGGGCGGGCGGACCCGCGGCCTCGGATCGATGTTCCTGTTCGGGGTGTCGTACGCCATCGCGTCGCTGTCGTGCACGATCGGGCCGTTCACCTCCGTGGTGGCCAGCAGCTTCCGGCGCACGTCGTTCACCTCAGGGGTGGCCACGTTCGCCGCGTACGCCGCCGGAATGGCGCTGCTGCTGATGGTCATCACGGTCGCGCTGGCGATGGCGCAGCAGGGCGTGGTCACCAAGCTCCGCCGCGCGCTCCCCTACGTCCAGCGGATCTCCGGGGCGATCATGGTCGTCACCGGGGCCTACCTCGCCTGGTACGGGGTCTACGAGATCCGGCTCATCCAGCACGGCGACCAGGACGCGACGGCCGGACCGGTCGACTTCGTGACCGACTGGTCGAGCCGGGCGTCGAACTGGCTTTCGGGCCTCGACCCGCTGCAGGTCGCCCTGATCGGTGGCCTCGTGGTGTGCGCGGTGGTGCTGGTAGCGCTGCTGCGCTCCGACCGTTCCGGTCGAGCAGAGCCCTGACGTCGCACCCGACACCCGGCACCCACGCCACCGCCGCGGTGCCTGGATGCACGCCACACGCGCACCCGAGCACCACACCTCGGGGCGTCCGAAGGGCCGAAGGGGTCGAAGGGGTCGGTGCCGGTGGGACGGTGGGGTCAGGGCGCGAGGCGGGTGATCTGCCAGGTGGAGGCGTCCGCAGCGTCGAGCCACGACGCCTCGGGAAGGGGGCGGTACTCGAAGCGGTCGTGGAGACGGTTGGGCTGGCCTTGCCAGAACTCGATGCGGTCGATGCCCACGAGGTAGCCGCCCCAGTACGGCGGGCGCTCGATGGGATCGCCGTCGTCGGTGGTGCCGAATCGGGCTTCGGCTTCGGCCCGGCGACGGTCGAGCTCGCCACGGTCGGTGACCGGCTGGCTCTGGTCGGAGGCCCACGCGCCGATGCGGCTCCCACGCGGACGGCTCTGCCAGTACGCGTCGGCCACGGCGTCATCGACGACGGAGACCGGACCCTCGATCCGCACCTGGCGGCTGAGCTCGAGCCAACCGAAGGTGAGCGCGGCCTTCGGGTTGGCCGCGAGGTCGGCCCCCTTGCGGCTGTGCTGGTTCGTGTAGACGACGAAGCCGTCGAGGTCGAAGCTGCGGCACAGCACGTAGCGGGCGGACGGCTGGCCATCGGGCGACGCGGTGGCGAGCACGCAGGCGGCGGCGTCGTAGGGATCGGTGGCGGCCCACTCGTCCCACCAGCGCTCGAACTGCGCGATCGGATCGGCGGCGAGGTCGGCGCGGCGCAGCCCGGCACGCTCGTAGGTCTCGCGCAGGCTCGTGAGGTCGCGTCCCACGGTCACTCGCCCGGGAATCGGCGAGCGAGGCCGGTGAGGTGGTCCAGGATCTCGGGGTCGGCCGCCGGGCCGAACCCGCTGGCGAGCACGCCGCGCCGGCCCGTGATCGGGTCGCGCAGGCCGAAGACCACCATCTCGTCGCCCGGGTCGCTCGCCCCTTCGAACCGGTAGAGCTTCTCGACCACGGCGTCGGTCACCTGGCACGACGGGCCGTCGTCGCAGCGGAGGTGGCCGTCGGCGAGCTGGAACTCGGTGGTGTAGCCCTCGGCGCGCAACAGGTGGAGGGCGTCGACGACGGTGTCGGGTGCGTCCATGGCCTCCAGTGTGCCGGGATCAGAGGGCAAGCGTGAGCTGGTCGGTGGCCAGCTCAGCCCGACGGCGCCGCATCGCCGCCAGGTCGACCGGGGCAGCCGGCGGTTCGCCCTCCATCCAACCCAGCCGACCACCGGCGGCTTCCACCGCGGCTCGCAGCTCGATCGCGATGCGCGCCCGATCGACCTTGGGAGCGGTGGACCCGCGATACGAACGGTCGGTGGCGGCCGCGACCTCGGGCCGGTGCTGCTCGAGGCGATCGAGGTACACCTCGCGGGTCTCGGGCGAGCGCAGGTGCAGCACGACGTGACCGATCGAGGTGGCACCCGCGTCGACCACCGCCTTCGCGACCGCCTGCAGGTGCTCGGTGGAGTCCGATAGCCCGGGGAGGATCGGCCCGATGAGCACGCCGGTGGGCACCCCGGCGGCGTTGAGCTGCTCCACGGCGCGCAGCCGGCGCGAGGGCGGCGGGGTGCCGGGCTCGGTGAGGCGCCACACCTCGTCGTCCACCGTGCCGACCGACAGGGCGACCTGCACGAGGCCTCGCCGTGCCGCCGCACCGAGCAGGTCCACGTCGCGCAGCACGAGGGTGGACTTGGTGAGGATCGAGAACGGGTTGTTGGCCTCGAGGAGCGCGCCGACGAGACCACGGGTGAGGCGGTACTTGCCCTCGGCCCGCTGGTACGGGTCGGTGTTGGTGCCCATGGCGATCGTCTCGCCCCGCCACCGGCTCGGGTGCAGCTCGGCCTTCAGCCGCTCCACCGCGTTGGTCTTCACCACGATCCGCTGGTCGAAGTCCTGCCCCGGATCGAGCCCGAGGTAGGTGTGCGTCGGCCGGCTGAAGCAATACGAGCAGGCGTGGGAGCAGCCGCGGTAGGGGTTGACCGTCCAGCGGAACGGCAAGAAGCCAGGCGACCTCACCTCGTTCAGGATCCGCTTGGCCTCGACCTCGAGGAACTCCATGCCCCGGAACTCGCCGCGGCCGACCTCGTGGCGCACCCGCTCGAACAGCTGGCCCTGCGCTGCACCGCTCCCGGCGAGCGACCATCGGAGCTGGGCGGTGCCTTCGAGCGCTGGGCGAGGGGCCATGACCGAACGGTAGCGAACACCTGTTCGACGATCAAGCGTTCGTTCGGTCGCGTCGGCGCCTCACACGTCGATCACATCCCCGTGCCAGGATCCGCATCGTGGGAACGAAGCAGCGGTACCGGTCGCGGCCTCCAGCGATCCTCCTGCTGGGCATCGCGCTCGTCGCCCTGGGCGGCCTCAGCGCGTGCCAGCCCGATGCCGACGGCTGCCCGACGGCGACGCTCCCCACGACCGTGGCGTACCGAGCGATCCCCGGCGTAGACCGCGACGCGACGAGCCTCGACATCCACGCACCGGCCAAGCCCTGCCGAGCGCCGGTGGTGGTGTGGGTGCACGGCGGCGGCTACCACGTGGGCGACAAGGCCAACCAGATCGCCGCCAAGGCGAGGCTGTTCAACTCGAAGGGCTGGATCCTGGTCAGCGTGAACTACCGGCTCACCGTGGCCGGCGATCCGAGCTCGGCCCACTACCCCGATCACTACGAGGATGTGGCCGCGGCGCTGGGGTGGATCTCGAAGAACATCCGCAACTACGGCGGCGACCAGTCGCGCCTCGCCCTGCTGGGCCACTCCGCCGGTGCCGACATCGTGGCGAACGTGGCCGACCAGACCCGCTTCCTCCACGCCCAGGGCCTGCCCATGGCAACGGTCGACTGCGTCGCTCCCCTCGACACCGAGGGGTTCGACAAGCTCACCTCGGTGGGCGACGAGGACTCCGCGATGTGGGAGAGCGCGCTCGGCAACGAGCCGGACTACCTGACCAAGACCTCGGCCACGCGGTTCATCGCCGAGACCCCGAAGTTGGCTGACACGTTCACGGTCTTCCGCGGCGACGCCACCCGCCAATCGATCGAGAAGGCCTACGCCACCAGGGTGGCCACGACGGGGGCGGCCGTCACCCTCGTGGACGCGCGTGGCCTCACCCACGCGGAGGTGAGTAGCCGCATCGGGGCCTCCGGCGACACCGTGATCACCCCGCCGCTGGTGGCGTTCCTCAGTCGCTGCCTGCGCTGAGGCGCACGCGCCAACGCACCTCGAACCTCGACATCGCGGGATCGGAGATCCTCCCGATCGCCGCCCACGAGCGACTGCAAACCACACCTGACCAGGGAGAACCCATCACCCATCGCCGCATCCACGCCAGGTCCCGGTGGTAGCTTCCGGCGATGATCGGTGACGGTCGCGGACCGGCAACGGACGGCGCCACGGACGTGCGAGCGAGCGAACGCGACCGATCCGCCGAGGCACCACCGAGATGACCGGGCCCACGCTGCGCGATGCAGCGAAGCGCGCCGATGCCGACCGGTTCGTAGGCCGACGCGAGGTGCTGGCGGCAGCTGCCGAGCTGCTCTCGGATTCGCCGAGTCGGTTCCTCTGCCTCCACGGTCCCGGCGGGATCGGCAAGTCCGCGACGCTCCGTGCGATCGGTCGCATGGCACCGGATGCCGGCTACGCCGTTGCGTCGCTCGACCCGCTGGACCTCGCAGACGACCTCGAGGACCAGCTCGAGCGCGCCCTCAGCTCGACCGAGCCCAAGGTGCTGCTCCTGCTCGATGAGATCGACGCGCTCGGCTCGAGGCTGCCTGCCGTTCGCGATCGGCTGCTCGATGCGTTGCCGGCCAGCTCCCGCCTCGTGCTCGCCGGCCGGGACACCCCCGACCGATCGTGGCGAACCGACGGCCTGGACGCGATCGTCGTCGACCTCGCGCTCGACCCGCTCGACGACGATGAAGCCACCGAGCTGCTCGTGGCCCGCGGCATCGCTGAGGACCAGCGGCCGGATCTCGTGGCCTGGGCGCAGGGGTCGCCGCTCGCGCTCACGGTCGCGGCCTCCGCGCCGAGGACCACGACGGGAGCGGCCCCTTCCCCGGTCGAGGCGCTCGAGGCCCGCCTCACCTCGTGGCTGGCGGGCAGCGAGATCCTCGACGTGCCCGCCGACGTCCTCGAGGTCGCAGCGCTCGCACCGGCGGTCGACGCTCGCCTGCTCGCCGCGGCGCTGCCGGCCCGGCCCACCCGGGCCGCGATGGGTCAGCTGGGCGCCCTGCCCGTGGTCGAGCGCGTCGGCGGTCGGCTCGTGCTCCACGAGGTGCTCGCGGCCGCGATCCGCGCCCGGATGGACGCCACCTCGCCGGAGCGAGCCCGAACGCTGCGCCGACGGATCGTCACGCAGCTCGCCACCAGCGCGCGCCTGGGTGACATCCGAGCGCTGGTCGAGCTCTCCCAGTTCATCAGCGACCCCGACCTGCGCCAGGTCGTGTCGAACCGGCCGTCGCCGTCGCTGTTCACCAGTCATCCGACCGGGAGCGAGCTCGACGCGTTCGCCCAGGCGAACAGGTTCGATCGAGAGCCCGACTGGGCGGAGCTGCGACCCTGGTTGGAGGGGTGCGCGTACCGGCTGTGCGTGCGACGCCGCGACGGATCCATCGTGATGCACGGCGCGTTCAGCGGCATCGCCGACCTCCCCGATCTCGGCCCCGTCACGAGGTCGCTGCGCCGAGCCGCCGCCGTCACCGCCGCCGATCCCGGCCGCTCGTTCGCCGGTGCGGTGCTGTTCGCCGACGGGACCGACCACGAGCGCATCGAAGCCGCCCGACTCGGCACCGGCGCGCTGATGCACCAGCACGGTGTGGCCGACATGCAGGCGGTCCTGATCCACTACCCCTCGCCGGACCGGCGCCCGCTCGAGGCGCTGTCGGCGATCGCGGCCCAACTCCCCGACGACCTGCCGAGGAACGTGGCCCTGAGCGACTTCCGGCCGTTCGGCGCCGTGGGGTTCGTCGAGCGGATCGTGTTGAGTGAGCTGGGCCTCGCCCCACCCGCCACCGACGCTGCGGCGCTGCTCGCCGACGACGACGATCCGCAACGCCAGGCGCAGCTGCGGTCCCTGCTCGACCGAGTCTTCGGCGAGGCGCCCGAGGAGCAGCGGCTCCGGCAAGCGATCGAGCTCGCGCACCTGCCACCGCACCGCAGCGAGCACGAGTGCCTCGAGGCGCTCCACGTGAGCCGGAGCACCTGGTTCCGCCTGCTGCGCAAGGCCCGCGAGCGGCTCCTCTCCGCTGATCGCTGAGCGTCGACACGGGCCGGCAGCGCCTAGGGTGCTCGCGATGGTTCGGCGTGGGGCATGGACGATGGCGTTCGGGGTGGTGGCGGTCGCCACGCTGGCGATGACGGCGTGCGCGGGAAGCGACAGCGATGGCGTCGCGACCACCACCGAAACGTCGACCGCACCGAAGGAGACGACCACGACCACGACCGCTCCAGTCACCTCCGCCGACCTGACCGGGTCGTTCACCTCGACCAGCGTCGGGGGCCACGACCTGGTGGCCGGCTCCACGCTGACGCTGTCGTTCGAAGACGACCAGCTGACGGCCAGCGCCGGATGCAACACGATGGGTTCGGCGTTCTCGCTCGACGGCGGGATCCTGCTCTGGGAGGGAGAGCCCAGGTCGACCATGATGGCGTGCTCCGACGAGCTCATGGCCCAAGACACCTGGCTCACCGGGCTGCTCACCGGCGGCGTCCACGCATCGCTCGACGGCGACACGCTCACGCTGGCGGCCCAGCAGGTGACCATGACCCTCGAGCGGTCAGCCTCCACGCCGCTCACCGACACCGTCTGGCTCCTCGAGGGAACCATCGAGGACGGGACCACGTCGAGCCTGCCCGAGAGCGACGACCCGCCCTCGCTCACCATCGACGAAGCGGGCAACGCCTCGGTCACCACGGGCTGCAACACCGGCAGCGCGAGCGTCGTGGTCGATGAGGCAACCTTGACCTTCGGGGTGATGCGCCTCACCAAGATGGCGTGCACCGACGACCCGGCGGCCGCCGTCGAGGCCGCGATCACCGCCGTGCTCGTCGGCCAGGTGGACTACACCGTCGACGGCGACGCGCTGACCATCACGAACGGCACCGCCGGCCTGAGCTTCCGGGCCCGCTGACCTCCCGGTCCAGTTTGGAACCGTCGCGGGACTGACATCGTCCCCGCGCGTTCGTACGGTTGGCCCCGGCGGTCGCGGACGACCCGTGCCGCGGCCCAGGCTCGACGAGGAGACACGGTTGAGGGGTTCTGCGCGCGGTCGGATCAGGGCATCTGCGGCGGTCATCGCTGCGACGGCGGCGGCGGCGACGCTGGTGGGGATCCCCCACGCGTCGGCCGACGAGCTGCTCGTCGAGAGCTTCACCGGGGCCAGCGTCTCCGACGCAGCCGCATGGTCGTCCGGTGGATCAGGTGGCGCCGAAGCCGGCTGGCCAGGCGGCGCCTGCCTCACCGCCGGTGCCGACACCTCCCAGTCCCCGGTGCCCGGTTGCGGGCTCGACAGCCCCGACAGCGAGGGATCGGGCGCCCTGCGCCTCAACCCGAACGCGCTCGCCAAGGCGGGCTTCGCCCTCCACAACGAGGCCCTTCCCACCTCAGGCGGGCTCGACATCACGTTCCAGCAGGCTCAGTGGGGTGCGGGCGGCTACGCGGCAGATGGCATCGCCTTCTTCCTCGTGGACGGCGCTACCGACCTCACCCATCCCGGCGCCTCCGGTGGCGGGCTCGGCTACTCCGCAGGCTGGGACGGCGGGAGCAACTACGGGACCGGCATCGACAACGGCCTGCTCGGCATCGGCATCGACAAGTGGGGCAACTTCAGCGCCCAGGGCAGCACCGGTTCGGGGTGCCTCGCAGGCACGGGACCGGGGTCCGCGGGCCCTGGTCAGACCCCGAACGTCGTGTCCGTGCGCGGTCCTGGCAACGGGTCGGCCGGGTACTGCTGGCTCGGGGCTTCGGGTGACCTCGGAACCCTCCTCTACGGGGACAACACCCGTGCGGGGGCGGCGGTCGAGGTCCACATCGTGGTCGACCCCTCCACCGACGCGGACCCGAAGGTCACGGTCTCGCTCGATGGCACGCAGGTCCTCCAGATCGACGAGCCGGCCGAGCTCCTCGCGTCCACGTCGTTCAAGTTCGGCTTCTCCGCCTCCACGGGCGCCGTCACCGATGTCCACGAGGTGTGGAACCTCAACATCAACTCGGTGATCCCGGTCGAGCCGACCACCACATCGACCGAGGTCACCTCGACCACCACCACGGACGACACGAGCACGTCCACGACGACCACGACGACCACCGAGCCCGTGCCGGCGACGCCCGCCACCCCGGTGGAGGGGGCCGCGGTCAACTACACCGGCTGACCACGCCCCGGGGTGCTGCCGCTCGACACGAGGCCCGCTACCCGACCTCGGCGGCGGCGATCTGGGTCTTGACGGCCACGAAGCTGTCGGGCGTGACCGACACCGAGTCGATGCCGGCGTCGACCAGCAGGCGGGCGTAGGTCGGGTCGTTGCTGGGGGCCTGGCCGCAGAACCCGACGTGGGTGTCCTGGGCGTGGGCCCGCGCGATCAGGTCGCGGATCAGCGTGACCACCGCGGCATCGTCGGCGCCGAACGACGACGCGAGGATCTCCGAGTCGCGGTCCACGCCCAACGTGAGCTGGGTCAGGTCGTTGCTCCCGATCGAGAACCCATCGAAGCGGGCGCAGAACTCCTCGGCGAGGATCACGTTCGAGGGGATCTCGGCCATCACGTACACCTGGAGGCCGCCCTCGCCGCGCACCAGACCCTCCTCGGCCATCACCGCGAGGACCTTGTCGGCCTCGGCGGGCGTGCGGCAGAACGGCACCATCACGATGAGGTTGGCGAACCCCAGCTCCTCGCGGACGCGACGGATCGCCCGGCACTCGAGGGCGAAGCCGTCGCGGTAGCCCGGGTGGTAGTAGCGGCTGGCGCCGCGCCACCCGATCATCGGGTTCTCCTCCACCGGCTCGAACGGGGTGCCGCCGAGCAGCTTGGCGTACTCGTTGGTCTTGAAGTCGCTGAGCCGCAGGATCGTCGGGTGGGGGTGGTACGCCGAGCACAGCGCGCCCACGCCGGCCGCCAGCCGGTCGACGAAGTACTCCTCGGGCGAGTCGTAGTCCCGGGTGAGCTGGGCGATGGAGCGGCGCACGGCCGGGTCGTCGACCCGTTCGGGGTGGGCTAGCGCCATCGGGTGCACCCGGATGTGCTCGTTGACGATGAACTCCATGCGGGCCAGCCCGATGCCGTCGGCGGGGAGCCGCCACCACTGCAGCGCGGCAGCCGGGTTGGCCAGGTTCAACATGACGTGGGTGCGCGTGGTCGGCAAGGCGCCGAGGTCGAGCTCCTCGCGGGCCACCGTGGCCTCGCCCTCGTAGACGAACCCGATGTCTCCCTCGGCGCACGACACCGTCACCATCTGGCCGTCGCGCAGCAGCTTCGTGCCGTGCTCGGTGCCGAGCACGGCCGGCACGCCGAGCTCGCGGCTGACGATGGCGGCGTGGGAGGTGCGGCCGCCCCGATCGGTGACGACGGCGGACGCCTTGCGCATCACCGGCACCCAGTCGGGGTCGGTGATGCGGGCCACCAGCACGCCGCCGTCGGGGAAGCGGTCGGCCTCGGCTGCGGACTCGAGCACGCACACCGGCCCGCTGGCCGCCGCATCGCCCACCGACAGGCCCTCGATGAGCACCCGTCCCCGGTCGCGCACCGTGTAGCGGACGAGCGAAGCGCCCTTCTGCGCCTGCACGGTCTCGGGCCGAGCCTGGACGATGAACAGCTCGCCGGTGTCGCCGTCCTTCGCCCACTCGATGTCCATCGGGCGCCCGTAGTGGTCTTCGATGATCACCGCCCAGCGGGCCAGGGCGACGATGTCGTGGTCGTCGAGGACGCGAGCGTGGCGCTCAGCCGGGGAGCAGGCGACGGTCTTGGTGCTCTCGCCTCCCGAGCGCGGATCGGCGTAGACGATCTTCACCTCCTTGCGGCCGAGCGAGTGGCTGACCACGGGATCCACGCCGGGGTGCACCAGCAACGGCTTGAAGACGCGGTAGCGGTCGGGGTCGACCTCGCCCTTCACCACCGCTTCGCCGAGACCCCAGGCAGCGTCGATGATGACCATGCGGGGGAACCCCGATTCGGTGTCGAGGGTGAACATGACCCCGGCGCCCCAGCGATCGGAACGGACCATGCGCTGCACGCCCACCGACAGGGCCACGTCGAGGTGGTCGAACCCGTTCTCCTCGCGGTAGGCGATCGCCCGGTCGGTGAACAGCGACGTGACGCAGTCGCGGTACGCGGCGAGCAGCGCGTCCGCTCCCACCACGTTGAGGTAGCTCTCCTGCTGGCCGGCGAAGCTGGCCTCGGGGAGGTCCTCGGCGGTGGCCGACGACCGCACGGCCACCGCCAGGTCGGCGATGCCCGCCTCCTCGCCCAGCGCCCGGTACGACGCCACCAGCTCCGCGGCGAGGGCCTCGGGGACGGTGGCCGCGTCGAAGGCGGTGCGGATGGCGGCGCCCACCTCCCGGAGGGCGTCGGGGTCGGTGTCGAGGCGTGAAGTCTGGGACCGGATGACCTCCTCGAGGCCGTTGGCCGAGACGATCTCGCGGTACGCGGACGCGGTGGCGGCGAAGCCGTCGGGCACCCGGATGCCCGCCTTCCCCAGGTGCTGGATCATCTCGCCCAGCGACGAGTTCTTCCCACCCACGATGCCGACATCGCCGACCGCCAGCTCGCCGAAGCGGATGGTTCGTCGATCGTCGTGCATGGTGCGGTCCTCGTTCGTTGGCTGGGTTGGTGGCGGGCGCGGCGCGAGCCAGGCGCGCCCTACTGTCTCAGACCCTCCCCGGTAGGGTGCGCGAAAGCGCCCGGTTCCGGCGTTCGGCGAAGAGAGGGTGGACAGGGCACATGACCGAGGATGCGGAGCCTGCGGCTCCCACGACGGCGGCCGAGGCCGCCGCACCCGATCCCGTGCCAGCCCCGACCCATCCGCCCGGCAGCTCCGGGAACTGGACCTGGATGGTGGTGGTGGGCGCGGCCGCGGTGGCGATCGTCACCCTCCAGGGCACGGTGCGCCACTGGGTCGCGGAGCACACCGGGCTCCTGAAGTCGGGTCCGGACATCTACTACAACTTCTGGTCCGGCTTCGGCGCCGACCTGGGCGAGGGCACGCTCATCGTGGCGGTGGGCGTGGGCGTCTCCACCTTCCTGCGCAAGGTCAACTGCCACGCCAAGGGCTGCTGGCGCATCGGTCGGCACGAGCTCGAGGGCACTCCCTACGTCCTCTGCCGCCACCACCACCCCGACGTCCCGAACGAGGGGGCGACGCACGACCGCATCCTCGCCGAGCACCACCGTTCGAAGCTCGAGCGCGACGCCCGCCACGGGTGACCAGCGAGCGTGGCCCGGCTCCAGGCGAGGGCCGTCCGCCGTACAGTTCACCGATGGATCCCCTTCCGATCGCGGCGGTCGTCGACGCGCTGGTGGTGCTCGGGTCCACCCGGCGATCGGTCGTCGAGACCATCGCCGATCGCATCGGCGGATCCGGCGCGTTCGAGCAGCTCGCAGCGGTTCCCGGCGTCGAGGTCTCCGGTGACCTGGTCACCGTGGACCAGGGGCTGCTCCCCGCCGACCAGGCCGCACGGCTCGACCCGTCGCCCGATGCCGAGGCGCTGGGGCTGGCGGCTGAGGCCTGCCTCCTGGAAGGAGACCTGGCGGAGGCCGGTCGCTTCGCGATCGAGGCTCGGTCCGCACCCCACCTGAGGCAGGTCATCGAGCAGGCGCTCCGCACCACCCCGCCCCTGGTCGGCGCGCGGGAGCTTCGGCGATGGCGCGACGAAGGCGGCCTTCCGCTCTCGGACCCCCACCGACGCTGGCTCGAAGCGGCGAGCGACGCAGCAGCGGGGGCATCCGCGACCGCCGTGCTCGAGCGGTACCAGGAGGTGCGAGCCGCCTTCGAGGCGACCGGCGACGCTCGTTCGGAGATGTCGGTCGGCCTCGCCGGCGCCGCCATCGCCCGTCGCTTGGACGACTTCGGGTCGCTCGCCGCGTTCCTCCAGCGCGCCACCACCTCGGCCGAGTCCGGGATCGAGGTGGCTCGCGGACCGATGCTCCTCGGCCGAGCGATCACCCAGCAGATGCTGGGGAACTCGCTCGACGCGCTCGCCGCGGTGGACTCCATCCCCGCGGATGCCCTCGGAGGCGACTGGGCGGCGCAGGTGCAGCTCGTGCGAGGGACGAACCTCGCCCTGCTCGGCCGCACCGCCGAAGCCGTCGTGGCGTACCAGGCCGCCACGCGCTACGGAGGGACGTGGACCTACGCAACCGCGCTCGACCTGCTCGCCGCGGGCCGTTGGCGCGCCGGGGACCCGGTCGGTGCCATCGCCGACGCGGAGGCCGCCGAGGCCGCCGCCGCGAGCGCGGGCGATCGCCAGCTGGTGGCCCTGGCCCGAGCGGGCCGCGCCGCCATGCTGGCCGCCTTCGGGGCGACCGCGGAGGCGCGAGCCCTCGCCGCCGAGGTGACGCCGGAACCGGCCGGCGACGCCGAACCGGCACGGTTGCTCGCCGCCGCGCAGGTGCTCGCCGCTGCATCGGACGGCGATCTCGACCAAGCGAGAGCGCTCGCGGCCGCCCTCGATCCGCCACCCCGGGCGCTGCGATCGGCCCACTGGTGCGCCGCGCTGGTGTGGGCGCTGCTCGCCGAGGTCCCGCCCGCTTGGGAGGCGCTGGCCGACGCGCAGCCGTCGCTCGGTGCCGCCGTCGAGGCCGGTCGAGCCGCGGCGGCGCACCTCACCGGCGGGTCACCGGCTCCGGTCGATGCTCGTGCCTTCCTGCCGGTGTCGTGGTGCAGCCCCGCACCGGCCACCGTCGAGGTGCAGCTCGTGGGGCCGCCCACCGTCCGCCGTGACCGGGTGCCGGTCGACCATCCCGCCTGGCGCCGGCCCCGGGTCCGTGAGCTGTGCCTCCACCTCGCGCTCGTCGCGGACGCCAGCCGCGAGGTCGTCGTCCGGAGGCTCTGGCCCGACCACGACCCCGTCGCCGGTTCGCGGAACCTGCGGGTCACGCTCAGCTACCTGATGGACGTGGTCGACCCCGATCGCCAACGGGGCCAGGGCAGCGAGCTCGTCGAGGATCGCACCGGCGCGCTGCGACTGCACCCCGATGTCCGGGTGGACCTCCGCCTCGCCGACGAGGCGACCAGCGACCTCACCTTCGGGTGCGCGGCCGGCGACCCCGACGCAGTCCTCGGCGCGACCCGGCGGCTGTTGCGCCACCCGGCCGGGGAGGTGCTCGGCGGCAGCACGATCACCGACGGGTGGGCGGCCCCCTACCTCGATCGTCGCCGCCACCTCCTCGTGCGCGCCGCCACCGAAGGCGGGCTCCTCCTCTCGGCGAACGGCCACCCCGACATCGCCGAGCGGCTCGCCCGGTACGGGCTCCAGGAGGACCCGTGGGCGGAGCGGCTCCACCAGGTGGTCGTGCGAGCGCTGCTCGCCCAAGATGACCTCGACGGGGCCCGGGCCGCACTGCGCCGAGCGCACGCCGCGCTGGCCGAGCTCGACATCCGCCCCGAGCCCGCCACCGTCGCGCTCGGCCGCCTCGTCGGCATGCGCGACCGGGGATAGCGCTCACCGGTCGCCGGCGTGGGACGGAGGACCGGCGTGGGACGGAGGACCGGCGTGCAGCGGGAGGACCGCTCTCGATGGTGACCTCCAGGTGGTCGCAGCACTCCTTCCAGAACCCCCGAGCGACGACCTGATCGACGTCTGCGAGGCTGTGCCCATGGATGGGCGCTGTTGCGTCGGCTGCAGCCGGTGCGCGGGGCTAGGCGGATCGGCTGAGCTCGGGACTCAGACCACCGGAGCCAGCTCGTCGAACGCCGCAGCGACGACGAGACCGGAGGGGGCGTCGGCGCCGAGGTCGTAGTGGCCGCGTCGAAGGTTCTGCATGAAGGCGTGACCCCGAATGACCACGCTTGCGGTCCGGTCGGTCTGCAGCCCGCGCATGGGGCGAAGCCTGGCCTTCAGTCGGCCGTGGTCGTTCTCGACGCGATTGTTGGCGTACTGGGTGGTGTCGTGATGCGCGGCAGGGACCAGTTCGCGGATCGTCCTGGCCAACACGGGTGACCTGTCGGTGGTCACCTCGACGGGCTCCCCGTGAGTGGTGATCGCTGCGCCAAAGAACTTCGCGGCTGCCCTCGTGTCGCGCTTGTTGGAGACGAACACGTCGATGACCTGCCCGTTCTGGTCGACGGCGCGGTACACGTAGCGCCAGACGCCGGCGACTTTCACGTAGGTCTCGTCGACGAACCACCGACCGCCCACGGCGTGGCGGCACGGACGAGCGGCCTCGACGAGTAGCGGCGTGAAGCGTTGCACCCACCGGTACAGGGTGACGTGGTCGACCTCGACGCCCCGCTCAGCCAGGAGCTCTTCGAGATCCCGGTACGAGAG
>JBDIAX010000063.1:0-16817 GCA_039812605.1 Acidimicrobiia bacterium | reverse complement strand
CCGCGCACATCGCCGCAACCGCCGCGAGCACCACGATGGTCGCTCCAGCCGACACCGGCTCCGCGGGGGCGAGGGCGAGGTGGTGGAAGATCGAGAGCTGGCCGAGCCACCGCCAGCCGTGGACCATCGACGAGATCAGGTCGAACACCACCGAGAGCAGGACCACCACGTAGGTCACCCCGCCGGCGTGCCTCGGCGCGACGGCGAGGACGAGCGCACCGATCCCCAGCGCGAGGAGCGCGGTGGGCACGACGTTCACGCTCGCGCCCAGCAGGGTGGCCAACCCGATCGGCACGTCCTGGGCCGCGGCGGGCACCCAGATCGCGATCGCGGAGACGACGCTGGCGACGAGGGTGCCCGCGACCGCGAGGCCCAGCCGCTCGATCAGCCAGCGAGCCCGGGGCGTGGGGCCCGCGAGGATCCGCACCAGGCGGCCGCTCGTCTCCTCGTCGGCGGCGGCAGCGATCTGGCTGGCCGGGATCAGCGCCACCACGGTGGCCACGAGCAGGAACACGGTCCCGAAGAACTGCGACACGAAGTCGCCCTCGACCCCGAAGCGGTCGAGCATGTCGGTCATCGACTTCGGCAGGTCGCTGGTCGCCAGGCGAGACACGGTGCCGAGGAGCAGCCCCCACCCGAGCGCTGCCAGCATCCACCCGACCAGCACGCCGCGCTCGAGCCGAGCCGAGAGCCCGAACGTCGACCCCAGCCCGAACGGGTGGAGATCGGCGTCGTCAGCGCGACCGATCGTGCCGGCACCGACGTCGCGACGCTCGGCCAGGGAGACCGCCACCGCCCCCAGCGCGAGCGAAGCGCCCACCGCCACCACGACCGGGAGGAGGCGGTTGGCACCGAACGGGTCCACGAGCTGGGTCCAACCGAACGGGGTCAGCCAGCGGACCCAACGGAGCGCGTCGCCCGCGTCGGCCACCATCCGGAGCGCGAACGCGACCCCCACCACGCTCATGCCGATCCCGTTCGCGACCCGGCGCGTGGACCCGAGCTGCGAGGTGACCGCCCCCACGCCGGCGAACACCGAGACCACCATGGCCAGGCTCGTCGCGTAGACGATGCTCCCGCCCACCGAGAGCCCGACCCTTGCATCTCGGCCGACCGCCGCCACGCACGCCGCGGTGAGCAGGCCGACCAGGGCGGTGCCCGCCGCGAGCGAGCCGAGCGTCACGCCGGTGGCTCGAGCGGCGCGCGTCGCTCCGGAGAGGACGAGCTGCCACCGCCCAGCGTCCTCCTCGCCTCGCAGCACCCGAGTCGCCGCCAGCACCGCCCAGATGGCGCCGATCGTGGTGAGGAAGACGAAGCCCTTGTACACCGTGTACCCACCGATGGTGCCGATGCCCGAGACCGGCCCCATGAGGATCGTCAACCCACGATCGCCCGCCGTGGTGCTCGCGATCTGCTCGCGCTCGGCGACGGTGGTGAAGGTGGTGGCGTAGGCCAGCGCGGACGAGGCGGCGGTGCCGCCGAAGGTCAGCCCGACGATCGTCGCGCCGGCCACGACCTGACGGAGCGAGCGCCTCGCGAGGGCGAGCTCGGCGGAGGATGGGCGCACGTCGGACCGCTCAGCCCACGTCGCCGTAGCGGCTGACGAACAGCTCCTCGAGCGAGGGCGCCCGGGTCGAGAGGTGCTCGATGCCCACCGCCGCGAGGGCGGCCAGCACCGGTTCCATGGACCCGGCCACGTCGCACTCGACCCGACGTCCGTCGACCCGGAGGTTCGTGACCCCGGGGAGCGACGAGAGCGCCGCCTCGTCGGGCGGATCGCCCACGAGCTCGGCGAGGACGTGCTGGCCGGCCACCCCGCGCAGGTCCGACAACCGACCCACCTCGAACAGCCGTCCGGCACGAAGCATGCCGACGCGGTCGCACACGGCCTCGACCTCGCTCAGGATGTGCGACGAGAGCACCACCGTCTGCCCCCGACCCCGCGCCTCACGCACGCAATCACGGAACACCTGCTCCATGAGCGGGTCGAGCCCGGTGGTGGGCTCGTCGAGGAGGAGGAGCTCGGCTCGGCTGGCGAAGGCGGCGACCAGCAGCACCTTCTGTCGGTTGCCGTGGCTGTAGGCGCGGACCCGCTTGCGAGGGTCGAGGTGGAACCGCTCGACCAGCTCGTCGCGCATCGCCTCGTCGGTGCCCCCGTGCAGCTGGCCGAGCAGCCGGAGCGTCTCCTCGCCGGTGAGCGACGGCCACAGGCTGGACTCGCTCGGCACGTAGGCGAGGCGCCGGTGCAGCGCGGGAGCGTCCCGGGTGACGTCGAGACCGAAGATCGAGGCGGCGCCGCTGGTCGGACGGATCAGCCCCAGCAGCAGCGAGACGGTGGTGGACTTCCCGGCCCCGTTGGGGCCGAGGTAGCCGAACACCTCGCCCTCGTCGATCTCCAGGTCGAGGCGATCGAGCGCCACCGTGCTTCCGTACCGCTTCGTGAGCCCTTCGGTCCGCACGGCGACGGTCATGGCCCGAGGGTATTCCGACGTCGGCCGCCGCCGACGCGATCGACACGGGCGGCCCGCTCCGGTTCTTCCGGCGTTCGTGGTCGCAGGACGACCACGAACGCTGGGAGAACGGATGCGGCGGCCGAGCCAGCGGGCGGGTCAGGTGGGCTCGGTGACCGAGCCGCCGGCGACGCGGAGCGAGCGGGTGGCGTGGAAGCGGTCGAGGAAGGCGCGGTCGTGGGACACGAGCAGCACCGTGCCCACGAAGCGGTCGAGCGCCTGCTCGAGCTGCTCGATGGCGGGGAGGTCGAGGTGGTTCGTGGGCTCGTCGAGCACCAAGCAGTTGACGCCCTCGGCCATGAACAGGGCCAGGTTCGCCCGGGTGCGCTCCCCCGGCGAGAGCGACGCGCACGGTCGCGCGACGTGCTCCGCCCCGAGCCCGAACTTCGCCAAGAGGGAGCGGACCTCGTTGGCCTGCCCACGTGTCACCTCGCTCACCACCTCGAACAGGGGGCGGTCGGTGGCGAAGCGGTCGCGCCGCTGGCTCAGCTCCCCGACCACCACACCGGGCCCGAGGTGGGCGTCGCCCGCCGCGAGCGGGAGGCGGCCGAGGAGAGCGTCGATCAAGGTCGTCTTGCCGGCACCGTTCGGCCCGCCGATGGCGACCCGGTCCGCCCAACCCACCTCGAGGTCGACCGGCCCGAGCCGGAACCCACCGCGGTCGACCACCGCGCCACGCAGCACGGCCACCACATCGCCGCTGCGCGGCGCCGTACCGATCTCGAAGCGGAGCTCCCACGCCTCCCACGGCTTCTCGACGACCTCGAGGCGCTCCATCGCCCGCTCGGTGGCGCGGGCCTTGCTGGCGACGTGCTCCGAGCTGGCCTTGTTCCAGTTCCGGACGAACTTGTCGGTCTCGCCCGAACGCTTGGCCTTGCCGATCCCCTGGGTCGACCACTCGCGCTGGGTCTGCGCCCGTCGGGCGAGGTCGCCCCGCTTGGCCTCGAAGGTGGCATGCGCCTCCTCGGCGTGGCGCCGGGCTGTGGCCCGGTCGTCGAGGTACGCCTGCCACCCACCGGCGTAGAGGGTGGCCTCGTGGGTGTGGTCGTCGAGCTCGAGCACATGGGTGACGACTCGCTCGAGGAAGGCTCGATCGTGGCTCACCACCACGGTGGCCGCGCCGAGACCGACGAGGAACCCCTCCAGACGGGCCAGCCCGTCGAAGTCGAGGTCGTTGGTGGGCTCGTCGAGGAGGAAGACGTCGAACCGCGACAGCAGCGTGGCCGCGAGCGACACCCGGGCCGCCTGGCCCCCGGAGAGCGTGGCCGTCGGTTGGGAGGCGAGGGCACCGTCGAGACCGAGCGACGCCAGGGTCTCGCCGATGCGGGCCTCGAGGTCCGGGCCCCCGAGCGCGAGCCATCGGTCGAGCGCCTCGCTGTAGCGATCCGCGGCACCGCCGGCGCCTTCGGCGAGCGCGGCGGTGGCCGCTTCGAGCTCGGCGGTGGCCGCCTCCACAGCGGTGCGGCGCTCGATGAACGCCGCCACGGTCTCCTCGGCGCGCCGGTCGGGCTCCTGGGGGAGCAGGCCGACCGCGGCGGTGGGCGGCGCGGTCGTCACCGAGCCCTCGTCGGGCACCTGGAGGCCGGCCAGCACCCGCAGCAACGTGGACTTCCCGGTGCCGTTGGGGCCGACCACGCCGATGCGCATCCCGGGCGCGACGGTGAGCGACACGTCGGCCAGCACCGGCCCGGCGCCGAAGGAGAGGGAGATGCCGCGGGCGTGGAGCGTGGCCATGTCACCCACAGTCTCGCCGCCATCGGCCGAGCCGGAGCCACGCGTTCGACCGGGAGGCGCCACCGGGCGCGACGTGGTGCACGGCCTTGGCCTGACGAGCCGTCAGGCCAAGCGGCCTAGTATCGCGTCCAGCGCCAAGACGGGGGCGCGAGTGGGAGGACCAAGATGACCATGAAGACCTGGAAGCGCGCCGCGATGGCGCTCGCCGCTTGCACGCTCGTGCTCGCCACCGCCACGGCATGCGGCAGCAAGGGCGGCAACAGCGACGGCGCCACCACCACGAAGGTGGCGTCATCGGACGACAGCAGCTCTGGCGACGCCAGCGACGCCACCACGGCACCCGATGACGAGGAGCCGGCCACCATGCCCGACCTCGTCGACATGACCCAGGAGGAGGCGGAGGCCGCCCTCGCCGATCTGGGCGTCGACGAGACGAAGATCCAGATCGAAGAGCAGGAGAGCCTCGAGGATCCCGGCACGGTGGTCGACCAGGTCCCGAGCTCGGGCTCGAAGATCAGCGGCACGGTCACGCTCACGGTCGCCAAGGCCGTCGGCCCGGTGCCGGACTTCGAGGGTCAGCAGATCTCCGACGTGCGCGACTGGGCGGACGCCATCGGCATCACCGTCCGCGAGGAGCAGGTACTGAACGACGAGCTCCCCGAGGGCCAGGTCATCGCCACCACCCCCGCTGCGGGCCAGGACGCCACCAGCGAGATCAAGGTCCAGGTGGCCACCAAGCCGGTGGTCGGCTCGCTCGCCGACGTCGAACCCGTCACCAGGGACGACTGCGACTACGTCGAGACCGGCGAAGCGAACGTGAACGGGGACTTCCTCCAAGACAGCCTCATGATCAAGCCGTACGGCGACAACGTGTGCGTCGTCGAGTACGACTTCGGGCGCGACTGGAAGTCGCTCAAGTTCACCGCTGGCATCGCCGACCAGTCCCCGTCGAACACCAAGGTGCGCATCGAGGTGCTCGGCGACGGCAAGGAGCTCCTCAACAAGCAGGTCGCCTTCGCCGAGACCACCGACGTCGACCTCGACGTGACCGACGTGCTCCGCCTGCGGATCCAGGTGACCTGGCTGGCGGGCGACAGCAACTCCCAGATGCGCGCCGTGCTCGGCAACCTGCGCCGGATCGGATCGCCCGACTCGGTGCCGACCACCACGACCACCACTCCTTGAGCCACCACCCCGGTGCCGCGGCCGAGCACCTCGGCCGAATCCTCGATCGCCGGTGGCGCCTCGACGGCGTCATCGGCCAGGGGGGCCAAGGGGTCGTCTTCGCGGCCACCGAGGTCGAGGTCGACTCCACCGACCCCACGATCGTCCGCGACCGGGGCACCCCGGGCGCGGTGGTCGTCAAGGTCACGGACCAGTCCGGCACGAGCGAGATCGAGTACCTGACCTCGCTGCACCACCGCCACCTCGTGCCGTACCTGGCGGCGGGGGCCCTCGACGCCGCGGACCCCCTCGGCGCGGCGATCCCCAACCGCCGGCCGGGCGGCCTGCGGTGGCTGGTGATGCCGCGGGCGACCGGCGCGCTCTCCGATGCCATCGGCGAGCGATCGACTCCCGTGGGGGTGGAGGCGCAGCGCCCGATGGACGCCGCGTCCGCGGAGGAGCTGTGGCTCCAGCTGAGCGACCTCCTCACCTACCTCGAGTCGCAGAAGGTCGTGCACGGCGACATCAAGCCCGCCAACATCTTGTCGTTCCCGACGCGAGCCGGCAGCGAGTGGCGGGTCACCGACCTGGGGATCATGGTCGACCTCAAGACCGGCCACACCAACGCGCCGGCGAAGGGATACAGCCCCGCCTACGGCTCGCCCTGGGTGCTCGAGCACGGGATCGCACGACCCCGCGACGACCGCTACTCGGCGGCGCTCGTGGTGCACCTCGCGGCCACCGGCGCGCTGCCGTCGATCCGCAACGGCCTGGTGACGATGCACCCCAACCTCCCGCCGTCGCTGCGCACGCCGCTCGCCGCCGCGCTGGGGGGCGAGGTCGCCACCTTCGACCAGCACAGCTCCAGCGCCCTGACCCGGCCCGCGTCGAGCGGCCCGTCGGCAGATCGACCCGGTGAGCGACCGACCGTCCTCGTGAGCGGACCTGGGCCAGACCCGACCGACACGATGCCCCCGCCACGACGCTCCGGTCGCCTCGCGATGGTCGGCGTCGCCATCGCGCTGCTCCTGGTCGCCGCCGGGCTGTGGTGGACCAAGGGATCGCACGACGACGATGCGAGCGGGGCCGACGCCACGACCTCGACCCCCTCGGCGGATGCCACCACGACGACGCCGACGGGCTCGGACGGCTCGGCGGCGGACGGCTCCGAGTCGACCTCCCCGGCGACCGAGCCCGAGCTCGGGTCCGAGCGGGAGCTGGTGTTCCTGCGCGGCGCATCGGGGACCAAGTCGATCATCGCCCAGGACGAACCGATCGCCCTGGCCGACGCCGACCCCATCAAGGCGTCGCTCTCGGACGACGGCACGATGGCGCTGATCGTGCGCACCGACGACGGCGCACGGCTCGCGCTCGGCCGCGTCGACGAGCCCGACGTCCAGGTGCTCGAGGTGTCCCAGGGCAACGTGCAAGACGTCGACATCGCTCCCGACGGCTCCCAGATCGCCTTCACCGACGAGGCCGGAGGCGACACCGACATCGCCGTGCTCGATCTCTCTACCCTCGAGGTTCGGACCCTCCTCGCCAGCTCCGGCGACGATCGCGACCCGGCGTGGAGCTCCGACAGCACCCGCGTGGCGGCGGTGCGATCGCGGTCGACCGGCTCGGAGATCGTGATCCTCGACGCGTCTTCGGGAGCGGCAACCCCCGTCACCGACGGCGCGCGGGAGGTCTCGTCGCCGACCTGGTCGCCCGACGACCAGCAGATCGCCTACCTCCGACGCGACGGCGGCAGCGTCGACATCGTCGTGCAGGAGGTCACGGATCCGGACCCGAAGCTGCTCGCCCTCACCCCCGACCAGGAGCTGGACGTCACCTGGTGCCCGGGCGGTCTCGTGGCGTCCTACGCCCGGCGCGGCCTCGTGGAGTTCTCGCCCGACGGGTCGAGCGAGGACCTGACCGACTCCCCCGGCGACGCCAACCCGAACTGCTGAGCGGGGTGTCGCACCCGCTCACCCCCGGTGGCGGGAGCGGGCGATCTCGAAGCAGGCCAGGGTGCCGGCGGTCCCGACGTTGAGGCTCGCCACCCGGCCGCGCATGGGGATCGACACGAGCTGGTCGCAGCGCTCTCGGACGAGCCGGGACAGGCCCGGGCCCTCGGCGCCGAGGACGAGCGCCACGGGCGCATCGTCCATCGACAGCTCCCACAGGGACGTGTCGGCGCGCTCGTCGAGGCCCACGACCCACACCCCGGCGTCTCGCATGGTGCTGATGGCCGTGGGCAGCCCGCCCACGGTGGTCATGGGCAGGTGCTCCACGGCGCCCGCCGCAGCCTTGGTGACCGCCGGCGTGATGTGCACGGCGCGGTGCTGGGGCAGGACCACCCCGGTGACCCCGGCGCACTCCGCGGAGCGCAGGAGCGCTCCCAGGTTGCCGGGATCGGTGATGCCGTCGGAGCAGAGCAGGAACGGTGCGGGCCGGTTGGGACGACGAGCGAGGAGGTCGTCGAGCGACGCCTCGGGCAGCGGCTTCGCGAACGCGATGACGCCCTGCGGCGCGTCGGTGCGAGCCGCCGCCTCGAGCTTGTTGCGACCGACCTCCTTGACGACGACTCGCGCTTCGCCCGCGAGCTCGCGGATGTCGTCGAGGATCGGCGCCCGATCGAGGTCGGCCGCCATCCAGATCTCACGGCAGTCGCGACGGTTCGCCATGAGCAGCTCGCGAACCGCCTGACGACCCTCGACCTGCTCGCCACCGAGACCGGTCTTCGCCGACGAGCGCGGCGCACGGGCCTGGGGCCCCATGGTGCCCAGCGGGTTCCGTCCGCCGCCACCGCCGCCCTTGCGGCCCCCGCCGACGCCGGCGCCGGGCTTGCGGGCGCGATCGGCCTCGGTGCTGCCGCCGCCCTTCGACGATCCACGGCCACCCTTGGGCGCGCCGCCACGGCCGCCCTTCGACGGTCGGTTCTGGGCTCCCCCGCTCCTTCGAGCGGAGCCCCGCCCCGCGCCGCCACCGGACGGTCGGTTGCTCACGGCTTCACCACCACGGCCACCGCCCAGCACGCCACGCCCTCGCCTCGCCCCAGCGCACCGAGCCCCTCGGGCCGCCGCCCCTTGACCGTGACAGGGGCACCGACCGCGCCCGACAGCTTCGCCTGCATCTCCTCACGGGCCGGCGCCAGCTTGGGGTGGTCGGTGACCACGGACGCGTCCACGTTCCCCGGCTCCCAGCCGGCGTCGCGCACCCGGCGGGTGGCTTCGGCCAAGAGCCCGATCGAGTCCGCACCCGCCCACGCCGGATCGGTGTCGGGGAAGTGCTGGCCGATGTCGCCCAAGCCGGCGGCGCCCAGCAGCGCGTCGGTGCACGCGTGGGCGATGACATCGGCATCGCTGTGGCCGCGCAGCGCCCGCTCGCTCTCGAAGGTGACGCCCCCAAGGACCAGCGGCCGGCTGGCATCGTCGACGAACGGATGGACATCGAACCCTTGGCCCACGCGCACCTGCATCAGCGCTGCTCCAGGAGGGCCTCGGCGACGACCAGGTCGTCGGGCTCGGTGACCTTGAGGTTCCAGCGCTCGCCCTGCACGTGGCGAAGCCTGCCACCTGCGGCAACCACGAGCGAAGCGTCGTCGGTGGCCTCGGGCCGGGATGCGTGCACCGTGCGGAGCACCTCCGCCCGGAAGCCCTGCGGGGTCTGCACCGAGCGCAGGGCCTCGCGATCCACGGTGACCCCGTGCGCGTCGGTGATCGTGTCGACCACCGCGACCACCGGCACGACCACCTCGGACCCCGCGAGCACGGCGTCGACCACCGAGCGGAACAGGCCGTGGGAGGCCATCGGCCGCGCCCCGTCGTGCACCAGCACCACCGCGGCGGTCGCCGGCACGGCGGCGAGGCCGGCTCGCACGCTCGCCGAGCGGGTGTCGCCTCCGGCGACCACGACGTCGACCGCCGGCTCGTCGATGCTCACCTCCGCCTCGGGCACCACCAGGACCACGCCGTGGGCCACCGAGCGCGCCGCGGCGATCGACCAGTCGATGACGCGAACCCCCGCGAGGGGCGCGTACTGCTTGGGCCCACCGAAGCGCCGACCGCTTCCACCGGCCACGACGACGACCCACACCTGGGGCTCGTCGGGCTCCACGTCGGACATGGGGTCGCAGGCTACGGCACCGCTCGGCCCGAACCGGCGGTCGCGACTCGGTACGATCGCACCGTGGTCGACATCACGCTCCTCCAAGACGTCCCCCTGCTCGACGAGCTGAGCGAGGACGAGATGGCGCGGGTGGCTGCCTCCGCCGAGACGCACCGGTACCTGCGCGGCGACGTCGTGTTCGCCGAGGACGACGTGCCGGATCGGCTCTGCGTGGTGGCCTCCGGCCGCATCGCGATCGCCAAGCGCTCGATCGACGGGCGCGAGTCGATGGTGGCGCTGATGGAGCGCGGCGACGTGTTCGGCGAGATGGGGCTGTTCGACGGCTTGGGCCGCTCGGCCGAGGCGCGCGCCCTCGAGCCCTCGGAGCTCGTGGTGGTGCCCTACGCGCCGCTGAAGGCGGTCTACGAGTCGCGGCCCACGCTGCTGTGGGGCGTGGTGCAGCTGCTCGCCGGGCGCCTGCGCAACACCGACTCGGCCCTCGCCGACTCGGTGTTCCTCGACGTCACCGGTCGCACCGCCAAGCGCCTGCTCGAGCTGGCCGGCGAGCTCGACGAGTTCGCGCTGCCGATCACCCAAGAGGAGCTCGCCGGCATGGTGGGCGCCTCCCGGGAGCGGGTCAACAAGGCCATCGCCAGCTTCGTGCGCCTGCGCTGGATCGAGCAGCAAGACCGCCGCTACCGCATCACCAACCGCGAAGAGCTCGAGCGCCGCGCCCGCTGAGCGTGCGTCGGTGTCGGCCGATGCCGTCGCCCTCGCTCAGTACCGGTCGAGGATGGCGGACTCGGTGAGCCGGGAGAGGCCGCCCTTGATGGCCTGCGCCCGCATCTCGCCCACCCCCTCGACATCGTCGAGGTCGTCGATGGTGGCCCGCATGATCTTCTGGAGGTTCCCGAACCGGCTGACCAGGTTCTGGATCACCTGATCGGGGAGGCGGGGGATCTTCGAGAGCATCCGGTAGCCGCGGGGCGCCACCGCGGCGTCGAGCGCGGTGGTGGGCAGGTGGAGCGCCTCGGCGACCTCCGCGGGGTCGATGAGGTCGTCGGTCGGCAGGGCGGACAGCTGGTCGAGCACCACGTCGAGCGGCACGGTCTTCTCGTCGCCGCGGTAGTCGCGGACGATGTCGCGCCGCTCCTGGCCGACGCCGCCCACCAGCTCCACCAGCTGCAGCCGCACCAGCCGACCCTCGTCGCCGAGCTCGACGATGTGGCCTTCGAGCTCCTCGGCGATGCGCTCCATCCCCTCGAGCACCTGCACCACGTTGATCACGTCGCGGATGGTGACGAGGTCCTCGACCTCGAGCGTGGAGAGCGCCGCCGAGTCCACGTCGAGCCGCGTGCGGTACCGCTCGAGGGTGGAGACGGCCTGGTTGGCCCGGTTGAGCAGGCGAGGCGTGGGCTCGACCTGGTGGCGGTGCTCGCCCACGTACACCGTGATGGTGTTCATCCGGTGCGACACGGCGATGACCGGCACCTCGAGCGAGCGGGCCACACGCTCGGCGGTGCGGTGGCGGGTGCCGGTCTCGGAGGTGTGCACGTGGCTGTCGGGCACGAGGTGGACGTTGGCGCGGGCGATGCGGCTGCCGTCGGCCGCGAGGATGAGCGCGCCGTCCATCTTCGCCAGCTCCGACAGGCGCTGGGGGCTGTAGGCCGCGTCGAGGAGGAACCCGCCCGAGCAGATGTTCAGCACGGTGTGGCCGTCGCCGACGACGACGAGCCCGCCCATGCCGGCCTGCAGGATGCGGTCGATGCCGTCGCGCAGCGGCTTCCCGGGCGCGATCTGGGCCAGGAGGGCCAAGATCTCCGAGGAGTACCGCGCTGCCATGGGCGGAGGCTATCGGACCCTCGCTCGTTCCCTCGGTGACGCAACACCCCGGAGACCGAGGGTGGCGACCCCGCCACGCCGCCGCCACGCCGCCGCCACGTCGCCGCCACGCCAGCGTCAGCTGCGAGGACCTCCGGCGCGATCGGCGAGCATGCCGAGCCGATCGATGGCGTCGACGAGGGTGCCGACCCGCATGGCCTCGATCCCGGCGGGAGGCTCCGGCGCCGAGAACGGCACCACCGCCCGGTGGAACCCCAGCCGGGCCGCCTCGTCGAGGCGCCGGGCGGTGTGGGCGACCTGCCGCAGCTCGCCGCCCAGGCCGACCTCGCCGATGGCGACCAGGTCGGGCGGCAGCGCGGCCCCGGTGATCGACGACGCCGTGGCCAAGCCGAGGCCGAGGTCGGCGCCGGGCTCGCTCAGCTTCACGCCCCCGACCGCCAAGGCGTAGACGTCGAGGTCGTGCACCGGTAGGCCGCAGCGCTGCTGGAGGACCGCCAGCAGCAAGGACAGGCGGCCGTTGTCGATGCCCTGGGCCGAACGCCGCGGCGAGGGCAGGAACGACTTCGCCGTCAGCACCTGAAGCTCCACGAGGAGCGGTCGGTTGCCCTCGAGGGTGGGCACCACCACCGAGCCGGGGATGCCCTTGCGGCGATCGCCCAGGAAGAGCTGGGACGGATCGGGCACACCGGCGAGGCCGTGGTCGCTCATCTCGAAGAGGCCGAGCTCCTGGGTGGACCCGAAGCGGTGCTTGAGGACCCGCAGGAGGCGCAGGGCGTGGTGGCGGTCTCCCTCGAACGACAGCACCGTGTCGACCAGGTGCTCGAGCACCCGCGGCCCGGCCAGGGCGCCGTCCTTGGTGACGTGGCCGACGAGCACGGTGGCGCACCCCCGGCGCTTGGCCGCGGCGGCGAGGCGGTGGCTGCACTCGCGCACCTGGGCGACCGACCCCGGGGTGGAGGAGAGGTCCGGGTGCAGGAGCGTCTGCACCGAATCGACGATGACCAGGTCGGGATCGACCTCCTCGATGGCGCCGATCACCTGGGGCAGCGCCACCTCGGAAGCGAGGAGCAGCAGCGGGTGCAGGGCGCCCAGCCGCTCGGCGCGCAAGCGGATCTGCTGCGCGGACTCCTCGCCGGACAGGTAGAGCACCCGCCGCCCCGACGACGCGACCTCGGCTGCGGCCTGCAGGAGGATGGTGGACTTGCCGATGCCGGGCTCGCCGCCGAGCAGCGTGACCGACCCGGGGACGAGCCCGCCGCCGAGCACGCGATCGAGCTCGGCGATGCCCGTGGCCCGTGGGATGAACTCGGTGGGATCGACCTCGGAGATCGGCACCGGCGGCGACGACGGGGCCACACCCACCGTCGGTGCTCCCGGCCCGGCCGGGGCATCGGCGAGCTCCTCCACGAGCGTGCCCCACGCCTCGCACCCCGCGCACCGACCGGTCCACTTCGGCTCGGTGGCACCGCACTCGCTGCAGCGGAATCGGGTCTTGGTCTTCGCCATGGGCCCCACCGTAGCCAAGGGGGGTGACAGATCGAACGGATGTTCGTGCGACCGACACCGGCCAGCCCGACGCGACGGTGCCCCGCCCGAGGGCGGGGCACCGTGGCAGGTCCGGGGGCCAGCAGCCTCAGTCGGCGGCGGGGCCGGCCTCGGCGAGCTCGGGGGTCGGGGGCTCGAAGCCCTCGATGGCACGGAACACGATCTCGCGCTCGCCGGAGTCGGCGTTGTTGCCGACGTCGACGATGACGATCTCCCCGGCGCGGAACTGCTTGTAGAGCAGGCGCTCCGACAGCGGATCCTCGACGTAGCGCTGGATGGCTCGACGCAGCGGGCGGGCGCCCATGGTGGGGTCGTAGCCCTTCTCGACCAGGTACGCCTTGGCGTCGTCGGTGAGCTCGATGCCGATGCCCTGGGACTCGAGCTGGGTGCTCGTGCGCTTGATCATGAGGTCCACGATCGTGGTGACCTCGGGCTTGGAGAGCTCGTGGAAGACGATGGTCTCGTCGATGCGGTTCAGGAACTCCGGGCGGAAGTGGGCCTTCAGCGCGTCGTTGACCTTCTCCTTCATCTTCTCGTAGGAGATGGCCTCGTCGGCCTTGCCGAAGCCCACCGTGGCCTTGCGGAGATCCTGGGTGCCCAGATTCGACGTCATGATCAGCACGGTGTTGCGGAAGTCCACCGAGCGGCCCTGGCTGTCGGTGAGCCGGCCCTCCTCGAGGATCTGCAGGAGCGTGTTGAAGACGTCGGGGTGGGCCTTCTCGATCTCGTCGAACAGCACGACCGAGAACGGCTTGCGCCGCACGGCCTCGGTGAGCTGGCCGCCCTCCTCGTAGCCCACGTAGCCGGGGGGCGAGCCCACCAGGCGGCTGACCGTGTGCTTCTCCATGTACTCGGACATGTCGAGGCTGATCATCGACTGCTCGTCGCCGAAGAGGAACTCCGCGAGCGTCTTGGCGAGCTCGGTCTTGCCCACGCCCGAGGGGCCCAGGAAGATGAACGAGCCGCTCGGGCGCTTCGGGTCCTTCAGGCCGGCGCGGGTGCGGCGGATGGCCTGGCTGACCGCCTTGATGGCGTTCTCCTGGCCGATGACGCGCTTGTGCAGCTCGTCCTCCATGCGCAGGAGCTTGGCGGTCTCCTCCTCGGTGAGCTTGTAGACGGGGATGCCCGTCCACAGCGACAGCACCTCGGCGATCGACTCCTCGTCGACCTCGTCGAACAGGTCCACCCCGGACGCCTTGATCTCGGCCTCCTTGGTGTCCTTCTCGGCGAGCAGCTCCTTCTCGCGGTCGCGCAGGCGGCCGGCCTCCTCGAAGTTCTGGGCCTCGACCGCCTCCTTCTTCTGCTGGACGACCTGGGCGATCTGGTTCTCGAGCTCCTTGTAGTCCGGCGGCGTCTCCATGCGCTTGATGCGCAGGCGCGAGCCGGCCTCGTCGATGAGGTCGATGGCCTTGTCGGGCAGGTGACGGTCCGAGATGTAGCGGTCGGCCAGGTTGGCCGCCGCCACCAGCGCCTGATCGGTGATCGTGACCCGGTGGTGCTGCTCGTAGCGGTCGCGCAGACCCTTCAGGATCTCGATGGTGTGGGCCACCGTGGGCTCCTCGACCTTCACCGGCTGGAACCGCCGCTCGAGGGCGGCGTCCTTCTCGAGGTGCTTGCGGTACTCGTCGAGCGTGGTGGCACCGATGGTCTGGAGCTCGCCACGGGCCAGCATCGGCTTGAGGATCGACGCGGCGTCGATGGCGCCCTCGGCGGCGCCCGCGCCCACCAGCGTGTGGATCTCGTCGATGAACAGGATGATGTCGCCGCGGGTGCGGATCTCCTTGAGGACCTTCTTGAGGCGCTCCTCGAAGTCTCCCCGGTAGCGCGAGCCGGCCACGAGGGCGCCCAGGTCGAGCGTGTACAGCTGCTTGTTGTGCAGCGTCTCGGGGACGTTGTCGGCGGCGATGGCCTGCGCGAGCCCCTCGACGATCGCGGTCTTGCCGACGCCCGGCTCGCCGATGAGGACCGGGTTGTTCTTGGTGCGGCGGCTGAGGACCTGCATCACCCGCTCGGTCTCGCGAGCGCGGCCGATGACCGGGTCGAGCTTCTTGTCCTTCGCGAGCTGGGTGAGGTTGCGCCCGAACTGGTCCAGCACGAGCGAGCCCGAAGGCGTCTCGCCGCCGGCCCCGCCGGAGGTGGCGCCGGCCTTCTCGCCCGAGCCGGAGGCCCCCGTGCCCTGCGCGCCCGAGCCCGAGTAGCCCGACAGGAGCTGGATCACCTGCTGGCGGACCCGGCTGAGGTCGGCGCCGAGCTTCACCAGCACCTGGGCGGCGACGCCCTCGCCCTCGCGGATGAGGCCGAGGAGGATGTGCTCGGTGCCGATGTAGTTGTGGCCGAGCTGCAGCGCTTCGCGCAGCGAGAGCTCGAGCACCTTCTTCGCACGCGGCGTGAAGGGGATGTGGCCCGATGGCGACGAGCCGCCCTGGCCGATGATCTCCTCGACCTGGCTGCGCACCGCCTCCAGCGAGATGCCGAGGGACTCGAGCGCCTTGGCGGCGACGCCCTCGCCCTCGTGGATCAGCCCGAGCAGGATGTGCTCGGTGCCGATGTAGTTGTGGTTGAGGAGGCGGGCCTCCTCTTGCGCCAGGACCACCACGCGGCGGGCCCGATCGGTGAAGCGCTCGAACACAGTCCTTGCCTTCCCTGGGAGAGGGATGTCGTGGGCGAAGTCTACCGCCCACCTCCGACATCCCCCATCGGACGCAGCGGCCGCCCGTGGAGCGCTCCAGCAAGGAACCTCGGGGCTACGAGTGGGAGATGATCGAGTCGATGATCGCGACGGCAGAGGCGACCATGGCGTCGTCGTCGGTCCAGTTCCCGGCGTCGTCGCCTCCCCCCGCGTTGGTCGCCAGCACGGAGTAGGCCACATCGCCGACGCGACCCACCACGGTCGCACCGCCGGTCGTCGTGTACGCGAACGACTCGTCGCCGATGCCCGGATCGTCGAGGACCTCGGCGCTGCCCGCCAGGTCACCCGTCAGGAAGGCCGAAGGGTCCCGCGGCAGGGCGTCGAACTGCTCCTGGGTCAACGTCGCCACCTCGGCCGACAGGTAGGTCGACGCCGACGTGTAGGTGCACGTGGGGGGATCCTCGGAGGTGGCCTCGGCGGTGACGTCGTCGGCACCCATCTGCGCGCTCATGCTGTCGATCGGGTAGATCGCGCACGGGCCGTCGTCCACCGCCGTGGTCGTCGTCACCTCGTCGTCGGCCGCCTGGCTGGTCGTCGGGCTCGCGGCGTCCGATGCGTCGGACCCGCCACCGCTGCTCCCGCACGCGGCGAGGCCCGCCACCAAGAAGGCGGCAGCGAGCAGGGCGGGAAGGCGTCGTGGCACGTGGGTCATCGGGGGAGCTCCTGGGTCGTGGCGGTCGCCGAGCCGATCGCTCGGAAACCCTTCCACGTCAGAGCGGCCCGCGGCGCTCCGACCGGTCTCGCGGCAGTCTCGAAGTGCGCCACGCCGGCCACCGAGTTCGAGCCGATGTCGGTGTCCCCGTAGCCTGCCCCCATGGCGACGAACCCCCTGCTGGCGCTCCCCCACAGCGAGGCCGACCGCGAGCGCGTGGAGGTCGAGCTCCGCGCCGCCGTCGAGGCTCCCACCGCAGCGATGACCGAGATGGCCGGCCACCTGCTCGGTGCCGGCGGCAAGCGGGTCCGCCCCCTCTTCGCCATCGCGGCGGGCGCCTGCGCCCCCGGCTTCGACGGCCCCGCGCCGCTCGACGTGGTCCGCGGCGGCGTGTCGGTGGAGCTCGTCCACCTCGGCTCGCTGCTCCACGACGACGTCATCGACGAGGCCGAGACGCGCCGCGGCATCGACAGCGTCAACGCCCGCTGGGGCAACCTGCGCGCCATCCTCGCCGGCGACTTCCTGCTCGCGAAGGCCTCGGAGATCGCAGCGTCGCTCGGCACCGAGGTCGCCGGCCTGCTCGCCGCCA
>JBDIAX010000062.1:0-16998 GCA_039812605.1 Acidimicrobiia bacterium | reverse complement strand
ATGGGCGTGCACGGTACCCGCCACGATCCGGCGCACCGCTCGCCGAGAACGCCTACCGTTGCTGCACCGAAACACTCGGCACACGAAGGGGACACGCATGCAACGGACCAGCACGGCAGCGAAGCTCGCTGCCCTGGCGGCGGTCGGGGTCATGTTCCTCGGCGCCTGCGGAAGCGACAGCGACGGGGCATCGAAGGACACCGACTCGGGCGACACCACGACCACTGCGGCAGACAGCAGCAGCAGCAACGTCACGGCGCCCGACGACAACGGCGGTCGCACGGAGGGCGACGGCGAGCTCGTCATCGGCGCGGTGCTCCCGCAGACCGGCAACCTGTCGACCCTCGGGCCCGCCATGATCCAGGGCGGCGAGATGGCCATCCGCGACATCAACGAGGCCGGCGGCGTGCTGGGCAAGGACGTCCGCTACCTCGTCAAGGACGACGGCGGCGCCGCCGACGACGATCTGGCCCTCACCTCCGCCGAGGAGCTCATCAACAACGAGAAGGTCGACGTCATCTTGGGCGCGGCCGCCTCGGGCACCACCAAGGCGATCATCGACTCGGTCGTGTCGTCGGGCACCGTCGAGTGCTCGCCGTCCAACACCGGCTCGGACCTGACCCAGTGGGCCGACAAGGGCCTCTACTTCCGGACGCCGCCGGTGGACGACCTGCAGGCGCAGGCGCTCGCCAAGGTGATCTCCGACGACGGTCAGCAGAACATCGCGATCATCGCCCAGAACTCGGACTACGGCACCGGGTTCGTGCGCTACCTCGAGCCGGCGCTCACCGACGGCGGCGCCGAGGTCGTCGAGAACGTGACCTACGAGCTGAACGGCACCGGCATCGACGCCGAGGTCGAGAAGATCGTGCAGTCCAAGCCCGACGCCATCGCCCTCATCGGCTACGCCGAGGACGGCGGCAAGGTGCTCGCGGAGCTCATCAAGCAGGGCGCCGGCCCCGCCGACGTGCCGCTCTACATCACCGACGGCATGCAGTCGAACGAGCTGTACAAGCAGGTCGACGAGAGCGACCCGGCCCTCACCGCTGGCATCCGCGGCACGGCGCCCTCGGCCGCTCCCGAGGCTGGTGCCTCGTTCTTCCCGGACGCGTTCAAGGAGTTCGCGCCCGAGGTCGAGTCGCCCATCTTCTCGGCGCAGTCCTACGACTGCGTGATCCTGACGGCGCTCGCCGCTCAGGTGGCCGAGAGCGATGCGCCGTTCGACATCGCGAAGAACATGATCGCCATCTCCGGCGGTGAAGGCGTGGCCGACGACGCCGAGAAGTGCGACACCTACAAGGACTGCGTCGCACTGATCGAAGACGGCAAGAGCATCGACTACGACGGTGCTTCGGGCGTCCTGGACTTCTCGGAGTACGGCGAGCCGAGCGAAGGCTCCTACGACGTGTACACGTTCGGCGACGACGGCACCTACGCCACCGACGAGCAGCTCGTCATCGGCGGCTGACGTCGAGGCCCCTGCAGGGGTGATGTGACGGGGCGGGGCCGCGAGGCCCCGCCCCGTTCGCGTCCTCGCTCAGAGGTCTCGGGCCAGCGTTCCGAGGTAGAGCTCGATGACCGCCGGATCGTCGAGCAGCTCGCGGCCGGTGCCTCGGTAGGCGTTGCGGCCCTGGTCGAGCACGAACGCCGTGTCGGCGATGAGCAGGCACTTGCGCGCGTTCTGCTCCACCATCACCACCGACACACCGGCGGCCTTGACCTCGTCGATGCGGGCGAACACCTCGTCCTGGTTGATCGGCGAGAGGCCGGCCGACGGTTCGTCGAGCAGGAGCACCGTGGGGTCGGTCATGAGGGCACGACCCATCGCCACCATCTGGCGCTGACCGCCCGACAGCAGGCCCGCTCGCTCGCGGCGCCGTTCGGCGAGCATGGGGAACAGCGCGGTCACGGCATCGAAGCGCTCGTCGAAGCGGTGCGGATCGAGGAAGATCCCCATCCGCAGGTTCTCCTCGATGGTCAGCGACGGGAACACGTTTCGGGTCTGGGGGACGTAGCCCACGCCCTTGGCGACCAGCTGGTGGGCGGGGAGCCGGGTGATGTCGGTGCCTTCGAGGGTCACCGACCCGCTACGCACCGGGACCAGCCCGAACAGCGTCTTGACGAGCGTGGACTTGCCGGCGCCGTTCGGGCCGATGATGCCCACGAGCTCGCCGCGGTGCAGCGTCAGCGACGCGCCGTTCAAGATGTCGACGCCCGGCAGGTAGCCGGCGACGAGGTCGGTGGCTTCGAGGAGCACCTCGGCTTGCGGTGCGGCGTCGGTCATCGGACCTCTCCGCTCACCGCGCCACCGTGGTCGATGCCCAGGTAGGCCTCGATCACGGCCGGGTTGCCGGCGATGTCGGCGGGCGTGCCCTCCGCGATGATCTGCCCTTCGGCCATGCAGATGACCCAGTCGCTGATCGTCATGATCACGTCCATGTCGTGCTCGACGAAGAGGACCGACATGCCTTGGTCCCGCAGGGCGGTGACGTGTCCGAGGAGGCTCTGGGTGAGCGCGGGGTTCACGCCGGCCATCGGCTCGTCCAGCATCACCAGCGACGGGTCGGTCATCAGCGCCCGGGCCATCTCGAGGAGCTTGCGCTGCCCGCCGGACAGCCCGGCGGCGTACTCGTCGGCCTGGTGGTCGAGCTTGAACCGCTCCAGCAGGTCGAGCGCCTTGTCGGTGAGGTCGCGCTCCTGGGCCTTCCACGTGCGGCCGACCAGCGAGCGCAGCGCGGACTCGCCTCGCTGGTCGCTTCCCGCGAGCAGCATGTTGTCGAGGACGGTCATCCGACCGAGCGCCTTGGTGAGCTGGAAGGTCCGCACCATCCCGCGGCGAGCGAGCACGTGGGGCGCCACGCCGTTCGCGGGCCTGCCCTCGAACGTCCAGCTTCCCTCGTCGGCACGGTCGAACCCGCAGAGCAGGTTGAAGAAGGTGGTCTTGCCGGCGCCGTTCGGCCCGATGAGCGACGTGATCACGCCTCGCTGGACCTCGAGGTGATCGACGTCGACGGCGGTCAGGCCGCCGTAGCGACGTCGGACGCCGTCGGCGATCAGGATCGGGTCGGGCTTGGGGGTGCCCGGCTCGCGGGCCACCCTGGCGAGGAGATCATCGGCCACTGGCGAACATCTCCTTCCTCGAGCCGAGCAGGCCCTGCGGGCGGAAGATCATGAGCAGCATCAGCCCGACGCCCATGAGCGCGAGGCGGATGGCCCCCGAGGTCGCATCGCTCACCTCGAACCACAGGTTGCCGAGTGCGCCGTCGACGAAGTCGAGCAGGAACCAGTACACGATCGCGCCGATCACCGGGCCCCACACCGTTCCGGCTCCGCCGAGGATGACCACGGTGTAGAGGGCGAAGGTGAACGGAGCGATCCACCGGCTCGGGCCGACGCTGCCGGCGTTCAGGGCGATCATCGCCCCGGCGAGCGCGCCCATGGTGCCGCCGATCACGAAGGACTGCAGCTTGTACACGACCACGTTCTTGCCGAGCGCGGTGGCCGCGTCCTCGTCCTCGCGGATGGCCCGGAGCACCCGACCCCACGGGCTGCGCACCCACGATCGGATGAGCAAGGTGACGACCAGCACCATGGCCCAGGTGATGCCCATGGACCAGAGCTGTCGGCTCGTGAACACGAACGAGTCCCCGATGCCGTAGCGGCCCTCGGGGATGAAGTTCGGCTCGAAGAAGCCGAGGTTCTCGCTCAGGCCACCGATGCCTCGGGCGGCGCCGGTGAGCGGCGCGCTCGGCCGAGCGTTGACCACCAGGCGAAGGATCTCGGCGGTGGCGATGGTGACCACCGACAGGTAGTCGGCGCGCAGGCGCAAGGTCGGGATGCCGAGCAGCAGCGCGAGCACGACCGCGGCGGCCACCGCCAGCGCGAAGCCGACCCAGATGGACCACCCGCGGTCGCTGGCGATGGCCATGCCGTAGGCGCCCACCAGCAAGAAGCCGACCATCCCGAAGTTCGAGAGGCCCGTGTACCCGAACTGGAGGTTGAGGCCCGAGGCAGCGAGCGCGTAGGACGCCGCGGGGAACCCGATGGCGGTCTGGAGCGCGAGGGCGACGATCGACAGCCAGCTCACCCGAACCGCTCCTTCGACCCGAGGATGCCCTGCGGGCGGATGAGCAGCACGAGGATCAGCACCGCGAGCGCGACCACGAACTTGTAGGCGGTGTCGATGAACAGCCCGGACATCTCTTGGACGACGCCGATCACCACCGCGCCCAGCACCGCTCCGTACGCGTTGCCGAGCCCGCCGAGCACGACCGCTGCAAACATCGACAGCAGCAGCACGAAGCCCATGTCGTACCGCACGTTGAGGGTGAGGCCGTAGAGGATGCCGCCGAGCGCGGCGAGCGCGCCGCAGAGCATCCAGACGACGCCGATGATGCGGTCCACGGCGATGCCAGACGACGCGGCGAGGTCGGGGTTGTCGGCGGTGGCTCGGATGGCGGTCCCGAGCCGGGTCTTGCGCAGCAGCACCGTGACGGCCAGGAGAACGGCGACGCAGATCGCGATCACGGCCAGGTCGTTGGGGGTGAGCCGGAACGGGCCGTAGGCGGACTCGCGCTGGCCGGTGGACACCGAGTAGCGGTTGCTGTTGGGGCCGTAGAACACCTGGAACAGGTTGCGGGCCGCGATCGACAGGCCGATCGACACGACCATCTGCGAGACCATCGCCATCCGTCGGCGCCGCAGCGGCAGCCACAGGAGCCGATCGTTCGCGAGGCCGACGCCGGCGCCGAGCGCCACGGCGATGGGCACCGCGAGCCAGAAGGGCACGCCAGCGCTCGTCAGCGCGTACGCGGCGATGGCGCCGAAGGTGACCAGCTCGGCGTGGGCGAAGTTGATGAGGCCGGTGACGCCGTACACGAGCGACAGGCCGACGGCAGCCACCGCGATGATCAGGCCGAGCCGCAGGCCCTTGGCGAAGGTGGTGGCGTAGTCGGAGAACTCGCGGCCGCCGCGCTGATCGTCGCCGAGCCGGAAGGTGGCCTGCTGGTCGCCCAGGTTCACCCGGAACCCGCTGAGCGTCGCTCGGTCCTCGTCGGTGAGCGAGAACCCCTTGGGCAGGGAGTCGGTGTCGAGCGCCACCTCGTAGGTGCCGTTGCCGGGGATCTCGACGACGAACACGCCATCGGCGCCGGTGGTCGCCGAACCGACTTCGGTGCCGCCCTGGGTGACGGTCACGGTGGCGCCGTCGGCGAACGCGGGCTCATCGTCGATCACCTGGCACAACCGACCCCAGATCGCGCTGCCGAGCGGCCCCCCGTTGGCTTCGATGGCATCGCGCTTGGTGAAGGCGCACCCTTGCTCGGCGGCATCGGCCTTCGGGTCGTCCTGGGCGCCGGCGATGCCGGGCATCGCGAGCACGAGCAGCCCGAAGCCCAACGCGAACAGCAGGCGCGTGCGGCCACTCGTGCGCGGGGACGTCATGGTGGGCCGGAACCCTAGTGAGTCGCAGCGCCCATCGCTGGGGCCGGCTCGGCCCCGCGGCCGTACCATGGGCCCATGGCCGTGGCTGAGCGACGACTCGACCTCGGGGGCATGGTCGCCCCCGACGCCGCGCTGCCCGACGTGCTCCCCACCGATCGGCTCCACGAGTCCGGCAAGCCCAAGCCGGAGCTGCGCGAGCTGCTGCGCGCCGTCGCGTCGTGGCGCAACGCGTGGACGGTGGCGTCGCTCTGGCTGGCGATCGTCGCGATGTTCGGCGTCGCCGTCGTGGTCGACCACCCCGCGGGCTACGTCGCCTTGTTCGTCTTGATGGGCCCGATGTTCGCCCGGCTCGCCATCCTCGGCCACGAGGCGGCTCATCGCCTCCTGTTCCGAGATCGACGGGCCAACGACCTCGTAGGGCGGTGGTTCCTCGACTACCCGGCGTTCGTGCCGTTCGACATCTACCGTCGCTCCCACTTCGCGCACCACCGCGAGGAGTTCGGCCCCGAGGAGCCCGACCTGGCGTACTACGCCGGCTACCCGCTGCCGGCGGCGAGCTTCCGGCGCAAGCTGGTGCGCGACGCGGTGGGCATCTCCGGCTGGAAGAACTTCCGCCCGCTCCTCCGGGCGATGCGCACGAAGCTCGGCCGTCCCATCGCCATGCGCATCCTCGGCACCCAGCTGGTGCTGTGGGCGGCGATCTGGCTGGCCAGCGGCCGATGGTGGCTCTACCCCCTGTGCTGGTGGGGGCCGTGGATGACGGTGTGGCGGGTGCTCAACCGCTTGCGCTCGGTGGCCGAGCACGGGGGGCTCGGTCCGTCGAAGGACCGCCGCCGCACCACCCACCACATCGAGCAGAGCTGGGCCGCCCGCTTCTGGGTCGTGCCCTACCGGACGGGTTGGCACCTCGCCCACCACGTCGACATGGGCATCCCGTGGCGCAACCTGCCGGCGCTGCACCGTGAGCTCGTCGATGCCGGGTGGGTCACCCCAGAGTACGCCTACCCGAGCTACGTGGCGTTCTGGCGGGCCTGCGTTCGCTGAGCCCCGTCGGTGGCGTCGAGGACCTGGTCGAGCCGGAGGATCTCGCTCATCGACACGAGGCCCACGAACCCGCCGTCGGCGTCGACGACCGGGAGCCGGTCCTCGTCAGCCTCCTCGAGCGCGCGGAGGGCGTCGCCCACGGTGCTGGTGACGGGGATGGTTCCGCCCTCGGTGCTGGCGAGCTCCGAGACGGGGGTGGTCGCCCACTCCGCTCGTGGGAGCTGCGCGAGGTCGTGCAGCTTCGCGGTGCCGAGGTAGCGGCTGCCGTCGACCACCGGCACGCTGAGGAGCCGGGTGCCGATCAGCACGTCGTCGATCACGTCGCCCACCGCGGCATCGGGCGGACAGGTGCGGACATCGGTGCGCAGGGCCGCGGAGAGGGGGAGCCCCAATCGCTGCTCCAGGTGTCCGGCGCGGCGGTCGCGCTGGTAGGTGGTCACCGACCCCGAGCCGACCACGAGCTGTGACGTGGCCGCAGCGAGCAGGCCCGGCACCACGAAGCCGGGCCGACCGGTGGCCTCGGCCACGAACATCACCGCGGCGAGCGGCACCCGATACCCCGCCCCGAGGAAGGCGGCGATCCCCAGGACCGGGAACAGCGTGGACGCTCCGTGGCCCGACAGCTCGCCGACGAGCCCGCCGAGCAGCGCTCCTTCGATCACGAGCGGGATGAAAAGGCCGCCGACGCCACCGCCACCGACCGCCGCGAGCGTCGCGAGGCCACGGAGCAGCAACATGCCCGCGATGACACCGGCGGCGTGGCCCGGCTCGAAGGTCCAGCGGATGGTGGCGTAGCCGGGGCCGAGCGCCAGCGGCTCGCCGGTGAGCGCGTCGCTGCCGACGATGATCGCGGCGATGAGCGCTCCGGCCGACACGACCCGCACCGCGGGGTGGATCTGGGTCGATGCCGCCTTCACCCGACGGATCGCCCAGCTGAACCCTCGGGCCCCGAGGCCGGCGAGCACGCCGATGGCGATCGAGGCGACCAGGTCGCGCGCCGACAGGGGCGGGGTCGTGCCGATCGGGAACAGCGGGGCGGGGCCATCGATGGCCACGAACGTGAGGTAGCCGCATGCGGCGCTCACGAGCGTCGGCAGGAGCGTCCGCCGGGCCAGGTCGGCGCGGAACGGCACCTCCATGGCGAACAGCGCGCCGGTGGCTGGTGCCTTGAAGATCGCCGCGACGCCGGCGGCCGCGCCGGCCACGAGCAGCACCCGTGACTCGTCCCGGGAGAACCACTTGGTGGTGCGGTGCTGCACGGCGTCGCCGATGGTGGCACCGGTGACGATGGCGACGCCCTCGAAGCCGAGCGCGGCACCAGACCCGAGCGTCGCCGCGCCCGCGGCGAGGCGGACCGGCAGGTCGCGCAGCCGCAACCGCGTGCCGGGACGGTGGAACGTGCGCAGGTACTCGTCGGCGACGGCGGTCTGGGGGCCGGGAGCGAAGCGCAACATGAGCAGGACGGTCAGGCCCAGGCCGAGGAACGGGGCCCCGGCCTGCACGGCGAGGGGCAGCTCCAAGAGGCGGTCGAACATCTGGCCGCGGACCACCCGCTCGAACCCGGCGACCACGGCGCCTACCAGGAGGCCGACGATGGCGGCGAGCGCCACGACCCGGTGGCGGTGCACCGCCTCGATGTGGGGGAGGCGTCGACGTGCGGTGCTTGCTGCCTCTCGCACATCGTCGATCACCCTCCAATGTTGTCAGGCTGCAACCGTCCGTCTCCATTCGGCCCATGCCAGGCCGCGATCGGACAGACTCGGGCGGTGAACGGCTTCAAGGTGGCGAGGGCCCACGCCGTGGTCGCGCTGTCGGTCGTCGTGGTCGCGCTGTTCGCGCTGCTCGGCGTCACCGGCGAGGACCACCACCCCGAGCGGATCGATCAGCTCCGCTACGACATCACCGCGGCCGACGACCAGGGGCTGCGCATCACCGAGACCATCGACCAGGACTTCGGCAGCGCGTCTCGCCACGGACCGGAGATCGTGATCCCCAACGACCTCGGGGTGGTGTCCGACGTCGTCGCCTCGTCTCCCGACGCTCCCGACGACGTCAGCACCGCGCCGGTGTACGAGGACGGCCGATCGGCCACCCGGATCCGCGTCGGCGACCCCGATGTCACGGTGTCGGGCCAGCACCGGTACGTGGTCTCCTACACGCTGCCCGACGCGCGCTTCTCGGGCCCTGACCTCTACCTCGACGTGCTCGCCCCCGGAGACCTGGAGATCGGCAAGCTCACCATCGCGTTCTCGGGCGTGTCGCTCGTCGATCCCCGCTGCACCTTCGGCGCGGTCGGCTCGGACGACGAGTGCCAGCCCGCCGACGAGTCGCCGCTCCGCTACGAGCTGACGGACCTGCCGGCCCAGGCCGGGGTGACCGTCTCGGGCGAGGTGGCCGCGTGGGAGCAGGGCGACGGCGCGCCCGACGTGCCCATCCCCGAGCGGCGCACCTCGAACCGTGGCCTCGTCGCCGCGGTGACCGCCGCGGTCGCGGCGGTCACCGGCGGCGCGGTCTTCCTCTGGGCGCGCAAGCGGGGCAGCAACGAGGTGGTCGGTTCCTCGCCGGCCGAGGCCGCCCACGGCGTGGCCGCGGGCGCGGCGAGCCTCAGCCACTCGGTCACCGATGCTGAGCTCGAAGCCATGACCACGATCGAGTTCGCGCCGCCACGGGGCCTCGAACCGTGGCAGGGGGCGGTCGTGCTCACCGAGAAGCTCGACGACTCGTCGGTCACCGCCTGGTTCTCCGGGGCGATCGCGTCCGACGTCCTCGGCATCGAGGTCCAACGCGGCAAGCCACGGCTGAGCCAGGGGCCGGCAGCGGCCAGGGCCGACGCCAAGACCGCGAACGTGCTGCGGCTCATGTTCGGCAACCGCGAGGTGGTCGACCTCGACGGCTACGACGCCCAGTTCGCGGTGGCGTGGGCCAAGGTGGCGAGCCTCCAGGACGAGTGGATCGCCCAGTCCGGTTGGTGGCGCGGACGCCCGCCGTCGCGCAATCGGCTGCGGGGTGGCGGGTGCCTGTCGCTCGTGGTGCTCACCGCGCTGATCCCCGCCGGGTTCCTCCTCCTCGCCGTGGTGGCCGGGCTGCTCGGTGGCTTCGGTGGCATCGCCACCGGCGTCTTGGCCGCGATCGGGATCCCGGCGCTCGTCGCCCGGGTGGCCTACGCGCCGCTCCTGGCGAGCCGGACGGCCAACGGCTCGGCGTACGCGCTCCAGGTCGGGTCGTTCCGGAGGTTCCTGGTCGAGAGCGAAGGCCAGTACGTCGAGTGGGCGTGGAAGAACGGTCTGCTTCGGCAGTACTCCGCCTGGGCCGTGGCGCTCGACGCTGCCGATGCGTGGCGGCAGGCCATGGAGCGCGCGGGCGTGCCCCAGCCCGAGATCGAGGCTGGAAGCCCGCTGCTGGTCCACTCGATGAACCGTGCGTTCCTCACGTCACACGTCGAGCCGCCCTCGACGAGCTCCGACGGTGGCTCGTCGAGCTTCTCGTCGGGCGGCTTCTCCGGCTCGGTCGGCGGCGGTGGCGGCGGTTCCTCCCACGGCTCCTGGTAGCCGGCCCCGAAGCGCCTCGGTCAGTTCGTCGCCACGAAGCGGGAGCCAGGCGCGGCACCCGTGACCCGCACCACCCGGCGAGCGAAGCGCCAAGTGCCGTCGGTCGGATCGAGCACGACCTCGTCGCGGTAGCGGCCCCAGTGATCGAGGCCCTCGACGGTGTGGACGGCGAAGTACGACCGGACCGACGCCGCGGCGGCACCGGTCATCGTGATCAGGACGCTCGACACGTGGTGCTCGACGGGGCCGGCCGCGCCGGCTGAGGAGGCGGCACGGTCGACCACGGCGAGGAGCTCGGCCTCGATCTCGGTGCGACCGTGGAGGATGCCTCCGTGGTCGCCGAGGTCGAGCACGCCATCGGCCGTGAAGCAGCCCGCCAGATCCGCGATGCGCCCACGGTCGCCAGCCCACGTGTAGCGGGCCAGGAGGTCGAAGATCGCCGTCCTCGCCGCCGTCTCGGTCTGGTCCACGTCGCGCTCCCTTGTGCTCAGGCGGGATCGTCGTCGGGATCGCGGGGAACCCCGTGGAGCGGCCGATCGTGGTGGTCGTTGGAGGGGTGGCCGTGGTGGTCGTGGTGGTGCACGGCCGCGTCCGTCGGATCGGCGGGCTCCTCGACCTCCTCCACCGCGTGGAGCGCGCGACGCGGCTCGGTGGCGCGCTGGCTCCAACGGCGCTCGGCCTCGGCGATCACCTCGCGCACCGGTCGGCCGGTGCGCTCGGCCACCTGGGCTGCATCGTCGAACTCGGCCTTGGCCCGACCCGGGCTGACCTTGATGCGCACGGAGAGGTCGTCGACCACCACGCGCTCGTGGTGGCGCGGTCTCGGCCAGCGCTCGAGGCGGTGACCTCGCACGCCGAGAGAGCCCGTCTCGTCCGACATCACCCGGATCACCTGGGTGACGAGCGCAGGGTCGACGAGCGCGTGGATCGTGTGCGCCGGCCGGCCCTTCTTCATGAGGATCGGCGACACCCACGCGTCGTGGGCTCCCGCAGCCAGCACGGCGGCCACGGCGTGGCTGAGAACCTCGCCGGTCACGTCGTCCACGTTGGCCTCGAGCAGGACCACCGGCTGGCCGTCGGTGGCCGGTTCCACGGCACGCTCGCCCACCACGACCTGGGTGAGGTTGGGCCGGTGCTCGAGCTCCTTGGACCCGGCGCCGAACCCGGTGGTCGCCACGGTCATCGCCGGCAGCGGCCCGAACCCCGATGCCAGGGCGGCCATCAGCGCGGCGCCGGTCGGGGTCGTGAGCTCCACGGCGAGGTCGACCCCCTTGGTGGGCACGCCGGCGAGGAGCTCGACCACCGCGGGCGCCGGGTTCGGGATGATCCCGTGCGCGGCGCGGACCATGCCGAGCCCCACCGCGATCGGGGAGCACGTGACGTCATCGACGCCGAGCAGCTCGAGCGCCGCGCACGTGCCGACGACGTCGACGATGGCGTCGATGCCGCCGACCTCGTGGAAGTGCACCTGATCCGGCGGTCTGCGATGGAGCCTGCCCTCCGCCTCGGCGAGGGCGCCGAACACGGCGGCAGCCCGCTGCTGCACCCGCTCGGGCAGGCGTGCCTCGGCGACCAGCCCCTGGATGTGCGCGGCAGTCCGAACGACGGTGGAGTCGGACGCGTGCACGTGGACCTTCGTGCCGGCGATGCCCCCGCGCAGCACCGGTTCGACCTCGAGCGACCACCCGTCGACCGGAAGTCGGTCCAACAGCTCCCGCACCCCGTCCGCGTCGGCGCCGGCATCGATGAGCGACCCGAGGGCCATGTCGCCCGCGACCCCCGAGAAGCAGTGGAACCAGGCGGTGGTCACCGTTCGGCCTCGACGGGGAGGCCCGTGTTGGATGCGTCCCTGCGGACGAGCTCCCGACCGATCACCTGGCGCACCACGGCGCAGGCCGCGCCGTACCCGTTGTCGATGCCCACGACGCTGATGCCCGCCGCGCACGACGCCAGCATCCCGAGGAGCGCGGTGACCCCTTCGAGCCCGGCGCCGTAGCCGACGCTGGTGGGCACGGCGATCACGGGTGCCGCGCTGAGCCCGCCCACCACGCTCGCCAGCGCGCCTTCCATGCCCGCGACCACGATGACCGCGTCGACCTCGGCGAGGAGCTCGACGTGGTCGAGCAGCCGGTGGATGCCTGCGACGCCGACGTCGGTCACCCGGGTGGGTTCGAGGCCGTGGGCGTGCAGGGTGGCGGCGCACTCGTCGGCGACCGGAAGGTCGGCCGTGCCGGCGGTGAGGAGCGCGACCTGTTCGTCGCGCCGTGGGGCTGGCCGCCAGACGACGGTGGTGCCGACAGCGCGGCCACCTGGGTTGGCGTCGAGCGAGGCCGCCACCATCGCAGGGTCGGCCCGGGTCAGCACCACCGGGGCCGCGTCCGAGCGGGCCAGGAGCTCGGCCACGATGCGCGCGGCCTGGTCGGGCGTCTTGCCCTGCCCGTACACCGCCTCCGCCGCGCCTTGGCGCAGCTGGCGGTGGTGGTCGACCCGCGCGAAGCCCAGGTCTTGGTAGGGCAGGCGGCGCAGCGCGGCGACCGCCTCGTCGGGCGAGGTCGCGCCGTCCACCACCTCCTGGAGCATTCGCCGGATGGCGGCTTCGTCCACGCCCCTATCCTGGCCCGCCGTGAACGATCAGTCGCAGCCCACCACCACCCCCGCCCCGAGCATCCCGGCTCGGATCGGGTTCCTGGGGCCGCGCGGCACCTTCACCGAGCAGGCGCTGCTCACCCAGCCAGACCTCGCAGCCGCCGAGCTCGTGCCCTTCCCCACGATGGCCGACGTGCTCCGCGCCACCGAGACCGGCGAGGTCGACATGGGCTTCGTGGCCATCGAGAACTCGATCGAGGGCACGGTCAACGTCACCTCCGACACGCTCGCCTTCGACGTCGACGTGCTGATCCAGCGCGAGGTGGTCATCCCCATCCAGCAGCACCTCATGGCCGTGCCTGGTGCGGTGCTGAGCGGCATCGAGGAGGTTGTCTCGATCCCGCACGCCACCGCGCAGGCCCGCCAGTTCCTCCACCGGGAGCTCCCCGGCATCCGTACCCGGGCGGCGAACTCCACCTCGGAGGCGGCCGCTTCGGTCGCCGCTGACGGCGACCCCAAGGTCGCGGCGATCGGCAACCAGCTCGCCGCGGAGATCTACGGCCTCGACGTGCTGGCCGCCGACATCGAGGATCACCCCGAGAACGAGACCCGCTTCGTCGCGGTCGCCCCCCAGGTGGTCCCCGCGCCCACCGGCCACGACAAGACCTCGGTGGTCGTGTTCCAGCGCGTCGATGCGCCCGGCAGCCTCCTCGCCATCCTCCAGCAGTTCGCCGCCCGTTCGATCAACCTCACCAACCTGCAGTCGCGGCCCACCAAGAAGGGCCTGGGCGACTACTGCTTCCTGCTCGACCTCGAGGGCCACGTGGCCGACGACGTCGTTGCCGACTGCCTCCGAGCGCTGCGCGTCGGTGGTCACGAGGTGAAGTTCCTCGGGTCGTACCCTGCGGCAGGCGATCACGGACCCGCGAAGCGGGAGGCTGCCGACGGTGCGTCGCGCGCCGCCGATGCGTGGCTGGCCGATATCCGGGGCCGCATCGTCCGCTGACGCGACCGTCGCGGCAGCGCCGATCTGCACCGCTGCCTCTGTGCCTTCGGGCGTGACCAGCGTCATGAACGGGTGGGGTCGCGCCTCCTACTCCCTGCTGGTCGGTCGGCGGCCGGACGCATCGCCTCGTGGTGCTCCGGTCTCCACCCCCCGCCCCGTCCTTGGGTGCGGGAGCGATCGCGCGATCCGCGCGATGCAGGAGCGAGCGTCGCGCACAGGGGTGAGTGCGACGCTCGCTCCGCGCGCGCCGCCAATTTGGCATTCGTGTCAATGGCAAGAATGGTGAATGGCATGAATGTCGCTTGCCACGGCTTCCAGGGCTTCCTGCCTGATCCTGCTTCCCTCCTCGGGGATCGACGCGGGGATGTCCGTCATAGATGCGAGCTTCGGGACCTACCACCATCAGTGAACGGTCTCGCGCGCTCCGCGATGCACTCGTCGGCTCGGGCAGCGGACGGGTACCTGGTTCGCGGACGGCGATCGGGGGCGAACCACCGGGAGGCGCCCGCGTGCGAGGGACGTCGGCTGGAGGGTTCGCACACGACCGACCGGTCGAGCCACTCCCCGGGGTGCGGGCGCCCTCCCGCTCCCGCGGGTGGTTCGTTCCCGCCGCCCGCGGCTCATCGACCTCACCTGCGATGGGCCTGCGGGCGGCGGACCACCTGGGGCGTTCGCTCCGCCGAACGGAGCGGACGGCGTGGCGGAGGTCGGTGACGTGAGCGAGGCCCAGCCCGCCCCCACTCCCGAGGCGCCACCTCACCGAGGTCGGCGACGCGACGCCGGTGATCGGGATCTCATCGATGCGGTGCGAGGTGGCTCCGTCGGCGCCTTCGCGGTGCTCTACGACCGGCATCGACAGGTTGCGCTCGACGGCGCGCGCCGGTACCTCTCGCCGCGGCATCGCTCGTTGGCGGACGATGTGGTCGAGGTCACCTTCAGCGCGATCTACGACGCCTTCCGTCGCGGGAGCGCGCCGAAGGGGCCGTTCCGGTCCTACCTGCTGCTCTCGGTGCGACGCGAAGCCCGCCGTCAGCAGGCCCGCCGGGACCGCGAGACGGTTGTGGACACGCAGACCCTCGATCGGATCAACGCAGCTCCGGCTGAGGGATCGGCCCCGGCGGCATCGGTCGCAGCTGGCGACCCCGGCGCCATCGACCCCGAACTCCTCCTCGGCGATGTGTTCAGCGGGCTCAACGAGCGGTTTCGCCACGCGCTGTGGTTGAGCGAGGTCGAGGGTCGTCGGCCCGAGGAGCTCGCGCCGTTGCTGGGCATCTCCGCGAACGCGGCGGCCGCCCTCTGCTACCGGGCCCGACGAGCCTTGCGTTCGGGCTACTTCACGGCGTACGCCGCGACGCTGGCGTCGGCAACCTGCAAGCCGTTCATCGATGGTCTGGCCGAGTTCGTCGAGGCCGGCCAGCCGCCGCAGGGGCACGACGCGGTGCGGGTCCACCTGGCGGGTTGCGCCACCTGCCGGGACGTCGCTCGTGGGTCAGCCCGGTCGGGATCGGTGCTCGCCGCCCTCGGTCCCTTCGGACTCCTGGGTGCGGGTCGGTGGCTCGAGCCTGGTCGCGCCGAAGCGGCTTCGGTCTCGCCGCAGCGGTCTCGGCGGGAGGTGGTCTCAGCAGTGGCGGTGGTGGTGCTCCTGCTCGCCTTGGCTGCGGTTGCAGCCTGGCCCGGCGAGCGCGGCGCGCCGGGCTCGGGCGAGGTGGCATCGGTGCCATCCACCGAGTCGTCTGACCCAGCCGAGGCCGAGCCCTCGGAGCCGTCGGCCGACGAGCCGCCGGTGGGGACCACCACCGTGACCTCGGCGGTGACGGGTGGCCCAGCTTCGGCGCCGACCACCACCGTGGCGTCGGGCGACCCGGTCACCGGGCCGCTGCCCGGGTCAGGCGCCGCCGCGGATCCCTCGACCGCACCGTCGGTGGGGTGGATCCAGGGAACCGTCACGGCGGATCGTGACGGTGGCGGGCCAGCGCTGGCCGTTGCTTCGGCGGGGACACCCGTGCGCATCATCGATGCCGATGGCACGCAGGTCATGCGAGCCAACACCGGCCTCGACGGTGCGTTCCTGAGCGGTCCCCTCGCTCCAGGGACTTACGCCATCTTGGTGACCCGACCCGTTGGCATGGTGGCGTCGTTCGTCGACGAGGCCACGGATGGATCGACCCGACGAGAGGCACGTGTCGCCGAGGTGGCCGTCGTCGCTGGAACGACCGTCTCGGTCGACCCTCGGTTCGTCCCCTGGAGGCGCTTCACGATCTCTGGTGGTTCCGCTTCGAGGTCGTCGCTGGGCGTTGGCGAGGTTGCCTCGTGGGCCTTCGAAGCCTCGAGCCCGAGCGCGGCGGTGCCTGGGGCGATCGCCGAGCTGACGATCGCCCACCCGGCTGGCACGGTTCTCGGGTTCGAGTGGGCCGCCGAGGCCAACGGCCCGAGCCGGGCCGTTGCTGATCGCGATGCCGCTGAAGGGGAGGCGGACGACCTCGATCTGCTCGAACGGTCGGCGTGCTCGGTCGAGCGGCGCTCACGCTCGACGATCGTGCGCTGTGCGCTGGCCACGATCGGGCGGGACCCACGGCCGATCGCGCTTCGGGTGCGTGCCGATGCCGTGCCGACCGCTGGCGAGCTGCGTGCGTCGCTGAGGTTGACGTCGGAACGCGTCGCCGTGGAGTTCGCCGTTGTCGAGGGAGCGCCGATCGCCTTGGGCGGGTGAGGCGCGCGTCGGGTGCCAAGAGGGGATGTGACATTCGTCATGCACCGTCATGGCGTGTCGATCGGATCCCTATGGCCGGGGATTGTCCGATTCGGCGCGGTTTCGCGCGACTTCGGGCACGGACATCACAGGTGAAGGGAACACGATGAGGGCACGGCTGCAAGGCTGGACGAGGCGGCAGACGACGGGCGATGTCCCGACGACGGCGCTGAGGCGCCGTTGGGGACGGCACGCGCACACGCGTCGCGGCACCGTTGCGGCGTTGCTGACCACGTTGGTCCTCGCAGGAAGCCTGGTCTCGAGCACCACGGCCGGGGCCGCTGGCGAGACCCTGACCGTCGTCCTCACCCAGAACGACGGCGCTGCCCCCTTCGACGCCGACAGCGCGGCCGGGCACGACGCCAACGACACCAACGGCATCGTCCGCACCAACGACAACCTCACCTACAACGTCGAGCTCCGCGTCGACGGAGCGTCCTCCACCAACACGACCTTCACCGCGGCGCTCCCGAAGGGCGTGGAGATGACCCAGGTGCCGGCGTTCTGCACCGGCGCCGGCTCCAGCTTGACCCCGGCGTCGCTCGGCGCGGCGATGATGCTGGAACCGACTGTCCGCCGATCGTCGAGCACGTTGCGACCGAACCGCTTCGAGATGATGCCTG
>JBDIAX010000061.1:0-17166 GCA_039812605.1 Acidimicrobiia bacterium | reverse complement strand
CCTCCCGCTTTGGGAGGTCGAGGGGCGCACGCGGACGATGGAGGCGCGTGCGCTACGTGAGTACCACGAGGGAGCGGGCGGCGGTCTGCATCACCGTGAGAGTGTGACGGATCTGGTGCGGCATCGCAACCCCGATCGGCGGCTGGGCCCAGATCGTGAGGTGTCGGGGCCACCGCACGGTGCAGGTTCGGGCGACGCGATCGCGCCGTCAGTCGATGAGCCCTCGGGGCACGACCCACGCGGTGTCCTGGCCGGTGACCGAGGCGATCAGGTCGAAGTCCGCGTCGTAGTGCACGACCGGAACGCCCGCCGCCTCCGCCGCGGCCGCGATCAGCAGGTCAGCCAGCGAGACCGCTCGGTGCTGGCCGCGGTCGGCGAGCACCTCCTGCACCTCCAGGGCTCGATCGAAGGTGGCCTGGTGGATGCGTACCTGTGGAAGTGCACCGAACCGCCGGCGCAGGTGAGCGAGGTGCTCCGCACTCCTCGCGCTCACGCAGACCTCGTAGATCACCGGCGCGCAGACGGCGACGTCGCCGGCCTCGATGGCATCCTCGAGCTCGATGCCGACGAGATCGTTCGAGAAGCGGTTGACCACGCTCGTGTCGACGAGGACCTTGCTCACTCGCCCGCGTGGCGCATCAGCGCCCGCTCCTCCGGCGTGAACGGGTTGTCGCGGAACCACTGGAGGGCGGCTCGGCGCTCGGCACGGGCGACGACCTCCCGGAGCGCTTCCTCCACGGTGGCCGTCAGGGTCTCGGTGCCCAGCAGCGCAGCAGCGCGATCCGCGAGCTCACGGTCGATGTTGATCGCCGTCTTCGCCATGGAACGAGGATAGCTGCGGTCAGCGCGCCCCGCTATCGAGAAGCGTGAAAGCTACGGAGATGTCGTCAAACGTCGAGGCGGCTGAGGTCACGCGCCGCGCCTTGGCTGGCGCTGAGGGCGAGGGCGGCGTAGGCGCGCAGCGCCTGGCTCACCGGACGGTCGCGCTGGACCGGCTGCCACGGGTGCTCCGAGGCGTCCATCTTCTGGCGACGCTCGGCGAGCACCTCGTCGGGCACGTCGAGGGTGATCGAGCGGCCGTGGACGTCGATCGAGATCTCGTCTCCATCCTCCACCAGGCCGATGAGCCCACCGGTGGCGGCCTCGGGCGAGACGTGCCCGATCGACAGGCCCGACGATCCGCCGGAGAAGCGGCCGTCGGTGATCAGGGCGCAGACCTTGCCCAGACCCGCGCCCTTCAGGAACGCCGTGGGGTAGAGCATCTCCTGCATCCCCGGACCGCCAGCGGGCCCTTCGTAGCGCACCACGATCACGTCGCCCGGCTGGATCTGGTCGTCGAGGATGGCCTCGACGGTGGCCTCCTGGCTCTCGAACACCCGCGCCGGGCCCCGGAACGTGAAGAGCTCCTCGTCGATGCCCGCGCTCTTGATCACGCAGCCGTCCTCGGCCAGGTTGCCGTGGAGGATCGCGAGGCCACCGTCGGCGGTGTAGGCGTGCTCGAGGTCGCGGATGCAACCGCTCGTAGCGTTGGTGTCGAGCCGCTTCCAGCGGTTCTCGGTGCTGAAGGCCTCGGTGGTGCGGACGCCCCCCGGGGCCGCGTGGAACAGCTCGACGGCCTCCTCGGAGGGGGCCTCAGCTCGGATGTCCCAGGCGTCGAGCCACGCCTCGATCGTCGGCGAGTGGACGGTGTGCACGCCCTCGTTGAGCTTCCCACCCCGGCGCAGCTCGCCGAGCAGCGCCGGGATGCCGCCGGCACGGTGGACATCTTCCATGTGGAAGTCCGAGCTCGGCGCCACCTTCGAGATGCACGGCACCTTGCGGCTGATGGCGTCGATCTCGGCGAGGCCGAAGTCGTGACCCGCCTCGCGGGCCGCGGCCAGGATGTGTAGCACCGTGTTGGTGGACCCGCCCATCGCGACATCGAGCGCCATCGCGTTCTCGAACGCCTCCTTCGACGCCACCTTGCGAGGCAGCACCGAATCGTCGTCGTCGTCGTAGTAGCGGCGGCACAGGTCCATCACCAGCCGACCGGCCTCCTCGAACAGGGCGCGGCGCTTGGCGTGGGTGGCGAGCGTGGAGCCGTTGCCGGGCAGCGACAGCCCGAGCGCCTCCGTGAGGCAGTTCATGGAGTTGGCCGTGAACATCCCCGAGCACGACCCGCAGGTGGGGCACGCGGACCGCTCGACCTCGCCGAGGCCCTCATCGGAGACCTCGCTGGAAGCCGACGCGGAGATGGCCGTGATGAGGTCGGTGGGCGCGTGGGCGACGCCGTTGACCACGACCGCCTTGCCCGCCTCCATCGGCCCGCCCGACACGAACACCGTCGGGATGTTCAGCCGCAGCGCGGCGTTCAGCATGCCCGGGGTGATCTTGTCGCAGTTCGAGATGCACACCAGCGCGTCGGCGCAGTGGGCGTTCACCATGTACTCGACCGAATCGGCGATGACCTCGCGGCTCGGGAGGCTGTAGAGCATCCCGCCGTGGCCCATGGCGATGCCGTCGTCGACGGCGATGGTGTGGAACTCCTTGCTCACGCCGCCGGCGGCGGCGATCTGGGCAGCCACGATGTCGCCCAGGTCCTTCAGGTGCACGTGCCCCGGCACGAACTGCGTGTAGCTGTTGGCGATCGCCACGATGGGCTTGTCGAAGTCCTCGTCGGTCATGCCGGTGGCGCGCCACAGGGCGCGGGCGCCAGCCATGTTGCGGCCGTGGGTGGACGTGCGGGAACGCAGCTCGGGCATGGCGCTCAGGCTACGCCCCACCCCCTCTGGTCCCGCACCTCGCTTCCGCCCACCCACGGTCGCGCCACCCGGCCTGAATCGGACCGCCCCACCTCCTAGGTTGGCGACGATGGGCGCGGTCATCGAGGTGCAGGGGGTCGTCAAGCGCTGGGGCACCACCCTGGCGCTCGGCGGCGCGTCGTGCACCGTCGGCCCCGGCGTCACCGGGCTCCTCGGCGCCAACGGCGCGGGCAAGACGTCGCTGCTCGGGTTGATCCTCGGCCTCGACCGGCCAGACGAAGGCCAGATCCGGGTGTTCGGCATCGACCCCGCCACCGCCGGGCCCGATGTGCGGGCCCTGCTGGGCTACTCGCCCGAGCACCACCTCCTCCCGCCCGACGTGAAGGCGGTCGACTTCGTCCGCCACGTCGCCGAGGTCCACGGCCTGCCGCCCCGCGAGGCCACCAACCGGGCGTCCGACGTGCTGTGGCAGGTGGGCCTCGGCGAGGAGCGCGGCCGCCCGCTCGGCACCATGTCCACCGGGCAGCGCCAGCGCGTGAAGCTCGCCCAGGCGTTGGCCCACGACCCGAAGCTCGTCCTGCTCGACGAGCCCACCGACGGGCTCGACCCGGTGCAGCGCGACGCCATGCTCGAGCTGATCCACCGCATCGGCCACGAGTTCGAGATCACCGTGCTGCTGTCGTCGCACCTGCTGGAAGAGGTCGAGCGCATCTGCGACGCTGCGGTCATCCTCGCCGGGGGCGTCGTGGCCGCCTCCGGCTCCCTCGAGCAGCTCCGAGGCACCGGTGAAGGCGTCGCCGTCGAGTTCGACGGCACCCCGCAGCTCGTGAACGACACCCTCGCCATCGTCCACCGAACCGGCGCCCACATCCGCCCCGAGGGCCGCGGCTTCGTCATCAGCGGCGACGAGCACCTCGCGGCCACGGTCCGCGACGCCATCGCCACCACCGGCATCGGGCTGCGCCGCCTCGGGCGACGGACCGTCTCGCTCGAGGAGGTGTTCTTGGGCGTCGGTGCCGCTGCCGACCCGGCACTCGATCCACGCCGGGCGAGCCACCTGCCACCGCCTCCAGGGGTCGCCCACCAGGGTCCGTTCGGCGCGCTCCCCCCTCCCCCTCCCCCGGCCTCGCTCCCGCCCCCACCGGCCGCCCCGTCGATGCCCTGGCCAGGAGGCCGCCCGTGAGCAGCCAGGACGTGTTCGCCCACGATGCCCAGATCATCGACCGGGGGTACCGCAAGTACGACGGACCCCGCACGGGTGTCATCGGCGCCCAGCGCGCGGTGTTCCGCCACTCCGTGCAGCGCGCGCTCGGCATGCGCCGGACCATCTGGGCCAAGGTCCTGCCGATCGCCACGATCGGCTTCGCGTACGTGCCGGCGATCGTCTTCGTCGGGGTCATCGCGCTGTTCCCCGCCGCCGACACCGCGGACATCGAGCTGCCCAGCTACGGCGAGTACTACACGTTCGTGATCGCCGCGATCATGGCCTTCGTCGCGATCGTCGCCCCCGAGGTGCTCTGCACCGACCGTCGCACGGGCATGCTCGGCGTCTACCTGGCGGCCCCCCTCGACCGAGACACCTACCTGGTCGCGAAGTCCGCGGCCATCGGCTTCGCGCTCTCGCTCGTCTGCCTCGGCCCGCCGCTGTTCATGCTGGTCGCGAACGTGCTGCAGAGCCAGGGGCCGGAGGGGTTCGTCGACATCGTCGACACCCTGTGGCGCGTGCTGGTCGCCGGCCTGGCGGTCACCGCGCTCTACACCGGCATCACCGTGGGCATCACGAGCCTCACGGATCGCAAGTTCATCGCGATGGCCGCGATCATGCTGCTGTTCCTGGTGTCGCTCTCCACCGCCGGCATCATCCAAGGCGTCGGTGGGGCCAAGGGGATCTTCTGCATCGCCCCCACCCCGCTCTCGCTGGAGCTGGCGGCGCGCGTCCACGGCGAGCGGACCCAGATCATGGACGGGGTCCCCAGCGCGACGGTCTGGCTCGCGTGGGCAGCGTGGACGTTCGGTGGCTTCGCTCTCGCTCGCAACCGCCTCCGCCACCTGCCGGTGACCCGGTGAGCGCGCCCGTCCCACCCAGAGCGGCGAGCGCACCGATCGTCGAGGTCGACAACGTGTCGAAGTGGTTCGGCGACGTGGTCGCGGTGTCCGATCTCTCCTTCGCCATCGGCCCAGGCGTCACCGCGCTGCTCGGCCCCAACGGTGCCGGCAAGTCGACGCTCCTTCGCATGCTGTGCGGCCTCACCCCGCCCGATCGCGGCACCGTCCGGGTCCTCGGCGCCGACCCGCGCACCGACCTCGGGGTGCGGGCGCGGGTGAGCATCGTTCCCCAGCAGGAGGCCATGTTCGACGCGCTCGACGCCCACGGGTTCGTGCGCCTCGCCGCGGTCCTCAACGGGGTGCCGAACCCCGACGAGGTCGCTCGGTGGGCGCTCCAGGTGGTGGAGCTCGACCCCGACGATCGCCGCCGCACGACGACCTACTCGAAGGGCATGAAGCAACGGGTCAAGGTCGCCCAGGCGCTCGTCAACGACCCGGCGGTCATGGTGCTCGACGAGCCGCTCACCGGCCTCGACCCTCGCCAGCGCAACCACCTGATCGATCTGTTCGGGCGGCTCGGCGAGGAAGGTCGCTGCGTGATCGTGTCCAGCCACGTGCTCGACGAGGTGGAGCGGTTCGGCTCGCGGGTCCTCGTCGTCGCCCAGGGTCGCCTCGCCGCCACGGGCGACTTCCACGCCATCCGCGAGCTGATGGACGACCGACCCCACCGCATCCGGGTGCGCACCGACAAGCCCCGGGAGCTCGCCACCGCGGTGATGTCTGCGGTCGGTGCCCTCGCCGTGCGCTTGGAGCCGGCGAGCGCCGGCCGACCCGGCGGGTTCGTGGTCGACACCACCGATGCCCCTCGGTTCCGACGTTCGATCGCGACGGTGTCCCAACAGGTCGATGCCGCGCTCCTCGAGGTCAGCCCCCTCGACGACGACCTCGACTCCGTCTTCCGCTACCTGGTGCAACGATGACCGCGCCCTCCAGTCCGTCCCCTCCATCCGCTCCATCCGCCCCTGCGGCCGGCACCGGGACCGCTTCCGGCCACCGCCGCGTGCGGGGCGGCGCCCTCGACGCGGTGCTGCGCGCCGAGTACCGCCTCATCCTGCGGAGCATCTGCACGCCGGGGCGCCTCGTCGCGCTCGGGGCGCTCAGCGCCATCAGCCTGCTCACCGCGCTCGCCACCCGCGCCGGGAGCTCCTTCGACCCGCTCCGCGAGGGGGTCGGGTACGTGAACGGGAACGTCGCCACCCTCATCCCGGTGGCGGTGCTCGTGCTCGGATCGGCGGCGCTGGGCGACCTGCTCGAAGACGGCTCGATGGTGTACCTGTGGCTGCGCCCGGTCCCCACCTGGGTCCACGTCGTGGCCGCCTGGCTCGCCACCGTCACCGTCGCGATCCCGGTGGTGCTCCTGCCCGTGGTGGCGGGGACGGCCGTCATCCACCCCGATGGCACCCTGCTGCTGTCCGCCGTGGTCGGGGGCTTGGTCGCGGTGGCCTCCTACAGCGCGCTGTTCGTGACGGCGGGGATCCGGTTCCGCCGGGCGCTGCCGTGGGGCCTCGTCTACATCCTGATCTGGGAGGGCTTCGTCGCCTCCGCAGGGAAGACGGCCACGAAGCTGGCCGTGCGCTCCTACATCCGCTCGATCCTCGAGCAGCTCACCGGCATCCAGCTGAAGCTGGCCAACTTCTCGCTGGCAACCGGGATCCTCGTCCCGCTGGCGGTCGGCGCGCTCGTCCTCGCCTACGGCGCCCGCCGTCTCGCCCGCTCCGACATCGCCTGAACCACGCCGAGCCCAACGGACCTCAGGGCTGGATCGCTCGCCGGACCCGATCGACCAGCTCCGCCACCGTCGGTGGGTCGACCGGGAGGCCGCTGAAGTAGAGCCGGTACATGATCGCCCCGGTCAGGAGGTCGATCGCCAGCTCGATGTCGAGGTCGGCCTCGACCTCGCCCCGATCGATGGCGCGCTCCAGGATCCGAGCCACCGGAGCGCGGCGGTTGGACACGAACGAGCGCAGGCGCTCCGCGATCTGGGGATCGGCGGCCGCCTCGGCCGCCAGCGCGGGCATGAGGCTGGTCGCACCCCGCTGGGCTTCGGGCTCGGTGAGCGGCAGGTAGTACGCGAGCAGGTCGCCGCGCAGCGAACCGGTGTCGGGCTCCGGCGTGGCGAGTCGGTCGGGGGTGAGGGCGTCGAGGACGAGCTGCTCCTTGCCGTCCCACCGGCGGTAGATGGTGGCCTTGCCGACCCCGGCACGGTGGGCGACGGCATCGATGGTCAGGCCGTTGAACCCGACCTCCGTCAGCAGCTCGACCACGGCCGCGAGGATCGCCTCGTCGGCGCGCACGTCGCGCGGTCGACCGATCCGCTTCGCCGTCGCGTCCTCGCTCACGCCCCGATGATGGCCGTTGGAGGCGATCGCCGCTGCGGAGCGTCGCATCGCTCAGTCGACCGGCGTCGGTTCGAGCACGCGATCGCCGCGTTCGTGATCGCCGTGCTCGGCTTCGTCGAGGGCCTCCTGGCGGGCGGTGACCGCCTCGGCGCCCCCGAGCTCCGGGGTCGCAGCGAACGCGGTGAGCTCGTCGTCCTCGTCGACCTCGAGGTGCGGCGCGGGATCGCCATCGTCCGCGGCACGGGCGGGGAGGAAGGCCAGCGCCACGAGCGCGCCGACCAGGGCGAACCCCGCGGCGACGAGCAGGCTGCGCCCCATCGACGCTGCGAACGCATCGCGGGCGGCATCGGCAACCTGGTGCCCGACGGCCGTGTCCACCACCGAGGGATCGCCCCCGATCCGTTGCGCGACCGCCATCGCGCCACCGATCGAGTCCTTCGATGCGTCGAGCGCGACCGTGGGCAGGCCGAGGCCTCCGAGCTTCGAGGTGATGGCCGGGACGTACTGCGACGAGAAGACCGAGCCGATGACCGCGACGCCGAGCGCACCCCCGACCTGGCGGGTGGTGTCGTTCATCGCCGAGCCGACGCCGGCCTTCTCCCGCGGGAGCGAGCCCATGATCGAGTCGGTGGCGGGTGCCATCGCCAGCGCGATGCCGATGCCGAGCAGGACCTGCGCCGGCAGGACCCGGCCGTAGCCGAGCTCGGGCGTCACGGTGGACGCCACCGCCAGGCCGAGCGCGACCACGCCCAAGCCTCCAGCGACGACGAGCTTGGTGCCGAAGCGGTGCGCGACCTTCGTCGACTGCGGGGCGACGATCATCAGCATCAGCGCCAGCGGGACCGAGCGCACCCCGGCCTGCAGCGGCGTGTAGCCGAGCACGAACTGCATGAACTGCGTCAGCACGAACATCGACCCGAACATGGCGAAGAACGTGAGCGTCACCGCCAGGTTCGCGGCGCTGAACCGCGGGTTCTGGAAGAAGCGGACATCGAGCATCGGGTGGTCGCTGGTGCGCTGCCACCAGATGAACACCGCGAGGGTGCCGATGCCGATGGCCAGCGCGGCGAGCACCTCGGTCGATCCCCAGCCCTTGGCCGGAGCTTCGATGATCGCCCACACCAGCGAGACCAGCCCGACGATGGAGAGCACCGCGCCCAGCGGATCGAGCTTCGGGCTGTCCTCGGCCTTCGAGTTGGGCAGCAAGAAGTAGCCCGCAGGCAGCGCGACGGCCACGACCGGGACGTTGACGAAGAAGACCGACCCCCAGCTGAAGTGCTCGAGCAGCCAGCCGCCGAGCATCGGGCCGATGGCGACGCCGATGCCCGACACGCCGGCCCACACGCCGATCGCCTTCGCCCGCTCCTTCGGGTCGGTGAAGAGGTTGGTCAGCAGCGACAGGGTGGCCGGCATGATCAGCGCGCCGCCGATGCCCATGATCGACCGGGTGACGATGAGCGTCTGCGCGCTGGTGGCCAGGCCAGAGGCGACGGACCCGCCGACGAAGATCAGCAGGCCCGCGGAGAGCGCCGTGCGGCGGCCGTAGCGGTCGCCCAGGCTTCCGGTGGTGAGCAGGAGGCCGGCGAAGACGAGCGTGTAGCCATCGACGATCCACTGCAGCTGAGAGGTGGTGGCGCTCAGCTCGTCGGCGAGCTTGGGCAGGGCCACGTTCAAGATGGTGTTGTCGAGGCCGACCACGAGCAGGCTCAGGCAGAGCACGCCGAGGCCGATCCATCGACGTTCGTACTGCGCAGCAGCGTCCACGGCGGTCTCCTTCGATCCGAACGTGGGGCGACCGCCTCGGGTGGTGGGGTTTCCGAGGCGATCGAGCCCCACGCCAACCATTATGAAACCAACGAGTTCCGAAACTCAACCGTTTCGTAAGTGACCTTCGCCACCTGCCTCCCCGCACTCGGGCGTGACCGTGTTCTTGGTACCGCCGTGGTCGTAGAACGACCACACACGTACCAAGAAGCCGGGGCCCAGGTCGCTCAGCACGTTCTTGGTACCGCCGTGGTCGTAGAACGACCACCGCGGTACCAAGAACGGGGCCGGGGCAGCGGCGCGGGCGAGCACGGTCCTCGGCGGCCGTGGGGCACGCGTCGGCGACCTACGGTCGGTCGGTGATCACCGTCGCCGTCATCGCTGCCATCGGGTACTTCGCCGTGTTCGGCGCGGGCTTCCTCGTCCGGCCCGAGCTCGTCGAGCGCTTCGCCCTCCGCTGGACCGACCCCGCCGGCAAGACCGAGGTGCGGTGCTACTACGGCGCGGTGTCGCTGGCGATCGCAGGGTTCCTCACCTACCTCGCCGCGAACGACCTCGCACGAGAGGCGTTGGTGGGCGTGCTGGTGCTCGCGAGCGCGGTCTTCGCGACTCGGGTCATCGGCACCGCCGTCGATGCCGGTCGAGACCACCCCTACGCCCGCATGGCGATCCCGGTGGAGGCGGGGTTCGTGATCGCCGTCGGCCTCGTCCTCCTGCTCGGCTGAGCCGCTCGCCTACGCCGCCGACCGTCGAGCTCGAGCCTCCCGAACCGCCGCGACAACCGCCTCGGGCTCACCCACCACCTGCTCGTAGGTGAACTCCAGGACGAGGTAGCCCTCGAGCAGGAGGCGGTTGCGACGGGCCGCGTCCGCAGCGCGCTGGGCGGCGGACGCGTGAGCCACCGCTCCCGAGACCTCGATCACGATCCGCAGGTCGGGGTACAAGAAGTCGACCCGCGCGGCGAACGCTCCCTTGGCCTCGATTCGGGCCTGGCAGATCGGCAGCGGCAACCCGCCATCGATGGTGACCCTGAGGTACTCACGCTCGAGCCAACTCTCGGTCGAGCTCGCCGCGCGAGCGCTCAGGATCTGCTCGAAGGCCGTGACCCCGGTGCGACCGCGGCACCGCAGGGCCTCGAGGCGCGACCACAGCCACGGATCGGTCGCGAGCCCGAGTCGCACCGCGTCGTCGACGGCGCCCCGCACTCGATCCAGGGGCAGCGCCGGCACCATCCCCGCCAGCGAGAACAACGTCCGCGCTACCGACAGGCACCGGATGCCATCCACCTCGATCAGGTCGGCAGCGGGAAGGTTCGTCGTCGTGTGCACGGTCGCGTGGGTCGATCCGTGGTGGACCGAACGATGTCGAACGACCACCTCTGGCAGGCGCGGCGGACCGAAGTTGGGCACACCGTGCAGGTGGGCGCTGGTGCGGTGCGACGCCGCGCCCCCGGTCGCGGCGACAGCGATCGCGATCGGCCGCCGGGAAGAGACCGGTACAGAAGCGACGACGTATACGCCCGCCCCTGCGACCCGGAGCACGCCCGACCCGATGAGGGTTCGCCGACGACCGCGGCTGACCCCGAGCGCATCGAGGTCCTCGATGGTCAGGACGCCGTGACGGGTAGCGCCCAGTCGTGCGATGGATCCGAGGTCTGCCATGCGCCCAGCTCACCAAGGGGGTCCGACAACGAAGCGCCGATGCGACCGAACTGGCGCACCACGCACCCCGGCCGCGGATCTCCGAGCGCCACCGCTCCCCGGTTCTTGGTACGAACGCGGTCGTCCAGCGACCACTGATGTACCAAGAACAGACCGGCCACCGTTCTTGGTACGAACGCGGTCGTCCAGCGACCACTGGCGTACCAAGAACCGAGCAGGCGGGTCGCCGTCTGGGGGTGGGCGCGTCCGGGCTCCCGCGGAGTGGGCGGGTAGATGCGGGCGCCCACCGAGTGGGCACGTGAGTGCGGGCGGGTGGGGGCGACGCCGGGCGAGGTAGGTGGGGTTAGGCGGAGGACTTGGCACCGAGGAGCTGGGCGACGAGCTTGCCGTCGGCCTGGCCCTTGGACGCCTTCATGATCTGGCCGGTGAAGAAGCCGCTCAGCTTCTTGCGGGCCTTGTCGTCGCCCGAGCAGAACTGCTCCCACTCCCCCGGGTTGGCGGCGATCACCTGGTCCACGATGGCCTCCAGCGCGCCGGTGTCCATCGCCTCGAAGCCCTTGGCCGCGGCGACCTCGGCCGCGGTGCGCGAAGGGTCGGCGACCAGCTCGGCCAGCACCTGCTTGGCCTGGGTGGCGGTCAGGTCGCCGCCCACCTCCATGCGGACCACCTCGGCGAGGCGCTCGGCGGGCAGGTCGGCGCCACCGTCGACCGCCAGGTTCTGGACCACGTGCACCAGGACTCGTGCCGGATCGCCGCCAGCCGAGATGGCCGCGAGGGCCTGGTCGTCCTGGCCGCGCTCGACGGCCACCACGACCGACTCGGACGTGATCGGCTCGCCCACGACCGACGCTAGGCGGTGGCGGCGCTGCGACGGCAGCAGCGGCAGCGCGCCGCGCAGCTCCTCCAACCGGGCGGGGGGAAGTTCGACGGGGACGAGGTCGGGCTCGGGGAAGTACCGGTAGTCGTCGGCCTCCTCCTTCGAGCGCATCGTGTGGGTGCGACCATCGGCCTCGTCCCAGTGGCGCGTCTCCTGCACGACCCGCTCGCCCGACGCGTGGGCATCGGCCTGGCGGCTGGCCTCGTACTCGATGGCGCGCACGAGCGACCGCAGGGAGTTGACGTTCTTGATCTCGCAGCGGGTGCGCAGCTCGTCGGTGCCCTCGCGCCGAACCGACACGTTGGCGTCGACGCGCAGCGAGCCCTCCTCCATCTTCCCGTCGCTCACGCCGCAGGCGACGAGGATCGCCCGCAGCTCCGAGACGTAGGCCCGGGCCTGCTCGGCCGAGCGCACGTGGGGACGAGACACGATCTCGAGGAGCGGCACGCCGGCGCGGTTGTAGTCGACGAGGGAGAACTCGGCGCCCTTGATCCGCCCGGCACCGCCGACGTGGGTGGACTTGCCGGTGTCCTCCTCGAGGTGAGCCCGCTCGATGCCGACGACGTGGCCCGTGGGGAGCTCGAGCGCCCCGTCGACCACGATCGGCTGGTCGTACTGGGAGATCTGGAAGTTCTTCGGCATGTCTGGGTAGAAGTAGTTCTTCCGGCTGAACACGCTGCGCTGCACGGTGGCGCCGATGGCGAGGCCGAACGTGGCGGCAAGCTCCACGGCACGCTCGTTCACGACCGGCAGCGTGCCCGGCAGGCCGAGCGTGACCGGGTCGACGTTGGTGTTCGGGTCGTCGCCGAAGCTGTTGGGCGCACCGGAGAACATCTTGGTGACGGTGTGGAGCTCGGCATGGACCTCGAGGCCGCACACGAGCTCCCAGCGGGAGCCGTCGTGGGCCTCGACGACGAGGACGTCGTCGGAGTCGGCGACCGAGATGGGGTTGCCGAGCGAATCGGTGGGGACGGCGGGGGCGCTCATCGGTGGAACCTTCCGTCGGTCGCGGCTGCCGATCGGGCGGGCGCCGCCTCCTCCAGCACGGAGGCGACCCGGAACATGGCGACCTCGCCGAGCGCGGGGGCCAGCACCTGGACGCCGACGGGCAGGTCGGCTCGGTCGGTGCCGAACGGGATGGATGCCGCCGGGTGGCCCGCCAGGTTGGTGGGGATCGTGCAGATGTCGTTGAGGTACATCGTGAGCGGGTCGTGGATGGCACCCAGCTCGAACGCGGTGGTGGGGGTGGTGGGCGACAGCAGCACGTCGAAGCGCTCGTAGGCGGCGGCGAAGTCCCGAGCGATGAGGGTGCGCACCTTCTGGGCCTTGCCGTAGAAGGCGTCGTAGTACCCAGCGGAGAGGGCGTAGGTGCCGAGCATGATGCGGCGCTTCACCTCGGGACCGAAGCCGGCGGTGCGGGTGGCGACCATCATCTCGTTGGTGGTGGGCGCGTCGACCCGCAGGCCGTAGCGCACGCCGTCGAAGCGGGCGAGGTTGCTCGAGGCCTCGGCCGGAGCGATGAGGTAGTAGGCCGACAGGCCGAACGTGACCGCCGGGACCGACACCTCCTCGACCGTGGCACCGGCTGCGGCGAGCGCCTCGGCGGCTTCGCGGACCCGTGCGGCCACGTCGGGGTCGATCCCCTCCCCCAGCAGCTCGGACACGACGCCGACCCGCAAGCCGGCGACGCCGTCGTCGAGGTGCTCGACTAGGTCCGGTGCGGGCGATGGGATGGAGGTGGCATCGGCCGGATCGTGGCCGGCGATGATCTCGAGGAGCAGCGCGGCATCGGCGACCGTGTCGGCGAACGGCCCGACCTGATCGAGCGACGAGGCGAAGGCGATGAGGCCGTAGCGCGAGACCATGCCGTAGGTGGGCTTCACGCCGACCACGCCGCAGAAGGCGGCGGGCTGGCGGATCGAGCCGCCGGTGTCGGACCCGAGCGAGATGGGCGCGAAGTCCGCGGCGACGGCGGCAGCCGATCCGCCCGACGATCCTCCGGGCACCCGGGCGGTGTCGATCGGGTTGCGGGTGGGGCCGAACGCCGAGTTCTCGGTGGACGAGCCCATGGCGAACTCGTCGAGGTTCGTCTTGCCGACGGTGACGGCACCGGCGGCAGCCAGGCGCTGCACCACCGTGGCGTCGTAGGGAGGGACCCAGCCTTCGAGGATCTTGGACGAGCAGGTGGTGGCGACCCCGTCGGTGGCCAGGTTGTCCTTCACAGCGACCGGGACGCCGGCGAGGCGCCCGACGTCTTCGCCCGCCGCGACGCGACGATCGAGGTCGGCCGCCTGCGCCCGAGCACGGTCCGCGGTGACCACGTTGAACGCGTGGATCTCCGGCTCGTGGGCCTCGATGCGAGCGAGGTGCTCCTCGATGACGTCGGTGGCGCTGCGGGCGCCGGAGCGCACCGCCAAGGCCAAGCTGGCCGCGGACTCGCCGACGGCGCTCACGGGGCCTCCCCCAAGATCGTGGGCACCCGGAAGCGGCCGTCCTCGGCCGCGGGGGCCGCGGCGAGTGCCTCCTCGTTGGTGAGGGTGGGGCCGGGCTCGTCGGCGCGCAGCACGTTCACGAGGTCGAAGGGGTGCGAGGTGGGCGCGACGTCGGCCAACTCGAGCGCTTCGACGTCGGCGGCGTGGTCGAGGATGGCGCCGAGCTGGGCGGTGAACGTGTCGAGCTCGGCGTCGTCGAGCGAGAGCCGCGCCAGCTTCGCCACGTGGGCGACGTCGTCGCGGGAGATGCGTGCAGACATGGAGGCCGATGCTACGGCCCGACCCCCACCGGCTCGAAAGGCCGTTCCGCGTCGGTGGGGGCGCCACCGTGGGATCGCCGCCGGTCGAGCACCCACGCCACGAGGAGGCCGACGCCGATGCACATCGCCAGGTCGAACGGGGCCCGCAGGCGCGGCGGGGCGACGAGCAGCAGCGACAGCGCGACGAACTGGGCCGTCAGCAGCGCCAGCACCACCACTCGAGGGTCGCGCCACCGCTGGGCGAGGCCGACGAGGCCGGCCGCGGTGACCGCGAAGAAGAGCGGGAGCATCGCCTGGCGGAACCCCCAGCGCCGCCCGTCGACGCGCTCGGGGTAGCGGTTGAGGCTCGGGTCGAGCTCGAAGTACCCCTTGGCATTGCGGACCAGCACGGTGCCCACGTATCGCTTGTTCCCCTTCAGCGCCTCGATCGACTCGCTGGTCAGCTTGTCGTTCCACTCGACCTCGTCGAACTGGGCGAAGCGGTGGTCGAGGTCGCTGTAGGCCGGGGAGAACACCGGGTCGACGAAGTTGCCGGCCTCCTGCGCGGGGGTGTTGTAGACGGCGGCGATGGTGAAGCCATCGGAGGTGGTCAGCCGCCAGGTGCCCACCTGGACCTGGTTGCGCACCAGCCACGGGAAGACCACGAGCAGCGCCACCCCGGCGAGCCCGAGGGCACGCCGCCACCCCGCCTGGCGCCACACCCAGGCCGCGAGCACCGCCACGACGAGGTAGCCGTTGGGCCGGGTGAGCAGCAGCAGCCCGCAGCTGGCACCGGCGAGCGCCCACCGTCGCTCATCTGCGGCGAGCATCGCCGCGAGCAGCAGCAGCAGGGCGAGCGGCTCGGTCAGCGTGACGGTGTCGTTGGCGATGAGCGGCGGGTAGAGCGCCACCACCAGCCCGGCGACCACGCCGGCCCGTCGACCCCCGATCCGGGCGGCGAGCACCCCGGCCAGCACGGCGACGGCGCTGCCGATGAGCAGGTTCAGGAGGCGGTGGGGCCAGAGCGCCTGGTCGAACAGGAACGAGCCCGGCACGAGCAGCACCGGGTAGAGCGGGGGGCGGAACGCGGTGGCGTGCATCTCGAGCTGCGGGAACACCATCGAGAAGCCGTCGCCGTTGGAGAGCGCGTAGCCCAGGCCCCAGTACTGGACGGCATCGGAGCGTGGCTGCCAGTGCGGGGTGACGAGCGCCCAGTAGAGGCCGCGCGCCACGGCGGCGACGGCGAAGACGGGCCACCAGCGCGCCGAGCGCGCACGGGTCCTCGGGGTGATCCGCACGTGGGCGACGCTACCCGTCGACCTCCGCCGAGCCGGGCCACCGAGTGGGGGCTCAGCCGGACCTCCAGGCCCGTCGGGTGGCGGTGAGCGTGCCGTCGGACCGCACGGTCAGGGTCGCGATGTTCATGCGCCGCGGGTGGTGCTGGTGCTCGGCGGCACCCTGGTCCGTGCGGTTCTCGCCGGGCCAGAAGAACGCGTACGCGAGCCGCAGGTTGCCGGCGGTGTCCACGAACGGCGTCGCGCCACCGGGGCCGTACTCGGTGCCGGTGGAGCCCAGCAGCGGCGAGCTCACCGTCTTGCGCTGGCAGGCGGCGCGTGGCCCGCGGGGGCAGATCGCGTAGCCGGTGGCGTACTTCGAGCGCCCCGACGAGTCCAGGACGCCCGAGTAGTTGCCGCTGTAGAAGAGGTAGTAGCGGCCCTGGTAGCGGATCATCGAGGCGTTCTCGATCGTGTAGCCCTCCCAGCCGCCCTCGTTCGTCTCAAGCAGCTTCACCGGGGTGCGGCCGGCCATGAGGGTCCCATCGGCGTTGAGCGGCTGGGAGTAGATCGCGGAGGGGTGCGGGTTCGTGACGCCCGCACCGTCTCGCTTCCCCGCCGCCTTCCAGAGCAGGTAGGGCTGGTTGCCCGCGCCGTCGTCCACGTAGGGGAACGGGTCGATGGAGCCGGCCGGGTCGGAGGTGCGCGACTGGCACTGGATGGCGGTGCTGCCGCTGAAGTCGCGGAACGGGCCCCAGGGGTTGCGGGCGGAGGCACCGGTGATGCAGAACCGCCCGAAGCCGTTCGGGTCGTCGGAGCTCATCGACGTGCGAACCGCCGAGTACGAGTACCAGGTGTCGCCGATCTGCGCGACGCCCGGCGCCCACACCGTGCGCTTGATCCAGGGCCCCTGCGACTCGGTGAGCCCCCAGGTCGACACCCGCACCTGGCCGTCGTTCATGTTGTAGCGGTTCCACTCGGAGTCGACGTAGGTGCCCGCGCCCATGTTGACGGTGCCGCGGATCTCGGCGGGGATCGAGGTGTCGCTCGCCACCGAGTAGCCCGCGGTGCCGGGTGGGCCGTCTTGGGTCCAGCGGTCGTGGACTCGCCAGGTGACCAGGTCGGTGGAGGTGAGCACTGGGAGGTACCGGCCGCCGGTGGGCGACGAGTAGGCGTAGTAGGTGCTGCCGACGCGCACGACGTGGGGGTCGCCGAAGTCGCCCCACCAGATCGTGCCGGGCTGGAACCACCCGCGGGTGCCCGCCGCGGCACCGCTCGAGTCCCGGAACGGCGGCTTGCCAGCGGTGGCCGCCGGCTCGCAGGCGACCGTCGCGGTGAGCGCGGCGGCCGCCAGCAGGACGGACAGCACCGCTCGACGAGCCATGAGGGTCATGGTCGGCAGGGAGGGCCTGGAGTTGAGGATCGCGAGGCGCTGGGCCCGGGCTTTTGAGGGCGAACGTGGACACCGCAGCAAGGTCCCCGAGGTGAGCGTGTCCAAGGGGGGGGGACCCGGTGTCGTGCAGATCCTTGACGACACCGGGCAACCGCGAATCCGACGCCAACCGGACCGACTACGACCATCCGCCACACGAGGCACTGGTCTGCCCCGGGTTCGGCGGAGTCGGGATTCTTGGATTCTTGGGGTGTTGTCCTCTAGGAGGACACCATGGGAA
>JBDIAX010000060.1:0-17983 GCA_039812605.1 Acidimicrobiia bacterium | reverse complement strand
GCCCGGAGCGACCGGCCGCCGAGGAGCCGAGCGGCGGCGTGTCGCGCCGCCGCCTCCTCGGCCTGGCCGGCGCGGGCGTGGTGGCAGCGGGTGCGGTCGCCAGCGGGGTCGCCGTGGCGCGCGGGCGCGAGGACTCCTCAGCTTCGGTCGGCGGCGACGCCTACCCCTTCTACGGAGCGCACCAGGCGGGCATCGTCACCCCAGCGCAGGATCGGCTGCACTTCGCGGCGTTCGACGTCACCGCCACCTCTCGGTCCGACCTCATCGAGCTCCTGAAGGCGTGGACCGAGGCGGCGGCCCGCATGACCCAGGGGCAGGGCGCCGGCGCCTACGGGCCGGTCGACGGCCCGTACCAGGCGCCTCCCGACGACACGGGCGAGGCCCTCGGCCTCCCACCGTCGGGCCTGACCCTCACGTTCGGGTTCGGACCGTCGCTGTTCGACGACCGGTTCGGGCTCGCCGATCGACGCCCCTCGGCGCTGGAGCGCCTGCCCCACTTCCCCGGCGACAAGCTGGACCCGGCTCGCTCCGACGGCGACCTGTGCGTGCAGGCGTGCGCGGACGACCCCCAGGTGGCGGTGCACGCGATCCGCAACCTGGCGCGCATCGCGTTCGGGGCGGCCGGGGTGCGCTGGTCCCAGCTCGGCTTCGGGCGCACCTCGTCCACCTCCACCACCCAGACCACACCGCGCAACCTGTTCGGGTTCAAGGACGGCACGGCCAACCTCAAGGCCGAGCAGCGCTCGTCGCTCGACGAGCACGTCTGGGTGGGGCGCGGCGACGACGCCGGCGCGTCGTGGCTCGTCGGGGGGAGCTACCTGGTCGCCCGGCGGATCAACATGCACATCGAGACCTGGGACCGGACCTCGCTGCAGGAGCAGGAGGCGGTCATCGGGCGGGACAAGGGCGAGGGCGCGCCGATGTCGGGCGGCACCGAGTTCACCGACCCCGACTTCGAGCTCGAAGGCAACGACGGCGCGCCGCTCATCGCCGTCGACTCGCACGTGCGGCTCGCGCACCCGAGCGACAACGACGGCGTCGAGCTCCTGCGTCGGGGCTACAACTTCACCGATGGCAGCGACGGGCTCGGTCGGCTCGATGCCGGGCTGTTCTTCCTCGCGTACGTCCGCGACCCCGTGCGCCAGTTCATCCCGATGCAGACCAAGCTGGCTCGGTCCGACGCGCTGTCGGAGTACCTCCAGCACACCGGTTCGGGCCTGTGGGCGGTGCCGCCCGGGGTGCGGTCGCCGGGCGACTACCTCGGCCGAGCGCTGCTCGAGGGCTGATCCGCCAGATCAGATCTGGCGGTCGATGCCCTCCCAGTAGGGATCGCGGAGCTTGCGCTTGATCAGCTTGCCGTTGGGCTCGCGGGGGAGCGAGGCCACGTAGTCGATCGTGCGGGGCAGCTTGAACTTGCCCATGCGGGTGGTGGCCCAGCCCAAGATCTCGGCGGTCAGCTCGTCGCTGGGCTCGAACCCCTCGTGCAGCTCCACCACGGCCTTGATCTCCTCGCCCCAGTCCGCGTTGGGGATGCCGAAGACGGCCACGTCGCGGATCGCGGGGTGGTTGATCAGCTCGCCCTCGATCTCGGCCGGGTAGATGTTCGCCCCGCCGGAGATGATCATGTCGGCCTTGCGGTCGCGCAGGTAGAGGAAGCCGTCTTCGTCCATCTCGCCGAGGTCGCCCACGGTGAAGAAGTTCTCGATGCGGTTGGCCTTGGTCTTGGCGGAGTCGCCCTTGTACTCGAAGTCGGCCATGAGCTGCATGTAGACGGTTCCGATCTTGCCGGCGGGGAGCTGGTTGCCCTCGTCGTCGTAGATGCGGATCTCGCTGCCGGGCCACGCGGTGCCGACCGAGCCGGGGCGCTCCATCCACTCGTTGGCGGTGATGACCGTGCCGCCGCCCTCGGTGGCCGCGTAGTACTCCTGGATCGTGTCGCCCCACCACTCGATCATCTTGCGCTTGACCTCCTGCGGGCAGGGGGCGGCGCCGTGGACCATGTTGCGCAGCGAGCTCACGTCGTAGCCGGCGCGGACGTCCTCGGGGAGGTCGAGCAGTCGCACGAACTGGGTCGGCACCATGTGCGAGTAGGTGACCTCGTAGCGGTCGATGAGCCGCAGGGTCTCCTCGGGGAGCCACTTGTCCATCAGGACGACGGTGTGGCCGAGGTGCAGCGCGTTGCCGGTCCACATCAGCACGGCCGTGTGGTACAGCGGCGAGACGGTCAGGTGGACGTGGGCATCGAGCGGGCCGATGCCGAACAGGTTCGGCAGGTAGGCGAGGAGCTCGCCCATGTCCGACGGGTCGATCTCGAAGAGCCCGCGCTTGACGCCCTTCGGGCGACCCGTGGTGCCCGACGTGTAGTGCATGGCCGCACCCGTGCTGCGGCCCTCGGGCGCGGTGTCGGGCTGTCCGTCGGTGAGCTCGGCGAGCGGCCGGAACCCCTCGATCGTGCCCCGGGCGAACGACGCCTCGGCGGGGAACCCGGCCTCGTCGGCGGCGATGCGGGCGACCTCCGCGAACCGCTCGTCGGCCACGAACACCTTCGCGTCGCTGTCGGCGAGGATGTAGGCCACCTCCGGCCCGACGAGGTGCCAGTTGATGGGGGTGAAGTACAGCCCCACCTCGAGCGCGCCGAGGTACAGCTCGATCAGCTCGATCGAGTTGGGCAGCAGCACGGCCACGGTGTCGCCGCCTTGGAGGCCGAGGGCTCGGAAGCCGTTCGCCGCGCGGTGGCTGGCCGCGAGCAGCTCACCTGCGGTGCGCTCCGTTCCATCAGGTCCGACCAGCGCAAGGTGCGCCGGGTGAGCTTCCGCGAGTCGCCAGAATCCGAGATCTCCCATGGCCCGGACTGTAGGCGAAAACTGGAACGTGTTTCAGTTTCGGGAGGACTCCGGGGCGGATCCGCGGGCACGACCCCGGCTCGCGAAGGCGCAGAAGGCCGGGTTCACCTCGACCAGAGCGAGCCCGGCATCGAGCAACGGCGCGATGGCCGGGGGATTGGCGTAGAGGAGGAGCAGGGGCGCATCGGTGCTGGCCAGGCGATCCCGCACCCGATCGGCGAGTCGGCGCACGTCCTCCATGCCGAACGGGTTGTTCAAGAACACGACCCCGACGTGGTCAGGTATGGGGACCTCGCAGGCATCGAGGTGCTCGACGCTGGCCCAGCCGCTCGTCCGGCGGGCAGCGCGGGCTGCGAGTCGGCCATCGATCTCGCGGCCGAGCCCGGCGTCGAACCCGCGCCGTCGAGCCTCGATGAGGACTCGCCCGTCACCGCAACCGACGTCGAGCAGGGTGGTGCGCCGCAGGTCCGGCGGCACGAGGCTGAGCGCCTCGCCGACGATGCGGAACCGGGTCCCGGTGAACGCCGCTCCCTGCGGGGGCTTCGGAACCGGGACTGCCCGGTGGGTGGCGACGAGGTGGGCGCCGTGGCGGAGGTGCCCCGCGGCCTCCGTGGCGAGGATCGCCGCGCGCTCCGCGACCGGCACATCGCCGATGGCTCGAGCTTGCCGTACCCACCGTCGGGCACGCGGGGGGAGCCGCCGGGTCCAACCCGCGGCGGATCGCTGCGGGCGCCATGGCAATGCCAGGAGTTGGCTCGCCACCATCCGTCCGCGATCGTGGCCAACGACCCAACCGCGCTCGATGAGCGCTCGTTCGAGCCCAGCGTCGGGAGCGAGGTCCACGTCGACCCGGCGGTGCCGTGCCTCGTCAGCGGCTCGCTCAGCGAGCGAGAGCACCGTCTCGACGTCGACGCGAGCGGGCGCGCCCGCCGGCCGCACGCGAACCACCGCTCGGTCGCGGGCTCGAGCCCGGCGCTCAGCGGCCAGGTCGGCCGACGACGGCGGCCAGGCGCGAGGGTCGGGCAGCCCTCCATCGGATGGGCCGGTCGTCGGGGGCGGCTCAGCGGACAGCGCGCTGCCTCCGTCGATAGAGGTCGAACGCGATCGCCCGTGCTGGCTCCAGCCCCGCGAACCGCGACCTGCGGGCCCACGGCATCGTGTGGGGCGCTCCGCCGTACTTCGCCTTGTAGGTCCCGCCCCCACCGAAGTTGAAGCGACTCGCGCCCCGGTCGCGCCATCGGCGGAGGGCCTCCCACATCAGGGCCTCGTTCGGGAGCTGCGGCTGGAGCGACCGGGTGCTCGCTCCCATCCAGAACTCGGCGGTGCCGCCCGGGATGCCCGGGAAGATCCCCGTGGCTGCCACCTCGCCGGCGGGGGTGCGGCTGCGGAGGAGCAGCAGGTCTCCCGTCGGGCCGAGGTGGCGGATCAGCGCCTCCACGCGCTCGACCGGGTAGGTCGGTCGCCGCGACCGTCGAGCGAAGGCTTCGGAGACCTGCTGGTAGTACACCGATGCGAAGTCTCCCGGATCGAGGGGGTCGACGGCCTCGACCACGATGCCGTTTCGAAGGGATCGACGCACGTCTCGCCGGCCATGGGGCGTCATGGCGGCCAAGAGGTCGGCATCGCTCCGGGGCTCGCCGTCGATGGCCAGCTCCAGCTCGTAGCCGGGGAGCGTGGTGACGTGGAAGCCGGTGGGTACCCGGGTCGCGTCGAGCAGGGAACGATCCGCGCACTCGAGGTGGATGCAACCGAGCTCGGCGAACGCGAAGCGGGGGAGCGCGGCGAGGACGAGCGCCGGGTCGACCCCCTCCTCGAGGGTGGAACCCATCGCGGCGGTCGTCCACCCTCGCAGCGGACTCCCGAGGAAGCGAAGACCGCCGCGTCGCACGACGCCGCCGGTGAACCAGCCCACGGGCTCGGCGCCGTCGAGCACCTGCGCGGCGACGGGCACGATCCCCTGGGTCTCGACCAGGAAGTCGAGCCAGGGACGGGTTTGCGTCACGACGCGCCCTGGGAGGTGGTCGAGCTGCCCCCATGGCACCTCGGGGAACGCGACGCGTTCGAGGCGGAGCGTCATCGCCGGAGCCTGCGCACGGCACGGAGCGCTTCGGACCCCGCCCGGGCGCGGAGCTGGTCGGAGATCCAACGGAGCTCGATGGAGCGGCGTTCGGCGGGGGTGAGCGAGGCCGGCGGGCGGGCGTGGCGGAGGTGGTCGAGCACAGCGGAGGTGGGCGCGAACCAGCCGTCGCGGTCGGCGAGCGCCTTCATGAGGTCGCGGAACGCCGGATCGAGCGCACCGTCGCGCACGAAGTCCACGCCGAAGTGGGTGTAGACGATGCAGGCCCCGCCGTCGGCTTCGAGTCGGTCGATCGCCTCCGGTCGGAGCGCCTCGACGAACTCGGCGCAGCCGGGTGCGTGCAACGAGGGGAACCACCAGTTCACGTAGTGGCGGGCGGGATCGTGGTAGGGCACCGTCGGTGCGTTCCGCAGGGCATCGACCTCGTGGAACGTGAAGCTGCGCCAGTACTCGATGCGATCGCGCAGCACGTCGCCCCAGAAGTGCGGGCTCGTCGGGAGGTGGCCTTGCGAACCGGCCCGATCCGGTCGGGAGACCGACATGGCTCGCTCGTAGATCGAGCCCACCACCCCCGTCAGCCGGTCACGCCCGAGGTACATCGCCTCGACGTTGCCGGCGTGATCAGCCCCCACCCGCGGCGCGTGGCCGAACAGGTCCTCGAAGCGATCGAGCGCAGCGATCGTCTCCTCGCGTGTGGAGGTGTGGTCGCTCGCGTTGTGGTAGCCGATCTCGTGGCCGGCCTCCTGGAGCTCGAGCACCCACGCGAGGTAGTCGGGATCGTCGCAGGTGGTGCCACCGGTGACGGGCGGACCCGAAGGCGACACGGGCCACACCGACTTCGTGACCTCGATGCCGAGCGAGGTGAGGAGGTCGTACACCACCGGGCCGTTGGCCAGCGTCGTCTTGTCCGTGTCGTCGAAGATGGTGAAGGCGAACCGCTTGCCACCTGGCCAGGCGACCTGGCTGCCGGACCCTCGCCGTCCCGCTGGCATGGCGAGACCCTACCGGGCCACCAGGTTGTGGCCGAGACGCGCCGGAACGCCCCTGGCTCGCTCGTCGGGCAGCGATGGTTCGGCGAGGGGTCGAGCGGGCCAGAGGTGCTTGGCAGCGGCCCACGGGCACGCCCGTTGCTTCGAGGTAGCTAGAGTCCGCCCGATTCACCCACGGGTACCCCAGGAGACACCATGCGCGCTGCCGTGCTGCGAAACACCGGCGATGAGAAGCTCGAGATCGTCGACGACGTCGAGCCCAACCCGCCCGGCCCCACCGATGTCACGGTGAAGATCGAAGCCACGGGGGTCTGCCACTCGGACCTCCACGCCATGAACGGTTCGCTGCCGCAGGGGGCGCCGTTCGTTCCCGGCCACGAGGGAGCGGGGGTCATCACGGCAGTGGGCGACGAGGTCACCGAGCTGAAGGTCGGCGATCACGTGGTCGTCGCCTGGTCGCCGCCCTGCGGCAAGTGCAACAACTGCGTCGAGCGCAACCAGCCGCACCTCTGCGTGATGATCCAGTTCGCGATCGCCGGCCTCCCGCGCTTCAAGGAGGGCGACACCGAGCTATTCGGCATGGCTGGCACCGGCACGTTCGCCGAGTACCTCACGCTCCCCCAGGAAGCGGCCATCAAGATCGACGACGACGTGCCGTTCGAGATCGCGTCGCTCATCGGTTGCGGTGTGAGCACCGGCGTGGGTGCCGCCATCAACACGGCGCAGGTCCAGCCCGGCTCGAAGGTCGTGGTCTTCGGCTGCGGCGGCGTGGGGATCTCGGTCATCCAGGGCTGCAAGGTCGCCGGCGCGTCGGTGATCGTGGCGGTCGACCTGGTCGATGAGAAGCTCGAGACGGCCAAGCAGTTCGGCGCGACGCACGCCTGCAAGCCCGATGACCTCGCGGCGCTGCAGGCCGAGCTCACCGGCGACGGGTTCGACTACGCGTTCGAGGCGATCGGGGTCCCGGCGATCATGCGCCAGGCCTACGACGCCACCCGGCGCGGCGGCACGACGTGCGTGGTCGGCGTCGGCAAGATGGACCAAGAGGTGTCGTTCAACGGGTTCGAGATCTTCTTCGGCGAGAAGAAGTTCATGGGCAGCTACTACGGCTCGGTCGACGTTCGCAAGGACTTCGCCCGCTTCCTCCAGCTCTGGAAGGACGGCGAGCTCGACCTCGACGGCATGATCACCAAGCGGATGAAGATCGACGAGATCAACGACGCCTTCGACGCCATGAAGCGCGGCGAGGTCATCCGCACCGTCATCACCTTCTGAACATCCCGCGCCCCACGGCCGGCGCCCTGGCAGACTGCCGGCCGTGGGAGCGGGCGTGCGGGAAGGCCGGTGCCGGGTCGGTGTCACGGGGCACCGCGACCTCGCGCGCCCCGATGCCGCGCGCTGCGCGGTGGATGAGGTGCTCGACGCGCTCCCGCAACCGCTGGTCGCGGTGTCGAGCCTCGCCGAGGGCGCCGATCGCATCGTGGCGCAGGCGGTGCTCGAGCGCCCGGGAGGCTCGCTGCGCGTCGTGCTGCCGTTGCCCGTCGACGACTACGTCGCCGACTTCGCCGGCGAGGGCTCCGTGCGCGACTTCAATGACCTGGTGGCTGCTGCCGACGATGTTCAGGTGATCGATCTGGACTCGGGCGACCAGCCACGCGAGGCGGCCTACGAGCGCGCCGGGCTCGCGGTGATCGACGGGTCGGACGTGCTCGTGGCGCTGTGGGACGGTGAGGCCGGCCGTGGGCGGGGCGGGACCGCCGAGACGGTGCGGACCGCTCGCTCGCTCGGTCGGCAGGTCCTGGTGATCCCCGTCGAGCGGGCGCGGTGAGACCGTTGTTCCGCAGCGAGCGGGCGCGCTGGTGGACCCTCGCCGTGCTCTGGGTGCTGCTGCTCGGCGTCGGGATCAGCGGGTTCGTCCAGCAGGGGTCCGCAGACGGTGTGGACCGGCCGTTCCTCGACAGCGTCTACCTGACGCTCCAGCTGGCGACGCTCGACTACGACGGCAGCTCGGGCCCCATGAACTGGCAGCTGCAGGTCGCCCGGTTCGTGGTGCCGCTGCTCGCCGCGGGCACGGTCCTCCAGACGGCGTCGCTGGTGTTCCGGCGCGAGCTTGCTCGGCTCCGCGCCGGCCGCTTGGTGGGCCACACCATCGTCTGCGGGCTGGGCGACACCGGGGCTCGGCTGGCGCTCGCGTTCGCGGAGGCGGGCGAACGGGTGGTCGCGGTCGAGCCGTCGGCCGCGGTGGCGGCCGCCTCGGGCGTCGCGGAGGTGGTCGAGCACACCTTCGAGGGGTCGGCCGCGGACGTGGAGGTGCTGCGCGCTGCGGGGATCGGGCGAGCCGCTCGACTCGTGGTGGTCAGCGGCGACGATGCCAGCAACATCGAGGTCGCGCGCGCCGCATCGGGAGCGGTGGCGGACCGCCGCGGGTCCCCGCTGCGGTGCTCGGTCGAGCTGAACGACGCGGACCTCGCGGTCCTGCTCCGCTCCGTCGACCTCGACGCCTCAGGTGGCCTGCGGCTCGGCTACTTCAGCCTCCACGAGCGCGCCGCACGGGCCCTGCTCTCCGACCTCGGCCCCGACCTGTCCGACGAGACGGCGCCCCACCTGATGCTGTTCGGCTTGGGTCAGTTCGGGCGGAGCCTGCTCTTGGCCGTCAGTCAGCAGTGGGCGGACCTCCACCCAGGCACCAAGCTCGGGCCCACCGTGGTGGATCGCCGCGCTCGAGGGCGCTGGGAGGCGCTGCGGTTGCAGCATCCGGCGCTCGGCGACGTGTGCGAGCCCACGCTCGTCGACCTGGATCTGGACGAGCCGCAGCCCGAGGACGTCGACGCCTTCCGGGCGCTCCTCGACGAGGACCCTCCCCGATGGGTGGCGGTCGCGTTCGACGACGAGCCCCGCGCCCTCGCCCACGCGATGTTCCTGCACCAGCACCTGCCTCGGGGGGAGGTGCCGATCGTCGTGCGGATGCGCAGCGATGACGGCTTGGGGGGCCTGCTCGATCCCGACGCCCGCACCGACGGTCCGTTCCCGGGCATCGTGCGCTTCGCGTTCCTCGACCGCACGTGCACCGTGGCGACCGTGGATGGTGGCGTGCGCGAGCAGCTCGCCGAGGCCGTGCACGAGGACTACCTGGCGCAGCGGGGAGAGGCCGACCCCCCGTCTTCGCTCGCGGTTGGCTGGGCGGAGCTGACCGACGACCAGCGCGAGGACAGCCGCCACCGGGTCGATGCCGTCATCGCCCAGCTCGACGCCATCGGGTGCGAGCTGGTGCCCCTCCGACGGTGGGGCCTCCCGGAGGTGGAGCTCACCGAAGGGGAGATCGAGCGGCTGGCCGAGGCCGAGCACGAGCGGTGGCGATCGCAGCGCGTCGCCGAGGGTTGGACGTTCGGTCCTGGCAAGGACGAGGAGCGCAAGGTCAACCGCCTCCTCGTCCCGTGGACCGAGCTCGACGAGCCGGATCGAGCGTGGAACCTCGGCTCCGCTCGCGCCCTCCTGCCGATGCTCGCCCGCAACGGCTTCGAGCCGATCCGGCGCGCGGCCGTCGACCGGTAGCGTCACGCGGATGGGGACCAACCAGCGCAAGCAGATCGAGATGAGCGACGAGGAGGTCTCGGCCTACCTCGAGCAGAGCCGGACCGCCGTCATGGTGACGAACGGCCCGTCGGGCCACCCCCACGCGGTGGCCATGTGGTTCAGCGTGCTCGACGGTGCCATCTGGTTCGAGACCAAGGCGAAGTCGCAGAAGGCCACGAACCTGCGTCGTGACCCGCGGATCACCGTGCTCATCGAGGATGGCGAGACGTACGACTCGCTCCGGGGCGTCTCCTTCGAGGGCACCGCGCAGATCGTGGAGGACGCCGATGCGCTGTGGCGCGTCGGCGTCGACGTGTGGGAGCGATACACCGGTCCCTACACGGACGAGTGCAAGCCGTTGGTGGAGTTCATGCTCCACAACCGCATCGCGGTGCGCGTGGACGTCACCCGAACCCGTTCGTGGGACCACCGCAAGCTCGGCATGGATCCGATCCCGCTGGGCGGCACCACCGCCGAGTGCCTCTGACGCCGGCGGCCGAGCGGCGTCAGCCCCGCTGGGCTCGCAGGCTGGCGATCATCTGGTCCAGCTGCTGCACCATCGGCGCCAGCCCGTTCTGAGCAGCTACCTGACGAGCCTGCTCGAGGTCGACGAGGCCCTCGTCGACGCGTCCGAGGGCTCCGAGCAGCTCGCCGCGGTTCGCGGTGGCGAACAGGGAGCCCTGGCCATCGCCGCTGGCGTGGGCGATCCGCAGCTGCTCCTCCACGTCGGCCAGCGCACCAGGGAGGTCCCCCTGCTGGCGCTTGAGGATCGCCCGGTTCCCGATGCACGCCGCCAGGCCCACCTGGTGACCGATCCGGCGACAGAGGGACTCCTGCTCGTCGAGCAGCCTCGACGCCTGCGCGAGGTCGCCCAAGCCGAGCGCGAACAGGGCTCGGTCGCCCAGCGCGGCTTGCAGCGCCGAGTCGTCGCCCAGCGCTCGCGCCGCGGCGATCAGGCCATCGAGCACCGGGCCGGCTTCGGCGCCGCGGCCGGTGCCGTTGAGGTGCTGCAGGGCCTGGGCGAGCACCTGCTGGGCCTGGAGCCACGCGCCGGATCGCACGCACGCGTCGCCGCACGCGACGAGGTCGTCCGCGGCCGATCGGTGGTCTCCCAGCGCGGCGTGCACCTGCCAGCGGTTGTTGAGGAGGGGCACGAGGACCATCCACAGCTCCCGTGACCGCAGGGTGGGCTCGGCCGCCCCGTACCAGCCGAGCGCAGCGTGCAGGTCGTTGGATGAGACCGCGATGTTGCCGAGGTTCACCTGCGCGGTGGCGGCCGCCGCGGGATCGCCGAGCCGTCGGGCCACCTCGAGCTCCTCCTGGGCAGCTTCGGCCGCCCCCGTGAGGTTCACCAGCTCCCGGCGAGCCGTGCCGAGGGATCCGAGGGCCAGGACCAGCGCGGCGGGCGCGTCGGCGCTCCGGGCGGTCAGCACCGCTTCGGTGGCGAGCCGCTCCACGTCGGGCCAACGCCCCAGCTCGGACGCCACCCGGGCCCGACCGTCGAGGACGCGGGCGAGCATCGCCCCGTCGCCGGTGCGTCGCACCAGCTCCTCGGCTTGGCTCGCCTTGGCATCGGCCTCGGTGGTCTGGCCGACCTGGCGGAGCGTGTTGGACTCGTTGACGAGGGCCTCCGCCTCCGCCCGCCGGTCGCCGACCTCGACCGCCCACTCGCGATACGCCGCGAAGCGAGCCAGCGCGGTGGTCGGGTCGCCGCGATCGGCAGCGACGGCCGCTTGGCCGACCAGGGATGCGGCCAACCCCGACCGTTCGCCGATCGAACGGCACAGCGACTCCTGCTCCTGGAGGAGCTCCAGCGCGGCGTCGTAGCGGCCGAGCTGGCGCAGCGCCCCCGAGCGGTTGCCGAGGCTCGCCTGGAGCGCCCACGGGTCCCCCAGTTCGCGGCAGAGGCCCTCCTCCTCGCGGAACGCTTCGATCGCCGCCTCGATCCGACCCCGGTCGCGGAGCACGAGCGCGAGGTTGCCGAGCGCGGCCTGGAGGAGTCGGTGGTCATCTGACCGACGCGCGCGATCGACCGCCTCCGCGAGCACCGGCTCGGCCCCTTCTAGGTCGCCCTGGAGCCAGAGCGCGGCCCCGAGGTTGACGAGCGCGGCCTGGAGGCGGGCATCGCCCTTCGCCTCGTCGGCGTCGGCCGCACCCCGGTAGCGGTCGACCAGGAAGCGGTTCAGGGCGAGCGCTTCGCTCGGGTGCCCGGCGTCGGTCACGAGCCGAGCAACGGCCCAGGCCGCGTCCGCGTGGGTCCCAGGATCGTCGAGCACCGCTCGATAGCCATCGACCACGGATCGGCCGCGCTCCTCGGCGCGGGCCCACAGGCGGCGGAGGTCGGCGGGGGACTGCGGGTACGCCTGCGCCAGGTGCGCGAGCGAGGAGATGGTGGCCACCAGCCCGTCGATGTCGTCGGCAGCGAGCTGGGCCCAGGGCAGCTCCTCCACGACCCTCGGCCCCAGGGGCCGCTCGGCGAAGTACCGCGCGATGGGCGCCGCGGCCGTCTGCTTGGCGGCCGCATCGGGGAGGTAGCGGTCCTCGACCGCCTTGCGATGGAGGGACGTGGCGAAGCCGAGCAACCCCGAACGGGTGACGAGGCCGTCTTCGGCGGCGAGCACCAGCGGCGACCAGGCCGCGTGGGGCACGGGCTCGCCCGGCGACCCGAGCAGCTCCAGCAGCTCTGGCTCCGACAGGCCGCGGCGCGAGGCCCACAGCGCCCGAAGCGCGTCGCCGACGAGGCCGGGCCGGTCGCGCTCGAAGTCGCGCTCGAACCGCTCGAGCACCTGCTCCAGCAGGTCGTCGACGGTGGCGGCGGCCAGGTACCCGTCGATCGCCTCGCCGAGGGTGAAGTGGTCGCCGTGCTGGCGCAGCTCGTCGAGCACGGTGCGCAGGAAGAGGGGGCTGGCGGTCTGGGGCGCGGCGGTGAGGCGCTCCACGTGCTCCCGGTCGAGCCCCTTCGACCACCGACCGAGGAAGGTGGCGATGAACGCTCGACGCTCGTCTTCGTCGAGCCCGGGCACGACCGACACGGTCCATCCGCGCCGCAGCCCTTCGTCGACGGCGTCGGAGCCGGCGGTGGTGAGGACGACCCGAACGTTCGGCGGGACGGTGCCGGGGAGCCAGGTGAGGTCGAGGGCGCCGTCGACGTCGAGCAGGAGGTCGCACCCGTCGACCACGAGGACGGCTCGACCCGCGGTGGAGCCGAAGCGCTCGATGGCACCGAAGAGCGCGGCTCGCCGGCCGGCGGGATCGTCGGGCAGCGTCGCGAGGTCGAGGCCGTGGTCCAGCCCGGTCGCGAGCCTCCCAGCCATGGCCTTCCAGTCCGCGGCGTCGGCGGTGGCCCCCACGTGGTGGACGACCACGGCGTCCTCCGCGTGCTCGGCCTGCCACGAGGAGGCCCATGCGGCTACGACCGGGGTGAGGTCCGCCCCGGGGTCTCCCGCCAGCACGAGGGGTGGGTCGGCTCCGGTCGCGTGGGCCGCGAGCAGCGCGACGAGGCTGGGCCGCTCCACGTGACCCGCCCGTCGGGCTGCCCCGTAGGCCTCGTGCGCGGCCGTCGCCCGCTCGGTCTCGCTTGGCGCCTCCGAGGCGGGGTAGAGGCGGTCGATGACCGCCATCAGCTCCGCGAGCACCTGCTCGCCGAGCGCCACGGGGTCTGCGTAGTCCTGCCAGGGCAACCCCGAACCGCGCACCCGATCCTTCAGGTCTTCGAGCTTCGCGACGTTCGCCGGATCGGGCTCGCCGAGCAGCTCCTGCTCCTCGGCCGATCGGGTGGCCAGGTAGCGCGGGTCGCGCAGGTGGAAGAACGCGTGGCCGTCGGCGTCGGGGTCGTTCAGGACGCCGTGGAGCACCTCCACCTCGGTGACCGAGGTGCCATCGAGGTCCGCCAGCCACGGCAGGTGGGCGGCGAGGTCGGAGGGCAGGGACTCCGGCACCCAGCCGTAGCGCTGGCCGAGCAGGCCGAGGAAGAACGGACGGCTGCGGTCGATCTCGGCCAGGCAGATCGGGAGGACCTTGCCCTCGGCCTTGGCCTCGTCGGTGACCCCCCAGCGGAGGTCCACCTCGGACCAGCCGACGCCGCGCTCCTCGCACCGCCTGCGCACCTGCGGGAACACCCGCTTCACGAGCTCCTCGCGCTCGGCCTGCATGTCTCGGAACGTCGACGAGACGAACACCCGGATGGCTCGATCCTCCACGGTCCCTCCGATCCTCGCTACTCCGATGCCCGACGCTGCCGCAGACCGACGGCGACCGCCAGCGCCCACGCGCCGATGCCCGCGAACACCAGCAGCGAACCGGAACCGGGGGAGCGAACGGTCTCGCCGTCGAGCGCCCACGCCAAGATGGCCACCACCGTCGCTGCGACCGTCGCCGCGAGGGCGAACAGCACCCTCGCTGGCCGTCCGTCGAGCCCGACGCTCACCAATCCGAGCGCGCCGGCCAGCGGGACCAGGTAGAGGGTCGCTCCCACCCAGCGCGGGATCCACGCGGTGACCGTCCCGCTGAGGAGCAGATCGGCGAGCTCGCGCCCGTCGATCGCGGAGCCCACCCCGCGGGTGGTGGCCGCGCCGAAGAACGACCCGAGCACGAGCAGCGAGCCGAGCGCTGCGATCGTGCGGGAAGCGGTCACCTCAGTCGTAGTAGGCGAAGATCTGGTACGAGGCGGCGCCGCCCTCGTAGGGGAAGCACTCCACGTAGGTCGGGTTGTCGGCGAGCACGAAGATCGACTCGGGCCCCCCGGCCTCGTAGGAGCTCCCGTCCACGTAGCAGTCCATGTCGACGTCGGGGTCAGAGCTGCCGACGTCGACCCACAGGTCATCGGTCGGAGACACCAGGAACGACACCCGCTCGCCGTCCTCGAGGAAGCCCGACGAGCTGGTCGGGCCGGTGATGGTGCCGGCATCGGTGCCCCCGTCGCCGGCCCCGCCGCGGAACGTGACCGCGTAGTCGGCGTCGCTCGATTCGTCCCACAGGCTGAGCTGGAGCACGTAGCTCTCCCCGGCGACGAGGTTGCACGGGCCGCCGGACCAGCAGGTCCCGCCGTCGTCCTCGCCATCGTCGGTGAAGATGACGGCCTCGACGTCGCCGATGGCGTCACCGAGCGAGATCGTGACGTCCTCGTCGACCTCGAAGGCGTACTCGGCCACCGGCTCCTCGGGGCTGAGCGAGCCCGACAGCTCGTCGCCGTCGAGCACGCCGCTGGGCAGTGCCTCGCGCTCCACCTTCGTGAGCCGGACCTCGACCTCGTCGATGCCTTCCTCGGACGGGTAGAGCACGACGGTGTAGGGCTGCTTGTCGAGCGCGTAGATCTGCACGCCTCCGGGCCAGTCGTAGTCGGCCCACTCGCCGTCGGCGTCGACGATGTCGATCCACCCGTCGTCGGAGGTGATCGCGTACGACGTCGCCTCGGAAGGGGTCAGGGTCATGGTGGCGAAGCCCGCCTCGTTCAGCTTCACCGTCGTTGCCTTGCCCGAGTCGAGGGCTCCCGAGGGCTCGGCGAGCTCGGGGTGGCCGAAGAAGTCGAGGACGATGTTGCGGGTGATCTTGGGGACCACCTCTTGGGCGAGCGCGACCACGGTGGCGGTGGGCGAGACGACCCAGCCTCCATCCACCTTCACGGTCACCACATAGGCCTGGTCGAACCCGAGGGTCTTCCACGTGCCGGCATCGCCGCGGATGCAGCCGGACTCCTCGTCGTCGATCTCGAGGCAGCTGCCGTCGAACCGCCACTCGCGGGACTCGGTGCCGTCGTAGCCATCCCACGAGACCTTGCCGGACGCCTTCTCGACCACGACCTTCTTGGCGTCCTTGCCCAAGTCCTCCACCTTGAGGTCGCTGTCGCTGACCTTGAAGTCCACGCCGTTGAGGTTCCCCTGGTCTTGCTGTCGCTCGAGGGCCTCCTCGAACGTCCGCCGGTACACGTCGAGCACCGACCACTCGCCCGGATCGCTCGCCTCGGCCACCGCGTCGAGGTCGACGTTGCCCACGGCGTCGGCGAACTGCTCGACGGCACCTTCGGGGGTCGCCGCCGGCTTCGTGTCGGTCGGCGTCGGATCGAAGCGACCCTCGGGCAGATCGGCTCCGGTCGCGTAGTACTCGGCGGCGGTGTAGGCGAGGCTGATGTACCAACCGCCGGAGCGCTTGACCGCGATGAGGTACGGATCCGAATCGATGTTGAGGCTGCTGTCCTCGTCGTCGAAGTCGCTCGCGTCGAGCTTCCCCGAGGTGTCGAGCTCCTCACGCTCGGCGATCGCCTTCGCATCCTCGCTCAGGTCGCTCTCCTTCACCTTGTAGGAGACCGAGCCATCGCGGACGGTGACCTTGGCGACGTCGTCGCTCAGCTGGTCGACGTCGAACTCGAGGTCCTCGACCTTGATGTCGATGCCGGCGTAGGGCTTCGACTTGGGGGCGATGCCGACCTCCTGCGCCCGCCCCTCGATGGCGTCGAAGACGTCGCCGAGCGAGCGAACCTCCTCGGGCACCACGGCGCTGGCGGCGGCGGCCGGATCTTCGTGATCGAGGGCGCTGGCCAGGGCCTTCGCTGCGTCCTCGGGGCTGTCGGCGCCACCTCCGCTGCCGGTGAGGCCGCGCACGAACAAGAAGCCGACAGCAGCGAGCGCCAGGACGCCTCCGACGAGGAGGATCGCCTTGCCCCGGCCGCGCGGCTCGCGTGCAGATCGAGGGGCGGCTCCTCCGACAGGCGCGCCCGATGGCGGCAACGGGGCGGGCGCCACGAACGTGGGTTGGCCGGCATCGCCGGGCGGTGCGGCCGTGGTCGTCGTGGCGTCCTGGTTCGGTGGGGCCCAAGCCCCGCCTGGAGGCGGGAGCACGACCGTCTCGTTGGCCTCAGGGGGAGGGGTGGGTGCGTCGGCGGGTGTACCGCAGGCGGTGCAGAACCGCTGCGATGGACCCAGCGCGGCGCCGCAGCGTCGACAGCTCTCCATCGTTCCTCCCTACTTGAAGGCCTCGAGGCCGTCCTCGGTCACCACGATCACCCGGCCGTTGCCGGTGGCCGCATCGATCGCACCCTCGACGTCGGCGGTCCAGAGCTCCTTGAGGTCGCTCGATCGGAACGCCTGGACATCGTCGTCGGTCGTGACCAGCACGGCGTCGGCGGTGATCGTCGCGCCACCGTCGTCGAGTCGCACCGACTCGACCTCGGTGCCGTCGCTGGCGGCCAGGAGCGTCGCGTCCCCGCCCGCGGCGACGACGAGGAACCGTCCGCCCACCGTCTGGCTCTGGGCGTAGCCGTCGTCGGTGTTGACGTCGGCGCTCCACCGCTGCTTGCCGTCCTTCGATCCCAGCCCGACGGCCTCCCCGTCGGCCACCACGAGCACGACGTCGCCCGAGCTGGCGAGCGTGTCGATGCCGCTCTCGGCGTCGAAGGTCTTCTGCCAGAGCTCTTCGCCGTCCTCGGCGCTTCGGAAGGTCACGAACTGGGTCGAGCTGTACTCGTAGTCGTCCTCGCTTTCGGACTCCTCGTAGCGCACCATCGCCAGGCCGGTGTCGGCGCAGGTCGAGGTGTAGCCGTCGGTGCCGTCGAGCTTCGTCGACCAGATCTTGTCGCCGTCGCTCGCGGCGAGCGCGGTGAGCTGGTCGTCCTCGGTGACGTAGATGCGGTCGCCGCAGATCGCCTCGAGCGACCCGTCCTCGGACCAGATCTCGTCGCCGTTGCTGATCGCGAGCGCGGTGATCTGCTCGCCGTCGCCGTCGTTCACGAACATCCTGTCGCCGACCACGGTGGTGGCGTAGACGTCGCCGTCGACATCGATCCGCCACCGCTCCTTGCCGGTCTTCGGGTCGAGCATCCCGACCTCGGCGTCGTCGCCCTCATCCTCGGTCCAGGTCTGGATGAGGAGCTGCCCGCCGAACCATCCGGCGTACTCGTGGTCGTCGAGGCCGATGCTCCAGCGCTCCTCCCCGGAGCCACCGTCGATCGAGACCAGTCGGGCGTCGCCACCGTCGTTCAGCACCGCGGCGATCTCGCTGCCGGCGGTGGTGACGTAGCAGCTCGTGCCGTCTTCGCTCTCGGCGCAGTCGCCGTCGACCTTCCAGATGCTCTCCACGGCATCGGTCGTGGGTCCGGCGCCGTTGGGCAGCGGGCTGCCATCGCCGGACACGGCGGTGGCGCTGGTGCCCCCTCCGCTGTCTCGGGTGAGGAAGAAGGCGGCGCCGGCGACGATGGCGACCGCGGCGAGGGCGCCGACGACGATCAGGACCTTGCGGCTGCTGCCGGGGGCCGATGGCTCGGGCGCGAGCGGCGCGCCGGGCACCGCCATCGTCGGGGGCGGCGGAGCCGCGGGTGGGAGGCCGCCGGTGCTCGATCCCTGCCACGGCCCCGAGGACGGCACCACCACGGTCGGGTCCGCTGGCTGCCAGCCACCGCTGGGAGCCTCGGGGCCGCCGGGGCCGCCGGGGGTGGGCGGGCTGGCTGGCGGCCAGGATCCGGCGGGGGGACCGGCGGGGGGGGGGGGCGGGGCAGGCGGGACGGGGGCGCT
>JBDIAX010000059.1:0-18051 GCA_039812605.1 Acidimicrobiia bacterium | reverse complement strand
AACAACGCCCCCGCCCCCGCCCCCGCCCCCGCCCCCGAACCAACTTCGTATGGGATCGTGCCCTGTTGGGCGGTGCCCCATGCGAAGTTCGTCGGCGTGGGTGTCCGGTATCTCTTGGGGTGATCGGTGGGGTATGGGTCATCGCGAAGAACCGTCAGGGCATCGAACAGACGTTCGATCCCTTCTGGTAGGGTTCGTGCATGGCCCGCTCGACCACCGCACCGCAGACGGCAGGGCACCGCCTGGCCGCGGCGATCGAGGAGTTCTCCGCGGTCGCGGGGATCGTGAACGCCGGCTACGGGCGCCTGGTCGACCTCGCGGTGGTGTCGATGGCCGACCGCCACGACGTCGGCCCCGGCCTGCACACCCCGGGCCAGTACATCGCCTGGCAGGCCGGCACCTCGAAGGCCACCGCCAACCAGATCGTGCGCATCGCCAAGCGGGCCGAAGAGCTCCCCCACCTCCACGCCGCGCTGCGCGCCGGGGAGATCTCGCTCGACCAAGCCGACGCCATCGCGTCGCTGTGTCCCGCGAAGTACGACCAGGCCGCCACCGAGCTCGCCAAGGTCGCCGACGTCGCGCAGCTCCGCACGGTGCTGCGCGACTACCGCGACCCCGACGACCCCAGCGACGACACGGACCGACCCACCCAGCCCCACGGCATCAGCGTGCGCCGTGGACGCCACGGCGACACCACCATCACCGCGCACGTCACCGACGCCACGGCCGACGCGTTCGAACGAGCCCTGCAGGCCATGACCGACGACCTGGTGCGCCAACGTCAACGAGACGCGGCCACCAGCCAAGGCGACGGCGACGGCGAACCAGCGGGCGTCGAGCTCCCCACCAGCGAGGACGCGCTCGCCGCCCTTTGCGAGACCGCCCTGCGAGCCGGCGAAGCCGCCCACCCGGGCACCGACCGCTACCTGCTCGGGTTCCACGTCCACGCCAGCAGCGACGGACGCATCGCCATGACGGACCGACACGGCCGCCCGGTCGCCGATGCGCTGCGCCGCCAGCTGCTCTGCGACTGGGTGGGCGAAGCGATCCTCCACGATCCCGACGGCACCGCGATCTCCGTCGGACGCAAGACCCGCAACATCGGACCCAAGCTCCGCCGAGCGATCCTGTTCCGCGACCAGCACCGCTGCACCGTCCCCGGCTGCGACACCACCCGCGGCCTGCAGATCCATCACCTCGTCCACTGGGAGGACGGCGGACGAACCGACACCGCGAACCTCCTCACCCTCTGCGGACGCCACCATCGGCTCCACCATCGAGGGCACCTCCTCATCGCAGGCAACGCCGATCTCGCCACCGGCGCGCCCGGCGCGGTCTCCTTCGCCACGCCCGAGCGGGGACCGATCCCCGACCGGATCGCACCCGAGCCCCTGCGAGGGCCCCGCACCCAACGCACCCTCGACCGCCTCCACCAACACCTCGACCGTCGGTTCGCCCACCGCCACCACCCCGCCCCCGGCCCGATCGCCTCCACCCCCACCGGAGAACGCCTCGACCGGTCCGCCGTCCACCTCACACCCAACCAACCCGACACCCCGCCGCCCCGCACCACGTGGACCCCGCGACCCTGCACCTACGCCACCCCGACGACCGCTCCACCCCCCACGCACCACCGCCCGCTCCGAACCTGACCCACCGCGGCCCCCAGATGGTGGGAACCGGGTGGGCGTCTGGCACCCTTGACCGCCGTGCTGCAGGTGATGGACCTCCGAGTCGACGTGGGTGGCGTGACCCTCATCGACGGCGTGAGCTTCACCGTGCGCGCCGGCGAGAAGGTCGGGCTCGTGGGACGCAACGGCGCCGGCAAGACGTCGATGCTGAAGGTCGTCGGCGGCGCGAACGAGCAGGCTCGCGGGTCGGTCCGGTGGGACGGCGGGCTCGGCTACCTCCCCCAGGATCCTCGGCTCGACCTGGTGCCCGACGACGTCACCGCGTTGCGCCACGTGCTCTCGGGTCGTGGGTTCGACGAGGCGCTCGACCGCATCGACAAGCTCCAGGTGGCGATGGAAGCCGATCCCTCGACGCGCAACATCGATCGCTACACCCGTGCGCTCGAGCGCTTCCGGATGGACGGCGGCTACTCGGCAGAATCCGAGGTCCGCCGCCTGGCCGCTGGCATCGGCCTCGCCGACGACAAGCTCGACCTCCCCCTGGGCGCGCTCTCGGGCGGGCAGCGCCGACGGGTCGAGGTCGTGCGGATCCTGTTCGCGGGCTCGGACGTCTTGCTGCTCGACGAGCCCACCAACCACCTCGACGCCGACGCCAAGCTCTGGATGCTCGACTTCCTCGCCTCCTACCGGGGCGCCCTCGTGGTCATCAGCCACGACCTCGACCTCCTCGACGACGCCATCACCCGGGTCATCCACCTCGACCGCGGGGCCGACACCTCGACCGGGGTCATGCACGAGTACAAGGGCACGTACTCGCAGTACCTGGCGGCGAGGGAGGCCGACGAGGTCCGACTGGCCAAGCAGATCGCCCAGCAGGCCAAGGAGATCGAGCGGCTCCAGGGCATCGTCGACCGCTTCGGCGCCAAGGCCACCAAGGCCTCGATGGCCCACTCGATCGAGAAGCGCATCGCTCGGCTCAAGGAGGACGCGCCGGAGTCGGTGGAGGCACGCAAGGTCCTGAAGCTCAAGCTGCCCGAACCGCCGCACTGCGCCCGCACCGTGCTCGAGGCCGAGGATCTGGCGGTCAGCTACCCGGGGCTCGACGTGTTCGAGGACGTGACCTTCGACGTCGGCAAGGGCGATCGCCTGCTCATCATGGGCCTGAACGGCGCTGGCAAGACCTCCTTGCTGCGGGTGCTCGCCGGCATCACCGAGCCCGTGATCGGCTCGTTCCGGTGGGGGATGGGCGTGTCGGTCGGGTACTACGCGCAAGAGCACGAGGGCATCCGCTCGGGAGCGAACCTCGTGGATCACATGCGAGAGGCCACCGGCGGGCTCGGCGACGGCGAGCTCCGTTCCATCCTCGGCATGTTCGGCCTGGTGGGCGAGAAGGTGTTCCAGGACGCGTCGACGTTGAGCGGCGGCGAGAAGACGAAGCTCGCCCTCGCGCAGCTGGTGGGCGGCAAGCACAACGTGCTGCTCCTCGATGAGCCGACCAACAACCTCGACCCCGGTTCGCGCACCGCGGTGGCCGACTCGTTGTCCAACTGGGGTGGCACGCTCATCGTCGTCAGCCACGACGCCGAGTTCGTCGAGGCCCTCGACCCCGATCGTGCCCTGCTGATGCCCGAGGGCACCGTGGACCACTGGCACGACAGCTTCCTGGAGCTCGTCACCCTCGCCTGATCGGTCGTGCGGACCGCCCTCCATCGGGGAACGACGGAGGGCGGTGGCCGAAGCCACCGCCCTCGCGCACGTACTGGTAGCACCCGACCGAAGTGGTTGTACCGGTGGGACGAGCCCCGGCCTCAGGTCAGGCGGGTGGCTGGCGGGTAATCGCCAGTCGCCCAGCAAGTCGCACTAGCGACCAGCCACCTCCGAAGTCCCATGAGAACTGTCGTTGATGTGGACCACCTCCTTTCCTCGGTGGCGCCATCCAACCACCACCGCCCCGCGATGCCAACCGGTTTCGGGACGAGTTCGCAGACTTGAAACACGCGCCGAGGTGCCGCGGCCCCGGCGGCCGTAGGGTCGCCACGTCCGCCCACCCCGGAGGTCCCCGGTGTCAGGTTTCGACGTTCCCGACCACGTCCGTCCCATCCGCGACCGGGTCCTGGCGTTCATGACCGAGCGGGTCGAGCCGGCGGAGCCGGCCTTGCACGAGGATGGACCGGAGGCCGCGGCGGTGCTGGTGGACCTCCAAGCGCGGGCCAAGGCCGAAGGGCTGTGGGCGCTGGGCCACCCGACGGAGCTGGGTGGCGGCGGGATGCCGTTCGCGGACTACGTGTACGTGAACGAGGTGCAGGGGCGCAGCGAGTACGGGCAGCTCGCCCTCGGGACCTTCACGCTCCAGGATTCGCTGATGCTCCACGCCCACGCCAGCGAGTCCCAGCGGCGCCGATGGCTGGAGCCGCTCGTGGCCGCCGAGATCTGGCCGAGCTTCGCCATGACCGAACCCGACGTGGCGTCATCGGATCCGACGCAGCTCCAGACCACCGCCACCCTCGACGGCGACCAGTGGGTGATCTCGGGCCGCAAGTGGTTCACCACCGGGGCGAACCGAGCCGCGTACACGACCGTGACGTGTCGGACCGAGCCCGATGCGCCGGACCACGCCGCCTTCTCGATGATCATCGTCCCCACGGACACGCCCGGCTACGAGATCGTGCGGGAGACGCCGGTCCTGGGCATCCGGGGTGGCCACTGCGAGGTGGTCTACGACGACGTCCGCGTCCCGGCCGACCACCTGCTGGGGGAGCGGGGACGGGGGTTCGTGATCGCCCAGGAGCGCCTCGGGCCGGGCCGGATCTTCCATGCCATGCGCTGGCTCGGACAGGCTCAGCGGGCGTTCGACCTGCTGTGCGAGCGGCTGGTCTCTCGGGAGGCGTTCGGCTCGCCGTTGGCCTCGAAGCAGCTGATGCAGCAGCACGTGTTCGACAGCTACGCCCAGATCCAGGCGTGTCGCCTGCTCACCCTCCACGCCGCCGAGGCGGTCGACCGGGGCGGGGACGCGCGGGTCGAGATCGGCGCGGTGAAGGTGGTCGGGGCGAAGATGCTCCACGACGTGATCGACCGAGCCGTCCAGGCCCACGGTGCCGCGGGCCTCACCGATGACACCCCGCTCAGCCACATGTACCGGGCTGCCCGCTTCGCCCGCATCTACGACGGCCCCGACGAGGTCCACATCCAGTCCGTCGCCCGCCGCCTCCTCAAGACCTACCGGGACGGCGGCGCTTGGTCGTTCTCCGGCTGACTCAGGCGTCGGGTGGGCGGATCCACCTGGGGTTGGCGACGCGGAGGCGGTCGACGACGGCGGCTCGAACCTCGACGAGAACCTCGTCCTCGAGGTCGCTGCCGGCGCGGATGGCGCCGGCGAGGGCCCGTTCGAGGGTGTCGTTCAGCACGGAGGTCGGTTGCGCCTCCAGCTGGCGCGCGACGATGGCGAGGGCGTTGCCGGCGACCTTGAGCTGGAACGCGGCGGCCCCGTCGAGCTCGGGAGCGACGACGTCGCCCAGGTGCTCGCGGACCGCCTGCACCAGCTCGGCCGCGGTCGGTCGGCCGTGGGCTGCGCCCCGATCGGGGCTGGGCTCGGGTGCGGGGGTCTTGGGCTCGGTGATGCCGATGAGGTCGAGCAGGTCGTACTCGGTCTCGCAGACCCGGCGCCCGATGGTGGCCAGCTCCACCGAGCGGACGTGCCCGTCCAGGTGCCGCCGGGCCTGCACCGCGCAGATCAGCCCCCAGGTGAGCGTTCCGGCCACGATCCACCAGCGCACGTCATCGGCCGAGACGGGCTCGCCGGTGGCCTCGGCGTAGGCGTCGAGCAGGTCGTCGAGCGGACCGACCCCGCCGACCTCGCCGTCGCCGCCGAAGCGCCACGCCCACACGCACAGCCACCCCAGATCCTCGAGCGGGTCGCCCAGGTGGGCCAGCTCCCAGTCGAGCACGGCCCGGAGGCCGTGGTCGGGGTCGACCAGCAGGTTGCCGACCCGGAAGTCCCCGTGCACCACCGACACCGGCCGCTCGGGCGGGCGGTGGTCGGCCAGCCAGCGCAGCGCGAGCTCGAACGCCGGTCGGTGCTCGTCGAGCAGGTCCAGCCCGTCGCGCAGCCGTCCGAGGGTGTCGATCGGCTCGAGGCCAGGCACGTCCGCCGGGGCGATGGAGTGGATCGCGGCCATCACCCGGCCGCACTGCCCCGGCAGCAGCGCTCGAGCCGGTGCGAACTCGTCGCGCCGCACGATGCGCGGCCCGAGGGCTTCGCCCTCGACGTGCTCGGTGATGCGGGCGGCGCCCAGGAACGGCTCGCACCCGACCGCGTCCACCACCACGGGCGGCACCGGGACCCCGGCCCGTTCGGCGGCGGCGAGCAGCGCGTCCTCCGTTGCCAGCGTCGGGCCGCCCACCGTCATCCCGCCCCGCACGCGCTGCAGGATCAACCGCCGCCGGTCGTCGCCGGACACCGCCGTGAACGACCACGTCTCCCGCGACGCCCCACCGGACAACCGGACGAGGTCCTCGATCTCGACCGGCCCTCCGCCCGTGACCGTCAGCGTGCGCCGCAGCGCCCCATCGAGGTCGTCGGCCGGGGCCGAACCCGCTGCGGTGGAACCCGTCGGGTCCACGGTCGTTCAGCGCTCTCGGCGCATCGCGGCCTTGAGGGCCTCGACCGCGGCGTGGGGGTCCTCCACCTGGACGATCACGTGGCGGTACCGCTCGCCGGCGAGCTCGATCACGAGCACCTCCTTGGCCGGCCCCACCATCCACAGCGCCTTGTCGCCGCGGGAGCGGAACGTCCCCGCTGTCATGACGCCGGGGAGGTGGGTGCCCGGCGCGCGCCACGCTCGCAGCAGCCCCTTGCGCGGGGAGACGCCCACGTCGACGATCGAGGTGACCGGCACGTCGATGCCCTTGCTCAGCGCCCACAGCCGCACGAGCCCGACGGGCCGCACCAGCAACCGGTCGTCGGGGGTCACGCCGACGGCCGCGAGGTTCGGTCCGGCGTAGGCGGTGGCCACGATGCCACCGAGGATGGCGAGGACGATGGCAGAGACGAACGTCCACCACGGCGGCCAGAGGATCGCGAGCACGGGCGAGGTCAGTCCTTGGTGGTGAGCGCCACCGGCGAGGTGACCTCGGCGAAGAAGTCGTGGCCCTTGTCGTCGACGACGACGAAGGCGGGGAAGTCCTCCACCTCGATGCGCCACACCGCCTCCATGCCGAGCTCGGGGTACTCGAGCACCTCGACCTTGCGGATGCAGTCCTGGGCGAGCCGAGCGGCGGGGCCGCCGATCGAGCCGAGGTAGAAGCCGCCGTGGGCCTGGCAGGCATCGGTCACCTGCTGGCTGCGGTTGCCCTTCGCGAGCATCACGAGCGAGCCGCCGGCGGCCTGGAACTTCTCGACGTAGGAGTCCATGCGGCCCGCGGTGGTGGGGCCGAACGAGCCCGACGCGTAGCCCTCGGGGGTCTTGGCCGGCCCCGCGTAGTACACGGGGTGGTCGCGCAGGTACTGGGGCATCTCGCCACCGCCGTCGAGCAGCTCCGCGATCTTGGCGTGAGCGATGTCGCGCGCCACCACCACGGTGCCGGTGAGCGACAGCCGGGTCTTCACCGGGTACTTCGTGAGCTGCGCTCGGATCTCGTCCATCGGGCGGTTCAGGTCGATCTGCACCACGTCGCCGCCGAGGTCGTCGTGGGTGACCTCGGGCAGGAACTGCGCCGGATGGCGCTCGAGGTCCTCGAGGAACACGCCATCGGCGGTGATCTTGGCGAGTGCCTGGCGGTCGGCCGAGCAGCTCACGGCGATGGCCACCGGGCAGGAGGCGCCGTGGCGGGGGAGGCGCACCACCCGAACGTCGTGGCAGAAGTACTTGCCGCCGAACTGCGCGCCGATGCCGAAGTCCTGCGTGAGCTTCAACACCTCGGCCTCCATCTCGAGGTCGCGGAAACCGTGGCCGAGCGCCGATCCCTCGGTGGGGAGCGAGTCCAGGTAGCGGGTGCTGGCGAGCTTGGCGGTCTCGAGCGCGAGCTCGGCCGACGTGCCGCCGATGACCACGGCCAAGTGGTACGGCGGGCACGCCGAGGTGCCGAGGAGGCGGAGCTTGTCGTTCAGGAACGCCTTGAGGCTCGTGGGGTTGAGGACGGCCTTGGTCTCCTGGAACAGGTAGCTCTTGTTGGCCGATCCACCGCCCTTCGCCATGAAAAGGAACTTGTAGGCCGCGCCGTCGATGGCCGAGATCTTGATCTCCGCCGGCAGGTTCGTTCCGGTGTTCTTCTCCTCCCAGAGCGTCAGCGGCGCCATCTGGGAGTAGCGAAGGTTGTCGTGCTGGTACGTGTCGAACACGCCGCGGGCGAGGGCCTCCTCGTCGCCGCCGCCGGTGAGCACCAGCTCGCCCTTCTTGCCCTTGATGATCGCCGTGCCCGTGTCCTGGCACATCGGCAGCACGCCGCCCGCAGCGATGTTGGCGTTCTTCAGGAGGTCGAGCGCGACGAAGCGGTCGTTGGCCGATGCCTCGGGGTCGTCGAGGATGCGTCGAAGCTGGGCGAGGTGGCCGGTGCGCAGGTAGTGGGCGATGTCGTGCATCGCCTCGGCGGCCAGCGCGGTCAGCACGGCTGGCTCGACGGTGAGGAACGTCCGGCCCGCTGCCTCCACGGTGCCGACGCCGTCGACGTCGAGCTTGCGGTACGTGGTGGTGTCGGGGCCGAGCGGCAGGAGCTCGGTGAAGGAGAAGTCGGTCATCGCCGTCAACGGTACGACCACCGCTGCGAACCGAGCACCTTTCCGGAGGACATCGCCGCGACGGCAGCGCTGGGTTCGGCGCGAGCCGTGTGGCGAGCGGGTACAACGCACGCATGGCTTCGAGCGACGCGTTCCGGACCGAGCACGACTCGATGGGGGAGGTTCGGGTCCCCGCGGCCGCCCTCTGGGGAGCGCAGACCCAGCGGGCGGTGGAGAACTTCCCGATCTCCGGGCGGCCGATCGACCGACGGCTCATCCGTGCGCTCGCGCTGATCAAGGCCGAAGCCGCGGTGGTCAACGCCAAGCGCAAGGAGGTGGCCGCCGTCGACGACAAGCTCGGCGACGCCATCCGCAAGGCGGCCGAGGTCGTGGCCACCGGCGCCCACGACGACCAGTTCCCCGTCGACGTCTTCCAGACCGGCTCGGGCACCTCGTCGAACATGAACGCCAACGAGGTCATCGCCCGGCTGGCCGGGATCAGCCTGGGCGCGCCGGGAAAGGTGCACCCCAACGACCACGTCAACGCCAGCCAATCGTCCAACGACGTCTTCCCGAGCGCCATCCACCTCGCGGCCACCGAGGCCGTCGAGGTCGACCTCATCCCCGCGCTCGAGCACCTTGCCAAGGTGCTGCGGGCGAAGTCCGACGAGTTCGCCGAGGTCGTGAAGGCGGGCCGAACCCACCTGATGGACGCGGTGCCCATCACCCTCGGCCAGGAGCTCGCGGGCTACGCCACGCAGGTGAGCCAGTCGGTCCGGCGGCTGCGCAGCTGCCTCCCTCGCCTGGGGGAGCTGCCGATCGGCGGGACGGCGGTGGGCACCGGCATCAACGCGCCGAAGGGGTTCGGCGGCGACGTGGTGAAGCGCCTCGCCAAGCGCACCGGCCTGCCGCTCACCGAAGCCACCGACCACATCGCCGCCCAGGCCTCGCGCGACGGCCTCGTGGAGGCGTCGGGCCAGGTGCGAACGGCGGCGGTCGCCCTCATCAAGATCGCCAACGACCTGCGCTGGATGGCGAGCGGTCCGCGCACCGGCCTGGCGGAGATCCACCTGCCCGACCTCCAGCCGGGCTCGTCGATCATGCCGGGCAAGGTGAACCCGGTCCTGTGCGAGGCCGTCACCCAGGTCGGCGCCCAGGTGATGGGCAACGACGCCGCGGTGGCGTTCGCGGGCAGCCAGGGCAACTTCGAGCTCAACGTGTTCCTGCCGGTGATGGCGCGCAACCTGTTGGAGTCGATCGACCTCCTGGCGAACGTGAGCCGCCTGTTCGCCGACCGGTGCGTCGCGGGGATCACCGCCGATGTGGAGCGCTGCCGCTCGAACGCTGAGTCGTCGCCGGCGATCGCCACGTCGCTGAACCCGTTCCTCGGCTACGAGCGCACGGCGAAGCTGATCGAGGAGAGCCAGCGCACCGGCACGCCGATCCGCGACCTGGTCGCGGCCACGGGCGCGTTGACGGCCGACGAGCTCGACCGGGCGCTCGACGCGCTCGCCCTCACGAAGGGCGGCTTGGTCGAGCGGTAGCGGGCGGCGTCAGCCCTTGGCGGGGGAGCCCTCGAAGGGCCCGGGGTCGCCGGCGGCGGGGAGCTTCGGGTAGCTCCACGAGTTCACCTTGCCGACCAGCTTGGCGAGCTGCTCCCACTCGGTGGGGTCCCACCCCTCGACCTGGCCGACGACGGCGAGGTCCTGGCGGATGTACACGAGAGCCGGAAGCTTCTGGAGGTCGAGCGCCTTCACGAGCTCCCGGTCCGGGTCCGCGAAGGTGAGGAACTCGTCCATCCACGGGCCGAGGAACCGCTTGGCATCGGCTTCGTCCGCGGTGATGGTCCACGAGGCGCGGACATCCGCTCCCCGGAAGTTGGCGAGCACGCGCCCGGCCGTCTCGAGGAGCCACGCGCTCTGCTCGGTGTACGGGTCGAGGACCACGGTCAGGAGCTGGAACGTGGTGGTCCACTCGGCGAGGGTGGCCGAACGGCCTCCGACGGCGGTGAGCTTGGTGTCTGCTGCGACCTGCGTGACCACGGCGGCGAGGGTAGTGGGCGCGCTCTCGGCGACGCAGATCCGCAGGACCCGGTCTCTCCCCGGAGGTCGGGAGTAGGTTCGTTGGCGCGCCGCCCGCGCCCGTCCCACCTGGAGGCTCCCCCGTGCTCGGACTCGTCACCGTCGACACCTTCGGCTACAAGGCCATGCTGTTCCTCCACATCCTCGCGGTGATCGTGGCGTTCGCCCCGGGGTTCGTCTGGCCCGTGGTGTCGGTGAAGCTGAAGAAGGACGGCAAGCCGGTGGGCACCACGATCGGCGAGCTCGCGGCCAACAACACCATCAAGGTCCACGGGCCCGCGCTCGTGCTCGCGGGGATCTTCGGCTTCGGCCTGGTGGGGATGAGCAAGCCGAAGGGGGCCGCCGAGGCGGTGTTCAGCTTCGCCGACCCCTGGGTCTCGGCCGGGATGCTGCTGTGGTTCATCATGGTGGGGCTCGTGTTCGGCGTGATGCTCCCCGCGGAGAAGAAGGCGGCCGCCGGCGACGAGGGTGCCGAGAAGATCATCTCGGCGGTCGGCGGCGCGCTGCACCTGCTCATCGCGATCGAGCTGTTCGTGATGATCTTCAAGCCCGGCTTCCCCTGACGCCGGGGAGCGTTCGACGGTGCATCCGATCGAGCGACTGCGGTTCGTCGCACGGGATTCGGGCGCGCCCGACGAAGACGTGGTCGCCGAGGCCGCAGCCGCCCTCGCCCGCTTCGCCGAGGACCCCAGCGCGCTGGTCACGGCGTGCCGGCGGCTGATCGACCGCCACCCGGCCAACGGGCCGATCTGGTGGCTCTGCGCTCGCACCCTGCTCGCTGGAGATCCGTCCGACGAGGCGTGGCGCTGCCACGCTGACCTGCACGCCGACCCGACCCTCGGCGAGGTCGCCCACGCGCTGCCCGACGGCGCCACGGTGGCCGTCGTCGGCTGGCCCGATCGCCTCGGCTCGCCGTTGTCGCGCCGCGGCGACCTCGAGGTGCGGGTGGTCGACGTCGACGGCGATGGCCCCGGCTTCGTCCGCATGCTCGAGCGACTCGACGTCGACGCCACCGATGTGCCCACCAGCGGACTGGCCCCCGCGGTCGCCGAGGCCGACCTGGTGGTGCTCGATGCCCGGGCGATCGGTCCGACCGTGGCGCTCGCCGGAGCCGGCAGCTGGGCGGTGGCCGCGGTGGCCCACCAGGCGGGGGTCCCGGTGTGGCTCGTGGCCGGCCGGGGCCGCTCGCTGCCGCCGTCGCTGTGGGCGTCGCTCGAAGCTCGACTCGGCGGGGCCGCCACCCCCAGCTGGAACCGGGGCATCGACCTCGTGCCGCTCGATCTGATCGGCCACGTCGTCGGACCCAGCGGGCTGCTCCCCGCGGGTCGTGCGCTGGCTACCGTGGACGTGCCCGACGCACCGGAGCTGCGTCGCTGATCAGAGGGGTGGGCCGTGGCCGACAGCTCGGTGTGCAGCGCGTGCGGGGCGATGCTCCCGCTCCCCGACCTCGCCGGGCTCCAGACGTGCCCCAGCTGCGGTCGCGTGACCCGATCCGAGGGCGGGCCGGGCTGGCCCGCGCCCCCGGTGCAGGCGCCCGACCCCGCCTCCCAGTGGAGCGCGCCAGCGCCGATCCCGGGGGCGCCCGCTGCACCACCCACCCCGCCTCGGACCCCGTCGAAGCGACCGGGGGCCAGTCCGTCGCCGGGTCGGCTGATCGGCTGCGCCGTCGTTCCGATCATCGTCATCGTGGCCGTCGCCGGCATCCTGGTCGCCGTCCTGCGGAGCGCGTCCTCCAGCAACGGCGGCTCGAGCGGCCCGGGATCGGTGGCCTTCGACCGCTCGAGCTCGCTCATCACCCTCTCCGGCTCGGTCCAGGTGGTGGCCTCGTCCGCTGAGCGCACCGAGGTCATCGCGGTCACCCAGGACACCGACACCGGCAGCGCGGTGCGGCGCCTCGCTCGCATCCGCTTCACCGCGGAGGGCTCCGAGGAGCTGTGGCACACGGACCCCATCGACGATTCGGCGTATCGAGCACAGGTTGCGGTCGTGGGCGACACCCTCTTCGCCGGCATCGGCGACGACCTCCTCGCGCTCGATGCCGGAACGGGGGAGCAGCGGTGGACGGCGACGCTCTCCGACAAGGTGACCTTGGGCTGCGAGCGATGCTTCTCGGCGGTCGGCGACCACCTCGTCGTGCGGACCACCGACGCCTACGTCGCCTCCTACGCCGAGCGGTCGGCCGAACCGCTGTGGACCCGCCGGCTGGTGTCGCCCCAGGGATCGATCTCGGTGGTCGGCGGTCGGTTGTTCGTGGTCGACGAGCCGGAGTCCGACGACCAGCTCACCGCGGTGCAGACCGTGGACCCCGCGACCGGGAAGACGGTGCGGACCGTGACCCCCTCGTGCGAGCCGACCGCCCGCCTCCCGTGGTCGTTGCAGCTGTCGCCGGGCGACCCCGTGCGCGAGATCCCGGGCGCGGGCGACGTGCTCGCCGTCTTCGGCTTCGGCGAGAGCTGCGCCGTGCGGTGGAACCCGGGGACGGGAGCCATCCGGTGGGCGACGACGTTCGCGGAATCGGGATCCATCTCCCAGGACGGCGTGGTCGTCGGCGCCCACGACGTCGTCGCTCCCAGCACGTCGAGCACCATCGCGGTCCTCGACCTCGAGACCCACGAGAGCCGCGACCTCGAGGCGCCCGCCGACACCACCGTGGTGCCCGCGCAGATCGTGGGTCGCACCCTGGTGGCGGGCAGCGCCACCAACCGCGGCACGCCCAAGCGCGGCCTCGTCGGCTGGGACCTCACCTCGGGCGAGCGCACGTGGGCGGTGCGGTTGTCGGGCGACCCTGAGCTCATCGCCCCGGACCCGTACTTCAGCTCGGACGCGCTCTTCGAGGGCTCGCCGAGGGTGCTGCTGGTGCCCGACGGCGACGACCTCCGTGCGTTCACCTTCGACGGGGAGCAGCGGACGTTCGCCGTCGCCACGGTCGACCTCGCCACCGGCGACCTGCGCGGCGGCGCCCGTCGTGGGTTCCTGTCCCGCTACGACGCGGGCACGCCGAGCCTGACCGTGGAGGCGGTGCTCCCCGATCGGGTGCTGGTGTCGATCGACAACGCGCTCCAGGCGCTCCCGCCCGACGGGAACGGAACGGTGGTGGGATTCCCCGACGGGCACTGATCGACCGCCGGTACCGTGCTCGCATGGCCACGGACCCCCGAACCACCATGGCCGAGGGGCCCGCGGCTCGCTACCTCGAGCTGGGGCTGCGCGCGGGCCGGCACCTCGACGGCATGGTGGACGCGTACTACGGCCCGACGGTGCTCGCCGGGCGGATCGCGGATGAGCCCGAGCGGCCGCTGCCGGCGCTGGTGGCCGACGCTCGGGCGCTGGTCGCGGACCTCGACGCCGGCGACGGCGACCTCGACGCCGGCCGCCGGCGCTGGATCCGCGCCCAGGCGGCTGGCCTGCACGCCGCTCTTCGCAAGCTCGCGGGGGAGTCGATCTCCTTCGTGGACGAGGTCGAGTCCTGCTACGGCGTCCGCCCCGAGATGGTGCCCCACGAGGTGCTGGCCGAGGCCCATCGCCAGCTCGATGCCGTGCTGCCGGGCGACGGACCGCTCCACGCCCGCTACGACGCCTGGCGCACCTCGCACCTGATGTCGCCCGAGCAGCTGACGGCGGCGGTGCATGCGCTCGCCGAGTCGTTCCGCGAGCGCACCGCAGCTGCGTTCGGACTGCCCGAGGGCGAGCAGGTCGCGTTCGAGCTCGTCACCGAGCAGCCGTGGTCGGGCTTCAACTACTACGAGGGCGACCTGCGAAGCCGGGTGGCCATCAACATCGACCTCCCGGTGTCGTCCACCGCCATCGGCCACCTGATCGCCCACGAGGCCTATCCCGGCCACCACACCGAGCACTGCCGCAAGGAGGTGGGCCTCGTGCGTCGTCGAGGCCAGCTCGAGGAGTCGATCTTCCTCGTCGGCACGCCGCAGTGCCTCCTCGCCGAGGGCCTCGCGGACCTGGCGCTCGAGGCGCTGCTCGGCCCGGCGCCCGAGCCGGTCCTCGCCGAGCTCCTCCACCCGCTCGGCATCCGCTACGACACCGAGGTCGTGGCCGCGGTCGCGACGGCGGGCGAGGCGCTCTCGGCCGTGCGGGGCAACGCCGCGCTCATCCTCCACGACCGGGGTGGCAGCGAAGACGACGCCATCGACGAGCTCGTGCGCTGGGGCCTCCAACCCCGGGAGCGGGCCGCCAAGTCGATCGCGTTCCTCACCCACCCCACGTGGCGGTCGTACATCTTCTGCTACGTGGCCGGGCTCCCCATGTGCCGGGCGTTCGTGCGAGGCGAGCCGGCTCGGTTCGAGCACCTCCTCACCGAGCAGGTGACGCCGCAGGACTTGCTCGCTGCCTGAGCGCCGTCGGGATCGCTTCGACGTGACGATCGACCGCGCCGTCGCGCTTGGCATGCGTCACCGGATGGGGCACGATGGGCGGACCAAAACCGAGCGATTGCTCGGATCGAGAGCGGGCAGGGGTCGACGATGAGCAGCTATCCGTACCAGGACCGGTTCCCGGTCAACCGTGGACTGCCCGAGAAGGGCCGATCGCGCGAGGAGGTCGTCGCCGAGATGCGTGCCCTCGCCGCCGAGGAGGACGCCTCGTGGGAGGGCGGCCGGGTCTCGGGCACCATGTACTGCGGCGACCACGACCACTACGCGTTCATGAACGAGGTGTTCGGGCTGTACGCCCACGTGAACATCCTCCAGCGCGACATCTGCCCGAGCGCCACCCGCTACGAGGGCGAGGTGATCGCGATGGCGCTCGACCTGTTCCACGCCGACGCGGTGGGCGATGGCGAGCCTGTGGGGCTCGTGACCAGCGGCGGCACCGGGTCCATCACCCACGCGCTGCTGGCCTACCGCGAGGTCGCTCGCGAGGAGCGCGGGGTCACCCGCCCGAACTTCATCAAGCCCGAGACCGGCCACCCCGCGTTCGACAAGGCCTGCCACCTGTTCGGCATCGAGATGCGCCAGGCCCCGGTCGATCCGGTCACCACCAAGGCCGACGTGGACTGGATCCGCGCCAACATCGACGACCAGACCATCGGGTTCATGGGCTCCGCCTGCAACTACGGCTACGGAACGATCGATCCCATCGAGGAGATGTCGGACCTCGCGGTGGAGACGGGCGTGCCGCTGCACGTCGATGGCTGCCTCGGCGGCTTCATCCTCCCGTTCGGCCAGGAGCTCGGCTACGACATCCCGCAGTTCGACTTCCGCCTGCCCGGCGTCACGTCCATCTCCGCCGACACGCACAAGTACGGCTACGCGTTCAAGGGCACCTCCACGGTGCTGTTCCGCGACAAGCGGTGGCGCAACTCCCAGTACTTCTTCCTCACCGACTGGTCGGGCGGCAAGTACTGCTCGCCGGGCATGGACGGGTCGCGCTCGGGCGGGTTGCTCGCCGCGACCTGGGCCGCGATGGTGCAGCTCGGCCGTGAGGGCTACCTCGCGTACGCCAAGAAGATCTTCGAGACCTCCAAGGCCATGCAGGACGCGGTGCGCTCGCACCCCGAGCTGCGGATCATGGGCAGCCCCACGTTCCTCTTCAGCTTCACGAGCGACGAGTTCGACATCTACCACGTCAACGACTTCATGCGGCCGAAGGGGTGGCGCTTCAACGGTCAGCAGTACCCGAACGCGCTGCACATGGCGGTCACCCGTCCCCAGACCCAGGACGGCGTGGTCGAGGCGTTCGCGACGGACCTCGCCGCGGCGGTCGCCTACGCCAAGGAGCGGGCCGGCGAGCCGGCCGCCTCGGGCGCGATCTACGGCGGCGTCGCCGGTGGCATGACCGACGAGGCCGACGACTTCATCAAGATGGTCATGGCGTCCATGCTCGACGAGCAGCAGGCGCTGCCGCCGCTCGGCTAGCGTTCCGGCCATCGCCGTTGCGGGAACGGCGAGGTGAGGAGACGGTGCGTTGCTTCCCCCACGCAAGGTGCGGGCGGCCGTCGCCGCGTCGCTGCTGATCGGCTGCACCCTGGCGCTCACCGCGAGCCCTGCGCTCTCCGCCGCCCCGCCGGCGGGATACATGCACGCGCCCCCGAGCGCGTACGGCGAGGTCGACACCGACCTCCTGTTCACCGGCGTCGACCCCTACAACGGCTACGACAAGCTCCTCGAGATCGAGGGGCCGACCCCTCCACCGACTGCGATCACGGGACCAGCGCGACCGACGGGAACTTCGGCCCCACCGGCGGCCCCAGCGCCGGATGCGCCACCGTGCAGCTCAAGGTCAACCACGGTGTGCTGACGCTCGCCGGAGCGAACGGCGGTGACGGCGGTGGGCTCGCGGGCGGCGCGGAGATCTTGAGCGCGACCTCGCTTCCCGCCGCGCAGTTCAACATCTTCGGCACGGTCGATGAGGTGAACGCGGCGCTCGCCACCCTCAAGTACACGCCCGACTCCGGCTACGAGAGCACCACCGGCGGAGACGGCCCTGACATCTTGCGGCTCGACGTCATCGACGGTGCCGGTGACGACGTCGTGCTCGTCGACGACGACACCGAGGTCGTCGGCGACGGCGACATCGAGGTGGCCATCAACGTCGAGCAGCCCAACGACCCGCCGGACCTCACGATCGACATCCCCGCCGGCCTGCGCACCTTCACGGCCAGCACCAACCCCGGCTCGCTCGACTCCCACGTCATCCGCGACACCGACCCGGGTGTCACCATCGACCTCACCGACCCGGACATCGACGACGGCGAGCCCGACGACTACATGCTGATGGTGGCGTGGATCGAGGGGAAGGGTCGGTTCGGCCTGGGCTTCCAGTCCGTGACCTGTGTGGGCGCGCCAGCGGACCTGGTGACGATCGCCGGCTGCCCCGAGGTGCCCGAGAACCTGAAGCCCATCGCCGAGCTCCTGCCCGATCTGCCGAGCGGGCTCAACTTCGGCACCACGCCATCGGACTACAACGAGGCGATCGCCGTCGTGGCGTCCCGTTCGACCGTCAAGGACCTGCTCAGCTACTACGACTACGAGACGCCTGCCGAGGATGCCGACGACACCATCAACGTGCTCGTCCACGATCTCGGCAACAACGGCCTGCCGTTCAAGCCCAACGTCGTGAAGGGCATCGCCGTGCCCGACCCGCTCGGGTTCGATTCGGCGTCGTTCGACATCACCGTTCGCGACGACGTGAACGATCCGCCGGTGGTCACCGCTCCTGCCGCCACCACGGTCGAGGTCGGCTCATCGGTCGCCATCCCGTTCTCGGTCACCGATAGCGACGCGAACGACGGCACCCTCACCGCCACCATCACCGGGGTCGGGGTCACGCCGAGCTCGTCGAGCATGAGCGGTGACCTCGCTTCGCTCAACTCCCAGCTGGCGGGTCTGACCGCCACCGGCGTCACGGGCGGAGCGGGATCGGTCACGGTGGTCGTCGACGACAACGGCAACACGCCCCAGCCCGCCGAGCAGGGCAGCGACACCGTGAGCATCGAGGTCACCGACTCGACCACCACGACGTCGCAGGCGACGACGACGTCGCAGGCGACGACGACGTCTCAGGCCACGACGACGTCTCAGGCCACGACGACGTCGCAGGTCACGAGCACGTCGCAGGCGACCACGACGTCTCAGGCCACGACGACGTCTCAGGCCACGACGACGTCTCAGGC
>JBDIAX010000058.1:0-18570 GCA_039812605.1 Acidimicrobiia bacterium | reverse complement strand
GTGGAGCAGTCTGGTAGCTCGTCGGGCTCATAACCCGAAGGTCGCAGGTTCAAATCCTGCCCCCGCCACCAACTGAAGATGCAGGTCAGGCCCCACTTCTCCGAGTGGGGCCTGCTGCTTGTCGGGGGTGGTGTCTACCGGGTGATCTACCGGCTGGGCGCCCTCCGGTCCGCTGACCTGCGGCTACGCTTCGGTCGTGCCGGTAGACGTCTACCGGGCGTGGGCGGCGAGGAGCGCCGCGAACTGCTGCGCGGCGGCGGCGCTCATGCCGGGGAGCAGGTGCTGGTAGGTGTGGATGGTGAAGGCGACGTTGGCGTGGCCGAGCCGCTCGCTGACCACCTTGACCGGTACGCCGTCCATGATGAGCAGCGAGGCGTGGGTGTGGCGAAGGTCGTGGAACCGAATGCGGGCCAGGTCGGGCATGGCTCGCTGGAGGCGGTCGAAGAGCTGGCTGAGCGATTCGGGGTTGACGAACCGGCCGCTGGTGTTGACGAACATCCAGTCATCGGCGCCGTGGGGTAGCCCTTCGCGGGCGAGGTGGCGGCGCCACCGGGTGAGCACCGTCATCGTGGTGTCGTCGAGGTCGATGCTGCGGCGGCTGGTGCGGGTCTTGACCGGGAACTCGACGGGCTGTCCGGCGATGCTCTGGAGGGTGCGGCTGATCGACAGGCGCTGGTTGGCCCGGTCGAGGTCGGACCAGCGGAGCCCGGCGACCTCCCCGCGGCGCATGCCGGTGCAGGCGGTGAGGTGCAGCGCGGGGTAGAGCCGGTGGTGGCCAGCCGAGGCCAGGAACGACGCCAGTTCGGCGGCGGTCCAGGACCGGGGGACGGTGCGGGTCTGGCGCTTGTGGCGGGCATTGGCAGCATGGGCGACGTTGCTGTCGACGAGCTGGCGGCGCATGGCGAGGTCGAGGCCGGACCGGACGATCACGTGGACCTCGTGCACCGTCTTGGGAGCGATGCCGGTGCGGTGACGTCCGCCGGTGGTGGCCAGCTGGTCGTAGAGGCCGTCGAGGTGGTCGGCGCGCAGGCGCCGGAGCGGGACGTGCCCGATGGAAGGGTTGATGTAGTTGTCGACCATCCACGTGTAGCGGTACGAGGTGGATGCCCGGACGTGGCGACGCTTGGTCGGTAGCCACGTGTCGGTGAGGAACTCGCCGAGGTGCACGGGTCCGCCGCGGCGTGGTGCGGTGCCGGCGGCATCGCGTTCGATGCGCGCCGCCATGGCTTCCGCCTCGTGGCGGTCACCGCCGGCGGGGTGCCATCGGCGTCGCTCCTTGCCCGTGAGCGGGTCGAGGCCGTCGTAGGCGACGACGTAGAAGCGGTCCTTGCGTTCGATGATGTAGGCCATCGTCCGAGCTTGGCCACCTCGGGGCCAACCCGACGAGCCTCTGGTGCCGTGACCTGGGACTTCCACCGCTGGGCGTCGAGTGATCACCGGTCGACTCGATCCGGTTCCTCGTCACCGAAGTGCTTTGCGGGCGATGAGGTCGGCGCCGCGGGTGGTGTTCTCGTGCAGGACGAAGTGGCCGCCGGGGACGGTGATGAGGTCGGCTCGGGCTCGCTCGGCCTGGGCGGCGAAGATGTCGGGCAAGAAGGTGTGCTCCCCGGCGACGATCGTGGTGGGACAGGTCAGGTCGGGGAGGTGGTCCCAGGCGTCGGCGGCGCCGCCTGCGGCGGCTGAGACCTCGAAGATCGTCGCTTCGATCTCGGGCCGGCACGCGAGGTGCACACCGCTGGCGTCGACGGTGGTTCCCCACCGGATGTAGGCGTCGAGGGCTTCGGGAGCGAGCTGCGACAGCGGTTCTTTGCTGCGGTAGCTGTCGGTCATCTCGACGCGCGTCGCGAAGGTGGGTCGCCGGCGCCGCGCCGCGGCGGCCATGGGGTTCTCGGTTTGGTGGGGGAAGGCATCGGTGGGGAAGGCCACGGGCTCGGCGAGCAGTAGCCGGGTCCAGCGTTTGGGGTCGAGGCGGTGCACGAGGATGGCAACGGCACCGCCGAGAGATCCTCCGACGCCGGCGACCGTGGGGAGGTCGAGGTGGTCGAGGACCTCGAGGACGTCGATGGCGAGGTTCTCGAATCGGTAGGCGCCGGGGTGGTCGGGCGCGGTGCTGCCGCCGTGGCCGCGCAGGTCGAGGGCGATGGGGCGGGCGGCCGCGGCGATGCAGTGGGCGATGGGCTCGTACAGCCCGCCGCAGAAGCCGTTGGGGTGCAACAGCACGACCGGTGGCCCGTCGCCGCCCCAGTCGAGTGCTCGGATGGTGATGCCGGACTGGCCGGGGAGGTCGATGACCTGGGGGGACGGTGGCGATGGTGGGTGCGACATGGGGGGCGCCGGTGGGTTGCGCTGTCAGGGGATGTCCGCGAGCGATTCGGCGATGGGCTTCCAGCGGGAGAGGAGCTGGGGGTCCTCCGTCCAGGCGATGGCGCCGAAGTAGTTGACGACGCGGGTGGCGAGGCCCGCGTAGCGGTCGGCGATGGCGTCGGCGATGGTGGCCCAGGTCCCTTCGGTGACGAAGTGGCGGAGGATGTCGTCGGTGATGACGGCGCTCATCCCGGCGATGTCGCCGGCGCGCTGGTGGTCGCGCAGCGCGGCGGTGGTGCCGGGGTGGCCGATGTCATCGAAGATGAACGCGTAGTTGGGGGTCGAGCCGTAGAAGGCGATCTGGGTGCGGGCGAGCTCGCGCCATCTGTCCCGTTCGTCGGTGGTGTCGCCGACGACGAGGAAGGCGGGGACGATGATCTCGAAGTGGTCGAGGTGGCGGCCGGCGAGCTGTGCGCCGGCGGCGAGCTGCGGTGCGACGGTGTCGGTGAGGTAGGTGCGGGTGTTGAGGGGGTGGACGTGGACCCCGTCGGCGACTCGGCCCGCGAGTCGCAGCATCCACGGGTTGACCGCGGCGAGGTCGATGGGCGGGTCCGGCGCGCTGATGGGCCCGGGGGACCAGATGGGTGGCAGGAGGGTGAGGTCGTAGTGGTCGCTCTGGTAGTCGAGCGGGGAGGCGCCGCGAAACGCGTCGAAGCACGCCCGGACGGCGCCGATGTAGTCGCGGATGCGGGGGCCGGGCGGGTCGAAGGTTGCGCTGTAGCGGCGTTCGATGTGGGCGCGGACCTGGGTGCCGAGCCCGAGGCGGAACCGGCCGTCGGTGGCGTCGGCGAGCTCCCAGGCGATCTGGGCGGTGACCATGGGGCTGCGGGGGAACGCCACGGCGATCCCGGTGAGCAGGTCGATGTCGGCGGCGAGGGCGGCGGCCGCGCAGGACAGGTAGGCGGTGCGGCCGGCTTCGGTGATGACGAGCCCGGCGTGGCCGCTCTCGGCAGCGTGCCGGGCGAGCTGCTGGATGGTGTTTAGGCGCGTGCCGCCGGTCATGAGGTCGAGCTTCATGGCGCGCTCCTCACGTAGTGAATGCGATCCGCTGGGTGGGTTCCCCCTGCCACCATCGAGGAATGCTGTTGGGGGCCACTTCGACAGGTCAGGTCATCCACGTCCCCGGGTGCTACTTGATCTCGGCGAGCGCGAATGCTTCGTATTCTGCTTCGGTGTCGACCCAGTCCTCGAACTGGATGACCCCCAACTCTTCGAAGCGGCGGCGGAGCCATGCGTTGTTGGCGTCGAGCAGGCCGAGCTTCTTGCAGTTGGGGACGATTTTGGTGAAGAGCATCTTCTGGAACTCGCTGCGGATGGGCGAGGCTTGGGTGAGCGGGATCGCGACCTTCGGGTCGATGCCGAGGCGGTCCCAGACCTCTTGTTGGAGGAACCGGTCGCGCATGCGGACGGCGGCCTCGAACGCGAACTCTTGGCGTTCGGCGAGCTCGTTGTCGGTGAGCTCGGCGTAGTACTCCTTGAGGCTGAGCACGCCGAAGGCGACGTGGCGGGCTTCATCGGCCATGACGTAGCGGAGGAGCTGTTTGAGGAGGGGTTCCTCGGTGAGCATGTGCATGAACCCGAACGCGGCGAGGGCGAGGCCTTCGACCATGATCTGCATGCCGAGGTAGGTCATGTCCCACCGGGCGTCGGCGACGATGTCGTCGAGCAGCATGCCGAGATGAGTGTTGATGGGGTAGTAGCCCTCGAGCTTGGTGTCGAGGTACTTCGCGAACACTTCGACGTGGCGGGCTTCGTCCATGACCTGGGTGGCGGCGTAGTACTTGGCGTCGATCCAGGGGACGGTCTCCACGATCTTCGCGGTGCAGAGCAGCGCGCCCTGCTCGCCGTGCATGAACTGGCTGAGCGCCCATACCTGGGATTCCATGCCGAGCTGCAACCATTCGGCGTCTCCCCAGGTGGCCAGCGGGGTGTTGGCGACGTCCATCTGGTCGGGCCCGAACGACGGCAGCAGCAGCTTGGCCACCTGCTCGAGGTCGACGTCGGTGTCCCACGGAAGGTCGGTCTCACCGTTCCACTGCGCGGTCTTGGCCTTCTCGTAGAGCTTGTTGAGCCCGGGCCGAGCGCCCTTCTCGTAATCCCAGGTGAAGATGGCGTCCGCGTTGTCGGTGATGGCGTGCACCGCCGAGTCGATGTCGGTGTTGGTCATGGCCAGGATGGCGTCGAGGTCGTTGACGCCCTCGCGGCCAATGAGGTCCTGGTTGGAGGTGGTGGTCATGTTGGGGCTCCTTGGGAGGCGTGAACGACGAGGGTGGACTCTGGTCATGCGCTCTCGCGCTGGCGTTGTGCGAGAGGGGCGAGGAACGCGGCAACAGCTTCGGTGAAGGGGTCGTTCGTGTCGCCGGCGACCATGTGGCCGGCACCGTTGATGTCCACGAACTCCGCGTGGGGGACGGCCCGGCGGAACTCCGCTGCGCCGTCTTCGGTGAGCAGGTCGCTGTGGCGGCCCCGCACGAGCAGGCATGGCACGCGCAGTCGTCGCGCTGCGGCGTGCAGGGCTTCGGGGTCTCGGGCGCTGATCAGGCTCGTGGGGCCGTCGATGAGCTTTGGCTCCCAGTGCCAGCGGTAGCGACCGTCGTCGCCAAGGCGAAGATTGCGCTTCAAACCGTCGAGGTCTTTGGGGGCGGGGCGGTGCGGGTTGTAGGCGGCGACCGCTTCGGCGACTTCTTCGACCGATTGGAAGCCTTCGGGTCGGTCAGCCATGAAGGCGAGTATCCGGTCGGCGCCGGTTTGCTCGATGCGCGGCGCGATGTCGACGAGGACGAGCGCGTTCGTGATCCCGCCAGGGCGCTGGTCGTGCGCGAGCAGCGCGGTGATCCCACCTAGGGACGCGCCAACGACCGCGGCGATCGGGCCGAGCTGGGAGCGGATCAATTCGATGTCGGCGGCGAACGCCCGTCGGCGGTAGTCACCGTCGGGCGCCCAGTCGCTGTCCCCGTGGCCCCGCAAGTCGACGGCGACGGTGCAGAACCCTTCGTTGCTGAGCCGTTCGGTGGTTCGTAGCCACGCGTGGCGGGTCTGCCCGGCACCGTGGAGCAGGACGACGACGGGCTGGTCCGGGTCGCCTCGCCGGTCAGCCGCGAGCCGGACACCGTCGGTCCCTTCGAGGGTCATCCTCGTCGCCGTGTTGCTCATGAGGCGGGCCGTTCGGCGTGGACGTTCTCGAAGAGGAAGCCGATGAGTTCGGGGTCGTCAAGGATGTTCCAGTCGGGGGCCATGAGCTTGGCGTAGCGCTCGAAGTAGAGAAGCTGCTTCGCAACGAGGACGAGCTCACGGGGCAGGCGCACCTCGTAGCGTGTGCCGATCCGGACGATGTCGATGAGCACCTGGCCGTAGGAGATCTCCGACAGCGGCTTGGCGAGGATCGGTTCCACGATCTCGGCGATGTCGGCCGATGCCTGGTCGAGGTCAACCGGCTTGAGGACGGCGCCGAGGTCATAGATCGACTTGGCGACTTCGACGAAGTCGCCGTCGACGAGCAGGGCGGGGAGCCCGTTGCGGATGATGGCCTTGGTGCGGTCGTCCAGCTGGCCGACGATGCCGAAGTCCAAGAACACGACGTTGCCGTCGGTGTCGACCATGAGGTTGCCGGCGTGGACGTCGCCGTGGAAGAACCCGTGGTTCAGTGCAGCTTCCATCCACGCGCGCACACCCCGCTTCAACAGCTCGGCAAGATCGAACCCGGTGGCCCGGAGCGCGTCGGTGTCGTCGATGCTGTGGCCATGGATCTGTTCCATGGTGAGCACCCGCGGCGTCGTGTACCGCCAGTGCACCGCGGGGACACGGACGCCGTTGTTGCCGCCGAAGGCCTTGAGGTTGTCGGCGAAGCGTTCCATTGCCTGCGCTTCGAGCACGAAGTTGAGCTCATGGGCGAGCGTCGCTGAGAAGTCCTCGACGACCGCGACGGGGTTTGCCATCCTCGCCCGAGCCGACCTTCGCTCCAACAGGTGGGCGGCGCCGGCGAGGATCGACAGGTCGGCGGCGAGTCGGGCTCGGATGCCGCGACGTTGCACCTTGACCACGACGTCGGTGCCGTCGTGCAGCGTCGCCGCATGCACCTGTGCGATCGACGCCGAGGCCAACGGAACCGGATCGAACCGCGCGAAGACCTCACCGGGGGCGGCGCCGAGCTCTCGGCGGATGACGTGTTCCACATCGACCGGCGCGAGCGGCGGCACACGGTCGAGCAACGTTCGCAACTCGTCGGAGAGCACCTCGGGGAACAGCCCGGGGCTCGACGCGATGAGCTGCGCCAACTTCACATAGGTGGGCCCCAACTCGGTGAAGGCACGCCGCGCTTCGCGCGCCGCGCTCGGACTCCAGTCCGGCCGCGAGAGCAACCCTCGGTGCACAATCGGGCCGACCGCGGCTCGAGCCGCATGGCGACCGGCGATCAACACGGTGGTCGCGGCGCGGGCGGCGGTGGCGGTGCGCCCAACACGTGCAGAAGTGATCTCGCTGACGGGACTGGACATGCCCCCTCCGTGCAACAACTCGACGAATCTGTCGCAGTGTGGCACACTGGTCGGGATGGAGTCCAGTTCCGCCGCGACGCTGCCGTTGTTCACCCTGCCCGTGGATCACCAGGGCATCCCGAGTGCTCCGAGCCCGGAGCTCGACCCGTACCTCGACGCGGCAGCCAGGTGCTTCGTGCGCTACGGCGTGCGGCGAACCTCGGTCCAGGACGTCGCGACCGAGCTGGGCGTGAACCGCACGACGGTCTACCGCCAGGTCGGCACGATCGACCATCAGATCCGCCTCCTGATCGCCCGCGACCTGCATCGGCTTCTCGCCGAGCTGCCAGCGTCCCTCGCCGGCAAGAGCGGACCTCGGGCCGTGGTCGAGCTGATGGCGGCCATCATCGGCTACGCCTCCAAGCACCCGGTGCTCGCCAAGGTCCTCGCCGACGAACCCGAGGTGATCGGACCGTTCCTTGCCTCCGACCTTCCCGAGGTCATCGCCCGCATCAAGTCCGCCATCGCACCGCTGCTGCAGGCGGCGATGGCGACCAGCCAGATCGCCACCCGGGACGCCGATCTGCTCGCCGAGTCCCTGGTCCGGCTGGGCATCACCTTGATCCTCGCCCCACCGCCCGGGGAACTCGACACCTTCCTCGCCGAGGTGCTCGTCCCCACCCTCAAACCACCTCCCTGACACCTGGTCACCGCCGAGTGCTCAGCTCAGCTGGTCGGGAATCAACGCGTAGCTGCGTGTTGAGCGGGTGGATCTGGATGCCGTCCGCGACCTCCGAGGCGTCTCTCAGGCCGATCACGTCACATTGCTCCTGGTATCGCGCCGGCCGTGCCGGCGGCGTTGCACGGAACGCCCGAGAGCGGTCGCCGATGCGACAGCTGCCAGAGCTCCCGAGAGCAGCCCGACAACGACTCCTAGGCCGATGCTTGGCTTGGACTCCACGATGACGCGCCCGGCGACACGGTCGCTCACTTCGTCCACGAGCGCTTGAACACCGGGAACCCTGAATAGCACCGTTGGCACGCCGATCTCCTGAGCTGCGGCCCGCTGCAGCTCGTGGTCGCTTGGGCGCGATGTCGCGATCGTGAGCGTCGCCATCAACACCGCGACAACTGCGGAGGCGAACGCGGCGCCTGCGATCGCCGCGATGCCAATTGGTCGAGACGCACTTGATGCACTATCGGGTCGATCAAGGCTCGTCACTGCGCTACTCCCTTCCGTCCCCGTGTGAGCACGGGTGATCAGCCGTCATCGCTCCCTACCCGGCGATGAACGCGAAGGGCAGGGTGCGGGGGCCGCGGACCTGCCCGGCGGACCAGGTGACGGCGTCGGGGTCGGTGAGGGTGAACTCGGGGATGCGTTCGAGCCAGGTTTGCAGGGCGACTCGTAGCTCCATGCGGGCGAGGTTGGAGCCGAGGCAGCGGTGGATGCCGACACCGAACGCGAAGTGCCGGTTGGCTTCGCGGTCGAGGACGACGTCGTCGGGGCGGTCGAAGACCTCGGGGTCGCGGTTGCCCGACGGGAACGGCAGGAGCAGGCGGTCGCCTTTGCGCATGGGGCATCCGCCGACTTCGGTGTCTTCGATGACTTCGCGGGCCATGGTCACGGGTGCGAACACGCGGAGGAACTCCTCGGTGGCGGAGTCGATGAGTTCGGGTTCGTCGCGGAGGCGGCGGCGGTCGTCGGGGTTGGTGGCGAGGTGGAGCAGTGAGGAGCCGATGGCCGACCAGGTGGTGTCGATGCCGGCGAGGAGCAGCAGGATGCACACGCCGAGGATCTCTTCGTCGGTGAGTGGCCGGCCGTCGGGCATGCGGGCCTCGAGGAGGTGGGTGATGATGTCGTCGCGGGGGCGGGTCCGGTGCTGGTCGACGTGTCCGGCGAGGTAGCCGCCGATCTCGAAGATGGCTTCGAAGGTTGCGTCACCGGCGATGGGGCTTTCTTCGATGAGGCGGTGGATCCAGTCGCGGAACTGGGCGTGGTCGCTGTCGGGGATGCCGAGCATGCGGGTGATGACCTTGATGGGGACGTGTTGCGCGTAGTCGGCGGCGGCGTCGCATCCGCCGTCGGCGATGAACCCGTCGATGAGGTCGTTGGCCATGGCCCGGGTGATGGGCTCGTAGTCGGCGACGACCTTCGGGGAGAAGACCGGGAGCAGCAGCCGGCGGATGTCGGTGTGGTACGGGGGGTCCTCGGTGATGGGCGGGGCGTGGAACCCGAGGTCGTGGGGCGATTCGGGGCGGTCGGTGACCAGGATGGTGCGGGAGGAGAACCGGTGGTGGTCGTGGGCGATGGCGGCGAGGTCCTCGTACCGGGTGGGGATCCACACGCCGTGGTACCGGTCGGTGTGCGCGATCGGGCAGTCGGTCCGGAGCTGCTCGTAGATGGGGTACGGGTCGGCGACGAAGTCGGGATCGAGGTGGTCGAAGTCCGCGGTCCAGTCGGTGACGGGTGGTCGGTTCATCGCTGGTCTCCGGTCAGGGGTCGATGGTGATGGCGTGCTCGGGGCAGTTGGCTTCAGCGAGCCGGGCGGCGGCTTCGAGGTCGGCGGGCACCGACCCGGGTGCGGCGGTGGCGTAGCCGAGGTCGTCGATGTCGAACACGGCGGGGGCGAGCGCGTGGCAGCGGTTGTGGCCCTGGCAGCGCTCGGCGTCGACGACGACTCTCATGTGAGGGCTTCGGCGGGCTTGGCGGCGAGGGCATCGAACTCGGTGGTGAGGCGGGCGCCGTCGGGGTGCGCGGCGAGCTCGGCGCGGACCTGGGCGAGGCGGTAGGCGAGGATCCGGTCGAACCGGTCCCCGGTCTGGTTGTCCAATGCCGCCCGGCGGGCGGCATTGACGAGGTCGGCGCCGGGGATGGTGGTTCCACTGACGGTTCGCACGGTAAGCGTGGCGAGCTCGGCGAGCGCGCATTGGAGGTAGGCGACGTGGATGTCTTCGTCGATGCGGATGTGGTCGATCGTGTCGCGGGCGAAGCCGGCGTCGTGGCTGCACTCGGGGTCGCCGAGCACCTCGGACGCCCACGCGAAGGTGTGGTAGGCGAGCAGTTCGATGACGAGGATCTGGATCATCGCCCGCACGAGCAGTTGCAGCTCGGGGGCGACGTCGTCGCGCAGGCCGTCGAGCATGCCGCCGACGCTGATCGCTTCGGGTGATGGTCTTGCGGGGCCTTCGTAGCCGGGCGGCGGCGCGATGGGGAGGTTCTCGAACATGTCGATGGTGATCGGGGGGTCGGCGAGCGCGGCGTCGCGCACCGCGAACCACATCTGGTCATGGCCGGCTTCGGGGCCGCGACCGGCTTCGTCGTTGCCGTGGGCCTCGAGGAGGCCATCGAAGAGGTGCCCGAGGCAGGTGCCGGCGATCGGTTCGACGATGTGGGACTGGAGGTCCATCGGGGGGATGAGCTTGATGCCGTCGTTGCCGAACCCTTCGACGACCCCGATGAGGGTGAGGATGCGGGTCATGGCGCCCGCGGCGCCGTTGCGCAGCAGCATCTTGGCTTGTTCGGTGTTGGGTACGAAGGCGTGGTCGACGGCGTCGGGTTCGATGACGCGGGTGGGGTGCCCGGCGGCGGCGAGTTGCGCGGTCCATGCCGCGATGGCGGGGATGCGGTGGGTGGACCGGGGCGGGAGGTAGGTGCCGTCGGGTCCGTAGCCGCCGTGGAGCAGCACGCCGGCTCGTTCGATGCGCCGGGTGTAGTCGGGGTCGGTGAGGATCTCGTCTCGGGTGTAGCGAAGCCGTGGCGTGCCGGTCATCGTTTCCGTCCTTTGGTGGAGGTTCGGGGTCGGGTCGGGGGTGCGAGCCCTCCGAGGAGCAGGTCGTCGAGGCGGCTCGCAGCGGCATCGGGGTCGATGGGTTGGCCGGTGACGACGTAGTGGAGGCCGACCATGGTCACTGCACCGAAGATCGCCGATGCGGTCACGTCGTCGTCGATCGGGCGCAGTGACCCGTCGGTCTCGCCGGCGTGGAGCAGCTTGCGGACCGGTTCGTGGAAGCTCGCCCAGATGGCGTCGGCCAGCGCGGGGATGCGGGTGATGCGGCCGAGCTCGGTGAGCAGCACGGTGCACAGCTCGCGGTGCTCGGCGAACAGGCCGAGGTAGGCGCCGAAGACGGCGTGGAGCCGGTCGCGGGCAGGTTCGTCACGGTCGAGGATGTGGCCGATCTCCACGGAGAGGTCACGCAGGAGCCGTTCCAGCAGCCAGGCGAGGATCTCCTCTTTGGAGGAGAAGTGGTAGTAGAGGGTCGGGCGGGGGATGCCGGTGGCTTCGACGATGTCGTCCATGCGGGTGCCGTCGAGACCCCGGGACGCGAACACCGCCGAGGCGGCGGGGAGCGCGGCGGCGATGTTGTCGGTGACCTCTCTCATCGTGTGGTGCCTTCCTTGGGGGTGACGGCGACGTTGAGGTGGTTCACGCCGCGCAGGATCAGCGTCCCACGCCAATCGGGGCCCTCGTCGAGCCACGCGACGTCCGCGAAGCGGCGGGTGAGGCGGTCGAAGACGACCCGGCCTTCGAGCCGGGCGAGGTTGGCGCCGAGGCAGTAGTGGATCCCGGCGGCGAAGCTGAGCGGGTGGTTCGGGTGCCGGGTCACGTCGAAGCGGTCGGGGTCCGGGAACACCGCAGGGTCGCGGTTGGCGGCGCCGAGGAACGTCACGACGGTCTCTCCGGTCGTGATGGTGTGCCCGTCGATCTCGACGGGTTCGAACGCAGTGCGGGCGTCGACCTGCACGGGGCTCTCGAAGCGCAGCATCTCCTCGACCGCGGAATCGACGAGGGCGGGGTCGGCTCGCAGCCGGTCGAACTGTTCAGGGTTTCGCAGCAGGCACAGCAGGCCGTTGCCGATGAGGTTGGTGGTGGTCTCGAACCCTGCGGAGAACAACAGGATGAGGGTGGCAACCATCTCGTCCTCGGTCAGGCGGTCGTCGCCGTCGCGTGCGGCGATCAACGCGGAGGTCAGGTCATGGTCGAGATCGCGACGACGCCGGGCGATGAGCCCACGGAAGTAGTCGTCCATGACCGCCATGGCATGCTCGGCGGCGTCGAGCTGGATCTCGGTGACGCCTGGTTCGAGGGCGGCGGCCGCATTGCGCACGAGGACTCGGAACTGGTCACGGTCCGACGGTGGGACGCCGACGAGCTCGCCGATGACCTGCACCGGCAGCCGGAACGCCAGGGCGTCCATCACGTCGACCTCCCCCGCTTCGGCCATCTGCTCGACGATCACGTCGGCCATGTGGCCGATGTGGGCCTCGAGGCGGGCGATCTGGCGGGGTGTGAACCCCCGTGACACGAGGCCGCGCAGGCGGGTGTGGTCGGGTGGGTTGACGAAGAGCATCGAGTTGCCCATCACGCTGCGTTGACGGGGCGGGAGGCCGGGGCTGAACAGCGCGGCCCGGTCGGCGTCGAGGCTGCCCTTGCCCAGCCGCGGGTCTCGCAGGACGTTGTTGCAGTCCGACCAGCGGGTCAGGAACCACACCGGGCCGAGCTCGCTGTGATGCACCGGCGCGGCGTCGCGCAGCAGCCGGTAACGGGGATAGGGATCGGCGCGGCCCTCCGGGGAGAGCAGGGTCTCCATGACCAGCCCGTCGGGGCTCGCCGGGGGAGGTTCGGCGCTCAGGGTGTCGGTCATGGCGGTCCTTCAGGTCGACGCGTAGCGGGTCGGGGATCCCAGGTCGATCACCACGTCGCCGTCGGCGACGAGCAGATCGACGTGGCCGAGCACCTCGGAGATGGCGAGCAGGATCTCGAAGCCGTCGATGTGGGGGAACACCGCCCGCGACAGCTCGTAGGCGGTCGGTTCGACCAGCCGGGCGATGTGGGCGTGGATCTCCTCGGCCCGGCGCTCGTGGTGGGCTCGCGCGGCGGTCACGAGCGCACCCACCGACGTGAAGGCCGGACCGTGGCCCGGCAGCACGACCTGGGGATCGAGGGCTTCGAACCGGTCGAGGGAGCCGAGGTACTCGACGAGGCTGCGGCGCCGCAGCAGGTCGCTGTCGCCGTCGAGCTCGACGAGGGGGTTGGGAGTGATCGCCGGCAACAGGTGATCGCCCGAGAGCAACCGCGACGAGACCGGCTCCCACAGCGACAGGTGGCCGGCGGCGTGGCCCGGCGTGACCAGCGCCTGCAGCGTCCGACCGCCGAGGCGCAGCTCTTCGCCGTCGTCCACCGCGATGACCCGTGACTCGTCGATGTCGTGAAGCCACTCGCGGACCGCGCCGTAGAAGGCGGGAAAGACCCCGAGCATCTCCTCGGGGATCCCGAACGAGCGGATCAGCGTGTAGAGCTGGTCGCGGTCGCGGTTCTCCAGCAGCTTCGGAACCTCGGCACGACCGGCGTAGATCGGCGCGCCCGCCCGCTCGGCGAGCCATCCGGCGGTGCCGTAGTGATCGGGATGCGCGTGCGTCACGACGACCGCGCCGACGTCGGCGGCGTCGAGGCCGACCTTCGCCAGCTCGGCGGTCAACGTCGCCACGCTGTCGGCGTAGAGCATCCCCGGGTCGACGACGGTCACCGGGTCATCGAGCAACAGGTAGCAGTTCACCGGGCCGACCGGGAACGGCGTGGGCAGCTCGAAGCGGCGCACCGACTCAGGGAGCCGGTCGAGCGTCGGCACCAAGGGTTCACGCATCCGTCGTCCTCCGTCATTACATAGTGACGGCATCTAGACATCGTGTCTAGACCAAGTTGGACGCGATGTCTAGACTCGCCGTGGGGTGGTCAGCCGCCCTCGGAGGTCTCCACGTGACGTCTGCTCTCCATCGCCTGGGCCGCTGGTGCGCGCACCGGCCCTGGCGCGTCATCGCGCTGTGGATGCTGGCCGCCGCCGCGGTGCTCGCTGCCGGCGCACGATGGGGTGCGGCGTCGAGCGAGAGCATCGAGATCCCCGGCACCGAATCGCAACGAGCGATCGACCTGCTCGAGGAGCGCTACCCCGACGCAGCCGGCGGGCGCGCTCGGGTGGTGTTCGCCACCGACGCCGGCCGGGTCACCGACCCAGCCTTCCAGTCCGGCGCCCAAGGCACCCTGGACCAGATCCGCGCCCTGCCCCGGGTCCGGCAGGTGATCGACCCCTTCGGCCCCGCCGGCGGGTTCCTCGTGTCGCCGGACGGGCGGATCGCGTTCGCCGAGATCGTCTACGCCGTGACCGCCCGCGAGGTCGGCGTCGACGGCGTCGATGCCCTCACCGCGACCGCCGGCCCCGCCCGCGATGCCGGTCTCGATGTTGCGTTCGGCGGCCCCGTCATCGAGCGGATCGGACCCGACGACACCCACGCCTCCGAGCTCATCGGACTCGCAGTCGCGGTGATCGTCCTCGCCGTCGCGTTCGGATCGGTCACGGCGATGGCGTTGCCGATGTGCACGTCACTCGTCGGCCTGGGCGTCGGTCTCGCGCTCATGCGCCTCCTCGGCGGGTTCGTCGAGGTCACCTCCGTCGCGCCGATCCTCGGATCGATGATCGGCATCGCGGTCGGCATCGACTACTCGCTGTTCATCGTCACCCGACACCGACAGCAACTCGCTCAGGGCTACGAGATCGACGAGTCCGTCGCGCGAGCCCTCGCCACCTCCGGCCAAGCCGTCGTGTTCGCCGGCGTGACGGTCATGATCGCCATCTTGGGCCTCGCGCTCATCGGCATCCCCCTCGTCGCCGCGCTCGGCTACGCCGTCTCACTCATGGTCGCGATCGCGGTCCTCGTCGCCATCACCCTGCTCCCCGCGCTGCTCGGCCTCGTCGGAACCCGCATCGACCGGCTCCGCGTCCCTGGCGTGCAACTGCGCTACGAGAGCGACCACCACACCTCCCGGTCCACCTCGGCCCGATGGGCCCGCCTCGTCACCCGCCGACCCTGGCCGTTCCTCGCAGCCGGCTCCGTGCTCCTCGTCGCACTGGCGATTCCCGCAGCCCGCCTCGAGCTCGGCTGGCCCGACGCAGGGAACCTGCCCCCCGAGACCACCGCCCGCCACGCCTACGACCTGCTCGCCGAAGGCTTCGGCGAAGGGTTCAACGGGCCCCTGCTGATCGCCGTCGACCTGCGTGAGGTCGCCGATCCGACCGGCGCGCTGGCAACCATCAGCACCGCGGTCGCCGCAACCCCGGGGGTGCAGTTCGCGTCGCCCGCCCAGACCAACGACACCGGCGACACCGCGGTCATCCAAGTCGTTCCCACCACCAGCCCCCAAGACCCAGCCACCGAGGACCTCGTCGACCGCCTCCGCGGCGAAACGGTCCCCACCCTCGAGGCAGACACCCGCACCGTCATCGAGGTCACCGGCACGACCGCCGCGTTCATCGACATCTCCAAACGCTTGGCCGACCGGCTCGCCGTCTTCATCGGAGCGGTGGTCCTGCTGTCGTTCCTCCTCCTCACCGCGGTGTTCCGCTCACCGCTGGTCGCGCTCAAGGCCGCCCTCGTCAACCTGCTGGGGATCGCCGCTGCCTACGGTGCGCTCGTCGCGGTCTTCCAGTGGGGATGGGGTCTCGATGCCGTTGGCCTCGACGAGACCGTGCCCATCGTGTCGTTCCTGCCGATGATGATGTTCGCCATCCTCTTCGGCCTCTCGATGGACTACGAGGTCTTCATCCTCTCCCGTGTCCGCGAGGAGTGGGTGGCCACCGGCGACCCCACCGGAAGCGTGGTCGGAGGCATCGCCACCTCGGCCCGCGTGATCACCGCCGCCGCACTCATCATGATCAGCGTCTTCGCATCCTTCGTTCTCGGCGACACCCCCGAGATCAAGATGTTCGGCTTCGGCCTCGCCGTCGCCGTCGCCCTCGACGCCACCGTCATCCGCATGGTCGTCGTCCCCGCCACCATGACACTGCTCGGCTCTCGCAACTGGTGGCTGCCCGGATGGCTCGACCGGATCCTGCCGAACCTCGACATCGAGGGCACCGGCACACTCGGACCGAACCCCGCCGTTGCGGGACGCGACGCCGCTCACCCCGACCGCCCGATCCCCACCCGCCCCAAGGAACCTGCACCGTGAACCTCGACGAAACCCCCGAAGAGCTCGAAGCCCGCGCCCGCATGGCCACCTCGCTCCAGCGACTCGGCCACAGCCTCGTCGGCCATCGCGTCGACGCCGACCTCGCGGGTCGCATCGCCGACCTGGCCGCCGCCGCGACCGAGGAGGTCTCGGCCCGGCCCGCGCGCGACCGGACCGCAGAGATCGCCACCAGCCCCCGCTTCGCCCGCTGGCTCGGTGGCGACGCCCTCGAACCGATCGGCCTCGACGGCGAGCCGATGGACCTGTTCCGCGACTCGGTCGTCTCAGGGCGGACCAACCCGATGGGCATCGGTCTCGAGGTGCGCCGGCGAGGCGACTCGGTGGTCGCGACCACGACGCTCGGCCCGGCGTTCGAAGGGGCTCCCGGTCGGGCCCACGGCGGCGTCGTCGCCGCGATCGTCGACGAGACCATCGGGTACGTCCTGCCCATCCTCGGCGAGCTGGCCTACACCGCGAACCTCAACCTCGACTACGTCGCCCCCGCACCCCTTCACCAGGAGCTGCGTGTCACCGCGTCGTTGCGCGACCGCGCCGACCGAAAGCTCTGGCTCCAGGCCCACGGCGAGTCCGACGACGGGATCTTCGTCCGGGCCGAGGCGCTGTTCCTCACCGTCGACCTGACCAAGTTCGCCAACGACGACTCCACCACCTGAACCGGGAGCCCACCATGCCCGCAGCCATCACCCCCGACCGGTACGACGCCGACACCGCCGCCTCCATGACCGCTGGCAGCATCGATGGCCTGCCGTCCTACCTCGGCATCCGAACCGTCGAAGTGGGGCCCGCCACGATGCTCGCCGAGCTCGACGTGCGGCCCGAACTCCTCAACCCCTTCGGCACCCTCCACGGAGGTGTCGTATCCGCCCTTGTCGATCACGTCCTCGGCGCGGTGCTCTACCCCGTCATCGAGCGCGGCCACTGGGCCGCCACCACCGAGTTCAAGCTCAACCTCCTCACCGCGGTCCGCGCTGGCACCGTGAGCGCCCGGTCCACCATCGTGTCGCTCACGCGCCGCACCGCGGTCGTCCAGGTCGAGGTCGACAACGGCGGCCGGCCCTGCGCCCTCGCGCAGGGCACCGTGCTCATCGTCGAGCCCCGTGGGACCTAACCCGAGCACCGCCACCTCGAGCGGCGTTGGTGCCGGCCAGGAACCAGTCGACCACCGACGTGACCGAGGCGAGGCTGAAGTCGTCCTCGCTCTCGAACAGGAACCGGAACAGAACCGGACCCACCAGCTGAGCAACGGCGACATCAGGTTCGAGGTCCGATGGCAGCTCCCGGCGCTCGACGCCCGCGGCGATGATGTCGCGCAACACCTCCGAGCCGTCCGCCCGAACCGACGAGCTCAGGTCAGCCAGCTCCGCGTCGTCGCGAGCCTGCTGGCCGATCGCGATCATCATGCGCCCGAGTCCCGAGGTCGTCAGCGCAGCCTGGAACGCTTCCATCTCGGCGATCAGGTCCTCACGCAGGTCGCCCGCCGGGGTGGTGTGCAGCAGCCGCACCTCCTCGCCGATCAGGTCACGCAGCAGGTCGAGTCGTTGGGGCCAGTGCCGGTACAGCGTCGTGCGCGCATAGCCGCTGCGCTCAGCTACCCGAGCCAGGGTGACCCGCTCCCACCCGTCCTCCAGCAGCACCTCACGGGCCGCCGCGAGCACATCGCGACGGGTCCGGGCGACGCGGGGGTCGATCTCAGGGTTGGGGGCCACTCTCGAACCCTACTCTCAGCGCTCTAGAGGACGGAATGTCGTCTAGAACACAGCATGTCCTAGAGTCCACGGGTCGACATCAGCGAGAGGGGACCTCATGACCACCCAGACGTCGGATCCGTCCGGACCCGCCGGTGACCTGCCGGAGGGCCAGCGCGATCCGGTCGAACACGACGTCGTGGTCGAGAACGCCGGTCGGCGCCGGCTCATCCTCGCTGCCATGTGCGTCGCGCTCGTCGCCGTCGTCGCGTCGGTCTCGGGCCTCAACGTCGCACAGCAGGCCCTCGCCCAGGACCTGGGGGCCACCCAGAGCCAGTTGCTGTGGATCATCAACGGCTACACGCTCGCGCTGGCCGCGCTGCTCCTGCCGGTCGGGGCCATCGGTGACCGGTGGGGTCGCAAGCCCATCCTGATGATCGGACTGGTCGCCTTCGCGGCCACCAACCTCGCCTCCGCGTTCGCGACGACGCCGGGCACGCTCATCGGCTTGCGGGTCCTGGCCGGTGTGGCTGCCGCCATGGTCATGCCCGTGACCCTCTCGGTCATCACCACCAGCTTCCCGCGAGAGGAACAAGCCAAAGCCATCGGCACCTGGGCAGGCTTCGCCGGCGCAGGCGGCATCATCGGGCTGTTCGTCTCTGCCGCCATCATCGACAACGCCACCTGGCCTTGGGTCTTCGCGCTCCCGATCGCGCTCGCCGCCGTCTCCTTCGCCCTCACCGCCGCCTTCGTCCCACACTCCGTCGAACACACCGAAGCCGGCTTCGACGTCGTTGGATCGCTGCTCTCGGTCGTCGCCGTCGGCGGGCTCGTGCTCGCCTTCCATGAAGGACCCGAGCAGGGTTGGACGGCTCCGATCACCCTCGCGGCGATCGTCGCCGGGATCGCTGCGACCGTCGCCTTCGTCGCCGTCGAGCTCCGCCGCGACCACCCGCTGCTCGACGTCCGGATCTTCGCCCTGCGGGGGCTCGCCGCGGGCTCGGTGAACCTCTTCGTGGTCTTCGC
>JBDIAX010000057.1:0-19465 GCA_039812605.1 Acidimicrobiia bacterium | reverse complement strand
CGCCCATAATCTACGTTATGTCGAGTGAGCGGTCAACGGAGGGGCGCGTCGCTGACCGCCTTCGGTTCGATCCAGAGCCCGGCAGCCGGCCGGGCGTTGTCGAGCAGCCAGCGGAGCGCGTCGTGAACCTCCCGAGCCGACGGCGAGCCCTCGAGATCCTGATCGACGTCTTCGATCGCTGCCTGGAGGCAGTACAGCGCACCCTGGATCGCCTCGAGCTGTGATCGGTCGATGATCACGTCGTCGTCGCCGAGACCGTGGAGCTCGGCGAACCGGCGCGCCATGTGGGCCTGCTGGCGACAGCCCGGACGGCAGAACCGACGTGGCCGGCCGGTCCTGGCCGGAGTGGGCAACGGGCGTCCGCACCACCGGCACCGCTCACCCTGCGATGGTTTCATCACGTGACGAAACTACCTCGGCCTGGACGGGACCCGGGTGGATGGTCGAGCGCTCGGTCCGCGGCACCGGACGGCACGCTCGCGTAGGGTGGCCCAGGCGTGGACGATCCGTCGTCCCCGCACACCGGGGGAACCGAGGGGGTCGTGGTGCAGCAGACGATGCGTCGTCGATGGTCGGCGGTGATGGTGGGTGCGTTGGCGCTCGCCGGTCCGGTGGTCGCTCCCCCGCCATCGGGGGCGGCGCCAGCCGAAGGGGTGGAGGCGACGACCAGTGCGGCGCCGACGCCGACGGCGGCGCGCCTCGGTCGGCCGACCAAGGTGGTCGCGGTGGGTGACTCGATCACGCAGTCGACCGGGACCGGAGCGCTCTCGAAGGAGAACCCGGTCAACTCCTGGGCCACCGGCTCGGGCGTGAGCAGCGTGGCGTACCAACTCGGGATCGACGGTGCGAACCGCTACAACCTCGCCACCAACGGCGATGAGATGACGGACTTCGCCCCGCAGATCAAGAACGGCAAGTCCGGCGGCAGCGGCGATGTCCCCAAGGCGCCGGCCGACACCGGACTGGTGCTGGTGGAGTTCGGGGGCAACGACCTGTGCGCGAGCACCGTGGGCTCCATGACGACCGTCGCCAACTACCGGTCCCAGTTCCAGGCAGGGCTGGCCCAGGTGGCGTCGCAGGCGCCCGACGCGCTGATCATGGTCATGAGCGTCCCCGACATCTACAACCTCTGGTACATCCGGGGCGCGCCCCAGAACTCGACCTACCACCCGGAGCCTGAGAGCAGCCAAGCCAGCGGGATCAACGGGGCCCGGTTCTACTGGGGCTTCGATGTCTTCGGGTTCCAGTTCCCGTGCCAGTCGCTGCTGTCCAACCCCGACAGCTACGCCCAAGCCGACCGGGACCGGCGCGCCGCCGTGCGCACCCGCACCAAGGAGTACAACCAGGTCCTGAGCGAGGAGTGCGCCAAGGTCCTGCGGTGCCGGTTCGACAGCAACCGGCTCTTCGACCTGACGTCCAACCGGTCCTCGCCGCCAGATGGTCCGCTGCTTCCCCAGGCCCAGTGGAACTTCACGGATCTCGACATCAGTCGCAACACGTCCACCGGCTGTCCCATCCCGGGGCTGGTCGGTGGCGGGTGCGGCGATCACTTCCACCCGTCCAAGCAAGGACAGGGGAAGATCGCGATGACCGCCATGGCGTCGATGTTCGACTTCAACGACACCACGGTCCCGACCGTGACGGCGACCGTCGTCGCGAGCCCTCGCCCCGACGGCGTGCAGCGGGGCTCGGCGAAGGTCCACTTCACCGGCGGAGACGACCGGGGCCTACGGGGCCAAGAGGTTCGCGTCCACCGGCCGAACGGCACGGTCACGGCGTGGTCCCCGTCCATCGGCGTGGCGCCGGACCTCACCGTCACCGACATCGGCACCTCGTACGTGGAGGCCCGCTCGATCGACGTGAACGGCAACACGAGCGCGAGCGCGATTGCGTCCGTGACGGTGACCGCTGCGGCGACGCCGTACCTGGCGACGGCGCCGGTGGTGTCGTCGTCCGCGACGGACTTCACGCTGTCGTGGGCGATCCCGAGCGATGACGGTGGCAGCTCGATCTCGAACTACACCGTGCGCGCCTACCGTGGCTCGCCCGTCCCGTCGTCGCCCGAGACCTCGGCCGCCACGGCCAACCGCACGATCGCGGCTCCGCCGCTCGCCGGGTCGGTGGTGCGCTACACGGTCGCGCCGATCAACACGTTGGGCGAAGGTCCGGAGTCGCCGATGAGCGCGCCGACCGTCGCCCCGTTCGCGTCGCTCGATGGGTTCGCCCGACGGCAGCTCCTCGACTTCACCGGCTCGGCGCCGGCGAGCGAGGTGAGCCAGGCGATCCAGCGGCTCGAGGACGGTGTCTGGACGCCGACGACGTTCGTGGAGTGGTATCGCTCGCAGCAGTGGTTCGACGGGGCCTACGGCCCCGCGACGCGCCTCTACCGCGCCTACTTCCTGCGCAACCCCGACCCGAGCGGCCTGGACTACTGGGCGAACCGGCGTCGCAGGGGCACGACCTTGGCGATCATCTCCCAGAAGTTCGCGCAGTCCTCGGAGTTCAAGCGCCGCTACGGCTCGCTGACCAACGCGCAGTTCGTCGACGCGCTCTATCGCAACGTCTTCGATCGGGCCCCGGACCCCTCGGGGCGGAGCTTCTTCCTCCAGCGGCTCAACGACAAGGTCCTCACGCGTGGCCAGATGGTCACGCAGTTCTCGGAGTCCTCCGAGTACAAGCGCAAGACCGAAGCGATCGTCGCCGCCGTGGAGTACGCCCGCGGCATGAACGGCCGAGCACCCAGCGCATCGCTGGCCGCGCAACTGGTGGCGACCTACGAGGCGCACGGCAGCGCCGGAGTCCTGGCCGAGTTGCTCGCCAGCGACGCCTACCGCAGCCGCGTCGTCGGCTGACGGCCCCGCCCGTCGGAGCCGGTCGCCCGTAGGCTGGATGCTATGGCATCCGCACGACTGCCCCGCTCCCCCTTCGTCGAGCGCGACCTCGACCACGAACGGCTCTGGCGCAAGCAGCGCCTCGCCCTGGCGTTTCGGATCTTCGGGCGGTTCGGCTTCGACGAGGGGGTCGCCGGCCACATCACGGCCCGAGACCCCGAGCACGGCGACCGCTTCTGGGTGAACCCCTTCGGCATGAGCTTCAAGCAGATCACCGTCGACGACCTGCTGCTGGTCGACCACGACGGCCGGGTGGTCGAAGGCAGCTGGCCGGTCAACCGGGCCGCGTTCGCCATCCACTCATCGATCCACCAGGCTCGTCCCGACGTGGTCGCGGCCGCGCACAGCCACTCCAAGTTCGGGCGGGCGTTCGCCGCGCTCGGCCGCACGTTGGAGCCGCTGACCCAGGACAGCTGCATCTTCCACGGCGACCACGCCCTCTACGACGACTACCGCGGAGTGGTGAACGACCCGGAGGAGGGCAAGCGCATCGCCCACGCCCTGGGTGACCGCAAGGCGGCGATCTTGCGCAACCACGGTCTGCTCACCGTCGGCCGGAGCATCGAGGAGGCCGTCTTCTGGTACGTCACCATGGAGCGGACCTGTGAGGTGGAGCTCCTCGCCCGCGCCGCCGGGGCGGTCGTGCCCATGGACGACGAGGTGGCCCAGGCCACCCACGCCGAGCTTGGAGGCAGCCTCGCCGGGTGGTTCAGCGGACAGCCGCTGTTCGACTGGATTGCCGAGGTGGAGCCGGGCGCGTACGGCACCACCGAACCGGTGGCGTGATCGGCTCCTACTTCTCGGTGACCGTGAAGGTGATGTCGACCTTGCCGCTGTCGCTCGAGTCGTCGCTGATCGAGACGAGGATGCTCGACGACGAATCGGAGGCGGTCAGGGTGGCGTAGGACCCGCCGGTGGCATCGGTGGAGCCCTCCTGGTCGATCGCGTACCCGACGCTGGTGATCTGGGTCTTGATTCCCTCGAAGAAGTCGCTCACGGTTCCCTCCGCGTCGGCGAAGACGACCATCGACCGCTTGCCGTCCACCGTGCTGGTGCTCGACGAGATGATGTTCACCCCGTCGGGTGGGGCGAGCGCCTCGGGCCAGTCGTCGGGCAGCGACGCGCCACCGCCGGTGTTGAACTGGGTCTTGTTGCCGTCCTCGTCGGTGTACTCGACGCTGCCGTCGTCGGAGTCGATCTTCACCTTGCCATCGGTCTGGCTCTCGGCGACCTTCTCCGCGACCTTGTCGGAGGCGTCCCCGCACCCAGACAGCACGATCGCCCCGGCGAACACGACGATGGCTCCGAGGGCGGCGAGCCGCTTCTGCACGCTCATGGTGCGCTCCTGTCGGCGACGGTACCGGTCGCCCCGGTCGGCGACCCCATGCCGCGCTCACGAGCGTATCGCTCGCCGTTCGGCGAGGGAGCGGATCGCCGCTGACCCGGACTGGTACGATCGTCGGGCCGCTCAGCGCGGGCGGGAGAGTGCCCTTCGGGGCACGCCGAAGGAGCAAGCCCCTCCCCGGAATCTCTCAGGCCCCAGGACCGTCCGCACAGGCAACGCTGGAAAGCAGGAGCAACGGCGCTCCTCACCGAAGGGGAAACCCCGGCTCGCCGGGCGAAGCTCTCAGGTGCCGATGACAGCGGGGAGGTCGACCCCACGCGCCCACGGGCACCGAGGAGACCTCATGACCGCTCACCCCGCTCCCCGCTTCGAAGATCGCCACGTCGGCCCCCAGGCCGACGAGCAGGCCAAGATGCTGGCGGCCCTCGGGTTCGCCAGCCTCGACGCCCTCACCGACGCTGCGCTCCCGCACGGCATCCGCAGCCCCGAGGGCCTCGACCTGCCGGCCCCGCGCTCGGAGGTGGAGGCGCTGGCCGACCTCCGCGAGATCGCGGACACCAACCGGGTCGTGACCTCGATGATCGGCCTCGGCTACCACGCCACGGTCACGCCGCCGGTGATCCTGCGCAACGTGCTCGAGAGCCCGGCCTGGTACACCGCCTACACCCCGTACCAGCCGGAGATCTCCCAGGGCCGCCTCGAAGCGCTCCTCAACTTCCAGACGATGGTGACCGACCTGACGGGCATGGCGTTGGCCAACGCCTCGCTGCTCGACGAGGGCACCGCGGCCGCCGAGGCGATGACCCTCGCCCGCCGTGCCGCCAAGGGCAAGGCGGCCGATGCGGTCTTCCTGGTCGACGCCGACTGCCACCCGCAGACGATCGAGGTCGTGCGCACCCGGGCGGTGCCGCTCGGCCTCGCGGTGGTCGTGGCCGACCTGAGCGAGGGCATCCCCGCCGGCGTCGACCCGTTCGGCGTGCTGCTGCCCTACCCCGGATCGTCGGGTCGGGTGCTGGACTGGAGCCCGGTGATCGCCGCGGCCCACGAGGCGGGCGCCGTGGTCACGGTCGACGCCGACCTCCTTGCCCTCACCTTGCTCCCCTCCCCCGGCTCGATCGGCGCCGACGTCGTGGTGGGCGTGGCGCAGCGCTTCGGTGTCCCGCTCGGCTTCGGTGGGCCCCACGCCGGCTACATGGCCGTGCGCGACGGGCTTCAGCGCTCGATGCCTGGCCGCCTCGTGGGCGTGTCGGTCGATGCCGACGGCGACCGGGCGTACCGCCTGGCCCTGCAGACCCGCGAGCAGCACATCCGCCGGGAGAAGGCCACCTCCAACATCTGCACCGCGCAGGTCCTGCTGGCGGTCACCGCCTCGATGTATGCCGTGTACCACGGCCCCGAGGGGCTCACCGCGATCGCGCTCCACGCGCACCGCTCGGCGTCGCTGCTCGCGGCGGCGCTTCGGGGCGCTGGGATCGAGCTTCGCCACGACGACTTCTTCGACACCATCCAGGCCGTCGTCCCGGGGCGCGGCGCCGCCGTGGTCGCTGCCGCGCTCGACCGAGGGATCAACCTCCGCTCGGTGGACGCCGACACCGTCGGGATCGCGTGCGACGAGACCACCACCACCGCCCACCTCGACGCCGTGGTGGCAGCGTTCGGCCTCGAGGCCGCCATCGACTGGGAGGTGCTGGGTGCCTCGGCCGATGTCGCGCTCGACGGCAGCGCGCGGGCAGAGACGCCGTTCCTGACGCACCCTGTCTTCCACGAGCACCGCTCGGAGACCGCGATGCTGCGGTACCTGCGGATGCTGGCCGACCGCGACCTCGCGCTCGACCGGTCCATGATCCCGCTCGGGTCGTGCACGATGAAGCTCAACGCCACCACCGAGATGGAGGCGATCACCTGGCCCGAGTTCGGCCAGATCCACCCCTTCGCGCCCACCGACCAGGCAGCCGGCTACCTGCGGCTCATCCGCGAGCTCGAGGCGTGGCTGGTCGAGATCACCGGCTACGCAGCGGTGAGCCTCCAGCCGAACGCCGGGTCCCAGGGCGAGCTCGCGGGTCTGCTCGCCATCCGCGAGTACCACCGCAGCCGGGGCGACGAGGGTCGCGACGTGTGCCTCATCCCCTCCTCGGCGCACGGCACCAACGCGGCGTCGGCGGTGATGGCCGGCATGCGCGTGGTGGTCGTGGCCTGCGACGACTCCGGCAACGTCGACGTCGGGGACCTGCGCACGAAGCTCGACGAGCATGCCGCCGACGTCGCCGCGCTCATGATCACCTACCCCAGCACCCACGGCGTGTTCGAGGAGGCGGTGGGCGAGATCTGCGCTGCCGTCCACGATGCCGGCGGTCAGGTGTACATCGACGGAGCGAACCTCAATGCCATGGTGGGCTTGGCCAAGCCGGGCCGATTCGGCGGCGACGTGAGCCACCTGAACCTCCACAAGACGTTCTGCATCCCCCACGGTGGCGGCGGTCCCGGCGTCGGGCCCGTCGCGGTGGGTGCCCACCTTGCGCCCTTCCTGCCGAACCACCCGTTGTCGGCCGAGGCCGGTCCGGCGACGGGGCCGGGCCCCATCTCGGCGGCGCCCTTCGGTTCCGCGAGCATCTTGCCGATCCCGTGGGCGTACATCCGCCTCATGGGCGGCGAGGGGCTGCGGCGCGCCACCCAGGTCGCGATCTTGAACGCCAACTACATCGCCCACCGGCTCCAGCCCCACTTCCCGGTGCTCTACACCGGTCGGGGCGGGCTCGTGGCCCACGAGTGCATCGTGGACCTGCGCCCGATCTCCAAGGAGACGGGAGTCTCGGTCGACGACGTCGCCAAGCGCCTCATCGACTACGGGTTCCACGCCCCGACCATGAGCTTCCCCGTCGCTGGGACGCTGATGATCGAGCCCACCGAGTCCGAGGACCTGGGCGAGATCGACCGCTTCTGCGACGCGATGATCGCCATCCGGGCGGAGATCGCCAAGGTCGGCTCGGGCGAGTGGCCGCTCGAAGACAACCCGCTGGCGAACGCTCCGCACACGGTGAGCTGCCTCGTCGGCGAGTGGGAGCACCCCTACACCCGGGAGGAGGCGGCGTTCCCGTCGACCACCGTCCGCCGTGGCGACCGCTACTGGCCCCCGGTGCGTCGCATCGACGGTGCCTACGGGGACCGCAACCTCGTCTGCTCCTGCCCCACCGTGGAGGAGCTGGCCGAGGGCTGACCGCGCCTCGGTGTGAGCGGGCCGGTCAGCTGACCGGTTCGCTCGGGGTGGCGGTCACGAACGGCGGCTTGACCACGGTGGCCGCGGCTGGCTCGCCGCGCCCTTCGATGGCGACCTGGTCACCGACCTGGACCGACGGCGGGAGGAACGCCAGCGCGATCCCCTGGCCGAGCACCGGCGAGAAGTTCCCGCTCGTGACGACGCCGACCGGTTCGCCGTCCACCAGGACGCGCTGATCGGCACGGGGAGGACGGCGGCCCTCCACGGTCAGCGCTCGCAGGCGACGGGCGACGCCCGCTTCGCGCTCGGCGGCGAGGGCCGCTCGGCCGAGGAAGTCTCCCTTGTCCCAGCTCACGACCCACCCGAGGCCGGCCTGGAGCGGCGTGATCCCGGCTCCGAGCTCGTGGCCGTGCAGCGGCAGCGCCGCCTCGAGGCGAAGGGTGTCGCGCGCCCCGAGGCCCGCGGGCTCGAACCCGGCCTCGACGACCGCCGCCCACAACCGCTCGGCGTCAGCGGCCGGCACCGCGACCTCGAGCCCGTCCTCCCCCGTGTAGCCGGTGCCCGCCACGGTGCAGGCGATGCCATCCCACTCGCTGCGGACGACGTGGAAGCGCCCGATCGCGGCGGCTTCGGGCCAGATCGGGTGGAGGAGGCGGCGTGCGGCCGGGCCCTGCAGCGCGATCACCGCACGCTCGGCGGTGACGTCGACGGCCCCCTCCCCCAGCGCGCCCACCACGCCGCTGGTGTTGGACGCGTTGGGCATGACGTCGAACGTGTCGTCGTCGACCCACCACACGATGATGTCGTCCACGACCGAGGCATCGTCGGGGTCGAGCAGGTGCGTGTACTGCGCTCGGCCGGGACCGACCTTGTTGAGGTCGTTCGTGAGCGCGGACTGCAGCCGGTCGAGGGCGTCGGGGCCAGTGATGCGCACCGTGCCCAGGTGGCTCACGTCGAAGGCCACGGCCCCGGAGCGGCAGGCTCGGTGCTCTGCGAGGGTGCCCGTGGGGTACGAGAGGGGCATGTCCCACCCCCCGAACGGGACCATCTTGGCCCCGAGTGAGCGGTGGACGGCGTCGAGCGGCGAGGTGCGGAGGGTCACCGGGCCACCGTAGTGGCCGCTTCGAGGTCAGCCCGCCGCTGGGGGCGCCCAGGTGCGGCGGTCATCAGCGTCTCCGAGCGTTCCCAGGCCCAGCAGGCCGAGGGGCTCGGTCGCGTGGTGGCGGACGATGCCCCCACCGTCGGACTCGAGCTGCGACGGGGCCTCGAGGCCGTACTTGACCAGGAGCGCGAGGTAGTCGCGCTGGTACAGCAGGGACACGTCGATCCCGGGGTGCAGCTCGCGGAGCCGGCGGAGCTTGCGGTGCTTGCGGGTGACGAGGCGCTGGTTCAGCGTCGTGACCTCGAGGTACCGGTCGTGGTCGGGGAGGTAGAAGTCCGGGGAGAACGCCCAGGTGGGCGATCCGTCGGGGCCGGCCTCCAAGACGAACGTGTGCGGCTCGTACTGCCACCGGACGCGGTAGAAGTCGAGCAGGCGGGCGAGCTGGCGCTCGGAGTTGTGGGCGAACGCGACCCGCTCGTAGGGCAACCCGACATCGGGTGGCGGGAGCGCGAGCGGTTCGCCGGCCAGCGCGATCAGCTCCCGCTGGACGCTCGCCGAGCCGGTGCCGGCGCGGCTTGGGGCGGGAACAGCTCGACGATGGCAGTGTCGATCTCGCGCTGCACGCCGTCGAGCGAGAGCAGGCTCGTCATCACGAGCTGGCCGGAGTTGATGACGTCGAGCAGCTCGTCGTCATCACGGACCAGGATCGCCTTCCCGCCGCCGATCACGAGGCGAGCCGACGCGATGTCCTCGCCCAGCTGGTCACGGAGGTAGTCGAACGCGGTCCGGACGGACTCGAGCTTGATGCCGGCATCGAGCATGGACTTGATGACCTTGAGCTCGAGCAGGTCGGCGTAGGCGTACTGCCGCCTGCTCCCGCTGCCGGCTGCATCGGCGACCGAGGGCCGCACCAGGTCGGTGCGCGCCCAGTAGTCGAGCTGCCGGTAGCTGATCCCGACGATCTCCGCCGCCTTCTTGCCGCTGTAGGTCTGGCTCATCGGGCCTCCCGCTCCGAACGTCCGGGCAGACCCACGAGGGACCACACGGGTGAAGTTACGTCGATGCAACCCTACGAGGGTGCGCGCGCGGGGTCAACCATCGAGCTCGGACTCGCGCTCGATGGCTCCCGCTCAGGTGGCGAAGTCCTCGGGGTTCACCGAATCGATGAAGTCGCGGAACTGCTCCACGACCTCCTCGCTCGGGACCTCCTCGGGGTCTTCGTCCTCCACGTAGCCCGCCTCCGCGAGGACCTCCTCGGCGGCGAAGATGGGGGCTCCGGTGCGGGCCGCGAGCGCGATCGCGTCGGACGGCCGGCTGCTGAGGCTGTGGGTGCCGTCGGCAGCGTGCAGGAGGAGCTCTGCGTGGAACACGCCCTCGCGCAGCTCGGTGACCACCACTCGCTCGAGGCTGGCACCGAGCTCGTCGAGCAGATCGCGCAGGAGGTCGTGGGTCATCGGCCGAGGGGTGACGACCTCCTCGAGCGCGAACGCGATGGCGGTGGCCTCGGGCGACCCGATGAAGATCGGCAGGACCCGGCGCTCGCCGTCGACCTCTCGGAGCAGCGCGAGCGGCGAGCTGCTGGGCATCTCGACTCGCACCCCGACCAGCTCCATCTCGATCATCGCTCCGAGCCTACCGGCCAGGTGACGGGGATCGTCAGGGTCGCGTCGTCGCCCCGTAGAGCTTGTGCACGTAGCGATCCGGGTCGGCGCCGAGGGCCGCGCCATCGCCGGCCCAGAGGTCGCGGAGGTTGCGGTAGCGCCCCGCGTAGTCGAGCCCGTAGCCGATCAGGAAGCGGTCGGGCACCTCCATCGCGACGTAGTCGATGGGGACGGGGAGGATCCTCCGCGCCTGCTTGTCGGCGAGCGCCCCCACTCGCAGCGACCGTGGCCCAGCCGCGTGCAGGTGGCGGAGCAGGAAGTCCGAGGTGAGCCCGGTGTCGACGATGGCGTTGATCAGGACCACGTCCTCCCCCTCGACGGGGCGGTCGAGGTCCTTGACCACGCGGGTGCGGCCCGCGGCGCCGTCGTAGGGAGCGACGGCGAGGAGCTCGAGTCGGGTGGGGACCCGGAGGCGTCGCGCCACCTCGGAGAGGAAGACGACCGAGCCCTTGAGGACGCCGACGAGCGTGACGCCATCGGGATGGTCTCGCTCGATCGCGTCGGCAACCGCCTCCACGTGGGCATCGAGCTGGGCCGCGGTGGCGACGAGCTCGAGGGGTGGGGCCACCCTCAGGCCTGGTCGAGGTGGTGGCGCAGGTAGGAGCGGAGCATGGCCGACCGCAGGTCGTGGCCGAGCGCGGAGAGCTCCTCGACGAGATCCACCGCCTCGCGGCGGGCCTGCGGGTTGCGCTGCTTGAGGAGCGGCATGGCGAGCTGCTCGAGGAACCCGGCCTCCCGCTCGGCGGCAACCTTGAACATCCGCAGGTGGCGAGGCTCGACCCCGTGGGAGAGGAAGCCGGCGGCCTTCGTGGCGATCATGAGCGCGTCGCCGTCGTAGAAGACGTCGTCTCCCAGGGTGCGGCCTCGCAGGAGGCCGAACTGCTCCAGGCTGCGAAGGTCCTCGCGGCTGAGGCCAGAGGCCAGCGCCAGCTCGTCGCTCGTGAGGCTCACCTCGGTGGGACCGCTGTCGACGTGGAGCGGGCGCGTGGCCTGCGCGACGGCGGCATCGGCCTTCGCGGTGGCCGATGCCTTGGCGAGGTCGGCCATCCAGATGGGCTGCGCGGCGTCGGCCTCATCGCCGGCAGCCGGGGTCGTCACCTCGGCCGGTGGTGGGGTGGGATCGGCCCCGGTAGGCACGGGCGGCTCCTCGCTGTCGGTCGCGTCGGCCTCGTCATCGGGCGATGAGCCGTTCTGCTCGCGGGCGGGCGGTGGTGGCTCGCCGCCCGCGAGCAGGAGCTCGCCCTTGCCCGCCTCGGGATCGGTGAGGCGGTCCTTGATGACCTTCAGCGGCAGGAAGTGCTCGCGCTGCTGGACGAGGATCCACCGGAGGCGATCGATGTCGGCCTCGTAGAACTTGCGGTAGCCCGAGGGCGTGCGCTCGGGATCGATGAGCCCCTGGCTCTCGAGGAACCGGATCTTGGAGATCGTGACGTCGGGGAACTCGTCTTGGAGCAGCGAGAGGACCTCGCCGATCGAGAGGTGGTCGGTCACGTCAGGCCCCCTGCCCGGCCACGTACACGAGCTTGAACCGTCCGATCTGCACCTCGTCGCCGTTGGACATCGGGGTGTCGGTGTCGATGCGCTGCTGGTTGAGGTACGTGCCGTTCAAGGAACCGACGTCTCGCACGACGACCGCGCCCGAGGCGGTCCGCTCGACCTCGGCGTGGCGCCTCGACACGGTGACGTCGTCGAGGAAGACGTCGCTGTCGGGGTGGCGGCCCGCGGTGGTGATCACGTGCTCGAGCGCGAACTCCGAGCCGGTGTTGGGCCCGCGGGTGACCACGAGCAGCCCGCTGGTGCCGGCCGAGCTCACATCGACCGTCAGCTCTTCGCCGGCCTCGGCATCGAGGGTGAAGGTGATCGTCGCTGGCTCCTCTGCCACGCGCTCGAGCGGCTGCCCGCACGAGGAGCAGAAGTTGGCGCCCCGCTGGTTGCGGTGCCCACAGTGCGGACAGACGTCGCCGCTCATCCCCACGCTCCCCCCCTGGGCGGTGCCACGTCCTCAGCCCTCGATCAGCGAGCGGTATGCCTCGGCGTCGAGCAGGTCGGGCGCCCCCGCGGCGTCGATCTCGATCACGCAGATCCACCCGTCGCCGTAGGGATCGGCGTTGAGCTTCTCCGGGGCGTCATCGAGGTCGGCGTTCACCTCGACGATGGTGCCAGCCAGCGGGGCGTAGATGTCGGACACGGACTTGGTGGACTCCACCTCGCTGATGCTGGCGCCGGCGGTGACCGTCGCGCCCTGATCCGGCACCTGGACGAACACGATGTCGCCCAAGGCATCCTGGGCGTAGTCGGTGATGCCGATCGTGGCGCGGTTGCCCTCGACGCGGATCCACTCGTGGTCGCTGGAGTACTGGAGGTCGTCGGGGACGTTCATGGCGGCGAGGCTATCCCACCCTCAGCGGAGGGCCTGGCGGATGCGCCGGACGTACTCCTGGGCCAGCGCCCGCGCCGACGCGGCGTCCGCGCCCTCGGCCCAGATGTGGGTCACCGGCTCCTCGGGGTCGGGCAGCGCGAGGATCCAACCGTCGTCGTGGAGGACCTTGACGCCGTCGATGAGCTCGAGCCGTCGATCCTTGCTGAGCTCCACCAACGTGCGCATCACGAGGCCCTTCTGCTCCCAGGGCGTGACGACCGTCTCGTGGGCGAGATGGGTGCGTGGCAGGCCCTCGCGCACCACGCTGAGCGTGGTCTTCTCGAGGGCCAGCAGCTCGAGGAGCTTGACGAGCGCGGCTCCCGCGTCGAACGCCGGGAGGAAGCCCGGGATGATGTAGCCGCCGTCGCCGCTCGCCGCGAAGCCGACCCCGGGCTCGCTCGCCGCCGCCATGAGGGCGGCCGTCGAAGTCTTCGTATGCTGGACCCGGACCCCGTGCGGCTCGACGATCGCATCGGCGGCGGTGGTGACGTTGACCGGCAGCGCGACGCGGTCCCCGAGCAGGTGCCCCCCAACGAGGGTGACGAAGGCGAGGCGCGCCTCGTCGTCGGTGAGCGCCGTACCCGTGTCGTCGATGAGGGTGAGGTGCTCGCCATCGGGGTCGAGCACGGCACCGAGGTGGGCGCCGGAGGCCTTGACGAGCGCGCAGACCTGCTCGACCGCCGACGCGCGGTCTAGGGCGATGGCCTGGCGCGTGGACGCGTAGGGGTTGACGCCGAGGACGTCGGCGCCCAGCTTCGAGAGCACGTTCGGCATGACGAACGCGGTGGCGCCGTAGCTGTAGTCGAGCACGAGCTTGAACTGCCCGGCACGCACGGTCTCGAGGTCGACCGTCTCGCCGAGGGCCGAGGTGTAGTGCTCCAGGGCACGCGGCGGGAACCCGATGTCGCCGATCTCGGACGCGAGCACCCGGCGGAAGTCCTCGCGCCCGAAGATGCGCTCGATCTTGCGCTGCGCGTCCTCGGTGATGTCGACCCCGTCGCGGTCGAAGAACCGGATCACGACCGACTGCGAATCGCCCTCGACGAGGCGGATCGTGACCCCGGCCGCCGCGACGGGCTGACGGGTCAGGAACCGGGTCACCGGTACCGGGGCGACCTCGAGGTCGAGCACGTTGATGCCGCTCGCGTTGAGCCCGGCCATGAACGCTCGCTTGAGCATGCGCGCCGCCCGGGAGGAGTCGCGGGACGTGATGACGGTGGCGTCCTTGCGCAGCGTGGTGGCGAACGCCATGGCTACCTTCGCCGCGAGCTCCGGGCTGATGTCGACGTTGGCGAGCCCGGACACGCCGTCGCGCCCGAACAGGCTCCTGGCGCCCTTCGACTCCCAGATGATCGACGAGTTGATGGTGGCGCCGGCCTCGACCGTCTTGAACGGGTAGATCTTCACGTCTGCGCCGACGTGGGCGTCGTCGCCGATGAAGCACTCGTCGCCGATGACCGAGCCGTCGTCGCAGCGAGCGCCCCGGCGGATGTCGGTGGCGCGACCGACCACGGCGCCCCGGAGGCGCACGTTCTCCGCGAGGTAGGCGTTGTCGTGGATCACGCAACGCTCGAGGTCGGCGTCGCCGCGGACGCGCACGTTGTTGCCCAGCACGGTGTAGTCGCCGAGGCGCGCACCCGCCTCGACCCTGCTGTTCTCGCCGATGATGGCGAACCCGTCGATCTGCGCGTCCGGGTGCACCTCGGCGCCCTCGCCGATCCAGATCCCCTGGCCGAACTCGAACCCGGGCACGTCGACGTGCACCTTGGCGTCCATGACGTCCTTGTGGGCCGACACGTAGGACTCGAGGGTGCCGACGTCCTCCCAGTAGCCGTCGGCCACCGCGCCGTAGAGGGCCTTGCCGTCGGCGAGCAGCGCCGGGAAGACCTCGGAGGAGAAGTCCACCGGTCGACCGTCGGGGATGTAGTCGAAGATCTCCGGTTCGAGCACGAAGATGCCGGTGTTGATCGTGTCCGAGAAGACTTGGCCCCACGTGGGCTTCTCGAGGAACCGCTCGATGGAGCCGTCTTCGCGGGTGATAACGATCCCGAACTCCAGGGGGTTCTCGACGTGCGCGAGGCCGATGGTGGCCATCGCCTGCTTCTCGTCGTGGAACTCGAGGATCTTGCCGAGGTCGATGTCGGTGAGGACGTCGCCCGAGATCACCAGGAACCGCTCGTCGAGCACGTCCATGGCGTTGCGCACCGAACCGGCGGTGCCGAGCGGTTGGTCTTCGGTGGCGTACACCATCTTCACGCCGAACTCGGAGCCGTCGCCGAAGTAGGTGCGGATCTGGTTGGCGAGGAAGGCCACCGTGACGACGATCTCGTCGATGCCGTGGCGGTGCAGGAGCCCGACGATGTGCTCCATCATGGGCCGGTTGGCCAGGGGGAGCATCGGCTTCGGGCAGTTCGAGGTGAGCGGGCGGAGGCGGGTTCCCTCCCCTCCCGCCATGATGACGGCCTTCATGCTCCGAACCTACCCAGTCTGCGAGGCGCCCCGGTCCGCCGTGGACATCGCGGCCTGCTCCGCACGGTCTGCCCGGCCGTCCGCGAGCGCCTTGAGGCCGAGCGGCAGGTAGAGCGCCCAGGCGATGTAGCTCAAGACCAACCCAGGGATTCCGGCGATCCACGCGGCCGTGCCGGCTTGGTCGGCCCAGCTCAGATCGGAGTGGCTGGCGAGGAACAGCGGGAAGGCGAACATGAGGCAGAACGTGCCGGCCTTCCCCCACCAGGTGACGTCCACGCGCCGGGCGCCGAGCATCGCCAGCACCACCGTGGTCCCACCCACCACCGCCTCCCGCACGAGCACCATGGCGGCGAACCAGACCGGCACGCTGCCGTCGACGACGATCCCGCCTACCCCCACGAAGAAGAGCAGGCGGTCGGCCACCGGATCGAGGATCTTGCCGAGCGCGGACACCTGGTGGAAGTGGCGCGCGATGTAGCCGTCGATCCAATCCGTGGCGCCGAGCGCGGCGAGCAGCCAGGCAGCGGCGGCGCGGTCCTCGCGGCCGAACAGCAGCACCAGGAACACCGGCAGGCAGGCGAGCCGGATCAGCGAGATCAGGTTCGGGAGGGTGAGGATGCGGTCTTCGCCATCCGCGTGCCGGCCCTCGACGGCCGCGCTCGGTGCCTCGCTCGCGGTCACGGCCGCATCCTACCGATGTGGCCCCGACGGCCCCGGACCCACGTCCCTAGGATCGGTCCCATGGCCAGCCTCTTCACCCGGATCATCGATGGCGAGCTCCCCGGCCGCTTCGTGTGGCGCGACGAGCGGTGCGTGGCGTTCCTCACCATCGCACCCATGTCGCCAGGTCACACCTTGGTGGTCCCGAGGGCGGAGGTCGACCACTGGATCGACCTCGACGACGCCACCGCGGCCCACCTGATGGTGGTGGCGCGCAAGGTCGGCGCGGCGCAGATGGCGGCCTTCTCCCCCAACCGCGTGGGCATGATCATCGCGGGCCTCGAGGTGCCCCACACCCATCTCCACGTGGTTCCGATCGAGACCGAGACCGACCTCGACTTCCGGCGTGCGGATGGCTCCGTGAGCGGCGCAGCCCTCGACGAAGCCGCGGCGCGGCTGCGGTCCGCGCTGCAGGCGGCTGGTCACGCCGAGGTCGCCGAGGCCTGAGCGCTCAGGCGGTCGTGCGCCGCAGCGCGGTGATGCCCTCGGCGTCGTAGATCACCACGAACCCGTCGGCCACGAGCTCGTCGACGACGCGGGTGCGGTCGGCGGTGGTCCAGAACGGCCGATCGGTCACGGCGTCCGTGCCGGTGGTGTCGAGCAGGACCACGTCGGTCCGGTCGTCGATGCGGTCCAGCGCGGCAGCGCCGAGGTCCGTGGGCACCAACGGGAGTGCGACGAGGTCCGCTCGGGCCGCCACGAGCGCGAGCGCCTGAGGCGACGCGGCGACCGCCTCGTCATCGCGGACGAGGTCGGCCGCGGCGAGGCGGGCCCCGTCGACCGCGTCCTGGCCGCCCCAGCTCCACGGCGACCGATACGGGGAGGTCGGCGACTCCGTGACGAAGAGGAGGAGGCTGCCAGCGACGAGCGCGAGGAGGATGCGGCGATCGACGTTGATGCGCGTGACGCTCAGCTCGCCGATGCGCTCGAGCGAGAAGATCAGCGCGACGAACACGAACGCCATCGCCGGGGCGATGTGGGCGGCGGCCGGCGAGAGGTTGATCACGCCCCGCTGGGCCACCTCCTGGACCGCGGTGTCCGCGATCATCGCGAGCGCGAGGCACGGGAGCGCGGCGCCCATCCTCCGCGGCGAGACCAGCGGAAGGAAGAGCAGCGGTGCCAGGACCACCACGAGGAACCCGATGCTCGGTTCGGAGAGCAGGAGCCGGACCTGCTCCCAGGGTGCGGTGAGCAGCTTGGGCACGGCGGCCAGCGGGCCTTGCGACCGGGCCACGAACTCGCCGGCCGGCGTCAGGGCGCGGTCGGGGACCTGGGGGTGGATGATCAGCACGGCTGCGGTCGTCCAGGCCACCCCGATCCCGGCGGTGATCGCCCCCACGCGCCGGTGGCCCGCCAGGGCGACGAGCGCGCCGAGGGCGGCGACGCTGAGACCGAGGTCTGCTCGGGCGGCGAGGACCAGGGCGACGAGCACGCCGTAGGGCACCCACCGCTGGCGGCGGGCCTGGAGCATCGCGGACATGAGCGCGGGGAGCGCGATCGCCTCCGGGTGGAAGACGGTGAGGTTCGTGCGGTGCAGCGTGGGTGCGAGCGCGTACGCGAGCAGGATCGACGAGGTCGCTCCCACCCGCAGGTGGGCCTCGTGCCGAGCGAGCCGCCACAGGGGGACGACACCGACCGCGATCACGAACGACTGGAAGAGCACGAGGACGACCGGCACCGGGGCGAACCGGCCCAAGAGCAGGAGCGGCTCCGACGCCAGCGACCACGTCCCGGCCGCCGGATCGACCCCGCCGACCGGGGTCCCCGCTCCCCCGTGCTGGCGTCGCCACGCCGCTTGGATCCACGGAGCCATCCCGCTGCCGCCGTCGAGGCTGCGCACCGCCGCGAGCGAGAGGGCGGCGAGGACCACGAACAGCCCGATCGCGAGCGTCCACGGCAGGATGCGATCGGCGCTCTCCCCGTCGAGGCGGCCCTGCGTGCGCAGGACGAACCGCTGCCAGCGGCGACGCAGGGTCGGCGTGGTCGCGGTCACGCGCCGGGGGTCCCGAACAGTCCGCCGGGCAGCGCCGGGTCGACCGGGTCGATCAGGTGCGGGCCTTGGTTCTTCACGCTGTTGACGTCCGTGGACACCGGACGAAGCGTGAGCAGGTCGTTCGGCGCGGGGACGAGCACAGATGCGAGCTCGTCGGGGTCCTCCACGGCCGGGTCGAGCCAGAGGTCCCAGCAGGTCTCGGGGAGGATGGCGGGCATCCGGTCGTGCAGGTGCTCGATGGCGGCGTTCGGTGCGGTGGTGATGATCGTCGTGGACAGGAGGCGGTCGTCGCTCCCCCGTTCAGGGCTCCAGGACTCCCACAGGCCAGCGAACGCGAGGAGCTCGCCCGTGGGCGGGGCGATGAGCCACGGCTGCTTCACCTTCGAGCCCGGGCGGTGCTCCCACTCGTAGAAGCCGTCGGCTGGGACGATGCAGCGGCGGTGGCGCAGCGCGTGCTTGAACGCGCCCTTCTCGGCGAGCCCCTCCGCTCGGGCGTTGATCATGCGGGCCCCCACCTTGGGGTCCTTCGCCCAGAACGGAACCAGGCCCCAGTGGTGCGCGTGCACCTCCCGGCGGCCATCGCGCTCGCGAACCACGTAGACGTCATCGGTGGGGGCGACGTTCCACGACGGTGGGATCGCGCGCTCGAGGGCGATCTCGGCATCGAAGTAGGCGGCGATCTCGTCGGGTGTGGACGCGGAGACGTACCGACCGCACATGGCGCCGACGCTACCCGGGGCCGAGCCGGGCCGACGCTGGGCTCAGGCGGTGGCAGGCCGAGCGGAGCCGCGACGAACGCCGACCGCAGCAGCGGCGGCGGCCAGCACGACGAGGCCGACGATGGGCCCGACCCCGGCGGTGGCCAGGATCGCGGCCGCCGCGACCTGGACCACGGCGGCGGCCGCCCGAGATGCGGGGGCGAGCGCTTCGAGCCGGTCGTGGACCCGGCCGAGTGCGGCGGGGGTGGTCGCTCCTCGAGCGATCCAGACGGCGCTCCCCCGCACCAGGCCGAAGGTGAAGCCGATGCCCAGGGCGGCGGCGGGCGAACCGGTGAGGACCGCCAGAGCGACGGTGAGCAGCACGCCAGCCGTCATGATGTACGTGGCGACGCCCACGCCGATCTGCCAGCCGAACCCGGCGCCGTACACCCAGGACCGGTAGTCGCGCAGCCAGGCGTCGTTCACCTGGCGCTTGAAGATCGGCAGCGAGATGCCTGTGACGCCGAGGTCGATGGCCGCGGTGGCCACGGCCGCTGCCGCGGCGATGGCCCAACGCGTTGTGTCGGCCAGGCCGAGCGCGCCGATCGCGGCTGCTCCCCCGGCAGCGACCGCGCCGAGCGAGAGCCCGCCGACCACGCCACCGACCGTGAACCACGTGGCGGTGCTGGCGAAGCGGTGACCTCGACCGGCCTCGGTCATCGGGGTGATGGACGACAGCATCGACAGCCCGCAAGGCGACCACACGCCGCGGACGGCGCTGATCACGGCGACGGCGAGGGCGATCGGCAACACGAGGTCCATCGGGCTCCGATGCTACCCCTGGGCGCGCCGGAGGCCGGTCCTTGCGAACCGGCCTCGCGGACTCCCTGGTCGGGCTGAGAGGATTTGAACCTCCGACCCCTTGACCCCCAGGTGTCCCGCCCCTGCTCCGC
>JBDIAX010000056.1:0-20059 GCA_039812605.1 Acidimicrobiia bacterium | reverse complement strand
GTTCGCCACGGTCGCCGCACCTGACGCGGTCCTCGCGATCATTGAGGATCGCGGCGAGGCCGAGGTAGTGGTCGACCCGGCCCGCCTTCCGCCGCTCGGCAAGGCGAGCGTCGTGCAGCCACCCCTGTCTCCCGAGAGCCGTCGCCGGTAGCACCCCGTACAAGACCGGCGGCGCCACCTGCTCGAACTCGTTGAGGAGATCAAGCGGCTGCGTTCCCGAAGGACCGCCGGTCGAGTTCCGTCCCTCAGATAGATCGTTGTACGATCTATCTGATGCGCGCACCGATGAGGCTCTTCCGACCGCTGTCCTTCGCGGTGCTCGGCGTAGGAATGGCCGGGGGTGCCATCGGCGCGCTCTACGTAGGCGTTCTGCGGTGGATGACCTCGCTGCTCGGACCAGACGGTCGAGGCGATCTGGCAGTGGTTGCCGTGCTGGTCGCCACCGGCCTGGCGATCGCCCTGTTAGTACACCTCCTCGGAGACACCGGGGATGTGGAGCTCCTGGTCGACAACGTGCACATCGGCGCTGCCGCGGACCGACGTGCCCTCCGCTCCCTCATCCCCGTGTCGCTCCTCGGAATCGCTGCCGGGGGCGCGCTCGGACCAGAGGCTCCGCTGGTGCAGACCGCCGGCACCGTGGGGACGGAGGCCGGGAGCCGCATGGGAGCCGATCGTGCGACGGTCCGCATACTCGCGATCACGGGCATGGCATCTGCCTTCGCGGTGCTGTTCGGTGCGCCGCTGGGCTCGGCGCTCTTCGCACTCGAGATCCTTCATCGCCGTGGCCTCGAGTACTACGAAGCACTGCTCCCCGCGCTCTGCGGCGCGCTCACCGGCTTCGCAGTGAACCTCTTCCTGGAGGGGTCGTCCTTCGGTCCTGTCTTCGAGCTCGCACCGGCAGAGGTCGGACGCGTTACCGATCTGGGCTGGGCGGCCATCGCCGCGCTCGCAGGTGTGGGCATCGCCGTGGCCTTCACCTGGTCCGTCCGGGCCGCTCGCACCGCGGCCGCGTACGTGCCGGCATGGATCCGACCGGCGCTCGGGGGCCTCGTCGTCGGGCTGTTGAGCTTGTGGTCGTTCGGTGCGCTCACCTTCGGGGAACACCAGATCGCCGACCTCGCCAGTCCCGATGTCGGGGTCAGGTTCCTCGCCGCCGCGCTCGCCTCCAAGCTCATCGCCAGCGCGGTGTGCGCGGCGACCGGCTGGCGCGGCGGGTTCATCATTCCGCTGTTCTTCGCCGGCGCCGCCTGCGGCCTCCTCCTCCACGAAGCGCTGCCGAGCGTCGACGCCACCATGCTCATGGCGGCAGCCATGGTCGCCGCGTGCACCGGCGTCACCAAGACCCCCTTGGGCTCGACCCTGGTCGTGACCGAGATGGCAGGCTTGCACCTTCTTCCGACGACCACGCTCGCCGCGGTCATCGCCGTCGTCTTGACCAGCGAGGTGCACCTCATCCACAGCCAGCGAGCCAGGACGACCACACCGTGAAAGCCAGCGATCGCGAGCTGACCGACCGCGACTACCAGGCGCTCGCCCGATTCCGAGCAGGGCTGAGACGGTTTCTCGCATTCTCCGAGGCAGCAGCACGGGCCGAGGGCATCACCCCTGCCCAACACCAGCTCCTCCTGGCGGTCCGAGGACATCCCGGCGAGGGAGATCCGTCGATCAGCGACCTCGCCGATGCCCTGCAGCGCGAGCGACACAGCGTCGTCGGCCTGGTGGATCGCGCGGAGCAGCACGGACTGGTCGCGAGCGTCGACGACGAACTTGACCACCGCCGTCGCCTCGTCGAGCTCACGGCCCGCGGCGCACAGATCATCGAGCACCTCTCGGTCCGCCATCGCGCCGAGCTCCGCGGCTTCGAAGAGGACCTCGCCCGGGTACTCACCGACCTGAGCTGAGACCAGATGGCCGCGCCATCGAGCGCAAGCCATGGTTCCCCGCAGGAGCCCAGATGGATCAGGCCCTGCGGGGATCGCATGGGGATCCGCCGGATCGGAACCGTCGCCGAAGGCTCGCATGGAGCGCAACCCATACTTCTAGCCAGAACGGCAGAAATCGCCGGTCGACTGCAGTAGGTTCGCCGACGTGGGTGAACCGAACCTGACACCCCGGCGTGCAGCCGTCGATCGCAGCCCGGTGGCGTGGGCCTCGGCGGCGGTGGTGGCCACGCTCGTGGTGGCGGTGGTGGGCAGCGGCAACCTCCGGTGGTTCGATGCCGCACTGGTCGGCTACCTGTTCGGGACGCTGTTCGCCATCTTCGGCGTCGTCTACCGCTACCTCGTCTGGTTGAAGCGCCCCCCGACCGCCCGTCTCAACCGACGCGGATGGGAGGCGTTCCGCGCCAAGGGCCGGCGCGGCCGCAACGCCGCGGCGCTGCCCGGCCTGGTGGGAACGCAGCTGCTGGCGCAAACGTTCATCGCCCGTCGGTCCCGCATGCGTTGGCTGGCCCATCAGCTCGTGTTCTGGGGCTGCATCCTCGCTGCCCTGGTCACGTTCCCGTTGGTACTCGGCCTGCTGCACTTCGAATCGGTGGGAGGCTCGGGTCGGCAGTACGAGGCGTTCGTCGGCCCGGTGGCCACGTTGTCGTTCGACAGCCGCAGCGTCGTGGGATGGATCACCTTCCACCTGCTCGACATCTCGGCGGTGCTGGTGCTCGCCGGCGTTTTCCTGTTCCTCAGCCGCCGGCTCCGTGACCGGGGCGCGCTGGCGGTCGAGCGGTCCAACGACTTCCTGGCCCTGGCCGGGCTCTTCGCCGTGTCGGTGACGGGGCTGGCGCTCACGGCCTCGAACCTGTGGATGGATGGCCGCTTCTACGTCTTCCTCAACACCACCCATGCCCTGACCGTGACACTCGGGCTGATGTACATCCCGTTCGGAAAGCTGTTCCACATCTTCCAACGACCGGCGAACCTCGGCGTCGCCTACTACAAGCAGGCCGGCGCCGAGGGCCCGCAGCAGGCATGTGCCCGGTGCGGCACCGAGTTCGCCTCGGTGATGCAGATGACCGACCTCAAGGAGGTGCTCCCCGCGGTGGGCTTCGACTACCGATCCGATGGCGGCAACTACCAGGACCACTGCCCGACGTGTCGGCGCAGCCTGGTCACCCTCGCCCAGTCCCATCGCGTCGGGGGGTTCGGCTGATGGCAGAGCTGCCCGTCACCGAGGCCGAGCTGATCGAGCGGTTCGGCCCGCACCTCAACGAGACGCCTGCGGGCGGCTGGGAGTCGCACGCGAACCTCGACCGCGAGGTGAAGACCCACTGCTGCTTCTGCGGCCAGCAGTGCGGGATCATCCTCAAGGTCGCCGACGAGCAGGTCGTGGGCTTCGAGCCCTGGTACGACTTCCCGTTCAACAAGGGGAAGCTCTGCCCCAAGGGCGTCAAGCGCTACCTCCAGAACGAGCACCCCGACCGCCTGCTCGACCCCCTCGAGCGCGACCCCTCAGCACCGGGCGGCTTCCGGCCGATCGCTTGGGACCGGGCGCTGGACCGCGTCGCCGGCGAGATCCGCCGGATCCAGGCCGAGCACGGACCCGATGCGTTCGCGGTGCTGTCCGGGGTGTCGCTCAGCAACGAGAAGTCCTACCTCATGGGCAAGTTCGCCCGTCTCGGGATCGGCACCGCCAACCTCGACTACAACGGCCGGCTCTGCATGGTCTCGGCCGGCAAGGCCAACATGACCGCGCTCGGCATGGACCGCGCCTCCAACTCGTGGGCCGACATCCCCCTCGCGGAGGTCGTGTTCCTGGCGGGCACCAACGTGGCCGAGTGCTCCCCGATCACCACCGGCTACATCTGGGAGGCACGGGACCGAGGCGCCGCGCTCGTGGTCGCCGACCCTCGGGTCACCCCCATCGCCCGCACCGCCGACGTCTTCCTCGGCCTTCGGCCGGGGACCGACTCGGCGCTGATGACCACGATCCTGCACATCCTCATCGAGCGGGACTGGCTCGACCACGACTTCATCGCCGAGCACACCACCGGGTTCGACGAGGCCGCGGCCGCGGTCGCCGACTGCACCCCGGCCTGGGGCGCCGAGCTCACCGGGGTCCCCGCCGCACGCATCGAGCAGGCCGCCGAGCTGTGGGGCACCCGGGCGACGGGGATGCTGCTCCACGCGCGGGGCATCGAGCACCAGTCCAAGGGCGTCGAGAACGTGCTCTCGTGCATCAACCTCGGCCTCGCCACCGGCAAGTTCGGCAAGCCCGGCTGCGGGGTGACCACCATCACCGGCCAGGGCAACGGCCAGGGCGGTCGCGAGCACGGCCACAAGTGCGATCAGCTCCCCGGCAACCGCAACATCGAGGACCCCGACGCCCGAGCCTTCATCGCCTCGGTCTGGGGCTGCGACGTCGACGAGATCCCCGGCAAGGGGATGACCGCCCAGGAGATCATGGAGGCCATCCACCGAGGCGAGATCAAGGGCCTCCTGTCCATCTGCTTCAACCCGGTGGTGTCGCTGCCCGACACGACGCTGACCGCCGAGGCGCTGAGCCGCCTCGAGCACTACACGGCCATCGACTTCTTCATGAGCGAATCCGCCCGGTACGCGGACCTCGTGCTGGCCGGCTCCCTGCACGAGGAGGACGAGGGCACCTCGACCACCGTCGAGGGGCGCGTCGTGAAGCTCAACCAGGCCAAGAAGCCGCCCGGCCGAGCCCGGGTCGACTGGGACATCATCCGCGACCTCGCCCACCGGCTCGATCGGGGCCGCTACTTCGACTTCGAGGGCCCGCGCGACCTGTTCGAGGAACTGCGCCGCGCATCGGCGGGAGGCAAGGCCGACTACGCCGGCATCACCTGGGAACGCATCGAAGACGAGATGGGCGTGTTCTGGCCCTGTCCCACCGAGGACCACCCGGGCACGCCCCGCCTCTACGAAGGCGGACGCTTCGCCTTCCCCGACGGACGGGCCCGGTTCCAGCCGATCACCTACCGGCCACCGGCCGAGGTCGTCGACGACGACTACCCGATCTGGCTCACCACCGGGCGCACGGTCAGCCAGTACCTGTCGGGCACCCAGACCCGACGCATCGGTCCGCTGATGGAGCAGAACCCCGATCCCTGGTGCGAGCTGCACCCGAGGCTGGCGCAGCAGCTCGGCATCGTCGACGGGGCGCCGGTGAAGGTGACCTCGCGTCGAGCATCGATGACCGTCGCCGCCAAGGTCGTGGCCACCATCCGACCCGACACCGTCTTCATCCCCTACCACTGGGCCGGCGACCAGGCGGCCAACCTGCTCACCAACCGAGCCCTGGACCCGCAGTCCAAGATCCCCGAGTACAAGGTGGCTGCGGTCCGCGTCGAGGCGATCGGCGAGGACCGCTGATGGCCGCGGTCTCGGTCCAGCTGACATCGAAGCCGATCGGCGCGTCGCGCCCGCTGGCCGGGTCCTTCGGCGACTCGATGTTCGTCATCGACCAGAGCCGCTGCATCGGCTGTCGAGCGTGCGTGCAGGCCTGCGCGGAGTGCGGCACCCACCGTGGCCGATCGCTCATCCACCTCGACGAGGTCGACCGGGGTACATCCACCCAGACGGTGCCGATGGTGTGCATGCACTGCGACGACCCGACCTGCGCCGAGGTGTGCCCCGCCGATGCCATCAAGCAGAACGAGGACGGGGTGGTGCAGTCCGCGCTCAAGCCGCGCTGCATCGGATGCTCGAACTGCGTGCTCGCCTGTCCCTTCGGGGTGCCCAACTACGAGGCCGAGCTCGACCAGATGATGAAGTGCGACATGTGCTACGACCGCACCTCGGAGGGCCTCAAGCCGATGTGCGCGTCGGTGTGCCCGAGCGACGCCCTGTGGTTCGGGACCGCCGAGGAGTTCGCCGAGCAGCGGACCGGCACCCTCGTCAACGAGTGGCGGTTCGGCAACCAGCAGGTGGTCACCAAGGTCCGCACGGTCGCAGATGGCGCCGGCCCCATCGAGGTCGGCGCCGAAGCAAGCTTCCGCTGGCAGGACGACCCCTTCGGCCTCGACGACGGGAGCGGCCGATGACCGACGAACCGATCTGGCGACGAGACTTCCCCCTCACCTCGGCCGGCGAGGACGAGACCACCCGCCGCGAGTTCGTGCGCTACCTGGTCGTCGGGTCGGGCGGCTTCGCCGCCGGCTCCGTCGGCATCGCGCTGTGGTCCTCGCTGCGCTCGATCAACGCCGGCGAGCCACGCCGCATCGTCGACCTCGACCGCGTTCCCGAGGGCACCTCGCACCTGTTCCGCTACCCCACCGACGCCGACCCCGCCATCCTCGTCCACCTCCCCGGTGGCGAGCTTCGGGCGTTCTCCCAGAAGTGCACCCACCTGGGCTGCGTCGTCTACCACGAGCCCGACACCACCGAGCTGCACTGCCCCTGCCACGAAGGGCTCTTCGACGCCCGCGACGGCGCCGTCGAGTCGGGCCCCCCGCAGCGACCTCTCGGCCGCATCGACGTGGAGGTCCGCAACGGCGCGGTGTGGGCCATCGAGAACCTCGGCGAGCAGGAGGCGGAGCAGTGACCGCACCGCTGCCCACCCCCCGGGGGCGACGTCGCGAGCGCGACGTCCCCGTCGCCGTCGGCGTCTTCGTCGCCGTCCTACTCGCCCTCCAGATGTTCCTGCTGACCGTCGGCCTCGACGCGTTCCTCGCCGACGACGACGCCCTGGCATGGACCACCGCGGGCTTCTCGGTCCTGCTCGCCGCCGGATCGATCGGCTTCTACCGCTACCTGCGATGAGCGACCCCGACGACCAGACCGACGATCGCCCCACCCGCCCCGGTCCCATCGGTGGCGACATGGCATCGATCGTCTTCGGCCTCGCACGCCGAGCGCGGATCCCGCGCCTGGTCGACCAGCACGACTCCACCACCGTCATGGGCTTCTTCGCCCTGGTCAACGGCATCATCTCCATCGCGGTGATGTCCACCGCCGCGCTGGTCACCGGTGCCCCGTTCATCTTCCCGTCGCTCGGCCCCACCGCGTTCTTGCACTTCTACACGCCGACCGCCCCCGCGGCGTCGCCCCGCAACACGATCATCGGCCACGCCATCGGCGCCGGCGCCGGCTACCTCGCCCTCGTCATCTTCGGCCTCACCGACGCCGGGCCCGCCTTGGTCGAGGGCGTGGCCTGGGACCGCGTCGGCGCCGCCGCGCTCTCGCTGGGCCTCACGTCGGGCCTGATGGTGTGGCTCCACGCTCCGCACCCGCCCGCAGGCGCCACGACCCTCATCGTCTCGCTCGGGATCCTGCCCGACCCCGCCGACCTCGCGGTGTTGATGCTCGCCGTCGTGGCGCTCGTGGGCCAGGCCTACGTCATCAACCACCTCGCCGGCATCAACTACCCCCGCTGGCGAGCCAACCCGACCTGAGTTTTTCTAGTTGTTGGTGAGTATTGTGGGACGCATGAGTCCCGCCCATCCACCCTCGCCATCGACGGGCGCCGACCTCGGCGGTGACCCTCCGTGCTGGGAGGGCCTGGTGGCCGATCAACGAGACCTCCAGGCCCGGGCGGGGCTCGACCTCGACACGGAGACCCAGATCAACTACTTGGTCACCGACTTCTACCGCGAGGTCATCTTCGATCCGCTCCTCGGCCCGGTCTTCGACGAGGACGCCGAGGTCGACTGGGGGTTCCACATCCCCCATCTGATCGACTACTGGTGCTGGATCCTGCTCGGCGACCGTCGCTACTCCGGCAACGTCACCCGCAGCCACCGAGACCTCCACGCCATCTCGCCGATCACCGCCGAGCACTGCGATCGCTGGTACCAGCTGTGGTGCTCGTGCATCGACGCCCGTTGGCGAGGGCCCGTCGCCGACCACGCCAAGCGCCACGCCGAGACCCTCATGGCCGGCCTGGCCAAGCACGTGTTCGCCGTCGCGTGGGAACCGGCGAGCGAAGCTCAGGCGTCGACGGAGGCCGGCGACCCGGTGAGGTGACACAGCAGGCGGCAGTGCGCTCGCCTCGGATCCTTGGGCTCGAGCTGATCCACCTCGATGCCACCGATGGCCTCCGCCGCGCCCCGTGCGAGGCCCAGGTGGAGTTGGCAGACGGTGTCGGCGTCAGCGAGGACCGCGGATGCGAGCGGACACGAACGAAGGACGACCTCGACCTCGTCTCCGCGGGCCTGGACCGTGGGATCGAAGCCCTGACGAGCCATCGCATCCTCGAACCGGTCCACGGCATCGACCGGTGCGCCGCTCCCACCCATGATCAGGCGACGGCCCGCACGGGCACCGACCGCTTCAGGCGCGTCGCCGGTCCGCACGACCTCGGTGAGCAGGACTGCGAGGCGCTCGTAGGGGCCAGCGACCCCCCAACGGCTCTCCGCAGTCGGTGCCACCCGGTACAGCAGTCGCGGCCGACCACGCCCCGATGGCCGGGCACGAGCTTCCTCCACCAGATCGGCGTCGACCAGCTTCGCCAGGTGCTGGCGCACGGCGTTGTGGTTCAGACCGACGTGATCGGTCAGCTCCGCGACGTCGACATCGGTCCCAGCATCGACCAGGTAGCGGAAGATCTCGTGACGGGTGGGGTCGCCGAGCGCCCGCGCCTGAACCTGGAGCGAGCTCACCGCCGGTGTTCCTCGTTGCTGACAACCATCATCACGTCCTCCCGACCACAGTAGCGGCCTACGGCGTGGACCTTTCGATTCCGGGGAGATAATCTCTGCCTCATGATAGAAGAATTTCAGGAAGCAGACCAGAGCAGCGAGCCGCCGAGCATGGCCACGGCGATCGCTGTGGGCTGCTTGGTCGGGACCGTCGTGGCGCTGGTGGGCGTGGTGGTGACGATGCGCCTCCTCGATGTCGAGTGGGGATCAGCCATCGGTCTGGGCCTATTCATTGCCTTCTGGGGTGGCCTCGGGTTCGGGGCCATGGTCGGCGGCGTGGTCCACGCTGATCGGCTGGAGCGCCTCGCGGCGACCGGCGGGGGCCACGACCGTGGCTGAGCAACCTGAGCGACCAACCCACCCGATGGGCGCTTCGATCGTCCTGATCGGTGCCGTCACCGTCCTGCTCCTGGCCCTGGCGTTGACCAGCGCGATGTGATGGCCGCGACCGCCGTCCGAGCCGCGTCGCCCCGCAGCGACCTCCGGGCCGTGGCCATCCCCACCGAGCACGGCGGATGGGGCCTCACACTCGAGCCGGTCGTGCTCGGGTTGCTCGTGGCACCGAGCATCGCCGGCACCTGCATCGGACTGGCGGCCATCGTGGCGTTCCTCGCCCGCACCCCGTTGCGCATCATCCTGGTGGACCTGCGTCGCCGGCGCTGGCTACCTCGAAGCGCAGTGGCCTTGGCCGTGTTCGGCGCCGAGGCGACCGTGCTCGCCGTCCTCGGCGGCCTCGCCATCGCTCGGACCGACGCCGCCACCTGGTGGCCGCTGGCAGCGATGGCACCGTTCATCGCGGTGGAGCTGGCCTACGACGCTCGCTCCCGCAGCCGTCGGCTCGTTCCCGAGCTCGCAGGCGCCATCGGAGTCAGCGGCGTCGTCGCGCTCGTCGCCCTGGCCGGCGGGGCCGCAACCTCGGTCGCCACCGCGGCCTGGCTCCTCCTCGCCGCACGCGCCCTCACCTCGATCCCCACCGTGCGCGACCAGGTGGCGGGCCTCCACGGGCGCCCACGCGACCGGCGCCGGGTCCTGCTGTTCGACGCCGCCGCCCTGGCGACCGCGGGCGCCGCCGTCGCCGTAACCACGAGCGCCCTCCTGGGAGCGACGACGGTCCTGGCGGTGGTGCTGACCCAGCACCTCCTCGAACGTTGGCCAGCGCCACGCGCCGCGATCCTGGGCGCCCGCCAAGCCGTGCTCGGCACCGTGCTGGTCGTCCTCGCCTCCATCGGGTTCGGCCTCGGCTGACCGGTAGCGGAGCACGCATGGACGACGAGACCGACGCCAGTACGCCATGGGAGGACCTCCCGGTCGACAAGCTCGCCCAGCACATCGTCACCCACCACCACTCCTACCTTCGGCGCGAGCTGCCCGCCCTCGGGCCGTTGGCCGCCTGGGTGAAAACGGTCCACCGTCCCCGCCACGTCGAGCTCAACGAGGTCGAGGCGCTCGTCCTGGATCTTCGTCGCGGCCTCGACGCCCACCTCGACCGCGAGGAGCAGCTCGTCGCCGATCTCCTGGGAGCCGCACCGCCCACGGTGGGCTCCCCCGCGGCCGCACTTGCGGTGATGACCTACGAGCACGAACGGACCGATGCGCTGCTCGACACGCTGCGGCAGGTCACCGCCGACTACGAGGTCCCTGCCGATGCCGACGACAGCTACGGCGACCTCTACGCGCGTCTCGATCACCTCGATCGCGATACCCGTCTGCACACCGAGAAGGAGGATCGTCGGCTGTTCCCCCTGATCGTCGAGCGGATCTCGGAGGAACCATGGACCACCTGATCATCTACGGCGACTTCAACTGCCCATTCTCGGCCCTCGCATCGCAGCGAGCGGTCGAGCTGGTGGAACGATCACGGGCGACGGTGGAATGGCGGGCGGTCGAGCACGATCCAACGATCCCCCTTGAAGGGGCGGTCGTCGAGGGTGAGCTCGCCGCGGGGTTCCGCCAGGAGCTCGACCAGGTTCGCTCACTGCTCAGGCAGAGCGAGCCCGACCGACTGCGGCCACCACCCCGACAGGTGAACACGCGCCAAGCGACGATCCGCTACGCCGGCACCGCGATCGAACGCCGACCCGAGGTCCGTCAGGCCCTTTTCGCTGCCCACTGGAGCCTCGGTGACGCCATCGACGACGACGAGGTCCTCGACCGACTCGGCACCGGAGCGCCGAACGCCACGACCGCGGAGGCCTGGGCGCTCGACTGGCGTCGAACCTACGCGGTCACGGTGCCGCTGCTCGTGCTCCCGGACGGATACCGATCGCGGGGACTCGGTGCGCTCGAACGCTTGGCGACGATGCTGCGGTGAACCGCGTCGATGCGTCGATCGTCTCGGTCGATCAGCCGTGGCGGCTCCACGCGAGGGCGACACCGATGGGGACGCTGACCAGGATCACCAGCGCGAACGCCCGATGCGAGGCCTGGAGCCATCGCGGCCCCTGGCGCCCCGATCCCGCGGAGGCGAACAGGACGAGCGCCGTGATGGTCGGGATGGCAGCCAGCGTCGTGACCAGCGGCTGCTCCCCGTAGGTCCCCAGCACCGTCATCGCGACGCCGCCGTTCCACAGCAGCGCTTCGGTCCAGACCACACCGTTGGTCGGAGGTTCCTCCGCCATCGCGACCTGCCCACCGCCGAGGGTGATCTGGGCGACGCCGACGACCAGGACGAGGAACGCTGCGAGCCAGGGGCCCAGCTCGAGATCGAGCGGACGCGTCGCTGCGGCGACCAAGCCCCCGCTCACGATCGCGATCGCCCCGATCACGAGGAACGGCCGGGCGAGCCGCCAGCGGTGCCAGGCGCGGGTCCCGCCATCCACGACGATCACTCGATGCTCCCGCTCGCCATGGAGCGCTGGAACCATGCCGCGAGCTCGGCCAACGTGGTCTCCGCCAGCGCCTCCGGCATCCCGTCGGGGTCGGTGTCGAGGTCGCCGATGGTGCGTTCGCCGGCCTCCTCGGTGACGTGATCCCAGAGGTGGTGCAGCGAGAGCTCGTCGGCCTGATCGAGCGATCCGAGCGTCACCTCCCCGGCGGCATCGAGTGGGACGTCCGGCACCAGGAGGTCGGCGAGGATCTCGAGCAGGGCCGCGGCATCCACGGGGTCGCTGAGCTGGTGGGTCTCGGCGGGCACGTGTCAGCGACCGGGCGCGCTCATCGGTAGGTGACCGGCATGGCCTTGATCCCGTTGAGCCATCCCGACCGGAGTCGGCGCTGGGGTCCGGCGGGCCGGATCTCGGGGAGGTGATCGGCGATGGCGCCGAGGAGGAGGTCGATCTCGAGGCGAGCGAGGTGTGCACCCGGGCAGTAGTGGACGCCACCGCCACCGAACCCGACGTGGGGGTTGGGGCTTCGACCGATGTCGAACCGGTTCGGCTCATCGAAGACGGTCTCGTCGTAGTTGGCCGATCCGTAGAGGAGGCCGACGCGCTGGCCCCGCCGGATCACCTGGCCGCCCACGACGGTGTCGGCGGTGGCCGTCCGCTGGAACATCTGGACCGGCGTGCCGAACCGCACGACCTCGTCCGCGGTGGTGGGAGGACGTTCGGCCTTGTACCGCTCCCACTGCTCGGGGGCGTCGAAGAAGGCCTGCATCCCGTGGCTGATCGCGTTGCGCGTGGTCTCGTTGCCGGCGACGGCGAGGAGCAGGACGAAGAAGGCGAACTCCTCGGAGTCGAGGACGTCGCCATCAGCCGCAGCCACCAGCCGGGAGATGATGTCGTCGCGGGGCTCGGCTGCTCGCTGGTCGCCGAGGTCGGAGGCGTAGCCGAGGATCTGGGCTGCGGCGTCGGCCGGATCGACGTCGAAGTCGGGATCGTCGTAGGCCATCATCTCGTTCGACCAGTCGAAGATCCGCTTGCGATCTTCCTGGGGGAACCCGACGAGGTCGGCGATGGCCTGCAGCGGCAGCTCGCAGGCGATGTCGGTCACGAAGTCGCCGGTGCCGGCGTCACGGGCCGCGAGCACGATCCGCTCGGCACGCTCACGGAGCGAGTCGGTCAGCCGGGCGATGGCCCGCGGGGTGAAGACGCCGCGCGAGACGACGCCCCGCAAACGGGCGTGGCGGGGCTCGTCCATGTTCAGCATCATCTGTTTCTGGACCTCCCGCTCCTGGTAGCCCACCGTGGCACCGTCGAAGCGGACGATCGCCGTGTTCTCCTCGCTGGACCATCCCTCCCGTGCGCACGAGACCGCCTTGACATCAGCGTGGCGGGACAGGATCCACAGGCCGCCATCGTCGAAGCTCGAGGTCGCCTCCGCCTGGCGGTTCCAGAAGACGGGCGCGGTGCGTCGCAGCCAGGCGAACGCTTCGAGGGGCACGCCCCGTGCGTAGATGTCCGGGTCGGTGAGGTCGTCGCCGGGCTCGACGGGCGGCGTGCCGGCGAAGGGGCGGGGTTCGGTGGCGGAGGTCACGGTGAGCCCTCGGAGCCGATGCCCACCGCCAGGTTGGCGGTGTCGGAGCCGATCAGCTGACCGGCGTGCACCCGGGCCACGTTGTGGGCGAGCGCCAGCGCTCGGTCGACGTTGGGTCCGACCCATCCGCTCTCGAGCGTGTCGCTGAAGAGGTCGAGCCAGCGTTCGAAGTGCGCGGCGGTGAATGGCACCTGGTCGTGGACGCGTGCATGGGCGGCGAACGGGTTGCCCGAGTAGCCGGAGATCCCCAGGAGCGCACGGGACCAGAACGCCGCCAGCTTGGGCAGGTGCTCGTTCCAATCGACCTGGGCCACGTCGTTGAACATCGGTCCGAGCAGGTCGTCTTGGGCGACGCCCTGGTAGAAGCGTCGTACCATCTCGGCGACCTCCTCGGGCGTGTCCAGGTCGCGCGACGGCGGTGGCAGCGCCGGTCCGGCACTCACCAAACCACCTCCTGTGGGGCCCAGCGCTCCTCGAGCTCGCGGACCAGCGGGAAGAGCCGGTTGTTCTCCTTGTGCACGTGCAGGTGGGTGTCCGCCTCGAGCTGGCGAAGGCCCCGGTACAGGGCCTCGTAGCTCGCGCAGGCGTCGGCGGGGATCGTGTAGCCCTCGGTGTGGTGCCGCAGCTCGGCGAGCAGCACGCCGGCCCGATCGTGCTCGGCGAGCATCACCGAGATCGGGTTTGCCAACGAACCGCAGTGGAAGGACGGAGCCGCGGTGGCCGAGGCCAACTCGCGGATCATCGGGAACAGGACCTGCTCCTCCTTGGCCAGATGGGGCTCGAGGTCGGCCCGGAGGTCGTCGAAGGTCTCCCGGACCGTGATCAGCTCAACATGGTTGGCGCCGTGGACCGAGGCCACCTTCGCCGCCAGCGCGGTCAGGCGCGGCAGCTCGGCATGCAGGTAGGCGTGGTGGGTCTGTTCCAGGTGATCGACCAGCGCAGCGGCGCCGAACGATGCCCACTCCTCGGCCGGACCGGCGTCGATCGATGCCAGCTCCGAGATGACCTGGTCCACGTCGAGGCCCACGTCCCCGCAGGCGTCCCCCAGGGTTCGGGCGCCGCCGCAGCAGTAGTCGAGGCCACGTCGCTCCAGCTCCGCAGCGAGATCCGGGTGGTCCGTGACGATCTGGCCGAGCGTGCGGTCAGGTGAGAAGTCCGGCACGGGAAGCCCTTTCTTCTAGTCTGAACGTTGAGAATAACGCAGGGGCTCCGCCGGCGCCAGGTTCCATGCGTCACACCCTGGCGTTGCCGTGGCTTTACCGTTCGGGCCGCGCACCCGGCGAGCGTTCGCCAATACTGCCGTTTGTATTTCGCGCGTCTTACTAGATAAATTCAGCCGCGGAGGTGATCGAGGTGAAGGTGTGGATCGACCAGGACTTGTGCACGGGAGATGGACTCTGCGAGGAGATCGCGCCGGACATCTTCTTCGGCCAAGACGACGGCCTGTTCTACGTGAAGGAGTCGGCCGCCCACTTCGGTGAGGAGACGCGCTTCGATGGCGTCGCCAACCCGGCCGGCTCCGACGGCCAGGCCCGCATCCCCGAGCCCCTCGTCGAAGCCGCGATCGAAGCAGCTGAGGAGTGCCCCGGCGAGTGCATCTTCATCGAGGTCGACGGGTGATGCGCGCGACGGCTTGCGACACCGATCCGAGGCTGCGATGAGCGACGCCATCCGCGAGGTCATCGACCGGGAGTACGAGTTCGGGTTCGAGGGGACCTTCGAGAGCGAGGTCGCTCCCAAGGGGCTCAGCGAGGAGATCGTTCGCTTCATCTCCGCCCGCAAGCAGGAGCCGGACTGGCTGTTGGAGTGGCGTCTGGCTGCCTATCGCCACTTCCTGACGCTCGAGGAACCGACCTGGCCCAACCTGGAGATCCCGCCCATCGACTACCAGGACATGCACTACTGGGCGGCGCCCAAGCCGAAGGGCCCGGCACCGAAGAGCCTGGACGAGGTCGATCCCGAGGTCCGGGCCATGTTCGACAAGCTGGGCATCCCACTGAGCGAACAGGAGAGGCTCTCGGGCGTCGCCGTCGATGCGATCGTGGACTCGGTCTCGGTGGCCACCACGTTCAAGGCGCGGCTGGCCGAAGCCGGGGTCATCTTCTGCTCCTTCTCCGAAGCCGTGCGCGAGCACCCCGACCTGGTGCGACCCCACCTCGGGTCGGTGGTGGGCCCACGGGACAACTTCTTCGCCGCGCTGAACGCTGCGGTGTTCTCCGACGGCTCCTTCTGCTACGTCCCCGCCGGGGTCACCTGCCCGATGGAGCTGTCCACCTACTTCCGCATGAACGCCGCCGACACCGGCCAGTTCGAGCGCACCCTGATCGTGGCCGAGGAGGGCGCGACCGTCAGCTACCTCGAGGGGTGCACGGCCCCCATGCGCGACGAGAACCAGCTCCACGCCGCCGTGGTCGAGCTCATCGCACGCACGGACGCACGCATCAAGTACTCCACCGTGCAGAACTGGTACCCGGGCGACGCCGACGGCAACGGCGGCATCTTCAACTTCGTGACCAAGCGCGGCCGCTGCGAAGGGGCCCGCTCGAAGATCTCGTGGACGCAGGTGGAGACCGGATCCGCCATCACCTGGAAGTACCCGAGCGTGGTCCTGCAGGGCGACGACTCGGTGGGCGAGTTCTACTCCGTCGCCGTGACCAACGCCCACCAGCAGGCCGACACCGGTACGAAGATGATCCACATCGGGCGCAACACCTCGAGCACGATCGTCTCCAAGGGCATCTCCGCCGGACGTTCGCAGAACGCCTACCGCGGTCTGGTGAAGGTGCTGCGGGGGGCGCACGGCGCCAGGAACCACACGCAGTGCGACTCGCTGCTGATCGGGGACCGGTGCGGGGCGCACACCTTCCCGTACCTGGAGGTCAAGAACCCGACCGCGCAGGTGGAGCACGAGGCCACCACCTCGCGCGTGGGCGAGGACCAGCTCTTCTACTGCCGCCAACGAGGGATCGACGAGGAGGAGGCGACCGCCATGATCGTCAACGGCTTCTGCCGCGACGTGTTCGACCAGCTGCCCATGGAGTTCGCCGTGGAGGCCCAGGCCCTGATGCGGGTCAGCCTCGAGGGGAGCGTGGGGTGATGCTCGAGATCCGCGACCTGTCCGTCTCGATCGACGGACACGCCATCCTCACCGGTCTGGACCTGGCGATCGGCCCCGGGGAGGTGCACGCCATCATGGGTCCCAACGGTGCAGGCAAGAGCACGCTCTCGGCGGTGCTCGCCGGCCGCGAGGGCTACGACGTCGAGGGCACCGTCCGCTTCGCCGGCCACGACCTCCTGGCGCTCGAACCGGAAGCTCGGGCAGCCGCCGGGGTCTTCCTCGCCTTCCAGTACCCAACGGAGATCCCCGGCGTGGGCAACGCCTACTTCCTGCGCACCTCCCTCAACGCCATCCGGGAGGCCAACGGCGAACCCCCCGTCGATGCCCGCTCCTTCCTCGGATCGCTCCGCTCGCACATGGAGGAGCTCGAGATGGACCCCTCCTTCTCCAGCCGGGCGGTGAACGCCGGGTTCTCCGGCGGGGAGAAGAAGCGCAACGAGATCCTGCAGATGGTGATGCTCGAACCGACCCTCGCCATCCTCGACGAGACGGACTCCGGCCTCGACATCGATGCCCTCCGGATCGTCGCCGCCGGGATCGAACGGCTCCGCTCGCCCGAGCGGGCCTTCCTGGTGATCACCCACTACCCCCGGCTCCTCGAGCTGGTCCGGCCCGATGTGGTCCACGTCCTGCGAGGAGGACGGATCGAGCGCTCCGGCGGCGCCGAGCTGGCGCAGCAGCTCGAGGAGCACGGGTACGGCCCACGACCCGAGCCCGAGGCGGTGGGATCGTGAACCCCACGGCGGTGGCACCGTCGGCTCCTGTCGAGGCGTCGTGGCGCCGCGAGGTGCGCGCCGATGCCGTCGGTTGGCTCGCAGACCACCAGCCCCCCACCACGCGAGAGGAGCTGTGGCGCTACAGCGACGTGGACGCCCTGCTCGAAGCGATGGCGGCGGCCCCTGCCGACGACCAGGCCGACGTGGATGCCCCGACCGTCGCCCGCCTCGCCGGCGACGGTCCCGCCGATCGCCTGGTGTTGGTCAACGGCCGGCCGATCGCCGATCTGGCGTCTCGCGCCGGAGGCACCGAGGCCGTCGGGGTGCTCAGCCTCCGACCGTCGGACGACCGCTGCCCGACCGACAGCTACCGAGACCTCCGCCACGACGACTGGTTCCTGGCCACGAACCGTGCGGCCTCGCACGATCTCGCCGTGATCGAAGCACCGGCCGGCTCGGCGCTCGGCGCCGCTCACGTCGTGCACGTGACCGCGCCCTCCGGCCACCGGCCGGTCACGCACCACCCGACGACGCTCATCCGGGTCGAGGCCGGTGCCACCGTCACCGTCGTCGAATCCCACGTCGGCCTCGACGGCGCGGCGGCCGCCAACGCGTCCACGACAATCGAAGTCGATGCAGGGGCCACCTTGGCCTACCACCGGGTGGAGCAGGGAGCAGCCGGGTCCGCCCACGTCGGCCACGTGTCGGTGGCGCTCGGCCCGGACGCCTGCCTGCACGCGACCTCCTTCACCTTGGGGGCGGCGACGACGCGCGTGACGTGGGATGTCATCTGCGCTGGCGACGGGTCCTCGGTCGAGCTCGACGGGCTCGTCGTCGCCGGCTCCGACGACCACCACGACCACCTCGTGACCGTGGACCACCGGGCTTCCGACACCACGAGCGAACAGCGCTTCCGGGAGATCGTCGGTGCCCGGGCTCGTGCCGCGTTCACCGGCCGTGTCCTCGTCCGACCGGGGACCACCGGGACCTCGGCACACCAGCGCAACGCCAGCCTCCTGCTCTCCCCCACAGCCGAAGCCGACGCCCGCCCGTGGCTCGAGATCGAAGCCGACGACGTCCGCTGCAGCCACGGGGCGACCGTCGGCCAGCTCGACGACGAGGCCGTCTTCTACCTCCGCAGCCGCGGCATCCCCGAGCCCCACGCGCGCCAGCTGCTGATCGAGGGGTTCGCCGGCGAGGTGCTCGAGGCCGTCGATGTCACGTGGCTGCGCCAGCACCTGCGGGAGGGCCTCGAGCAGCGTCGACCAGCGATCGAGGCGGCACGATGACCGGCCCAGGCGGCGACGGATGGGTGCACCTCCGGCGGGCGTGCTCGGCGACCACCGTGCCCCACGGGCAGCCGGTGGAGCTCGACGAGGGCGGGCAGGTCCAGGTGGTCCAACGGCGCGGCGGCAGCCTCACCCTTCGCACCGAGATGGGCACCCTGCTGCGCATCGATGCCACCGATGCCGACGCCGTGGGCCTCGAGGCCCCGGAGCGGCGCGTCGTGGTCAGGACCGACCAGCCCTTCCACCTCGATCTGGTCACCGAGGCCCTGGCCACGGTGTACGACCCCGAGATCCCGATCTCCATCGTCGACCTCGGCCTCGTCTATCGCTGCGAGGAGGTCGTCGAGGACGGCTCCCGTCGGATCGAGATCGACATGACGATGACCGCTCCGGGCTGCGGCATGGGCGACGTGCTGCGCGACGAAGCCCAGCGCGTGGTCGAGCAGGTCCCCGGCGTGGACCGGGCCGACATCGAGCTGGTCTTCGACCCCCCCTGGTCGATGGAGCGCATCAGCGAGGACGCGCGCCTCGAGCTCGGGCTGTACTGATCCCGATGCCCAGCATTGCTGTCCAACGGATCTACGACCTGGCGCCCGGGTCATCGACGAGGCACCGCGTGCTTGTAGATCGCCTCTGGCCCCGCGGCATCACCAAGGCCGATGCCCCGGTCGACGAATGGGTGAAGGAGGTCGCGCCCAGCACCGACCTACGCCGTTGGTACGACCACCGGGTCGATCGCTTCGACGAGTTCGTACGGCGCTACCGCGTCGAGCTCACCCAACAGTTCGCCCGCGATGCGGTCGACCGTCTCCGGACCGTGGCGCGATCCAACGGCCTGATCCTGGTCACCGCCACACGAGACGTGGAGCACTCTGGAGCCGAGGTCCTCCGTCGCGTTCTGAACGATCCAGCGCCGGGCTGATGGATGCCCGCTGGCGATGATCGGAACCGGTTCAGAGCGCCGGACCGAGCGGGTGCCGCTGGTCCAGGCCCAGACCCGCCAGACGGTGCGGCTCAGCATGGCGCTCGCCGGGCTCGCCGCCACTGCAGCACTCGCCGGTGAGGCCCGGTGGGTGCCGCTGCACCTCTTCCTGGCAGGTGCGGTGGTGCTGGCCATCAGCGGTGCGTCGCAGCTCCTCACGGTGACGTGGTCGGCCGCACCGGCTCCCCCCGACCGTTGGGCAGCGGTCCAACGGTGGACCGTGGCGGTCGGGGCGGTCGGCGTGGCCGCCGCCCGACGACTGGACGCACCCAACTCGACCCTCGGCCTGGCAGGAGCGGTCTACCTGCTCGGCTTGGTGCTCCTGGGGGTGCTGCTGGCCGCCACCGCCGCTCGGGGTCGGAAGCGTCGCTTCGATCCCGCAGTCGCCGCGTACCTCGGCGCGGTGGCGTTCGGCGTAATCGGCGTCGGTCTGGGCGTGCGCATGGCCATCGACCCCTCGAAGGCCGCGCTGCGCTCGGCCCACCTCGTCGCCAACCTCCTGGGGATGGTCGGGCTGGTCGTGGGTGGGACGCTTCCATACTTCGCAGCCACGGTCGGGCGCTCGCGCATGTCGGTCCTGGCGACGCAACGCCGCCTCTGGTCCCTCGCCGGCTGGCAGGTCGCCATGCTGACCGGCGCGACCGCCGCGCTGACCGTCGACGCCCCACGAGCGGGAGCGTGTGCGCTGATGGGCTACGCCACCGGGATCGGCGCGATCGTCGTGCTGCTTCCCCGCCCCACCCGGCGCCAGCTGCGGTGGGCCGGCCCCCGACTCGTGGCGTTGTGGGCGGGGGCGGCCTGGTGGGCGGCGTCGGTGCTCGTGGCCGCTGGGGCAGCCGCGCGAGGGGGGCCCGTGCTGTCGGGGCGATGGCTGGTCGTGCTGGCGATCGCGGGCTACGGGCAGATCCTGTGGGGCTCGCTCGCCTACCTGCTCCCGATGCTCCG
>JBDIAX010000055.1:0-20407 GCA_039812605.1 Acidimicrobiia bacterium | reverse complement strand
TTCCCATGGTGTCCTCCTAGAGGACAACACCCCAAGAATCCAAGAATCCCGACTCCGCCGAACCCGGGGCAGACCATCCGGGGCGATTGGCTTCAACCTCGGAGTCAGTACGTGGCGTCGGGTCCGTGGGGGCTCCAGCCCTTCAAGTACGGGCGGAGGTCTTCGGCCTTGACTTTCGTCTGCCGCTCGGGGCGACTGCCGAGCGGGGAGTGGACATCCCGAGCTGGCTTGCCCGCAGGGGTGGCCTGGACGAGATGCACCCATGCCCAAGCCCAATCTGCAGGAGATCCGAGACGATGTCGTCAAGGTCGCTCGACCCACTCGAAGACCTCTGGACCCACGTCGCTGGCCACGGGATCGAGGGTGAATCCGTTAACGCAATACGCCCGGCGAGTCGCTCCAGGCCAAGGTGCCGAGCTACGCGCGGTCCGGTTCGCGGCCGATCGTTGCGAGACCCGTGCCGAGCCGATCGAACCCTGCTTGGACGAGTGTCGGCAGCTCCGTGGCGCGGTGGACGGCGAGCCAGTGCTGGAGCGAGGCGCGCATCACGGCCAGCGCCGTGGCCGCGACCAGCTGGGGGGTCGGGTCGCTTGGGTCGGCGGCCATCCGGACGGCGAGGTGCGCGGCGAGGGCACGCTCCCAGCCCGCCTGGAGCTGGAGGCTCCGAGCCTGGACCGACGGGGTGGCGGCCATGATGCGGAAGCGCTGGGCGAGTCGATCGGCTTCGGTCACGTAGTCGGACGCCACCGATGCGAAGGACCCTCGCAGCGCGCGCCAGACCGGCTCGTCGGGCGGTCGCTGGTCGAGCTCGTCGAGGATCCGACCGAGGCGGTCGGCGTAGTCGGCGAGGACCACGTCGTCCTTGGTGTCGAAGTAGGAGAAGAAGGTCCGGGGGGCGATGTCGGCGGCGGCGGCGATCTGTTCGATCGTGGTCGCCTCGAAGCCCTGCTGCTCGAACAGCTCGATGGCCACGTCCTCGATGCGGCGGCGACGAGCGAGCTTCTTGCGCTCGCGCAACCCGGTGGTCTCCTGCATGGCGCCAGCCTAGCGACATAGATCTGCACCTACTGCACATTTGCAGTGCCTGCACGTTAGGGTGGGCGGCAGCAGGAGGTGGATCATGTCGAACGCGCTCTTCCGATTGGGTCGCTGGGTGGCGGTGCACCGGCGCCTCGTGGTGGTGGTGTGGCTGGTGGCGGTCCTCGGGCTCGTGGCCGCGAACCGGGGCGCCGGTGGGGGCACGGTCGACGACTTCGAGGTCCCCGGGGTCGAATCGCAGGCGACGATCGACCTGTTGGAGCAACGGTTCCCCGAACGCTCGGGTGCGACGGCGATGGTCGTGTTCCACCTGCCCGACGGCGGGATCACCGCGGATGGCTCGGCGGACGCGATCGCCGCCACGGTCGGCGAGGTCCGAACGCTCGACCACGTGGTCGGCGTCACCGAACCCCTCGCGAACCCACGGTCGATCTCGCCCGACGGCACCACGGCGTTCGCCGCGGTGCAGTTCGACGCGCCGACCGCCGAGCTCGGACGGTCCACGCTCGACGCGCTGTTCGACACCGCGACCCCGGCCGAGGCGTCCGGCGTGCAGGTGGAGTTCGGCGGTGAGCTGCCGACCGTCCTGAAGGAGCGCTCCACCGGGCCCGCCGAGATGATCGGCATCATCGCCGCGCTCATCATCTTGTTCGTGACCTTCCGGGCGGTGCTCGCCACCGTGATGCCGCTGGGCGTGGCGATCGCCGGTCTCGTGACGGGGCTCTCGATCGTGGGGCTCATCGGGGCGTGGATCGCCATCCCCTCGGTGGCACCTCGGCTCGGGACCATGATCGGGCTCGGGGTCGGCATCGACTACGCGCTGTTCGTCCTGAGCCGGCACCGCGACCAACTCGCCGAGGGCATGGACGTCGTCGAGTCCATCGGCCGGACGAACGCCACCGCCGGTCAGGCGGTGGTGGTCGCCGGTGGCACGGTGGTGGTCGCCATCCTCGGCCTCCAACTCGCCGGCATCCCGTTCGTCGCCGCGCTGGGCTATGCCGCCTCGACCGTCGTCGCCGTCGCCGTGCTCGTCGCCATCACCCTGTTGCCGGCACTGCTCGGGTTCGCCGGTCACCGGGTGCTCCCCCGGGTCGAACGCGATGCCCCGCCCGTCACCGGCGCGAAGCACAGCGGTTGGGTGCGCTGGGCCCACTGGGTCGCCCACCACCCCTGGCCGAGCGCGATCGCAGCCACCGTCGTGCTGGTGGCCCTCGCCGTCCCGGTGCTCGACATGCGGCTCGGCCAGGCAGACGCCGGCACCGACCCCACGTCCACCACCCACCGGCGGGCGTACGACCTGTTGGCCGCCGGCTTCGGCGACGGGTTCAACGGCCCGCTCCTGATCGCCGTCGACCTCGGCGACACCCCCGATGCTGCAGCGCTCGACCCGATCACCGCAGCAGTGGCGGCCGATCCCGGCGTGCGGGCCGTCTCGCCACCCGAGCTCAACGCCGCCGGCGACACCGGGCTCATCACCGCGATCCCCACCAGCAAGCCGCAGGACCAGGCCACCAGCGACCTCGTCCACCGGCTCCGCGACACCACCCTTCCCGCCGCCACCGCCGACACCGGCGCCACGGCGCTGGTGGGCGGACCCACCGCCGGGTTCATCGACCAGTCCGACAAGATCGCCGACCGGCTCCCGTGGTTCATCGCCGCCGTCGTGTCCCTCTCGTTCCTGTTGCTGATGGTGGTGTTCCGCTCGCTCCTCGTCCCGCTCAAAGCCGCGCTGCTGAACCTGCTGTCGATCGGTGCCGCCTACGGCGTCGTGGTCGCCGTGTTCCAGTGGGGCTGGGGCCGATCGCTCATCGGCCTCGACGAGGCCGTGCCCATCGCCTCGTTCGTGCCGATGATGATGTTCGCCATCCTCTTCGGCCTGTCGATGGACTACGAGGTGTTCATCCTCTCCCGCATCCGCGAGGAGTACCACCGCGACCACAGCAACATCGACAGCGTGGTCGAGGGCCTCGGCGCCACCGCCAACGTCATCACCGCCGCCGCGCTCATCATGATCAGCGTCTTCCTCGGGTTCGTCGCCAGCGACGACCCCGTCGTCAAGATGATGGGCGTCGGCCTCGCCACCGCCGTCGCCGTCGACGCCACCATCGTGCGCATGATCCTCGTCCCGTCCACCATGGCCCTCGTCGGTGACGCCAACTGGTGGCTCCCACGGTGGCTCGACCGCCTCCTCCCCCACCTCGACCTCGACGCCGACCCCGGACCGGCCCTCGAGGCCGAGGCGAGGTAGCCGCCACCAAGGCGAGTTCGCCACCATCGAATGGATCGATGCCCGTGCCATGGCACCACGGGTGCGATATCCTCGCTTCACCTGCGAGGATTTAGGTGGGATACGTGGAGTTCAACCTCGCTGACCTGTTCGAGAGCGTGGTCCGCCGGGCTGGGTCCCACGACGCCGTGGTGGCTGGACCCCGCCGGCTCACCTACTCCGGACTCGACGAGCGAGCGGACCGGCTCGCGGCCGTGCTGGCGGGGGCTGGGCGTCGGGCATGGTGACTTCGTCGGCCTCCAGCTCGCCAACGGCACCGAGTACCTCGAAGCGATGCTCGCGTGCTTCAAGGTGCGGGCGATTCCAGTCAACGTCAACTACCGCTACGTGGCCGACGAACTGCGCCACCTCTACACCGATGCAGGGCTCGTGGCCCTGATCCACCATCGAGCGTTCGCCGACGCGGTCTCCGGCGCCATCGACGCCATGGCCGAGCACCGCCTCCTCCTCCAGGTCGAGGACGGATCCAGCACCAAGAGCGCGCCTCGCTCCCAGGAGTACGAAGCGGCGCTCGCTGCCGCATCGCCACCCGACCGGTGGAACGCGCGATGGTGGTTCAACCGGGGCGCAGTCGCGCCGGCCCGTGCGGCAGGGAATTCCGTTCCGGACCTCCTCGCGGAGCTCAACGGGTTGCTCGGCAAGCCCCAGCGGTAGACCTTGTGCGTCGACGTTGTCTGTGAAGGCGAAGTCCATTCACCGCTCGCTAGTGCCGACCGCCGATCAGTCCACCCCGCCCAGCTTCCCTGGTCGCGCGCTCAGCGTGTCCCAGAACGCCGGCTGATGGGTATTGGCGATCGCGTATGGCGGGCCCCGTTCGGAGGCATCCGAGGATGCAAAGACTCCCGAGAGATCTTTGGCGCCGTTAGCCTCCGTGGATGCTGACGAAGCGGGCCGGCCGGGGATTGGCCGCGGTGGCGTTGACGTGGGCAGTGCTCGGCGCTGGCTGCGGGAGCGAGTCGGCGCAGCAGGGTGCGGACAGCGTCGATGGGTCCGACGAAGCAACGGCGCAGTCCACGATGTCGGAGGAGTCCGGTGGCACGGAGGCCACTGAGGACGAGGTGACCGACGTGTCGGGGCCGGCCCCGCCACCTGAGGGCTGGGTTCCGGACGCAAGCGATGGTCCAGAAGGGAAGGCGGCGCAGGAGCTGCTCGAGAAGGCCATCGTCGTTCTGGGCGCCCACCGATCGAGCATCTACATCGAGGGCGACACCTTCGCGGTCCGGGTCGTCACGCCAACACCTCACGATGCCGAGGTCGTGGACCAGGTGCAGGCGCAGACGAGCGTTCCAGTGCAGTTGCGGGAGGTGACCATCTCCGAGAACTGGCTGACGAGCTCCATGGAACGGCTCAACGCCGACATGCCGACCGCGACGATCGCCTTCGCCAACCTCGAGGAAGGAAGGCTGTACGCCGCCATCAACCGGGACGAGGCACCGGAGGTCAAGGACGACGTCTTCACCAAGCAGGTCCACACCCTCGTGGCCAGCTACCTGGACGAGGGTCGCGCAGCGGGCTCTGTCGCCGAAGGAGTCACGGTGGACGAGGCGGTCGGAATCACCGAGGCATCATTCGGTTACTGACGGCCGGGGTCACCGCAGCCGCATCGCGCCTATCGGAGACGCGGCGGCCAATAGCGACCTGCCCCCGATCGCCGGCTCGGCGACCATCGCCGACCGGCACCTTGGGGATCGTCGCGCTCAGCCGCTGTAGATGATTCCGAGCTTGGAGAGGTCGCCGTAGGCGTGAGCGTTCGTCATGTGCCCGTCGTAGGGCCCCACTTTGCACACCCGGATCCCCTCAGCGAGGACGAGCTGCAACCCGTGCTCGGGCTCCCAACTCACCTCGCCCTCGAACGACAGGTAGGAGGGATCTGGCATGAGCTCCTCCTTCCCGCCGATGCCCCAGTCGGCCGTTGCTTGCAGATCCACCTGCTCCCAGATGTCTGCCCCGTCGGACAGCGTCGGGATACCCCACGCCTCGCGGTCCTCCACTGGGAAGTCCTCAAACGTCGACCGGTAGTACGCCCACAGGTAGGGCGTTGCGTCGTCAAGGATCTCCGGCCCGGCGTCAAGGAAGGCTTGCACGGCCTGCGCGACGATCGCCGCGTCATCGCCGTCTGGTTCTTCAAGAAACCGCCCGGGCCGCCGGAGGACCGTATCCATCTGAACCTTGAGCTCGAGCACGCGATCGGTGACCATGCCCAACAGTTTGGCGGGACGTGGCTGCCCCAGAACGCCGGGAGGTGGGCACGGGCGACCGGCACAGGGAGGGCACCCCGTCTGGGTTACCCGCCTACTTCGAGGGGTCGGAGCGGCCTCGGTTCACCGCCTAAGTCGTTAGGCCCCGTTGGCGTCGAGGTGACGGCGGCCATCATCCAGAAATCGGCCAAGAAGCACCTGCAGGTCCGCCTTCTCCTCCGCGTATCCCGGGGGCACCAGCCCCGTCTCGTCAGGCTGGGTACTGACCAACACCCGGAGTCGCTCGACGAGCTCCTGCGCAGCGGAGGCCATGCTCGGCGGTCCGAGCAACACAACCATCTGGCCGGCGATGGCCAGCTGCTCGTGGAAGGCGAACGCCGTCTCAGTCTCAAGCCGTACCTGCTCCTCGAGTCGGGCATGAGACTCCAGACCGGTCGCGATGGGCGGCGCGCTCCGCATGAGTCTTGCGACGGCGGCGGCCTCGGCCGACGGATGCCACAGAGCGCGCATCGCCACGGCTCCGAGTTGGCCCCACGCGTCAAGGCGCCGATTCCGTAGCCACAACCGGTGTTCCGCACGACGTCCGATCATGACCCCGCCGATACCGATGAGCGCAGCGACGGCACCGACGAGCAACGGGAGCATGTTCGGACCCTAGGTGGATGAAGAGCCCCGGCATCGACCGTTCATGGCAACGAAGGCCGTCATGGCTGCAGGACGCTTTGGTTGAAGAGGGAGTAGTTCATCTTCTGCTCCACACATTGGTCGTCGGGTCTAGCGGGATCGTGACCGCTCAAGCCCCCATCGCCGGCCAGGTGACACCACGGCTGCATGGCCCTAGCGTTCTGGCGGGTCCGGGAGTGACCTCGCCGAAGAGTCGGTCGCAGGGATGCAGGACCGGCCACGCTGGCTTCGAGTCGTTCCCACTTGTCCTCCCGGACCCATCCGGCACGAGCACACGGCACCGGGATCAAGCCGTAGCGGGCCCCGTTGCGAACAATCGGGAACGTGGACGACAGGGCCGGAGTTGGCTGGTTCTCCCCACCAACAGGAGACCCCCCATGACCACCCTCATCCAACCCCCGACCGACCTCGTTGACGAGGCACACCTCGCCGCCGCTGCCTTCTTGGCCCGCTACAGCGGACGAACGCTCGACGCGTACCGCCACGACCTCCGCTACTTCTTCCAGTGGGCCAGCGACGTCGGCCTCGAGGTGCTCGCTGCGACGAGGCCCCACATCGAGACCTACCGCTGCGTCATGGAGGAGCGGGGCCTCGCAGCGTCAACCATCGACCGGCGACTCTCCACTGTCTGCGGCTTCTACCGGTTCGCGCACATCGACGGCCGCACCCCATCGAACCCCGCCCAATACGTCCGACGACCTCATGTCCACCCGTCCACCGCGCGTGGCCTGGATCGCTCCGAGCTCGGCGTGTTCCTGTTCACCGCAGAGCGCTACGACCGGCCCCACGCCGCGCTCGCCGTGCTCCTCGGCCTCAACGGGCTGCGCGTCAGCGAAGCCTGCGGCACCAACATCGAAGACCTCGCCTTCGAACGAGGCCACCGCACCCTTCGCATCATCGGCAAAGGCAACAAGCCCGCCATCATCCCGCTCGTCCCACGCACCGGCCGAACCATCGACCTCGCCATCGGAGATCGGCACGAAGGCCCGATCCTGCAACGACGCGACGGCCAACGACTCGACCGCCGCACCGCACACCGATGGGTGCGCTCCATCGGCAAGCGAGCGGGGCTCGGAGCCATCCACCCCCACATGCTCCGTGCCGCGTTCATCATGGCCGCACTCGACGCCGGCGTGCCGCTGCGAGACGTCCAGACCGCTGCGCGCCACTCCGACCCAAGGACCACCATCATCTACGACCGACGCCGACAAGACTTCGACCGCCACGCCGCCTACGTCGTCGTCGCATTCGTTGCCGGCGGCTGACCCAACCGGCGTTCTGGGGCGGTATGTCGGAGCACACCGCGCCCGCGACAGTTCCTGCGGCGTAGGCCCGTAGCATGGGTGCGGTGAGGTGGCGGTGGTGGCGGGTGGCCCTCCCGGTGGCGGCGGTCGTGGCGCCGGGCTTGGTGGTCGGGTGCGGTTCAGGCGACGACGTGACTCCCGCCAGATCGACGATGACACGCCCGAGCGGACTCCAGGAGGCGGGATCGCCCATCGCTGAGGGCCTCACCGTGCCCGCTGGTGCCGCACTGGCTGGGACGGTGTTCTGGGGGCCTGACAGCACGTCGACCTTCGGGGACCCGGCGCAGGCCGAGGACGACGGTTTGGACGTGGCCGACGCCTGGACGGCTCTGATGGTGATCGATGGCGACCCGTTCGAGGCGTGGGATGACCTCGCCAAACAGGTGCGCGACGGCGAGATCCGGTTGCCCATGGGTGGGAGCCTCGACAGCTGCCTCTGGCGCACCGGTGGCTCGTCGGACGGCCCCGAGGGCAGCGAGGTGACGATCTCGGAGGAGATCGATGAACGTGAGCAGGCATGGATCGACGAGGTCACGGTGAGCGCGGCGGGACCGCCCGCTGGTGCAGAGGGCGTCGAGTGCTATGCCACGGTGACCACCGGGGGACCGGCCGAAAACTCTCGCCGCTACGAGCTGGCGCTCGAGTGGACCGTCCACGGCCCGGCGACACTCAGGATCCGAGCGGGCTACGACCCCTTCCATGCCGACGCGGCGGTGTCTCGAGCGTCGAGGACTGACCTCGTCGATCAGGCCCGCAGCGGTGTGGACGGACCGACGTCGCCGCCCAGCGAGCCGAGGCCCGACCGGGTACCGGCCGGCACCTCGGCCACGCTCGCGCCAGCGGTTCCACAGCCGGTCGTACAGGTTGGCGACCCGTTCGGCGGATCGGTCAACTGCTTCGCCCGCGCAGAGGGATCTACCTTGGCCGACCGCACCGTGCTACCTCCCGGTGCCAAGTTCGTCGCGACCGGTTGGGGGTTGGACGCCATCTCGGTGATCGCCCTCAAGGACGCCGACGTGGCCGTCGCCGATCTCCGCCGCCAGTTCGAAGGCGACGGGACGGACGACAGCAGCGAACCGTGGAAGCGGAGCGTCACCCTCGACGATGGGCGCACCGTGTCCCTCTACACCCACTCGATCAGTGCCGGCGGCGGGAGCTGCACCATGACCACCTCACCAGACGGGCGCTTCCTCCGGATCGAACGACACGCAGACTGATCCGGACCCCCGGACGCCTCGGGCCGTTCGACTCAAGGGGCAACCAACTGCCTAAGGCTCAGCGCCGCGCTTGGGCGCACGGTGCCACGCTGCCGGCGTTCTGGGGCGGTCCCACCGGCAGCGCGAACCTCTGGGCGAGGCCTGCGAGGTTTCGCCTCCCGCATCTGACAGGATCGACACATGGCGAACCCTGCTGGCGACGGGGAGATGGTGGGTGAGGTCCGAATCATCCTGTCGACCGAGTCTCGGGGCGGCCCTCGCCCGATCAACGCGCTTCTTCAAAGCCGCTTTGGCGCCGCATGGGTCGATCCGCCTTGGAGCGTCATCACCGCTCAAAACGAGCGGACTGGCGAGGTCTTGGCGACTCGTCGATTTCGACTTCCCCAGTCGGCGCAGCAAGTGCGAACCCAACTCGTGTCGATCGCAAACGAACACGCCTCCGATCTTCGGGCGGGAACGTTTGACTGGCAGTCGACACTCAACCGCCTCTGACGCCGCCACTGAGCGAGACGAAGCGGGTCGCTCCATCACCCGGCGTTCTGGGGCAGGTGCACCTGGAAGAAAGACGATGTGGACGCGCTAATGCCCCTTCCCCTGAGAGCGGCCCTCGTCATCACCCGCCGATGAGCGCCAGCCATGCGACCCGGGCTCGGCGAAAATCGTCGGGTCCTATCCGCAGAACCGATTCATCCTCGTCGTACAAGTTCTGGAGGAAGAACTCGCCGTGGGTTGCCGTCAGGACATAGGCATTGCCGGTCCGTTCGCCGTGTGAGACCCGTCGATCCTCGATCGCAGTGGCGAGGTCGATCAGCTCGCGGCAGTAGGTCGCCGACGACTGGACGTCCTGCTCAAGGAAGATGCCGAGCGGTTCGAGTCGGCCGAGAAGCGGCGCTCGCGGGTAACCATGATCGTCTCGGTAGAACGGGGGGAAAGATTCGGTGGCCATGGTCAGGGCTGCCGGATGAGGAAGGCTGGCGCAGTCGAACCATCGGCCCAGTTGGTAGCCCTCGATCCGAGTCCCATGTCGTTGGCCTCGCCCCGCTCACCGATGCAGTAGCTCTGCGCCTCGTCGAAGTGATGCTCGATGGGAGTCGCAGGCATCGGCGAAGTCTCGCAGCCAAGCGACGATCTCGGCTGCAACCCGCCACGATCGCATCCCGGAGGTTCCGATCGGCCATGCCCGGGACCCGGCGGTCGGGGATGGTGGCGAGCCGGCGTCAGTGCCGTCGTTATGCAGCAGTACGATGCTCGCATACGGGGCGTTCTCCTGCGCACGTCGTGGGCCAACGCAGGTGGTGAGCAGCTCGCTTGATCCCTGCCAACCCGCTCAGAGCTCTCGCCGAAGCGCATCGGCGCAACAGGGGCTGTGAGCGTCTGCGCCGCACTCAGATACATCGGTCGAAACCGATGTATGTTGAGTGGATGGCAACGCAGGTTCGGTCTTCCACAGCGATCGCGACCGCGGCGAAGCTGTTTTGCGGGTTCGGTGACCAGACTCGCCTGACGATCCTCACGCTGCTCGCTGGCGGTGAACAGCGGGTCAGCGACCTCGTCGAGGCGACCAGCGGGACGCAGTCCAACATTTCCGGGCACCTCCGGTGCCTGAAGGACTGCGGACTCGTCGTCGACCAGCGGACCGGTCGAGAGGTGCGCTACCGGATCGCCCATCCTGACGTCATCGACGTGGTCCGTTCCGCCGAGCGACTGCTCTCGCGGACTGGCCACCAGATCGATCTGTGTCCGAACTACTTGCCGGCAGAGGTGTGAGCTTGCTGTGACCGTCAGCCGATTCCACGTCCCCGGCATGGACTGCTCAGCCGAAGAACAGCTCGTCCGGATCACCCTGTCCGACGTCGATTCCGTCCAGCGAGTCGACGTCGACCTAGACCAAAGGGACGTCATCGTCGAACACGACACCACCGCCGCCGCCATCGACGCAGTGCTGCAACCGCTCGGCCTCGGAACCGAACACGTCGACGACGACGCCAGCGAGATCGGTCCGGCAGCCGACAGCCGCCGCGAACGGAACGCCCTGATCGTTGCGCTCGTGATCAACGCTGGGTTCTTCGTCGGGGAGCTCACCGTTGGTCTGATCAGCCGCTCGATGGGGCTGATCGCAGATGCCCTCGACATGGGCGCCGACGCCAGCGTCTACGCCCTCAGCCTCGCCGCGGTCGGCACGGCTGCCGCCCGCAAGAAGCAGCTCGCCCGGATCAGTGGCTACTTCCAGATCGGACTCGCCACCATCGGGCTGTTCGAGGTGCTCCGGCGCTTCCTCGTCGAGACCGAGCTCCCCGATTCAACCTCGATGGCCGTGCTCTCGGCCTTGGCGCTCGCTGGCAACATCGCGACGTTGGTCGTCCTGCACCGGGTCCGCAGCGGTGAAGCTCACTTGCAGGCGAGCTGGATCTTCACCGCCAACGACATCAAGGTCAACGGCCTCGTCATCGCCGCCGCGATCGGCGTGGCCGTCACGGACTCCGCAGTCCCGGACCTGGTCGCCGGCGGCATCATCTTCGTAGTCGTCGCCAACGGCGCTCGCCGCATCCTCAAGATCAGTCGATGATGATCAGGCCCGGCGGCCGACGGCTACAGCATGGATCCGCGAGTACAGCCTAGGACTCCGCCGACTGTGACGGGGCGTTCCGTGTTGCCTTCTGCACTGAGACCGGGCGGCTAGAGGCGCTCGCGAGCCGGCGGTATCCGGCGCTCGGGCTGGCGTTGTCATGGCTCGATTGCAGCTGCGTCGGTCGAGCGCTGCGGTCGGAGGATGGCGCAGTATCCGTCGCAGTCGGCGGGGTCCTGGTCGGCCGCACGTTCGGCCAGTCGGTTGAGCAGCGAGCGGGTCTCTTCGAGCTCGTTGATGCGCTGGTCGACGTCGGTGAGGTGTTGGTGGATGAGGTCGGTGACGTGTCCGCAGACGGCTTGGCCGGTGTCGGAGATTTCGAGTACCTGTCGGATCTCGGCGAGGGTGAGACCGGCGGTCTGGGCGTGGCGGATGAAGTCCAGCCGTTCCAGGGTGTCGGAGTCGTAGTCGCGGTACCCGGCCCGCGTACGGGCGGGGTCAGGCAGGAGTCCCTTCGCTTCCCAGAAGCGGATGGTCTTGGCGGTGACGCCGCTGCGGGCGGCGAGTTCTCCGATGCGCATGCTCGAGCCCCTTGACCTTCCATCGTGGTGGAAGGTTTACGGTAGCTCCATCGCAACTCCACCCAGAAGGAATGCCATGAAGCTGGAACTGCTGTACTTCGATGACTGCCCGAACTGGAAGGTCGCGGCGGAACGCCTCGACGAGGTCGCAGGTGCTCGTGGCGTGACGGTGGAGCGTCGTCTCGTGACGACCCAAGAGGAGGCCGAGGCAGCCCGGTTCCGGGGCTCACCAACGATCCTGGTCGACGGCGAGGACCCGTTCGCCGCAGGGGACGAGCCGTTCGCTCTGGCGTGCCGCATGTACCAGACCCCCGATGGCCCGGCCGGCTCCCCGACCGCCGAACAGCTCGAGGCGATCCTCGATGCCTGACCTGGCGCCCTACGACCTGGTCGTCATCGGCGCGGGCATGGCCGGCGTCGCCGCGGCGAACAAGTGCGCCGCGGCCGGGTGGAAGGTCGCCATCGTCGACGAGCTGCCCTACGGGGGCACCTGCGCGGTGCGGGGCTGTGACCCCAAGAAGATCCTGCGCCGCGGCGCCGAGATCATCGACAGCGCCCGGCTCATGGCAGGCAAGGGCATCGACGCCAACGGCATGCACATCAACTGGGCTGACCTGATGAAGCACAAGCGCGGCTTCACCGACCCGGTCCCCGACAACATGGAAGCCGAGCTCACCCGCAACGGGGTCGAGACCCTGCATGGCACCGCCCGCTTCGAGGCCGAGAACCGGCTCTGCGTCGATGACGTGGCCTACGAGTCGGCCCACTTCCTGATCGCCACCGGCGCCCGACCCCGACCCCTGGACCTCCCCGGCCACGAGCACCTCATCGACAGCACCACCTTCCTCGAACTCGAAGACCTCCCCCGACGGGTGCTCTTCATCGGCGGCGGGTTCGTGTCCTTCGAGTTCGCCCACATCGCCGCCCGGGCCGGAGCCCGGCCCGTGATCATCGACCGCGGTACCCGCCCGCTCAAGGGGTTCGATCCCGACCTGGTCGAACTCCTCGTGGCACGCGGCGCCGATGCCGGCATCGAAGTGCGCGCGGAGACGACCATCACCGCCATCGAGCGGGCCGGATCCGGCTACCGCATCACCCTGGACACTGCGGGCAACCGAACCGAGATCGAGGTCGACCTCGTCGTGCATGGCGCCGGACGCATCCCCCAGCTCTCCGAGCTCGCCCTCGACGCCGCCAACGTCGCCCACGGCAGCGAGGGCGTGACCGTCGCCGGGCACCTCCAGAGCACGACCAACCCATCCGTCTACGCCGCCGGCGACGCCGCCGACACTCCCGGCGCCCCACTGACACCGGTGGCGGTGTCCGAGGGCAAGGTCGCCGCCTCCAACATGCTCAAGGGAACCACCACGACGCCGGACTACGCGGGCGTCCCCACCGCGGTGTTCACCATCCCCGAACTGGTCCGCGTCGGGCTCCTCGAAGACGAAGCCGCGGAGGCCGGCATCGACGTGGACGTCCGCTACAACGACACCAGCGGCTGGTACTCGAACTACCGGATCGGTGAGACGACCGCCGCCACCAAGATCCTCATCGACACCACCAACGACACGATCGTCGGCGCCCACATGCTCGGCCCCGAGTACGGCGAGCTCATCAACGTCTTCAGCCTCGCCATCAAGCTCGGCCTCACCACCCGGCAGCTGAAGTCGATGACCGCCGCCTACCCCACGGTCGGCTCTGACATTGGCTCCATGCTCTGATCCGTCCCGCCAGCAGGACGCACCACCCCGACGGCGCTGCACGGGCGGATTCACCGATCAGCGTCCGCAGGTCTTGCGTGGACAGAGGGGCCGGTCGTGTGTCGGTCCCCCTTCGCCCCACGCACACGTTCAGGTTCGGTCGGTGAACGTTCGGGAAACAGTCCCCGGGAGACCACGCCCTTCGTCCTACATCAACCATAGTGTATGTGCATGGCTGTTGATGTTGTCCAGGCGCCGCCGATCGCAGTGCTCAAAGCCGTCGCCGAAGCGAACCGTTGGCGGATCGTGGAGCTGCTCTCCTGCGAGGAGCTGTGCGTATGCCACATCGCCGAGGAGCTCGCCATCGCGCAGCCGCTCGTCTCGCACCACTTGAAGGTGCTCCGCGACGCTGGGCTGGTTGACTCCGAGAAGCACCGGCAGTGGACGTACTACCGGTTGCGGACCGGCGTGCTCGACGAGCTCGGCGACGCGATCGGTTCGATCACGTCGTGCTGCCCGACGCCGGGCGAGCGGCGGAGGCCCTGCGAATGACCATCGTCACCGAAGACCAGGCCGGCGACGCGCCGGTCATCGAGAAGCTGTCCACGCTCGACCGGTTCCTCCCGCTGTGGATCGGCGCGGCGATGGCCCTCGGCATCGGGCTCGGCCGGGTCTTCCCCGGCCTCGACGACACCCTCGACCGGGTCAAGATCGACACCGTCTCGCTGCCGATCGCCCTCGGCCTGCTGCTGATGATGTACCCGGTGCTGGCCAAGGTCCGGTACTCCCGCCTCGGCGAGGTCACCACCGATCGGCGCATGCTCGGCCTGTCCCTGGCCCTGAACTGGGTGATCGGCCCGGCCCTGATGTTCGCCCTCGCCTGGCTCATGCTGCTGGACCTGCCCGAGTACCGGACCGGGCTCATCATCGTCGGGCTCGCCCGCTGCATCGCCATGGTCCTGATCTGGAACGACCTGGCCTGCGGCAACCGGGAAGCAGCCACGTTCCTGGTCGCGGTGAACTCGCTGTTCCAGATCGTGGCCTACTCGCTGCTCGGCTACTTCTACCTGGAGCTGCTCCCCCAGTGGCTCGACCTCGACCAGGCCGCCCTCGACGTCTCCATCTGGGAGATCGCCAAGTCGGTGCTCATCTTCCTCGGCGTCCCGCTGCTGGCCGGCTACCTCACCCGCCGCATCGGCGAGGGTCGCAGGGGCACCGACTGGTACGAGAACACCTTCCTGCCACGCATCGGACCGGTGGCGCTCTACGGCCTGCTGTTCACGATCGTGGTCCTCTTCGCCCTCCAGGGCGAGGCGATCACCTCCGAACCCCTCGACGTCGCCCGCATCGCCCTCCCGCTGCTCGTGTACTTCGCGCTCATGTGGGGGTCGTCGTTCGCCATCGGCCTGAAGATGGGCCTGCCCTATGACCGCAACACCACGGTCGCCTTCACCGCCGCCGGCAACAACTTCGAGCTCGCCATCGCCGTGGCCATCGGCGTCTTCGGCGTCACCTCCGGCCAGGCCCTCGCCGGCGTCGTCGGCCCCCTCATCGAAGTCCCCGTCCTCGTCGGCCTCGTCTACGTCGCCCTCTGGGCGCGCCGCCGCTTCTACCCGGAGACCACCACCCCATGAGCTACGAACACGACCTCAGCGTGCTCAGCCGCGCAGCCGCCAGCCTGGCCGCCCGCTTCGACGGCATGTTCGGCGTGGAGACCGTCGAACGGCTCCTCCACGAGTCCTACGACCTGCTCGCCTCCACATCGAAGGTCAACCAGTACCTGCCGCTGCTCGCCGAGCGCTTCGCCGCCGACCGTCTCCGATCGCTCGCCAAGACCCAAGGAGTCCCCGTGACCGCCACCCCCGAGATCCTCGTCGTATGCACCCACAACGCCGGCCGCTCCGTCGCCGCCCGCATCCTGCTCGACCACCACGGACAGGGGCGGGTCACCGTCCGATCGGCAGGCTCCGCACCCGGCGACGACATCAACCCGGCCGTCGCCGAAATCCTCACCGAACGAGGCCACGACGTCACCAAGGAGTTCCCCAAGCCGCTCACCGATGAAGCGGCACGCAGCGCCGACGTGATCATCACCATGGGCTGCGGCGACGCCTGCCCGATCTTCCCCGGCAAGCGCTACCTCGACTGGGACCTCACCGACCCCGCCGGCAAGGGCGTCGACGAGGTTCGTCCGATCGTGGACGACATCGACCGGCGTGCCCGTGCCCTCCTGGCCGAACTGCTCGACACGCCTGCGGACACGAGCTCTTCGCACTAGCCCCGACGCCGTCGGTGGTCGGCCAGATCACCGCCGTCGGCCGACGGTGACGGGCATCGGGCGGTCATCGGCCACGGCGCAGGTGATCGCCCGTCGTCGGCGCCGGGCGTACCAGATGGCGGCCGGGACCAGCGCGAGGAGGCCGGCGGCGCCGTAGCGGGCGGTGCCGGCGGCGGTGAACAGCCCGGTCGCGGCGAGGAAGGCCAGGATGGGTCCGGCGCAGCAGGCGACGCAGGCGGCAGCGCCGAGCCCGAGGATGCTGAGGGGCTTGCGGGTCTTGGTGGTCACTGATCGTCTCCGAAGATGGCGGTCAGCAGTTCTTGGCCATCGGGGGGTGCGGTGACTTCGAGGGCCAGGCCCCGGTGGTCGATGGTGATGGCGAAGGCGAAGAACGCACAACAGGTCTGCTCGACGTCGACAAGCCGGGCGAGGTCGGCGAGGCCGCTCCGGTCGGCCAGCTCGAGGCGCCGGCCCCCGGGGACAGACGTTCGGCGGGTGACCTTGCTGAGGAGGGTCTGCCAGTCGTCGATGCGGGCGGTCATGTCGGTGCCCGGCAGGGAACAAGCGATCGGCACGTCGCTGCTGTCTCCAGCAGCGGCGTTCGGTGCGAGCGACACCACGGCATCGTCACCGCAGCCGCAGCCGCAGCCGCAGCCGCAACCACCACCGCCGACCTTCTCTGCGCTCACGGTGGTGCACCCGCAGGAGTCGTCGCAGGGCCCGTCGAGGGGCCGGCCGGCGAGGGCGTCGGCGGTCGCACGCAGCTGGTCAGCGAACGCCGACTGCTCGGCCAGGTGGGCCTGGACTTCGGTCACCTTGTCGTGCACGAGCGTCCGCAGGCGGTGCTTTACCGGCCCACACTCGTCGCTGTCCCACGCCCGCACCAGCTCGGCGCTCTCCTCGAGCGTGCAGCCGAGGTCCTTGGCCCGTGCGATCAGTCGGAGGCGTTCCAGGTCGCGGTCGGTGTAGAGCCGGTAGCCGGCCGGCGTGCGCTCCGGGGCGTCGAGCACACCGGCTTGTTCGTAGTAGCGCAGCGTGCTCGCACTGAACCCGCTGCGCCGGGCGACTTCCGCGATCCGGTACCGGGCCGGCGAGGTCTCGGTGGTGGTCATGGCCGAACCGTAAACCCTCGACCCGACTCGAAGGTCAAGCGCGATCTGCCCGACGTGCCAGGGTGACCGCCGTGACCCGCTGGCAGGTACCCATCGTCCTCGCCGCAGTCGCGATCGGCACCGCCATCGGCCTGCTCCTCGACCTCGGCGACGCACCCGAGACCCTCGTCGTCCCCGCCCTCATCGGCCTGCTCGCCATCACCTTCGCCGGCGTCAACGGACGCGCCGTGACGACCGGGATCCGCCCCCACCCAGCCGTCGCTGCGGCCAGCCTCGGCATCAACTTCGTGTGGACACCCCTGCTGGCCGGAGGGCTCGGCTGGCTGCTCCTGTCCAGCGAGCCCGACCTCCGGCTCGGGCTCGTGATGCTCCTCGTCACCCCCTGCACCGACTGGTACCTCGTCTTCACCGGCACCGCCCGCGGCAACGTCGCCCTCGCCGCCTCCCTGCTCCCACCCAACCTCATCCTCCAGCTCCTGCTGCTCCCCGTCTTCGTCACCGCCCTCACCGGCACCGCCGCCGACATCCCCCTCGGCGACCTCGCCGGCAGCGTCGCCCTCGTCCTCGGCATCCCCCTCGCCATCGCCGCACTCGTACGATTCGTCGCCGCACGGACCAACGCCCACGACCGCCTCGACCGAACCCTCGAACGAGCACAACCGGTCGGCCTCGCCCTGCTCGCCATCGCCATCGCCGCGATCTTCGCCACCCACGCCCGCGTCGTCACCGACAACCCCGACGCCTTCCTCCGCCTCCTCGCCCCCCCTCGCCGCCTTCTTCGCCCTCAACTACCTGATCGCCGAAGCCACCGCTCGTACCCTCGAGCTCCGGCACGCCGAGCACGTCACCCTCACCATGACCACCCTGGCCCGCAACTCCCCGGTCGCGCTCGCCATCGCCACCGCCGCCTTCCCCGACCGCCCCCTCGTCGCCGTCGCCCTCGTCGTCGGCCCACTCGTCGAGCTCCCCGTCCTCGCGCTCACCGCCAACCGACTTCTTCAGCGGCAGCGCACCACCGACGTCCGCTGAGCGGCGCGTCAGACTCGAGATCGAGCGCACATACCTGGCGATAGCAACGGCGCTGAGTGCCACCTATCACTCGTCCATCTGCTCGACGACGCCATCCCGAAGGTGCCGTTTAGGGGCAGGGCGGGTGCCGTTTGGGGACACCATCCGATCACGGCCGTTGGCTCCCTTCCTCCATCGCTGAAGGCTTGGGACTCGAGCCGTTCGTAGTCATGAGGCGATGTTGGAGCCATCTTCGGCGCAGGGAACTCCTTGGGCGAGGGCCACGATCTCGCCACCTCCACCCATCGTGGAGGCGCCTTCGTCGTGATCGACTCACAGGCACCAAGGCGAGTCCCGATCCCATAGCCGCTCGGGCTTTACGTCCTGAGAAGATGAGGCGGTGAGCAATCGGTCGGACCCCACGACGAACCGCCTGTTCCTGCTGGGCGCCGGGTTCTCCCGCCCTGCCGGCTTGCCGGTGGCGGCTGATCTCCGAGAGCTCGTGTGCGACGTCGCCGCCATGCACTTTCAGGTGGACGACTACAGCCACCTTGAGGATGCGTTCAAGCGGTACGAGGCGTACCTCGACGACACTGCGCCCGGCACACCGTTCGATCTCGAAACGTTCGGTGCCTGGCTCGACTGGGAGCACACTCTGCGCCTCAAGGGTTCCGACACGTTCTCCGAGCACGGAAACCAGGCCGGCCTGCAGCTCCGGTGGGCGATCGCAAAGGTGCTCCACGACGCCACCCCCGCAACCACGCCGCAGCTCTACACGGACTTCGCATCGCAGCTGACTACGTCGGACCGTGTCCTCACCCTCAACTACGACCGGCTCCTCGAGCAGGCGCTCGAGGAGGTCGGCCTCCCTTATCGGCGGTTCCCCGGGCGCTACTCGGAGGTCAGCGAGCATTCAGCGGTCGGGGCAAACGGCCCTCCCGAGCTCATCCTGTGCAAGCTCCATGGGTCGATCGACTGGGTCTACGCCGCCGACCTCGATCACTTCGACCCCGGTCTGCGGGTCAGCTCCCTGACGGAAGGGCCCCGAATGCCGGGTGATGGGCTCACCCAGATCGGCGTGATCGATCCGCGGGATCTGGACGCCTACTTCGCCAACGGGCAGACCTGGTCGAGGCTCCCACCTGTCTTGATGCCGCCATCGACCGCCAAGCCGCTCGCATCGTCCCCGCTCGTCCCTCTATGGGACGGGGCCGGGCTCTACTCGTACATGCTCGGTGGGTTCACCGTCATCGGATGCTCGCTCCCCCACGGTGACCCGTACGTCCTGCAGCTCGTCCACCACGTGGCGACGGACTACGTGGCCGGCCGGGTGCGCGGAGGGCGGATCTGGCCGCAGCGGCGCATGAAGGTCGTCGACTACCAGACGACACCCGACGGGCGGGATGCCTTCTGCGCCCGGTACCGGTTCATGGATGGCGACCACACCAACTTCGACTTCGACGGCCTGGACGCGTCGACGCTCGGACGGATCTTCGAGGAGCCCGACCTCTTCCCGGAGGAACGGGACACCCGCCTCGACGTCACGGACGAACCGGAACCCGGACCCGACGGCCTCTGAGCGGCATACCGTTTCCCCATGGCGGTCCCAGACAGTGCCCAGGGGCTCTGACAGCGCACACGGTGAGCGGCTGCCGAGGGTGCTGGTCAGTCTGCGAGTGTGGCGCCCAGGTCGGCCAGGGCCTTGCGGGCGGCGTCCCATCGCTCGGAGCTCCACCCCATCAGCTGGGCGTGCTCCTGGACGGCGGCGGCGTACCCGCGGGCAGCGGTAAGCCCCATCATGAATACGGACTGGGAACTGGTGGAGATGGCGGCCATGGTCTCGCCGGGGGCGGCGTTGGGTGCGTCGTCGGTGATCTTGACGGACTGCATGAGGGCGTAGCTGGCGGAGTGGGTGACGCCGGACAGGTACCACCAGAGGACGGTGGCGATGCCCGGGGCGTCGGGTCCGAAGATGGCGTCGTCCTCGAGCACGCGGCGGATCAGCTGCTTGGGCCTCGGCTCTTCCTGGTTGCCGCAGTGGGGGTTGCTGCGGTTGACGGTCCAGCCGTGCGGGGCGGCGCCGGCCCTCACGTTGTCGACGATCTCCTGGCTCTTCGCCTTCGCTGACGGCATCGGGGACCGCTTGCACTCGACGGCGCTCATGAGGCGGGTGACCTCGTAGCGCATGATCCGGGTCTCGTCGGAGATCCCGGTGTCGGCCAGCCAGTAGGCGGTGCCGGCGGCATCGAGGGCGGCTCGTGCGATGGCGAGGTGCGTGTAGACGGGGACGGGCTCGGAGGCGAAGAGCCTGGCGTAGCTGCGGATGTGGTCGCCGGCGGCGAACACCAGGACGCCTGTGACGGCGTGGGCGGCGCGTACCGCGCGGTGCGCGGGTTCGACGGCGCGAGCGCGGCCGACCGCGCGATCGAGCTGC
>JBDIAX010000054.1:0-21113 GCA_039812605.1 Acidimicrobiia bacterium | reverse complement strand
TCCACCGGGGTGCCGGCCACGAGGTCCTTGCCGTCCTCCATGACGATCACCTGGTCGGCCAGGCCCTCGGCCTCGAGCAGGAGGTGGGTGCACATGACGACGGTGCGGCCGTCCGCGGTCATCTCCCGGATCATCTCGAGCACGGCGTGGCTCGACTCCGGATCGAGGCCCGAGGTCGGCTCGTCGAACAAGAGCAGGTCCGGGTCGTGGAGGATCGAGCGGGCGAGCGCGAGGCGGGTCTTCATGCCGGTCGAGAAGCCACCGACCCGCTGGTCGAGCGCGTGCTCGATGCCGAAGCGGGCGGCCGCCGCTCGGATGCGCTGGTCGATCCGGTCGCCGCGCCCGAGGCCGTACAGCTCAGCCGCGTAGGCGAGGTTCGCGTGGCCGTCGAGGCGGTCGTAGAGGGCGGGCTTGGCCGAGACGACGCCGCAGCGTCGCCGCACCTCCTCGCCGAACACCGAGGGATCCAGGCCGAAGGTCCGGACCCGACCGGCGTGCGGGTCGAGCGCGCCGGTGATCATGCGGATCGCGGTGGTCTTGCCCGCTCCGTTGGGGCCGAGGAGCACCGTGATGCGGTTGGCGGGAACCATGAGGTCGAGCCCGGCCAGGGCGTCGACCTGGCCGAAGCGCCGCCGCACGCCGTGGAGCTCGACGACGGGCGGGGGCGCGCCGGTCGCGGACGGGTCCGTCGTGGTCATCGCCACCCATCGGCACCCTCGCCTCGTTCCTGAGCGACTGGGTCCGTCGGGCGAGGCGGGGCGCGCGCTAGCGTCGTACACGTGTTCGTGTTGGGCATCGATCCGGGGTTGTCGCGCTGCGGCTACGGCGCGGTGCGCGCCGACGCGACCGGCACCCGGGCCACGGCCATCGGGGTGATCCGCACCGCACCGTCCACCCCGCTGCCCGAGCGCCTCGCCGAGCTCCAGGGCGAGCTGCGGGCGTTGCTCACCGAGCTTCGCCCCGACGTGGTCGCCGTCGAGCGCATCTTCTTCCAGAGCAACGTGCGCACCGCGATGTCGGTGGGTCAGGCCAGCGGTCTGGCGATGGCCGAGGCCATCGGTGCCGGGTGCGAGGTCGTCCAGTACTCGCCCAACGAGGTCAAGCTCGCGGTCACGGGAGACGGTTCGGCCGACAAGGGCCAGGTGCAGGAGATGGTCCGCCGCCTGCTGGGCCTCGCGGTCGCGCCGAAGCCGGCCGATGCTGCCGACGCCGCCGCGCTCGCGCTCTGCCACCTCGCCCACGCGCCGGCCCGCGCCCGCATCGCTCGTGCCCAGGCGGGCCGCCCCCAGCTCAGCACCACCGGAGGTCCACGATGATCGGGTCGCTGCGCGGCACCCTCCTCGATCGCTCGCTCACCGGGGAGATCCTCATCGAGGTGGGAGGGGTCGGGTACCGGGTGCAGGCGGGGCCCGCGACCTCGGCGCGGCTGGGCGACCTCGGCGACGAGGTGTTCGCCTGGGTCCACCACCACGTCCGCGAGGATGCGGACACCCTCTACGGCTTCGCCTCCAAGGACGAGCGCGATGCGTTCGAGGCGCTGCTCGGCGCCCACGGCGTCGGTCCCGCGCTGGCCATGGCCATCTTGTCGGTCCACCCACCGGTCAACCTGGCTCGGGTCTTGGCCGACGACGACGTCGCTGCGCTCTGCCTGGTGCCGGGGGTCGGCAAGAAGACCGCGGCTCGCCTCCTCATCGAGCTCAAGGCCAAGCTCGACATCCCGCTGGGAGACGGCGTGGTCGACGTCGGCGGCGCCGACGGGCCCGCGGCCGGTGGCGGCTCGGTGCGCGCCGACGTGCGCGACGCGCTCACGGAGCTGGGCTACTCGCCCGAGGAGATCGCCGAGGCCACCCGCGAGCTGCCCGACGGCGATGCCGGGTCCCTGCTCAAGGAGGCGCTGCGTCGCCTGGCCGGAGCCCGCTGATGCGAGATGAGCTGCTCGCCCCCGAGCCCATCGACCTCACCGAGCAGTCCGACGAGGTCAGCCTGCGCCCGCGCACGTTGGAGGACTTCGTCGGCCAGGCCGAGCTCAAGGAGCACCTGACCATAATCTTGGAGGCGGCCCGCCGGCGGGGCCAGGCCGCCGACCACCTCCTGTTCGCCGGGCCTCCCGGGCTCGGCAAGACCACCCTCGCCGGCATCGTCGCTGCCGAGATGGGCGCCGACCTCCACGTCACCTCGGGCCCGGCGCTCGAGCGCGGGGGAGACCTCGCGTCGATCCTGTCCCAGCTGGCCGAAGGCGACATCTTGTTCATCGACGAGATCCACCGCCTGTCGCGAGCGGTCGAGGAGGTGCTCTACCCGGCCATCGAGGACTTCCAGCTCGACATCGTCTTGGGCAAGGGGCCCGCCGCCCGCTCCATCCGCATGGACGTGCCTCGGTTCACCCTGGTCGGAGCCACCACCCGCACCGGGCTCATCACCGGGCCGCTGCGCGATCGCTTCGGCCTCGTCGCCCGGCTCGACTACTACGAGCCCGACGACCTCGAGGCCATCGTGTCCCGAGCCGCGGGCATCCTCGACGTCCGAGCGGAGCCCGACGGCTGCGCCGAGATCGCCCGCCGGGCGCGCGGCACCCCGCGCATCGCCAACCGGCTCCTGCGGCGGGTGCGCGACTTCGCCGAGGTCCGTGGCGAGGGCGTGGTCGACGCCGCGGCGGCCCGTGAGGGCCTCAAGGTGTTCGGCGTCGACGAGCGCGGGCTCGACAAGGTCGACCGTGCGCTGCTCTCGGCGCTGTGCGAGCGCTTCGGCGGCGGGCCGGTCGGGCTCTCGACCCTCGCCATCAGCGTCGCCGAGCCCACCGAGACCGTCGAAGACGTCTACGAGCCGTTCCTGATCCGCGAGGGCCTGCTGATGCGCACGCCGCGGGGCCGCGTCGCCACGCCGGCGGCCTGGGCGCACCTCGGGCGCACGGCGCCGGCCACCGCGCCCGACCACGCGCCGCCGCCCGGGCTGTTCGGCTGACGCCATCGGGGTCGGCGGTAGCCTCGCGCCGTGCAGATCCCGTTCCACGCCTCCGCTGGCCCGTCGCTCGGGATCGAGGTCGAGCTGGAGCTCATCGACCTGCGCACGGGTCAACTGGCATCGCACGCGTCGGACATCCTCGCCCAGCTGGGCGCCGGCCACCCCGACGGCCTCCACCCCAAGGCCAAGCACGAGCTGTTCGAGTGCTGCGTCGAGATCATCACCGGCGTCTGCACGACCGTCGCCGAGGCCCGAGCCGATCTGGAAGCCACCCTGGCCGAGGTTCGCAGGGCGGCGGGGGAGCGGTCGCTCACGGTGATCTGCTCGGGCAGCCACCCGTTCTCGCTGTGGGGCGAGCAGCGAGTGAGCCCCAACGAGCGCTACGACCGCTTGGTCCACGAGATGCAGTGGATGGCCCGACGGCTGCAGATCTTCGGCGTCCACGTCCACGTCGGCGTGCGCTCGGCGGAGAAGGCGATCGTCGTCGCCAACGCGCTCGCCAACCACATCCCGCACTTCCTCGCCCTCACCGCGTCGAGCCCCTTCTGGGAGGGCCACGACACCGGCCTCGCGTCCACCCGGTCCAAGGTCTTCGAGGGCCTGCCCACCGCCGGGCTGCCAGCGCCGGTGCACAGCTGGGCGGAGTTCGAGCAGTACATGAGCACCCTGGTCGCGGCGGGGGCCATCTCCACGGTGCGCGAGGTGTGGTGGGACGTCCGTCCGCACCCCGACTTCGGCACCGTCGAGCTCCGCATGTGCGACGGGATCCCCACCATGGTCGAGATCGCCTCGATCGCCGCGCTGGCGCAGTCGTTGGTCGCGCACGTCGACCGCCTCGACGACGAGGGCCGCGCCCCCGAGCGCCTGCGGGAGTGGATCTTGGGCGAGAACAAGTGGCGCGCCGGGCGTCACGGCCTCGACGCGCAGCTCATCGTCGACGACGGCGGCACGCTCGTGCCCGCTCGCGAGGCGATCGAGTCCTTGGTGGCGTCGGTCCGCCCCGAGGCCGATGCGCTCGGCTGTCGGACCGAGCTCGACGGCATCTCGCAGATCCTGGAGGCCGGTCCGAGCTACGAGCGCCAGCGGGCGATCTCCGACGGCGGCACCAACCTCTGGGCCGTGGTCGACCTGCTCGCCCGCGAGCTGAGCTCGGGGAGGATCGGCGGATGAGCGCCCCCGCACGCATCGCGGCCACGGTGAGCGCGGTCGAGGCCGACCTCATCGCGCTGCGGCGCGACCTCCACGCCCACCCGGAGCCGTCGTGGCAGGAGCACCGAACCACCCGTGTCCTCGCCGATCGGCTGCGCGCCGAGGGGCTCGCCCCCGAGGTCGGGCCCACCGGCACCGGCCTGGTGTGCGATCTCGGCACCAGCGGCCCGATCGTCGCCCTCCGGGGCGACATCGACGCGCTGCCCCTGGACGACGTGAAGGAGGTCCCGTACCGATCGACGGCTCCGGGGCTCTGCCACGCCTGCGGCCACGACGTCCACGCCACCGCTGTGCTCGGAGCGGCGGTCGCTCTGCACCGCGAGCACGAGGCGCACGGCCTGCCCGGACGGGTCCGCCTCATCTTCCAACCGGCCGAGGAATCGGTGCCGGGAGGCGCACGGTCGCTGGTGGAAGCCGGGGTGGTCGACGGGGTCGAGGCGGTGTTCGCCCTCCACGCGGATCCCTCTCGGCCGGTCGGTTCGATCGGGATCAGCGCCGGGGCCATCACCTCGGCGGCCGACCAGCTCCGGATCCGCCTGCACGGACCGGGCGGTCACACCGGGCGCCCGCACGAGACCGCCGACCTCGCCCACATCGCCGCCCGGGTCGCCATCGAGCTGCCGATGACCCTCGGACGGCTCTCCGATCCTCGCGACGGCCTCAACATCACCTTCGGCGCGATCCAGGTCGGCACCGCGCCCAACGTCATCGCCACCCAGGCCACGCTCCTCGGCTCGCTGCGGGCTTCAGGGAGGGGAGCGTGGGAGGACGCCCCGGCGCACCTGCGCCGGGTCCTGGCCTCCATCGTCGAGCCGCTCGGCGCCACGTGGGAGCTCGAGCACCAGGTCGGCGCGCCGCCCATCGTCAACGACCCGTGGGCGGTCGAGCAGATCGAGCGGGCCGCCTACGCGATCGTCGACGTCGACCACGTCGGTCCCACCGTCCAGAGCGCTGGTGGCGAAGACTTCTCGTGGTACGGCGAGAAGGCCCGTCTGGGCTACCTGCGACTCGGGGTGTGGGACCCGGCCGGCCTGCGGGTCGACCTCCACGCCGGTGCCTTCGACGTGCACGAGGGGGCGATCGCCATCGGTGCCCAGGTGCTCGCGGGCACGGCGGTCGCTGCCCTGGGCAATCTCGCCTCCGGCTGAGCCAGCGGGGCTGGCCGACGTCCGGGCGCCGTAGGCTGGCCGATCCCGTGGACACCGCCGCCCTCGACTACGACCTGCCCGACGAGGCCATCGCCCAGCAGCCGATCGAGCCGCGGGACGCGGCCCGGCTGCTCGTCGACCTCGGTCCCGGTGCGGCCCCGGAGCATCGCCACATCCGCGACCTCCCGGCGCTGGTGGGGCCCGACGACCTGATCGTGGTCAACGACACCAAGGTCATCCCGGCCCGCCTGCGGCTGCGCAAGCCCACCGGGGGAGCGGTCGAGGTGCTGCTGCTCGAGCGCCGTCCCGAAGGCGACTGGGAGGCGCTGGTTCGCCCCAGTCGGCGCGTCGCGCCGGGGACGTCGCTCGTCCCCGACCTCGACGACGCCAGCGACCTGGTCGTCGAGGTGGGCGACGTGCTCGACGACGGGCTCCGGGTGGTGTCGGTGCACGGCGCGGCGTCCGACGTGCCCGCCGACCTCGCGGCGCTGGATCGGATCGGCGAGGTCCCGCTCCCGCCCTACATCCACGAGCCCCTGGCCGACCCCGACCGGTACCAGACGGTGTTCGCCCGCACCCCCGGGTCGGTCGCGGCGCCCACGGCGGGCCTCCACCTGACCGATGACGTGCTCGATCGGTGCCGGGCCGCCGGCGCGCACGTCGCGACGGTCGAGCTCGTGGTCGGCCTCGGCACGTTCCGGCCGATCACCGCCGATCGGGTGGAGGACCACCCGATGCACGCCGAGCGCTACCGCATCCCGACCGAGGCCCGGGCGGCTCTGGCCGAGGGGCGTCGGGTGCTGGCCGTCGGCACCACGGTGGTGCGAGCGCTGGAGTCCTATGCCGCCACCGGCGAGGTCGAGGGGGCCACGAGCCTCTTCATCCGCGACGGCCACCCGTGGGCCCTCGTCGACCGCCTCCTCACCAACTTCCACGTGCCCCGCTCGTCGCTGCTCGCGCTGGTGCGCGCGTTCGTGGGGCCTCGGTGGCGCGACCTCTACGGCGACGCGCTGGCCGACGGCTACCGGTTCCTCTCCTTCGGCGATGCCATGCTCCTCCAGCGCACCCCGGGGGCGGAGGCCCAGCGATGAAGCTGCACATCGATGTCCACGCCACCGACGGCGCGGCACGCACCGGCACGATCACGACGCCCCGGGGCACGCTCCCCACTCCCCTCTTCATGCCGGTGGGCACGCGAGCGGCCGTGAAGGCGCTCGACGCCGCCGACCTCGAGGCGCTCGGCATCCCGCTGATCCTCGGCAACACGTACCACCTCATGCTGCGGCCCGGCGCCGACCTGATCGCGGATCTCGGTGGCCTCCATCGGTTCATGGACTGGTCCGGCCACGTGCTCACCGATTCGGGCGGGTTCCAGATCTTCTCGCTCGAGCCCAAGGTCACCGACGACGGGGCCACGTTCCGCTCCACCTACGACGGCGACCGCCACCACCTCACCCCCGAGGGCGCGGCCGAGATCCAGTCGAAGCTGGGCGCCGACATCCAGATGGTGCTCGACGTGTGCCCGCCGCTGCCCTCGCCGGACCGGGTGATCCGTGCCGCGGTCGATCGCACGGCAGCGTGGGCCGAGCGAGGGAGGGCGGCGTTCGTCGACCTGGCCCCCTGGCGCCTCGACCGCGGGCTCGACCAGGCGCAGTTCGGCATCTGCCAGGGCGGCATCGATGCGGGGCTGCGCGAGCGCAGCGCCAGGCAGGTGGTCGAGACCGGCTTCGACGGCTACGCGATCGGCGGCTTGTCGGTGGGCGAGACCCGAGAGGAGATGCTCCCCGCCCTGGCCGCCGCGCTCGAGCAGCTGCCCGCCGACCAGCCCCGCTACCTCATGGGGGTGGGTGACCCGGCGAGCATCGTGGAGGCCGTGGGCCTGGGCGTCGACCTGTTCGACTGCGTCTTGCCCACCCGCCACGCCCGCCACGGCACGATCCTCACCTCCGAGGGCCGCCTGGCCATCAAGAACAAGGCCTACGAGCGCGACGAGGGCCCGCTCGACCCGTCGTGCGGCTGCCCGGTGTGCGCGCGCTGGTCCCGCGCCTACCTGCGCCACCTCCACCGCCTCGGCGAGCCGACCGCGGCCCGGCTCCTCACGATCCACAACGTCGCGTGGCTCTCGCAGCTGGTGGTCGATCTCCGGGGCGCCGTCGTGGAGGGCCGCTTCGATGCCGCCCGTCGAGCGGTCCTCGAGGTCTGGGGCTGAGCGCGTTCGGTGAATCCGGAGCGCGCGGCGGCGCGAACTAGGGTGCCCGAGGCCCAATTTCCCCTGGAACGGATCTGGCTCGGTGCTTCCCCTGTTGCTCATGACGATCGTGCTGATCGCTGGGTTCTGGGCGTTGATCATCCGGCCCCAGCAGCAGGCGCGCCAGTCGCACCGGGAGTTCGTCGAGACGCTCGCGCCCGGCGACCCGATCGAGGCGTTCAGCGGGATCCGGGGCACCATCGCCGAGGTCGGCGACGAGACCGTGGGCGTCGAGGTCGCCCCCGGTGTGGTCGTCACCATGGCCAAGCTCGCCATCTCGACCCGCGTCGACCCCGTTCCCGGGGCGAGCGAGGACGAGCCCACGGCCATCGCTGACCGGGAGGTCGACGTGCCCACGCCCCAGGACTCCAGCGCCGGCGGCGCTGCGCCCACCGAGGAGGGTGCCTCGTGACGCGCCGACAGCTGCTCGTCCCGCTGATCCTCATCGTCGTCGCGTCGCTGGGCTCGGTGCTCGCGGCGGTCTTGACGAACAGCTCGCCCACCCTCGGGCTCGACCTGCAGGGCGGCTTCTCGGTGGTGCTCCAAGCCCGTGAGGTCGATGGCCAGCTACCGTCGGAGGAGAGCGTCGAGAAGGCGAAGGACATCATCCGCCAGCGCATCGACGGCCTCGGCGTCGCCGAGCCCGACATCATCCGCCAGGGCCGCACCGTCATCGTGCAGCTCCCCGGCGTCACCGACCGCAGCAAGGCCGAGCAGGTGGTGGGCTGCACGGCGAAGCTCGAGTTCCGTCCGGTGATCGGCCGCATCGCGAACCCCGACGCGCTTGCCGCCACCACCACGACCACGGCGACCGAAGCGGGCACCACCACCACGACCGCCGACGGCGCGACCACCACCACGGCCGCTGACGCGACCACCACCACGGCCGGTGGCGACGGGACGGACGAGGACGGCATGGGCAGCGTCGGGCTCTCGTCGGGGGAGGGCGCGCTGCCCAGCCAGTTCGCTCCGAGCACCACCACGACCACGGCGCCGCCCACGACCACCGAGGCCACGACGACGACCACCGAGGTCACGACCACCACGGTGGCCGGTGAGACCACCACCACGGTGGCCGACGGGTCCACCACGACCACCACCGCCGTCACCTCGGACACGACCGCTGCGTCGGGCTGCAACGCCGGCCACGAGCTGAGCGACGAGGCCATCGCCGCCGCGGAGGCCGCCACGCCCACGCCCGAGGGCGGCGCGGTCGTGCCATCCAAGGACGGCTCCACCATCTACACGCTCGGCGCGGTCGGCTTCACGGGCGACGCCTTGTCGTCGGCCGAGGCTGCCCTGTCGAACTCCTGGGCCGTCAACGTCACCGTGAAGAGCGACCGCAAGGACGAGGCCAACGCCGCGTTCAACGCCTGCTACAACGCCGATGCCACCGTGTGCCCGGCGCAGGGGACCGACGAAACCGGCGCGTCGCGGGGCGCGATCGCCATCGTGCTCGACGGGGAGGTCCTCTCGGCGCCCACCGTGAACGGCCCCGACCTCGCGTCGGACAACTTCACGATCAGCGGCAGCTTCGACCAGGCCGAGGCCAAGGAGCTGGCCCTCGTGCTCCGGTACGGCTCGCTGCCGGTGGAGTTCGAGCAGGTCGCCCTCCAGCAGGTGTCGGCCACGCTCGGCACCGATTCGCTCCACGCCGGGCTCATCGCCGGCGCCGTGGGCATCGCCGCCGTCGCCCTCTACATGCTCCTCTACTACCGAGGCCTCGGCCTGGTGGTCATCGCCGGCCTCGGGGTGTGGGGCGGGCTCATGTACGGCCTGGTCTGCTGGCTCTCGGCCAACCAAGGTCTGGCGCTCACGCTCTCGGGGGTGATCGGCATCGTGGTGTCGGTCGGCACCACCGTGGACTCCTACGTCGTCTACTTCGAGCGCATGAAGGACGAGGTCCGCAGCGGTCGCAGCGTCCGCAGCTCCACCGAGCGCGGCTTCCAGAGCGCGATCCGCACGATCGTCACCGCGGACGTGGCCTCGTTCCTCGGTGCCTTCCTGCTCTGGTGGCTCACCGTCGGCCCCGTGCGAGGGTTCGCCTTCTTCCTCGGGATCTCCGTGGTCCTCGACCTGATCGTGGCCTACATGTTCACGCGGCCGGTCACCGCGCTGCTCAGCCGCTCCGAGCGCATCACCTCCAGTCGCTTCTTCGGCTTCGCCGCCGATGCCAACCGGGCCCAGGAGGCGAACGTCGTCGAGGATGACGTGGACGCCGGCGAGGGGGTGGTGTCGTGACCAGCCCCATCAGCACCCCGAAGCGCGGTGGCGTGTGGTCTCGCCTGTACCACGGCGAGACCGAGTTCAACATCGTCGGGCGCTGGAAGCTCTGGTTCGCGGTGTCGGGCCTGCTCGTCGCGATCGGGATGGGCTCGCTGGTCGCCAACGGCCTGAACCTGGGCATCGACTTCACCGGCGGCACCGTGTGGGAGGTGCCGGCGGGCAAGGCCGACGTCGCGGAGGTCGAGTCCGCGGTGCGCGGGCTCGGCTACGACGACGTCCAGGTCCAGGAGGTCACCCAGGCCTCCGGTGGCTCCTCCACCCGCATCCTGCGCGTGGAGGCCGAAGCCACCGCAACGCCGTCGAAGGCCACCACCCAGGCGCTCCAGAAGGCGTCGAGCGGTCTCGACAAGATCGCGAAGGACGTCCCCGCGGCCGCGCGCACGACGATCGAGAGCGTGCAGGGCACCCTCGACGGCATCGACGGGCCCTTCGCCACCGACGTTCCCGATGAGCTGAAGGCGCTGCAAGGCCAGATCGACGACCTCGCCACGGCGGTCGGTTCGGCCGACAGCGGCAAGGTCGAGCTCGTGAACGACGCGGTGGGGGACATGCGCACCAACGTCGACGCGCTGGCCACGGCCGAGCAGGACGAGCGTGAGCGTGTCGGCCAGGCGGTGTCCGACGAGCTGGCCAAGCAGACCGGCTCGAAGGTCTCCGAGGTCACGGTCGACACGGTCGGCCCGTCCTGGGGCAAGCAGATCTCCCAGAAGGCGCGCACGGCCCTCGTGGTCTTCCTGATCGCGATCGTGATCTACATCACCCTGCGCTTCGAGTTCCGCATGGCGGTGGCGACGCTCGCCGCCCTGATCCACGACCTGTTGATCGTGGTCGGGCTCTACGCGGTGTTCCAGTTCCCGGTCACGCCGGCCACGGTGATCGCCGTGCTCACCATCCTCGGCTTCTCGATCTACGACGGCATCGTCGTGTTCGACCGGGTCGACGAGAACTCCAAGCTGCTCGGGCGGCGGTCGAAGATGACCTACAGCGAGATGGCCAACCTCTCGATGAACCAGGTGCTGATGCGCTCGCTCAACACCTCGATCACCGCGCTGCTGCCGATCCTGTCGGTGCTGGTGCTCGGGTCGGTCGTGCTGGGCGCCACCGCCCTCGAGGACTTCGGCCTGGCGCTGTTCCTCGGCCTGCTGTCGGGTGCGTACTCGTCGATCTTCATCGCGACCCCGCTGCTGGCGCTGCTCAAGGAGCGCGAGCCCCGCTACCGCGAGCTGCGCGAGCGGCTCGCCGGGCGCCCGACGGACTCGGCCACCAGCGGCGCGGAGCTGCCGGAGGGGCCGGTCGCCCAGCCCAAGGGCGACTCGGCCGTGGTGCCGCGGGCGCGCAAGCAGGGGAAGAAGCGCTGATGGCGATCGACCTGGCGACCCACATCCGTGACATCCCGGACTTCCCCAAGCCCGGGGTCCTCTTCAAGGACATCACCCCGCTGCTCGGCGATCCCGCGGCGCTGGCCGACGCCGTGCGCCAGCTCGCCGACCCCTTCCGCGACCTGGGCATCACCAAGGTCGTCGGGATCGAGGCCCGAGGCTTCATCCTCGCCGCGCCGGTGGCCCTGCACCTGGGGGCGGGCTTCGTGCCCGTGCGCAAGGCCGGCAAGCTCCCGTCGGCCACCAACCGCCAGGAGTACGCCCTCGAGTACGGCACGGACCTGCTCGAGATCCACGTCGACGCCGTCGACGCGGACGACCGGGTGCTGATCCTCGACGACGTGCTCGCCACCGGGGGTACCGCGGCGGCCACGATCGAGCTCCTGGGCCAGAGCGGGGCGTCGGTCGAGGCGCTCGGCTTCCTCATCGAGCTCGGGTTCCTGGGCGGCCGGTCGCTGCTCGAGGGCCACGCCGTCACCGCGCTCGTCGCGTACGAGTACCCCGTCCGGAGGGCTTGCGCCCGCCCGTAGGCTGGGGCCATGTCGACCGTCAGCCGCGTGCTCCCCTGGCGCCGCCAGAGCGCGCCAGCGTCGGTCGAGCTCGCGCCGCTGATCGCCACCTTCCGCGAGCACCACCCCAAGACGTCCACGGTCCTGATCGCGCAGGCCTACGAGCTGGCCGCGGCGGCGCACGAGGGCCAGCACCGCAAGAGCGGCGAGCCCTACATCCACCACCCCCTCGCGGTGGCCCGCATCGTGGCCGACTTCGGCCTCGACGACGTCACGGTGGCCTCGGCGCTGCTCCACGACTCGGTGGAGGACACGGGCGTCACGCTCGAGGAGGTGGCCGAGCGCTTCGGCGAAGACGTCGCGGCCATCGTCGACGGCGTCACCAAGCTCGACCGGGTGCAGTTCGACTCGAAGGCCGCGCAGCAGGCCGCGTCGATGCGCAAGATGCTCGTGGCGATGGCGAAGGACCTGCGGGTGCTGATGATCAAGCTCGCCGATCGCCTCCACAACATGCGCACCCTCGGGGCCATGGCGCCCGAGAAGCAGGCGCGCATCGCCCGCGAGACCCTCGATGTGTACGCGCCCCTGGCGCACCGGCTCGGCATGCAAGACCTCAAGCAGCAGCTCGAGGACCTGAGCTTCGCCACGCTCCATCCGAAGCAGTACGCCGAGATCGACCACATGGTCGCCACGCGCAGCCCCGAGCGCGAGCTCTACCTCGAGCAGGTGCTCGAGGAGGTGCGGGTGCGGCTCGCGGAGCTGGGCGTGCACGCCGAGGTGAGCGGCCGCCCGAAGCACCTCTGGAGCATCTACGAGAAGATGGTGGTCAAGGGCCGCCAGTTCGACGACATCTACGACCTCGTCGGCATCCGCGTGCAGGTCGACTCGGTGCGCGACTGCTACGCCGCGCTCGGGTCGATCCACGCCACGTGGCGCCCCGTGCAGGGGCGGTTCAAGGACTACGTGGCGATGCCCAAGTTCAACCTCTACCAGTCGCTCCACACCACGGTGGTGGGCCCGCAGGGCAAGCCCCTCGAGGTCCAGCTGCGGACCATCGAGATGCACCAGCGTGCCGAGTTCGGGGTCGCCGCCCACTTCGCCTACAAGCGCGGCACCCCCTCCGACGAGCTCGCGTGGCTCAACCGCATCGTCGACTGGGAGAAGGAGACCTCGGACCCCGAGCAGTTCATGGAGACGCTCAAGGTCGACCTCGAGCAGGACGAGGTCTACGTCTTCACCCCCAAGGGTCGGGTCATCACGATGGTGAAGGGCGCCACGCCGATCGACTTCGCATACGCCGTGCACACCGAGGTCGGCCACTCGTGCGTGGGCGCGCGGGTCAACGGCCGGTTGGTCTCGCTGAGCCACCAGCTCACCTCGGGCGACACCTGCGAGATCTTCACGTCGAAGGTCGCGGGGTCGGGCCCGAGCCGCGACTGGCTCCAGATCGCCCGCACGCCTCGCGCCGCCAACAAGATCCGACAGTGGTTCTCGCGGGAGCGTCGTGAAGATGCCCGCGAGACCGGCCGCGAGGACCTCCAGAAGCAGCTGCGCAAGGAGAACCTGCCGACCCAGAAGCTGCCCGGCTCCGTGCTGGACGAAGCCGCCCACGACCTGAACTACCTCGATGTCGACGCGCTGTACACGGCCATCGGGGAGCACCACGTGTCGCCGGAGGCGGTCGTCGGCCGGATCTCGAAGCTGCTGCGATCGGGCGATCCCGCTCGCGAGGAGCAGCTGCCCACCTCGGTCACCAACCACTCGACGATGCGGCGGGCACGAGGCGGCGTCGGCGTCCACGTCGAGGGCCTCGACGACGTCATGGTGCGCCTCTCACGCTGCTGCACCCCGGTCCCCGGCGACGAGATCATCGGGTTCGTCACCCGCGGGCGCGGCGTCTCGGTCCACCGAGCCGACTGCGCCAACGCCGCATCGCTGCAGGCGGGACAGACCGATCGGCTCATCGAGGTCGAGTGGGACACGGACCTCTCCGGCGGCACCTTCGTCGCGTCGATCGAGGTCCGGTCGCTCGATCGCCCGGGGCTGCTGGGCGACGTGTCGGGCGTGCTCGCCGCCCACAAGGTGAACATCATCGCCTGCACGATGAAGACCGATCGAGATCGGGTCGCGCTCATGCGCTTCGACTGCGAGCTGGGCGACCCGTCGCACCTCGATGCGGTCCTCGGCAACATCCGCAGCATCGACGGCGTCTACGAGAGCTACCGCGTCCTGCCCGGTTCCGGGTCGCACGACTGACGAGCCGCCGGGTCGGGTTGGTCTACCGTCGGCGGCGATGGTCGCCGACGTCGACTCCCTCATCTCCGGCGACGCCCCCGGATGGTTCCGCAGAGCGCTCCACACCCCGTTCTTCGACGAGCACGTCGAGGTGGACGGTGCCCGGATCCACTACCTCGCCTGGGGCGAGCCGGGCCGTCGGGGCCTCGTGTTCGTGCACGGCGGCGCGGCCCACGCCCACTGGTGGACCCACATCGCGGCCACCTTCTCCCGTGAGCACCGGGTCGTGGCCATCGACCTCTCGGGCCACGGGGACTCCGACCACCGCGACGCCTACTCGCTCGAGCAGTGGGCCGCGGAGGTGGTCGCGGTGGCCGCGGATGCCGGCATCGACGGTCCGCCGGTGATCATCGGCCACTCCATGGGCGGCTTCGTCACGATCGCCACCGCGGCGATCCACCCCGACGCCCCCGCCGCGGTGGTCGTGCTCGACTCGCCGGTGGTCGAGGTCGACGACGAGGTGCGCGCCGCCCAGGCCAAGCGGGCGTTCGGCGAGACGAAGGTGTACCCCAGCGCCGAGGAGGCCCTGGCTCGCTTCCGCACGGTGCCGCCCCAAGACCACGACCTCGACTACGTGATCCACCACGTCGCCCGACGCTCGTTGCACGAGGTGCCGGGCGGGTGGTCCTGGAAGTTCGACCACCACGTCTTCTCGGCGTTCACCGCGCCGATCCGGATGGTGGCGCTGCCGTACCTGAGCGAGGTGCGGTGCCGGTTCGCGCTGCTGCGCGCCGAGCTCGGCCTGGTGACGCCCGACATCGGCGAGTCGATGTACGAGAAGCTCGGCCGGGTCGCGCCGGTGGTGGAGCTCCCCGAGACCGGTCACCACGGCATGCTCGACCAGCCCCTGGTCCTCACCACCGCCATCCGCACGCTCCTCGCCGACTGGGACCACTCCACGCCCCAGCGGCGCTGACCCGCACCGGGGTGCATCGGCGCGAACGGGTTCGGGGCCGGCGGGGGAGCGGCGGTAGCCTCGCTCGTCCATGGCACGTGCGAGGTTCCAAGCCCCCAAGGGCACCCAAGACGTGCTGCCCCCGGCCTCGGCGCGGTGGGAAGCCCTGCTCGCGACGTACGCGACCACCGTGGAGCGAGCCGGCTACGGGCTGCTGCAGAGCCCGATGTTCGAGGAGATCGGCGTCTTCCAGCGCGAGTCCGAGGGCGCCGACGCGGTGCGCAAGGAGATGTACGACTTCCTCGACAAGGGCGACCGCCACGTCGCGCTCCGCCCGGAGGGCACCGCCTCGGTGGTCCGTGCGTTCGTGCAGCACCAGCCGGCGTCGCCGTGGAAGGTCTGGTACGCCACGCCGGCGTTCCGCTACGAGAACGTCCAGGCCGGGCGGCTGCGCCAGCACCACCAGGTCGGCCTCGAGGTGCTCGGCTCGGCCGACCCCGACGTCGACGTCGAGGTCATCGCCATCGGCTGGGAGTTCCTCCGGGCGCTCGGCCTGCGCAAGGTCGAGCTCCTCCTCAACACCATGGGCACCGCCGAGGATCGGCTTCGCTACGTCGAGGTCCTGCGCCACTTCCTCCGTGGTCGCATCGACGATCTGGCGCCCGACGACCGAGACAAGGTCGAGACCCATCCGATGCGGGTGCTCGACTCCAAGCGCACCGAGACCCGTCGCGCCACCGAGGACGCGCCCGCGATCGCGGACCACCTCTCGGCCGAGAGCGAGGCGCACTTCGCTCGGGTGCGCGACGGCCTCGCGGAGGCGGGCATCCCGTACGTGCTCGCCCCCAGGCTCGTGCGGGGGTTCGACTACTACACCCACACGACCTTCGAGCTCGTCCCGTCGCTCGTCGACAACGCCCAGTCCACGATCCTGGGCGGCGGTCGCTACGACGGGCTGGTCGAGGAGCTCGGAGGCCCGCCGACGCCCGGCATCGGCTTCGGGTCGGGCATCGAGCGGCTGCTCATCGCCTGCGACGCCGAGGGCACCTTCGACGTGCCCACCGCACGGGTCGACGTCTTCGTGGTCGATGTCACCGGCGGTGCTCAGGCACGCGCCCTCACCGCCGAGCTGCGCGCCGCGGGCATCCGCTGCGACCGGGCCTTCGACGCCAAGGGCATGCGCGCCCAGATGAAGGCGGCCGACCGCTCGGGCGCGGCCCTCGCGGTCATCGTCGGCGATCAAGAGGTCGCCGACGGCACCGCCACCGTCCGCCCGCTGCGGGGCGAGTTCGGCGACCACCAGGACCCCATCGCTCGGGCCCAGCTGGTCTCGCACCTGCAGACCGAGCTCGCCCGCCTCACCACCGCCCCCATCCACGAGGACCTCCCATGAGCAACGCCGCCGGACTGCGCACCCACTACTGCGGGGAGCTGCGCGCCGCGAACGTGGGAGAGGCCGTGTCGGTCGCCGGCTGGGTCGCCAAGCGGCGAGAGCACGGCGAGCACCTCGCGTTCGTCGACCTGCGCGACCACACCGGCGTGCTGCAGTGCGTCGTGCACGACGACACCGACGTGCGCAGCGAGTACGTGCTGCGCATCACCGGCACGGTGGCCCATCGGCCCGAGGGCACGGTGAACGACAAGCTCCCCACCGGCGAGGTCGAGCTGCAGGACTGCACCGTGGAGGTGCTGTCGGTCGCGGAGCCGCCACCCTTCCCGATGGATGGCCGTGCCGACGAGGTCGACGAGCTGGTGCGGCTGCGGTACCGCTACCTGGATCTGCGCCGCGAGCGCATGCAGCGCAACCTGCGCATCCGGGCCGCCGTGAACTCGGCCATCCGCCGGTCCATGGAGGACCAGGGCTTCATCGAGGTGGAGACGCCGATGCTCATGCCCTCCACGCCCGAGGGCGCCCGCGAGTTCCTGGTCCCGAGCCGCCAGCGGCCCGGCGAGTTCTACGCCCTGCCCCAGAGCCCGCAGCTCTACAAGCAGCTGCTCATGGTCGGAGGCACCGACCGGTACTTCCAGATCGCCCGGTGCCTGCGCGACGAGGACCTGCGCGCGGACCGCCAGTACGAGTTCATGCAGCTCGACGCCGAGGCCAGCTTCGTGACCCAGGACGACGTCCTGGCGTTCATCTCCGAGGCGGTGATGGCCGCGGCCGAGGCCGTCACGGGCGAGCGGCCACCGGAGATCGAGCAGATCACCTGGCACGAGGCCATGGACCGGTTCGGCATCGACAAGCCCGACCTGCGCTTCGGTATGGAGCTGACCGAGCTCACGCCGATCTTCGCCGACACCGGGTTCAACGCCTTCAAGGCGGCGAGCATCAAGGGCATCAAGGTGCCGGGCGCCGCGGCCGAGTACGGGCGCAACAAGCTCGACGGCCTCACCGATCGGGCGAAGTCGCTCGGCGCCAAGGGGCTCGTGTGGCTGAAGGTGGACGATGGCGGCACCACCTTCACGTCCCCGGTCGCGAAGTTCCTCTCCGATGACGAGGTCGCCGGGGTGATCGAGGCGTTCGGCGCCGAGCCGGGCGACCTGCTCCTGGTGGTGGCCGACGAGTGGCACCAGACGTGCGAGGTGCTGGGCACGCTCCGCAACGACCTGGGCCGGCCCCCCGTCCACCAGGGCCCCTTCCGGTACGTGTGGGTGGTCGACTTCCCGATGTTCGTGGGACGAGACGATGCAGGGAACCCCAAGCCGGGCCACCATCCGTTCACCCACCCCCACCCCGACGACCTGGAGAACCTCGAAGCCGACCCGATGAGCGTCCGGTCCTTGGCCTACGACCTCGTCCTCAACGGCTGGGAGCTCGGTTCGGGGTCGATCCGGATCCACGAGCCCGACCTCCAGGCGCGGATCTTCCGCCTGCTCGGCATCTCCGAGGAGGAGGCCGACAAGCGGTTCGGCTTCTTCCTCACGCCGTTCCGCTACGGCGCGCCGCCCCACGGTGGGTTCGCCTTCGGCATCGACCGGCTCACCGCGATCCTCGCGGGGGAGGAGAACATCCGCGAGGTGATCGCCTTCCCGAAGCCCCAGTCGGGCATCGACCCGATGACCGGGGCGCCCACCGAGGTCGATGCCCAGCAGCTCGCCGATCTCGGCCTGCGGGTGCTGCCCCCATCCACCTGAGCGTCTGGCCCGATCCCTACGGTGGTCGCCGACCGTCGAGGCGAAGGAGCCGCCATGGGGCCGATCGGCCAGCAACGTTCGTGGGTCGTGGTGGTGCTGCTCAGCATCGTCACGCTCGGGATCTACAGCCTGTACTGGCAGTACGCGACCTTCAAGGAGATGAAGGACCACTCCGGCCAGGGCATCGGCGGCGGGGTCGGGCTGCTCATCGCCATCTTCATCGGGTTCGTGAACTGCTTCTTGATGCCGGGCGAGGTCAACGCGCTCTACCAGCGCACCGGACGTGAGTCGGGCATCTCCGCGGTCACCGGCTGCTGGATCCTGCTCCCGCTCGTGGGCCCGTTCATCTGGCTGGCGAAGACCCAGGGCCGCCTGAACGACTACTGGGCCAGCGTCGCGGGCGTGGCGCCGGCCGCGCCCCCCGCTGGGCCGCCGGCCGTCTGACCACGCCCGGGCGCGGTCGCGAACCCATGGCGCCGCCACGGAGAGGTGGCGGGTAGGTTCGGCCCGTGCTGTTGTCCCGCAAGCTGCGGAGGTCCGCGCGAGACCTCTCGACCCCCCGCTACGGGGATCGCTTCGGGTACCACTACGACCCGGAGGGATTCGGCCGCTTCAGCGAGCGCATCGCCCACACGTTGGGCACCGCGAAGTTCCTGGCGTTCCAGACCGTGATGGTCCTGCTGTGGTTCGCCTGGAACACGGCGGCGCCGCACGACCTGCGCTTCGACAAGTACCCGTTCATCCTGCTGAACCTGGCGTTCTCGACCCAGGCCGCCTACGCCGCCCCGCTGATCCTCCTCGCCGAGACCCGCCAGGCCGACCGCGATCGCCGCGAGGCGGCGGAGGATCGCCGGCGCGCCGCCGACGTGAAGGCCGACCTCGACTACCTCGCTCGAGAGCTGGCCAGCCTGCGGATGCGGGTGATCGACTCCGACGACCTGTCACGCATCGAGGCCAAGCTCGATCGCCTGCTGTCGGCGAAGGAGCCAAGGGAGCCGGTGGTCGTGGAGCACGAGGCGCCGCGGCCCGCTCCGGGCTCGGGCACCTCCTGATGGCCGACGACCTCTTCGGCGCGTCCGCCGAGGAGCAGCTCGCACGCCGCGCGCCGCTCGCCGACCGGCTCCGTCCCCGCACGCTCGACGACATCGTCGGCCAGGATCACCTGGTCGGTCCGGGTCGGCCGCTCCGGGTGCTGATCGAGGCCGATCGGCTCTCGTCGGTGATCCTGTGGGGGCCGCCCGGCACCGGCAAGACCACCTTGGCGAAGGTCATCGCCCGCCACACCGAGCGGGCCTTCGAGGTGCTCTCCGCGGTGACGGCCGGGGTGAAGGACGTCCGAGAGGTGGTGGCGCGAGCCGAGCAGCGCCTCGGGGAGCGCCAGCAGGGCACGATCCTCTTCCTCGACGAGGTGCACCGGTTCAACAAGGCGCAGCAGGACGCGCTCCTGCCGTCGGTCGAGAGCGGCCTGCTCACCCTCATCGGCGCCACCACGGAGAACCCGTACTTCGAGGTCAACCCGCCGCTGCTCAGCCGCTCGACGCTGTTTCGCCTCCACGCGCTCGACGAGGAGGCGGCGAGATCGCTCGTGGCGAAGGCGCTCGCCACCGAGGGGGTCGCTGCCGACGACGACGCCATCGCGCACCTCGCCGCCCGGGCGAACGGCGACGGTCGCCACACGCTCACCAGCCTCGACGTGGCGATCGCGCTGGCGCAGCAGCGGCTGGCCGCCGAGGGCGGAGCGGCCCAGGCCACGGTGACGCTCGCCGACGCGGAGGCCGCGCTCGGGACCAAGGCGCTCCGCTACGGGCGCGACGACCACTACGACGTGATCTCGGCGTTCATCAAGAGCATCCGAGGCTCCGACGTCGATGCCGGGCTCTACTGGCTCGCCACCATGCTCGAGGCGGGGGAGGACGCTCGCTTCATCGCCCGACGGCTGATCATCCTCGCCTCCGAGGACGTCGGCGAGGCCGACCCGCTATCGCTGCTGGTGGCCACCGCGGCGGCGCAGGCCGTGGAGCACGTCGGGCTCCCCGAGGCGCAGCTCAACCTCGCCCAGGCGGTGGTGCACCTCGCCGCGGCCCCCAAGTCGAACCGGGTGACCGCCGCGATCGGGGCCGCCCGCCAGGACGTCCGCGACCGGCCATCCTCGGGCGTGCCGGCGCACCTGCGCGACGCCCACTACCAAGGCGCCGCGAAGCTCGGCCACGGCTCGGGCTACCGGTATCCTCACGACGACCCTCGCGGGTGGGTGCCCCAGCAGCACCTCCCCGACGAGGTGGTCGGTCGTCGGTACTACGAGCCGTCCGACCACGGCCGAGAACGGGAGATCGCGGAGCGGATGGCGAAGCGCACCAGCACCGAGGACGAGTCGTGACCACGGTCCTCCTGGCCGAGCTGTCGGCGTCGGACCTCGCGCTCGTGATCATCACCGGTTGCAGCGTGGTGGCGGTGGTGGCCGTGCTGTTCGCCCTCCAGCGGATCCTCGTCGCCGTCCGCCGCGTCACGCGCACGCTCGACGAGCTCAACGCCCAGGCCCTGCCGCTGATCGACGACATGGCCGCGGCGCTCGCCGAGGCCAACGTCGAGCTCGAGCGGGTCGACCGGCTCGTGGGAAGCGCCGAGTCCATCAGCGCCACGGTCGACGCCACCTCGAAGCTCGCCTACCGAGCGCTCTCGGCGCCGGTGATCAAGACGGTGGCGCTGCGGTCGGGCGCCACGCGCGCCGCCCGGCGGATGCGAAGGGAGTAGCCAAGTGTTCAAGCGGGTCATCTGGATGGGGACCGGGGTGGTCGTCGGCGCGGGCGGCGCCTTCTGGGCCAAGCGCAAGGTCGAGCAGACCGTGGAGCAGTACCTGCCCGAGCAGGTGGCCGTGCGTGCCGCGGCGGGCGCACGGGGCATCGCGGACACCGTGAAGGCGGCCGCGAGCGAGGGGCGCGACGCCATGAAGGCCACCGAGGCCGAGCTCCGGGCGCGGGTCGAGTCGCGCACGTTCGTGGGCGCTGAGCCCAAGCCCGCGCCCACCGCGCCGGCCTCCGGGCCGCGCCG
>JBDIAX010000053.1:0-21198 GCA_039812605.1 Acidimicrobiia bacterium | reverse complement strand
AGCGCCACCGGGCCCGCCGGGCCCGCCGGCACCGCCTGGCCCGCCGCCGGAGCCGGCCGAGCCGCGGGGGCGCGGCGGTGGCGGTGGCGGGGGAGGAGGAGGGCCGTCAGGAGACATGGGACCATGCTAGGGGGCTGGTCGTCGGGTCCGGCAGCCGACCACGGGGGATCGGGAGCCACCATCCCCACGACCCGGTGCCTGGCTCGGTACCCTCCGGCCCATGCGTCGCGGATGCGCCCGCCCGGCTTGCGCCGAGCCGGCCACGGTCACCCTCTCCTACGGCTACCAGTCGGCCACGGTCTGGCTGGAGGACCTCACGCCCGAAGGTCACCCGATGACGCACGACCTGTGCGACCGCCACGCCGCGCGCACCGTCCCGCCCCGCGGCTGGGAGCTGGTCGACCTGCGTGCCGCCTCGCCGGGGTTCGGCGCCGCTCCGCTGGCGTCGTAGCCATCACCGACCACGGGCGATCCCCGGCCCACCGTTAGGCTCGCCGCGCCATGGCCGACCCGCGCCCCCAGATGGATCCGGCACCGCTGCCGCCGCCTCCACCTCCGCCCCCAGGCGCGAGCCGACGAGCCTTCGTCGCGCCAGCGGATCCGAACCTCGCCACGCCGACGTGGGGGTTGGGCGACGCGCTCGCCGGTTGGCTGATCGGGTTCGTCGCCGCGAACCTCGTCTACGGGCTCATCCTCGGCATCTCCGGCTACGCGCGGCACCCCGAGGACGCCCCCCTCGCCCTCCAGGCCCTCAGCTATCCGCCGCTGTGGCTCGGCTTCGCCGGCGTGCCCCTGTGGGCGGCGGCCAAGAAGGGCAACGGTTGGATCCGCGACTTCCGGGTCTCGATCCGCTGGTCCGACGTGCCGCTCGGCCTGGTGATCGGCTTCGCCGCCCAGCTCGTGCTGGTGCCGCTGCTCTCGTGGCCCGTGATGCAGCTCACCGGCACCGACAGCGAGGACCTCTCCCGTCCGGCCCAGGAGCTCGCCGACAAGGCGGTGGGCACATGGGGGCCGTTGCTGTTCGTGCTCATCGTGGGCATCGGCGCGCCGATCGTGGAGGAGCTGTTCTTCCGGGGCCTCGTGCTCCGGTCGTTCGAGAAGCGGTGGGGACCGTGGGTCGCCCTCGTCGCCACCAGCGTGTGGTTCGGCGCCACCCACTTCCAGGTGCTCCAGCTCGCCGCGCTGGTGGGGGTCGGGCTGGTCCTCGGCCTGCTGGTGCTCCGCACGGGGCGCCTCGGCCTGGCGATCATGGCCCACATGGGCTTCAACCTCACGACCGTGGCGGTGCTGCTGTGGGGGAAGTGATCCCGCCCCCGGGCCAGCCCGCCGATGCCCCCGGTCCGGTGGACGAACCGGTGCCCGCCCCCACCGCCACCTCCGATGAGGTCGTGGTCGATCCTGCCGGGGCCGACGATGGGTTCGTGCGCCTCGACCACCGCCTGGCGGCCTGGTGGGGCTGGCTGACCCGACGGTGGGGCGACGACCCCGGGCGCGCCGTCGAGGCCGTCGTCTCGGCCGCCACCGTCATCGTCTGCACGGCGGTGATCCTGGGCGCGCTGCATCCCGGGGACCTGTGGTCCACCACCACGCCCACCGGGGGCGACATGGGCGCCCACGTCTGGGGGCCGCGCTACCTCGCGGACCACCTCCTGCCGCACTGGCGCCTGACCGGCTGGACGCCCGACTGGTACGACGGCTTCCCCGCCTACCAGTTCTACATGGTGGTCCCGTCGCTCTTCGTGGTGGCGCTGTTCGTGGGGCTCCCTTGGTACGCCGGGGTCGTCGTCGTCCTCCTCGCCCTCGCCGGGATCGTCGCCGCCTGGTGGTTCCCGCGCCTGTACCGGTGGCGCTGGTTCCTGACCGTCGTGGGGGCCGTGGTGGTCGTCCTCGCGGTGCCGATCCCCTACAACCGGTCCTTCAAGCTCGTCACCGCAGCGGGGCTCTTGGCGATGCCCCTGGCCTGCTGGTTCCTCGCCCGGGCGTCGCGGCTGCCGTTCCCCGTGCCGCCCCTGGCCGCCGCGGCATCGCTGCTGTTCGTGTTCAACCACGATCCGGCGTACAACAACACCGGCAACATCATCGGCGGCAACTTCACGTCCACGATGGCGGGCGAGTTCGCCTTCTCCATCGGCCTCACGCTGTCCATCGTCTACCTCGGTGTGGCCGTCCGTGGTCTGCGCACCGGGCGCCACCGAGCGCTGGCGGCGGTGCTCTTCGCCCTCGCCGGGCTGTGCCACCTGATCCCCGCGTTCTTCGTGCTCGCGTGCACCGTGGGGCTCTTCCTCGTCAGCCCGGGCAAGGGGCGCTTCCGCTGGCTCGCCACCACCGTCCCCGTGGCGGGCCTGCTCACCGCCTTCTGGGTGGTGCCCTTCGCGCTGCGCCACCAGTACGTCAACGACATGGGGTGGGAGCGCCTCCCGCTGGCCAACGGCGACGAGACCTCCATCTGGTACTACCTCCTGCCCAACGGCCTGCGGTGGCTGTTCCTCATGGCGCTCATCGGCGTGCTGATCTCGGTGGTGCGCATGCACCGGGTCGGGCTCGTGCTCGGCTTCGCCTGGATCGGGGTCTGGGCGGCGTTCGCGTGGCTCCCCCAGATGCGGCTGTGGAACGCCCGGCTGCTGCCGTTCATGTTCCTGGCGGTGGCGCTGCTGGCCGCCATCGGGCTGGGGGAGATCCTTCGGCTCATCGCCGCCACGGCATCGGGCGACCCGGCGCGCCCGATGCGGGCCGTGTCGGTCGCCACGTCGGTGCTCGCGATCGCGCTCACCCTCGTCTACGTGGTCCTCCCGATGAACGGCATGCTCGACGGGCGGGTGCAGCGCCAGGTGGTCACCAAGGCCGACGGCACACAGGTGACGCGCTCGAGCTGGTGGATCTTCCAGACCGACTACCTCAACCCCGCGCTCGGGTGGTCGGGCAACAACTACACGGGCCTCGAGGCCAAGACGGCCAAGCCCGAGGGGTGCGACGCTCCCGGGTCCACGGTGGCGTGCACCTCCGGCGGCTGGCCCGAGTACAAGGCGCTCGTGCAGACCATGGCCGGCATCGGCGAAGACCAGCGGTACGGCTGCGGTCGAGCGTTCTGGGAGTACAACAACGAGCGGTTCGCCGGGTACGGCACGCCGATGGCGCTGATGATGCTCCCGTACTTCACCGATGGGTGCATCGGGTCCCAGGAGGGGCTCTACTTCGAGTCGAGCGCGACGGTGCCGTACCACTTCCTGATGTCGCCGGAGCTGTCGACGGCTGGGTCCACCCCGCAGCGCGACCTGCCCTACCCGGGCTTCGACATCGATGCCGGCGTTCGCCACCTCCAGCTCCTCGGGGTCCGCTACTACCTGGCCACCACGCCCAACGCCGTCGACCAGGCCAGCCGCCACCCCGACCTCACCGAGATCGCCGTCACCGGTGGCTGGCACATCTACGAGATCGCCGAAGCGCCGACGGTGGCGCCGCTCGCCTACGAGCCGGCGGTCGTCACGGGCATCGACCAGACCCAGGAGGGGTGGCTGCCCACGTCGGTCGCGTGGTTCCGCCAGAGCGACCTCAGCGTTCCGCTCGCCGCGTCGGGGCCCGACGACTGGGCGCGCGTCGAGGCCCGCCCGGTGCCCACCGACGACCGGGCGATGGTGAAGTGGGTGCGCGACCAGCTCGGCCTCACCGGCCCCATCGACCAGGTGCCGTCCACGGTGCGCAAGGAGCTGCCAGCGGTCGAGGTCACCGACATCGACCAGGGCCGCGACACCATCTCCTTCGACGTCTCCGAGCCCGGCGTGCCGATCCTGGTGAAGACCTCGTACTTCCCCAACTGGCAGGTGTCGGGCGCGAAGGGCCCCTACCGGGTGACCCCGAACCTCATGGTGGTGATCCCCACCGACACCCACGTCGAGATGCGCTACGGACGCACCCCGGTCGACCTGCTGGCCTACGTCCTCACGCTGGTCGGCCTGGTCGGGCTCGTGCTGCTCGCTCGACGTCCGCGGATCGAGGTGGCACCCGAGCGCGAGCCGCGGCTGTCTCGCTGGGTCGACCGCGTCATCGCCATCCCGGCGGTCGTCGCTCCCGCTGACGAGGCACCGGCCCTCGACGACGCAGCTCCCGACGACGGGGCTCCTGCCGACGCGGTCGAGGGAGACCTCGACGCGACGGGGCCGTCGGCCGACGTCGATGTCGATGCGGCCTCGGGCTCGGCGTCGGCGCCGTCGGTGGCGGCGTCCGACCTCTCGGCGGAGCCCGAGGCCGACTGACGTGGTCGCTCGACGGCGGGACGGTTCCGGACGGCCGCGCCCCGAACCGCGACCGCGCCCGCTCCCGGCGGCGCCGGTGCACCTCAGCCTCGTGATCCCCGCGTACCGGGAGGCTGCGACGGTCGCCGGGACCGTCGAGCGGGTCCGGGCCGAGCTCGGACCGCTGGTCGCGGGCGGGCTCGAGGTCGTGGTGGTCGACGACGGCAGCGGCGACGGCACGGCGAGCGCGGCACGAGCCGTCGATGCCGACATCGTGATCGAGCTGGCGCAGAACCGTGGCAAGGGCGCAGCGGTGCGCGCCGGGATGCTCGCCGCGAGCGGCGCCGTGCGCGCCTTCACCGATGCCGACCTCTCGTACGCGCCGGCGCAGGTCGCCCGCCTGGCCGCTGCGGTGGAGGAGGGCTGGGACGTCGTGGTCGGCAACCGGTACCACGAGGGCTCCACCACGCTCGTCGAGGCCTCGACGGTCCGCCAGGTCGGTGGTCGGGCGATCAACCTCGCCACCCGGGCGGTGCTCCACGACGCGCACCCCGACACCCAGTGCGGCCTGAAGGCGCTGCGTGGCGATGTCGCCGAGGTGCTGTTCCGGCACGCTCGCGTCGACGGCTTCGCCTTCGACGTCGAGCTCCTGCACCTCGCGGAGCGCTACGGCCTCGCGGTGGCCGACGTGCCGGTCGAGGTGGCGAACTCGGATCGTTCGACCGTGCACGTGGTGCGCGACGCCCTCCGGCTCCTGGTGGACCTCGGGCGGATCCGGCGGGCCGGGGCATCGGGCGCCTACGACCTGACCGATGGGGAGGCCGGAGCGATCCGTCTCGGTGCCTCGGAGGCGGGCGAGTAAGGTCGCCAGGCCATGTCGGACCTCGATGCGATCTTCAAGGCCTACGACGTTCGGGGCACCTTCCCCGACCAGATCGACGCTGCCGGGTGCCGGGCGATCGGTGCCGCGTTCGCCCGGTTCGCGCTCGCCGAAGGGGGTGCGGTGCCCGAGATCCTCGTGGCCCGCGACATGCGTCCCTCCGGCATCGAGCTCTCGGAGGCGTTCAGCGACGGCGTCCGCTCGCAGGGCGTCGACGTGGTCGACCTCGGCCTCGCCTCCACCGACCTCCTCTACTACGCCTCCGGCAGCCGCAACGCCCCAGGGGCGATGTTCACCGCGTCGCACAACCCGGCGCAGTACAACGGCATCAAGTTCTGCTTGGCCGGGGCGCGGCCCGTCGGCATCGACAGCGGCCTCGCCGAGGTGCGCGACGCGGCTCGCTCGGAGCTGCCCTCGGTGGCCACGCCGGGCGGCCGCACCGAGGTCGACCTCTTGGGCGCGTTCGCGGACCACGTTCGCTCCTTCGTCGACGTGTCCACGTTCCGCCCGCTGAAGGTCGTGGCCGACACGGCGAACGGGATGGGCGGCCTGGTGGTCCCGGCCGTGTTCGATGCGCTGCCGTTCGACCTCGAGATCCTCTACCCCGAGCTCGACGGCACCTTCCCGAACCACCCTGCCGATCCCATCCAGCCCGAGAACCAGCGCGACCTGTGCGCCCGCGTGCGCGACGTCGGCGCCGACATCGGCTTCGCGTTCGACGGCGACGCCGACCGGGTCTTCGTGGTCGACGAACAGGGCATCGGCCTGTCGGGCTCCACCACCACGGCGTTGGTCGCCTCGGGGGTGTTGGAGAAGGAGCCGGGCGCCACCGTCCTCTACAACCTCATCTGCTCGAAGGCGGTGCCCGAGGTGGTGCGCGAGCACGGTGGCATCCCGGTGCGCACGAAGGTCGGCCACTCGTTCATCAAGGCCGAGATGGCCCGGACGGGCGCAGCGTTCGGCGGCGAGCACTCGGCCCACTACTACTTCCGCGACAACTTCCGGGCCGATTCGGGGCTGATCGCCGCGATGCACGTGCTCGAGCGCCGGTGCCGTGGCGACGAGCCCATGTCGGTGCTGCGCCGCCCGTTCGATCGCTACGCGGATTCGGGCGAGATCAACACCCAGGTCCACGATCCGGCCGCGGTGATCGATTCGGTGGCTGCCCACTTCGCCGCCGAGGTGCCGGGCGCCGCGCAGGATCGCCTCGACGGGCTGACCGTCGACCTCGGAGACTGGTGGTTCAACCTCCGCCCGTCCAACACCGAGCCCCTGCTGCGGCTCAACCTGGAGGCCGCAACGCGCGACGCGTGCGACGATCACACCTCCGAGCTCCTCCACCTCATCACCAAGGGATAGACACCGTGGCCCTGGACCCCAAGCTCCTCGCGATCCTCGCCTGCCCCGAAGACAAGGGCTCGCTGCTCTACTTCGAGTCCGAGCACGCGCTCTACAACCCTCGTCTGAAGCGTCGGTACGAGGTCCGCGACGACATCCCGGTGATGCTGGTCGACGAGGCCACCACGGTCGATGACGCCGAGCACGAGCGGCTGCTCGCCAAGGCTGAGGCCGAAGGCACGCCCTCCACGCTGGCCTAGCCCGTGTCCGAGCCCCTCGACTCGCTCGGGTTCCGAGCCGCCACGCTCGAGCTGCCCGAGCAGCTCGCGGCCGCGAGCCGAAGCCTGAGCGTCACCGGCGACCTGCCGGCCCACGACGACATCGCCAACATCCTCGTCCTCGGCACCGGGGCGGCCGGATGGGTGGGCGACCTGCTGCAAGCGGTCGCCGGTCCGTTCCTCCCGGTACCGCTCGTGGTGCACAAGGGGTTCGAGCCGCCGTCGTTCGTCGACCCGTCGACCCTGGTGGTGGCCATCTCCGCGTCGGGCGACTCGCCCGAGGTCATCGCGTCGGCTGCCACCTGCGTGGAGGCTGGGGCCAAGCTGTTCGCCGTCACCAGCGGCGGCCAGCTCGGCGCGCTGGCCGATTCGGTCGAGGCCCCCACCGTGTACCTGCCGAAGGCGGGGGAGGGGCCGCACGTGCCGCCTCGGGCGCGCATCGGCGCGCTGAGCGTCCCGGTGCTCAAGGCCTTCGACGCCATGGGCCTGTACCCGGGTGGCCGCGACTGGATCGCGGCCGCCATCGAGCAGCTCAAGCGGCGGCGCGACCAGCTGGCCGGGCCGGATGGGCTGGCCGACCGGTTGGCCAGGGAGCTCGCGGGCACGATCCCGCTCGTGTACGGCGGCGGGGTGCTCGGCGGCGTGGCCGCGTCGCGGTGGAAGGCCCAGCTCAACCTCTCGGCGAAGGCGCCGGCGTTCGCGGGCGAGCTTCCTGGCGTGGTCCACGGCGAGCTGTCGGGCTGGGGCCAGCACGGCGACATCACCCGGCAGGTGCTGTCGCTCGTCCTCCTGCGCCACGACGACGAGCCTCCGCAGGTGTCCGAGCAGTTCGCCCAGGTCGAGACCTGGACCGAAGAGGTCGTCACCGGCATCCACACCGTGCGAGCCGAGGGCGAGGGGGCGTTGGCCCAGCTGCTCGACCTCGCCCTCATCGGCGACGTGGTGTCCCTCGAGATCGCCGCCCGCGCCGGCATCGACCCCGGCCCGACCCCGGTCATCGTGCCGTCGCCCGCCCATGCCGAAGCTCCCTGACGACCTGCTCGACCTCGCCGCCCGGGTCTCGAACCGGGGCCGGTGGGGCGACGACGACCGGCGCGGCACGCTCAACCTGATCGATCCCGCCGCGGTGCTGCGAGGCGCCGCCGCGGTGCGCGACGGCAAGGCGTTCTCGCTGTCGCTGCCCTACGACGCCGACGGCCCCCAGACCGGCGCCATCCCGGGACGAGACAACCCGAAGCTCGAGATGACCGCGATCAACGTCGAGTACACGGGCGATGCCGACGGCTTCACCACGAACGACGATCGGTTCTCGATGGGCGTGCAGGCGTGCACCCACTGGGACGCCCTGTCGCACGTGGGCTACGGCGGCGAGCTCTACAACGGGGTGCCGCGCGAGCAGGTCACCGAGGCAGGCGCGGGAGACCTCGGCATCCAGGCATACGGCGCGGTCGCGTCGCGGGGCGTGCTGCTCGACGTCGCCCGCCTCCACGGGGTCGACCACTTCGACGACAACCACCCGATCACCGGCGACGAGCTCGACGCGTGCGCGGCCGCTGCCGGGCTCACGGTCGACCCTGGCGACATCGTCCTCGTCCGCACCGGTCACCTCCACTTCCTCCGCATCGGGGAGAAGGACCGCTACCGCATGGTGTGCCCCGGCCTGTCGACGAAGAGCATCGAGTGGTTCCGCGACCACGACGTCGCCGCCGTGGCCACCGACACGTTCGTGCTCGAGTGCTTCCCCGGCGAGGATCCCGCGGCGCTCCTGCCGATCCACATGATCCACCTTCGCGACATCGGGCTCGCGCAGGGCCAGATCTGGAACCTCGACGAGCTCGCCGCCGACAGCGAGGCCGACGGTCGCTGGGAGTGCCTCCTGACGGCCACCCCGATTCCGCTCACCGGTGCGTCGGGCGGCCTCGTCGCCCCCACCGCGCTGAAGTAGCCCCGGACCGCTCCCGCGAGCGATCGGCTCGAGGGCGCGCGCTTCGGTGGGTTGGTGCTCGGGTGCGCGTGGGGCGTGCACCCAGGCACCGCGCCAGCGTTGGCGAGGGCGCCCGCTTCGGTGGGTTGGTGCTCGGGTGCGCGTGGGGCGTGCACCCAGGCACCGGCGCCGGCGCCGGTGGGGTACGGCGGGCCGCCGGTCAGACGGCGCTGGGCTGGCTCGTGGTCAGCGGCGCGGACTCGCGGGCGACGCTCAGGAGCCGGCGGCTCGCCGCGCGGGCGGCGGCATCGTCGAGGGCGGGGAGGCGGAAGCTGGTGTAGAGGACCCGGCGCTCGGCGAGCGTGGGCGGTTCCGCCATGTGGAGCGTGCAGCTCAGGTGCACGGTGAGGTCGCCGACCTCGGTGGCGAGCGCCACGTCGGGTAGCCCGATGCGGTCCACGTCCATCAGCGCTGGCCAGACCAGGACCCGGTGCGAACCGGCGATGACCCGCAGCTGGCCGGTGCCCGGGCCTGCGCCGGTGACCGAGATGCCGCAGGTCAGCGAGCAGCACTCGTAGCTGTGGCGACCCAGGCTGCAGTCCTTGTGCCAGGGGATGTCGGAGATCCCCTCGATGACGCCGATCGGCTTGAAGAGCGCCTCGATGAGGTTCCCCTCCAAGCCCTCGTGGACGTGGCCGAGGCCGACCGCGTCGCCGACGTGGCGAAGGCGGTCGTCGTGGAGGAGCTCGGCCGTCGCAGCGGAGTGGCGGTCGAACCCCTGCATGCGCACGAGGCGATCGCCGGTCGACGTCTTCGCCCACCACGAGCGGCCGTCGCCCTGGGAGTAGGTGGGCGCGGCGCGATCCATGTCGGCGCTGATCGTCGCCATCTCCTCGGGAGACCACACGCCCCGCAGGTGCACGAAGCCGGCACGGTCGAGGAAGTCGATCACCTCGCGAGGGTCGTCGTCGAGGGTGAACGACCGGGTGAGGTCGGGCAGGTCGGCGGCGACGGCAGCGGGGTCGGACCAGCCGTGGTGGTCGAGCGCGGCCCGCAGCGTCAGCCACCAGTCCATCGCCTGGGACATGCGGCCCGCCACGTGGAGCCGGCCCGAGGTCATGAGGCCGATGGGGGTCACCTGGTCGTCGAGCAGGTCGGCAAGGTCATCGCCGGCGATCGTCCACGTGGTGGCTGCATCCGGGCACGTCGCCGGTGCGAGGGCGAAGCGGCGCCCGTCCCAGGACACGCGCCACGCCCCGAGGCCCTCGACGAGGAGGTCGAGCGGCTCGAGGGTACCGACCACCGGCGGAGGGGTGCCGAGGGCGCCGAGCTGGTCCGCGATCGTGGCCAGGTCGATGCGCGATCCGCGCTGCGGGTCGGGGCCGTCGATCGGGTCGATGCGCGTGCGCAGGTCGATGGTCATCGGGTCCCCCTCATCGATGGCACGGCCCGACGACACCACGCGGCGTTGCGGGACCGTGGCCCCTCACGTTACGTTCCGACGCTTCGGTCGACCTAGGGGGCGTCGTGGCACGAGGACGGTGGTGGGCGACGTTCGCCGGCGTGGCGGTGACGTCTCAGCTGGTCGTGGGCGCCAACGGCATCGGGGGTGCCGCGCCCGTCGAGCCGGCGACGCGTGCGCTCGCTGCCGAGTCCGTGACCGACGTGGTCGAGCTCCTGCCCCTCCACACCGCCGGCGGTCGATTCGTGGACGCTGATGGCCGCGACGTGATCCTCCGCGGCGCGAACGTGAACTCGCTCGGCGAGTACTGGCAGGGCGTCCCGACCATCGAGCCGACGCTGCCGGTGACCGATGCCGATTGGGCGGCCATGGCGGCCCGTGGGTTCTCGGTGGTGCGCCTGCTCGTCACCTGGTCGCGCGTCGAACCGGTGCAGGGCACCTACGACGAGGCGTACCTCGACACCGTGGAAGGCGCGGTCGACGCCGCTGCGGCCCACGGCATCTACTCCGTCATCGACATGCACCAGGACGCGTACACCGCGTTCCTCTCGACCACGGATCCGTCCACCTGCCCAGCGGGGACGTCCCCCGCCAAGGGGTGGGACGGCGCCCCCGCGTGGGCCGTGAAGTCCGACGGCCTCTCGACCTGCCTCACGAACCGCGAGCGCAACAGCTCGCCCGCCGTGAACCGGGCGTGGAACAACTTCTACGACAACCGCGACGGGATCCGCGACGCGTTCGCCGCGATGTGGGGGGTGGTGGCCGAGCGGTTCGCCGGACACCCGGAGGTGGCGGGCTTCGACCTGCTGAACGAGCCGGAGACGTCCCGCCCGGCCAGCGAGCTGTCGGCGGCCTACAACGACCTGTTGGGTGACGTGATCCGATCGATCCGTGCCGCGCAGGCGGGCGCTCCGTTCGACACGATCGTGATCGTCGAGCCGGCCATCCCCTCGGCGGACGTGAGCCGGGGTCTGATGATCCCCGACCCTGCTGCGGCTGGGGTGTCGACCGAGAACGTGGCCGCCGGGGTGCACAACTACGCCGAGTCGATCGACGGAGGCCTCGGGCTCACCATCGAGGGGACCAACCGGCTCATCGCAGGCATCACCGCCGACTTGGGCATCCCGAACTGGGGCGGGGAGTACGGGTGGTGGGACACCTCCGCGGCCTCGCTCGCCGAGGCCCGCCGCTACGCAGTCGACGAGGACCGCTACGCGTGGGGCGGCGCGTGGTGGCAGTGGCGCCAGTCGTGCGGGGATCCCCACCACGTCCAGTGGTCCGGGGGAACCGTGGTGGCTCCCGCCGATGTGTCCACGCACCTCAACAAGCTCCAGTGCCCAGACAACACCGAGCTCGGGCAGACCGACGAGTTCCTCGACATCCTCGGACGTGGGTACCCGCGCGCCACGCCGGGCACGATCGACGAGCTTCGCTCGGACCCGGCCACCGGGTACCTCAAGGTCAAGGCGACCGTGGGCGTGGCGGGCGGCGAGCTCGTCGTGTGGACGCCGACCACGGCCGACCCCGAGCACCAGGTGAACGTGCACGGCCTCACCGACGTGGTCGAGCACGAGGTGGAGGGCGGCCGCATCATCACCGCCCGGGTGGGCGCGCCCGGCACCTACGCCCTCTGGATCGGCGAGCCCGACGAGGACCTCACGGCGACCACGACCACCGGGACGCTCCCGTCGGACAGCCCCGCTCCGGAACCGCCGTCAGCGGTGCCGGTCGCGGGAGACGCCGGCTACACCGGCTGAGGGTCGATCGCGCGTCCGGTCCCGCGCACGCAGGACCGGACGTCGGGCTCAGAGCGAACCGACGCGCTCGACCATGAGCTCGCTCATGGCATCGATGTGGTCCTCGTCGAGGGGGACCGCGTCGCCGGGCATGCCCGAGTCGGACTCCTCGAAGCCGCTCGAGGCGCTGACGAACACCCCGACGCCGTCGGTCCAGAACGCCCGACCGATGAACTCGAGGTCGATGCCCATGCCGAGGTAGTCGAAGCTGGCCTGCATCTCGAGGCGAAGGCCGTGGTCGCCGAACGAGTCGTCGCGCTCGGCGTGGAAGTACATGGTCATCTCGGTGCCGTCCTCCTCGAGGCTCACCTCGCCGCAGTCGTTCAGCACCTCGATGGCCTTGTCGAGGTTGTCTTCGGTGAGCGCGGTGGCCGTCGGGTCGAGGCGGACCTCCACCTCCCGCTGGTCGTCGGCGGAGAACGTCACCGAGACGCTGTCGTCGTCGTCGCTCTGCGTGTCGTCGAAGAACTCGAGCTCGGAGATGCCCGGGCACGCGTCCTCGATCTCCTGGTCGGACGAGTCGTCGCTCTCGTCGGAGGTGTCGTCCGCTCCGAGCTGAACCTCCTCGTCGACGTAGTCGGGGTCGTCGAGGTCGTCGAGGGTGGGCAGGATCGCCTTCAGGTCCTCGGTCGACGCCGAGGTCGGGGTGGAGCTGTCGTCGCTCTGGCCGCCGTCGTCGGAGGCGTCGTCTGACTTGTCGTCGGACGAGCTGGCGCTGTCGTCCGCGCTCGTCGAGGTCTTCGTCGCCTCGTTGCCGCCGCTGGTGCCGCAGCCGGTGGCGAACCCGACGAGCGCGAGGAGGACGATGAGCACGAGGAAGGGTGAGCGACGCATGGCGCCATGTTCGCACGCCACGTCGCTACGTGGGCGCGAAGTGCCCGCCGATGACGACGCCGATGCCGCTCAGGCGAGGTGCTGCATCACCTCGTCGGCGAAGCGACGCATGCCATCGAGCTTCTCGGGGAGCGACAGCTTGAAGCCGCCGTAGTACGACCACGGCATCGTGAGCAGGTCGGTGACGCCGACGTCCTGCGCCCGGCGGAAGTGGCCGACCGTCCACGCATCGTTGAGCGACACGACCATCGAGAAGTCGCCGGTCGCGCCCTGCTCCTCGCGGAACCCGTCGATCTTGATGCGGGCCTCGGCCGCTTCGTCGGTGCTCATGAGGTCCGAGATCCACCCGTCGTTGCGAGCGGCGCGCCGCAGCGCGTGGTCCGACACGCCGCCGACGTAGATCGGGATGCGGCTCGGCGGCACCGGGGTCATCTCGAGTGGCGGGAAGTCGAAGTGGGTGCCGTGGTGCTCGACCCAGCCGCCGGCCCACAGCTCGTGGAGCACCTCGATCATCTCGTCAGCTCGAGCGCCGCGCTTGGCGAAGGTGCCGCCGGTCAGGTCGAACTCCTCCTCGCACCAGCCCATGCCCACGCCGAGCGCCACCCGGCCGCCGGAGAGCACCGACGCGGTGCCCACCGACTTCGCCACCATCAGCGGGTTGCGCATCGGGAGGATGAACACGTTGGTGAAGAAGCGCAGCCGCTCGGTCTGCGCGGCGAGCGAGGCGATGGCCACGATCGGGTCGACCCAGGGGGTGAACGCCTCCCAGCGGCGAGCGCCGGTCTCGGTGTAGGGGTACTTGGTGTCGAGCGACTGCAGGTTGATGACGTGGTCGCTGAGCGCCAGGGCGTGGTAGCCGAGCTCGTCGGCGAGCCGGGCGATCGGGCCGAGCTCCTCGGGCGGCAGGTACGCGGTGGCGACGGTGATCCTCACGCGTGCGTGCCTCCGTCGATGCGGATGCACTCGCCGGTGATGTGGCGGGCGTCGTCGGAGAGCAGCATCGCCACCACGCCGGCGACGTCTTCGGGGTTGCCGAACCCGGTGGGCGACATGATCCGGCGCACGAGCTTGCTCTCGCGGTCGGTGAGGTCGGGCGGGAACTCGACGTTGGAGGTGATGCCGCTGTGCACGCTTCCCGGAGCGATGCAGTTCGCCCGCACCGGCACCTTGCAGTACTCCACCGCCAGGGTCTGGGTGAACGACCAGATCGCGCCCTTGCTGGCCGCGTAGGCGCCCATCCACGGGTGCCCGAAGCTGCTCGAGGTGGACGCCGAGTTCACGATCGCTCCCTTCGACTCCATCAGGTGGGGAAGCGCCTCGCGGCACATGAGGAACGTGCCGGTGAGGTTCACCGAGATGATCCGGTTCCACTCGTCGAGGCCGAAGGTGTGGGTGCGGCCCGAGCGCAGCATGCCGGCGATGTTGGCGAGCCCATCGAGCTTGCCGAAGCGCTCGACGGTCGCCGCGACGGCGGCAGCGGCAGACTCCTCGCTGGAGATGTCGGTGACCTGGGCGACAACCTCGCCGCCATGGCCGCTGGCCTCGGCCGCGGCGTTGGCCTCGGCGGCCGACTCGGCGAGCGCGTCGGCCACGATGTCGGAGGCCACCACCTTCGCGCCCTCCGAGGCGAGGCGGGCGGCGGTGGCCCGGCCGATGCCGGAGGCCGCTCCGGTCACGATCACGACCCGGTCCTTGAGGCGTTCGCACGTCATGGCCCGCACACTAGAACACGTTCCAGTTTTCGCCCGGCTCGGTGGCTCCTCGTTCTTGGCGCGGTTCGTCACGGTGGGGGTGACAGATCGCGCCCGGTTCGGTGTCGCTCCCCAACCTGGCGCGGTTCGTGACCGTGGGGGTGACAGATCGCGCCCGGTTCGGGACGGGGCGTCGCGTTTGCGGACCGGCCCGGCGGGCGTGTCGGCGTGTCGGGCGAGGTGGGGAGCAGGTCGTCGAGCGCGGCCACCGGCTAGCGTGGGGGACCGGCCGAACGGCCGACGTGGGCTGTCACGGGTGAGCCAGCAGGCTCCAGCCCCACCATCGAACCCTTGTCGCGCTCGCTCGCGGCATCCATCGACGCGTGGAGGAAGCGCACATGCCCACCCTGAACCCCGAGGACTACAAGGTCGCCGACCTGAGCCTGGCCGGCTTCGGTCGCAAGGAGATCCAGCTCGCCGAGCACGAGATGCCCGGCCTCATGGCCACCCGCGCCGAGTTCGCGGACGCGCAGCCGCTCAAGGGCGCCCGCATCATGGGCTCCCTGCACATGACCATCCAGACCGCCGTGCTGATCGAGACCCTCACCGCCCTCGGGGCGGATGTTCGCTGGGTGAGCTGCAACATCTTCAGCACCCAGGACCACGCCGCTGCCGCGGTGGTCGTCGGCCCCAACGGCACCGCCGACGCGCCCCAGGGCGTGCCGGTCTACGCCTGGAAGGGCGAGACCCTCGAGGAGTACTGGTGGTGCACCGAGCAGGCCCTGCGCTGGCCCGACGGTCACGGTCCGAACATGATCCTCGACGACGGCGGCGACGCCACCCTCCTCGTCCACAAGGGCAAGGAGTACGAGGTCGCCGGCGTGGTGCCTGAGCCCACCGAGGACGACTCCGAGGAGTGGACCGTGGTGCTCAACCTCCTGAAGGAGAGCGTCGCCAAGGAGCCCAACCGCTGGACCGTGGTCTCGGCCGGCATCCTCGGCGTCACCGAGGAGACCACCACCGGCGTGCACCGGCTGTACCAGATGTTCGAGCGCAACGAGCTCGCCTTCCCGGCCATCAACGTGAACGACTCGGTCACGAAGTCCAAGTTCGACAACCTCTACGGCTGCCGCCACAGCCTCATCGACGGATTGAATCGCGCCACCGACGTCATGATCGGGGGCAAGGTTGCCTTTGTCGCCGGCTACGGCGATGTGGGCAAGGGCTGCGCCGACTCGCTGCGAGGCCAGGGCGCCCGCGTCATCGTGGCCGAGATCGACCCGATCTGCGCGCTGCAGGCCGCCATGGAGGGCTACCAGGTGGCGCGCCTCGAAGACGTGCTCGACACGGCCGACATCTTCATCACCACCACGGGCAACAAGGGCATCATCTCGGCCGAGCACATGGCCAACATGAAGCACCAGGCCATCGTCGCCAACATCGGCCACTTCGACAACGAGATCGACATGGCCGGGCTCGCGCGCATGAGCGACGTCCGCAAGATCGAGGTCAAGCCGCAGGTGCACGAGTTCCAGTTCCCCGACGGGCACTCGGTGATCGTGCTCGCCGAGGGGCGCCTCATGAACCTCGGGTGCGCCACCGGCCACCCCAGCTTCGTGATGAGCAACTCGTTCACGAACCAGGCGATCGCCCAGATCGAGCTGTTCACCAAGAACGACGAGTACCCGGTCGGCGTGTACACCCTGCCCAAGCACCTCGACGAGAAGGTGGCCCGGTTGCACCTCGACGCCCTCGGCGTGCGGCTCACCACGCTCACCGACGAGCAGGCCGACTACCTCGGCGTCCCGGTCGACGGCCCCTACAAGCCCGAGCACTACCGCTACTGATCCGAGGCGGCGCTTCGGCCGCTGCGCTTGAAGCTCGGCGGCTCTTCGGCCCGCTGCCCTTGAAGTTCGTGCGAGATCGCGCCCTGCGGCCCAGGATCTCGCACGAACTTCGCGGGTCGGCGGTGGCGTTGGGTCGGCGGCATCGGACGGCGGAGGTCGACGGCGCCACAGCGGGCGGTGTGTGCCACACTCTGCGAAGCGGCCGACGGCGGGTGGAGGTGCTCGAGGTGTCCATGGGGGAGCCGTCCACGACGGGGAGCTCGGCCACCGTGACCGCCGATCCGGCTGCCATGGCGCTCGTCGACCAGGTGTCGTCGGTGCTCCTGGGCGGCACGGACGCCATCGTGCTCGCGATCGATGCCTTCCTGTCGAACGGCCACGTGCTGTTCGAGGACGTGCCCGGCGTCGGCAAGACGCTCCTCGCCAAGGCCCTGGCCGCGTCCATCGGCGGCACGTTCGGCCGGGTCCAGGGCACCCCGGACCTGTTGCCCTCCGACGTCACCGGCATCAGTCAGCTCGACGACGACCAGCGGTCGTGGGTGTTCCGTCCCGGGCCGATCTTCCACAACGTCGTGCTGGTCGACGAGGTCAACCGGGCCACGCCGCGCACCCAGTCCGCCCTACTCGAAGCCATGGCCGAGGGGCAGGTCACCGTCGACGGCACCACCCATCGGCTCCCGGAGCCGTTCTTCGTGCTCGCGACCCAGAACCCCCAGGTCGACGACCCGGGGACGTTCCCGCTCGTCGCCGGCCAGCGCGACCGGTTCGCGGTCTCGCTGTCGCTCGGCCTCCCGGGACGCCAGGCGGAGCTCGACCTGCTGCTGGGGTCGGGTGGCACCGCCGCGCTCGAGCATCTCGCTCCGGTGGGGGACCTGGCGTCCTGGAGAGCCCTCCAGGCGCGGGTGCGCGAGGTGTACCTGCACCCGACGGTGGCCACCTACGCGCTCGACATCGTCGACATGGTTCGCTCGCGCTCCTCGTCCCGCCAGCCGATCTCGCCCCGTGCTGCCATCCGCCTGGCCGACCTGGCCAAGGCCCACGCTCGGTGCGCCGGCCGCGACCACGTGCGTCCCGATGATGTGCAGGCCGTGGCGGTCGCGGCGCTCTCGCACCGCATCGTCGATACCACCAACGACAACCTCCCCGCCGCCCGATCGTGGATCGGCGACGTCCTGCGGCAGGTCCGGGTTCCCCCGACGCCGGCGATGGGTGGCGCCTGATCGTGGCTCGCGGTGGCGCGGGGCGCGAGCGGATCCACCTGGAGGTCACCGGCCTCGCCGTGTTCCTCGGGGGCCTCGCGCTGGTGGCCTTCGTTGCCTGGATGTTGGGGGGCGGCGACCTCCAGCTCGCCGCGGCGGTGGCGATGGTCGTGGCCCTGGGGGTGGAGCTGGTGCTGGCTCGCCTCGCCATCAAGCGATCGGTGGTCTCGCTGCGTCCGCCTGAGCTGGTCGAGGCCGATCGCCCGTCGTACTGGATCGCGACCGTGGTCGGGGCCCGTCGGCCGGTGAGCCTGCGCTTCGTGCACCTCGGGGCCAGCGAGGACGTGCTCGCGGTGGACGAGCGCCCGGGTGCGCTGGTCGTGCAGCCGCTGCCGCGCGGGGTGATCCCGTTCGTGATCGTCGACCTCAAGGCTCGTGGTCCCCTCGGCCTCCTCGGCGCCGGCAAGCGGGTCGTGGTCAGCTTCGCGACCCCCATCCCGGTGGTGCCGCCCCCGATCGAACACCCAGCGCGCTGGCCTCGGGTCCGGGCCCGCGCGTTCGGGACCGAGGAGGGCGCGCCGGTGGGCGACGACCTGTATCGCACGGTGCGGCCCTACCGCTACGGGGACGAACGGCGCCGGGTGCACTGGAGGTCCACCGCTCGGCGCGGCGAGCTCATGGTGCGCGAGTCCGAAGGGCTCGGCTTCGTGCGGGTGCGGATCGTGGTCGACCTCGGCCCGCCCGGACCCGTGGCCGAGCAGGTGGCGGGAACCGCGCAGTGGCTGGTGGGGGAGGCGCTCAAGCGCAACTGGCGGGTCGACCTCGTCACGCTGGACTCCGGCGGGGTCGTGCCCCGCCTTGCCTCGCTCGGGCGGACCTTCGGCCCGCTTCCGGTCATCGCGCCGCCGCCGGTCATGGCGCTGCCGACGGTCGTCGCGCCGGTGAGCTCGCGCCACGAGATCGGGCGTCGGTTGGCGACCGCGGCCTACGGGACCCCGATCGCTCCAGACGGTGCGGGTGATCCCGACATCGCCTGCCGGATCGGACCGGCCGGGGTGGTCTGGTCGTGACCGCCACGGGCACCCCGCCGCCGGAGCTCGGCGCCCGGACCTGGAAGGAGTCCGGCCGGACCGGTTCGCCGGCGTCGCTTCGCAGCGAGCTGGCGGCCGGGGTCGTGGTGGCGAGCGCGCTCTGCCTCGTCGCGGTCGCCGCGCCGTCGACCACCGGATGGGTGGCGGCGATGGTGGTGGCGCTGGTCGTCGGGATCGGCGTGGCGCTCGTCAGCGAGCCGATCGCGCTGTTCGACAAGGTCCCCGGGATCGTGGTCGCCGCGATCGTGGGGGTGTCGTCGACGGTGGGGCTGGGCGTGCTGGCTGCGGTGGCCGGCGGGGTCGTCATCCCGTTCGGCATCGTGCTCGTGGCCGCTGCCTTCGCCCTGGGCCTCGACTGGCGTCGCGTCGAGCGCCTCCAGGCGGTGCTCGCGACGTCGGGGGCCGTGGTGCTGCTGACCGCCCTGGGCGACCCCGGGTTGCGCTACCTGCTCGCCGCGGGCTGGATGGCCGCGGCGTTCGGGACGTTCGCCTTGCTCGAGGGGGACCGGCGCGCTGCGCTGCCCCGGGTGCAACCCGATGCCCGCGAGGCGGCCGCGTCGCCAGCGGCGTCGGACCTGGCGACCGCCCTGCTGGTGGCGCTCGCGGTCGGGCTGGTGGCGGCGCTGGTCCTGAGCGTCCCTGCCTGCGAGCGGCGCCTGGACGGCCGGGTCGGCGGCGGTTCGGGGTTGGGTCAGGTGGGCTCGGGGGGATCCGGCCAGGGCCCCGGCTCCGGGTCGGGCGGAGGCTCTGGCTCTGGCCAAGGTTCTGGTTCTGGCCGGGGCTCAGGTGCTGCGGGCGACCATCGCTACGTGCCGGACCCCGATGGCCGGTACCTGGTGCCGACCGGCGGTGCTCCCTCCTCCGACGGCACCGGCCGGGTCATCCCGACGCCCGAGACCGTTCCTTCGCTGGGCGACGGCGAGGTCCAGGTGGATCGTGACGCCGATGGCGGCTCCACGACCTACCGGCGCACGCCAGACGGCGACATCGAGGTGGTCCAGCGGTCGCCCGAGGGTGAGGTGTCGCGCTGGCGGCTGCACGAGCGCCCCGATGGGCTGACCCAGATCGATGAGCTCGACGAGGACGGCGACGTGGTCGACACGTGGTACTTCGATCCGGAGGGTCAGGTCGTCGATGGCCAGACGGCCGACGGTCAGGAGACGGGCGACCAGCAGACCACCCCACCCGACGAGCCGAAGGAGCAGGCAAAGCCGTCGTGGGCGACGCTGCTGAGGGTGTTGGGCGTGCTGCTCCTGGTCGCTGCCGTCGTCGCTGCGCTCGCGTGGTGGTGGCGGCGGCGCCACCCTGAGGAGCCCGGAGCGCTCGAGCGGACAGCACCACCCTGGGCCCTCGCGCTCGCGCGCCGCATCGAGGGCGAGGGTGCGGCGCGGGGCCGGCCGAGAGCACCCGGTGAGTCCGTGGTGGCGTACGGGCGGGCGCTCACCGACGGGGCGCTGCCCGATCCGCGGCTGGCACGGGTGGCCGAGGTCGTCTCCGACGCGCTCTTCTCGGGCCGCGACCCTGGCCCGAGCGCGCAAGGGTGGGCGGAGGCCACCTTCGCCCAGATCCTCGACGACCACCCGGTGCCGTCGCGTCGCGAGCGCCGTGGCGCACGGGCTCGCGACGAGGAGCAGGTGGGCCCCTAACCGACCTCCACGACCTGGCCGGTCGCGCCGTCGACGACCTTCTCGGTGCCGGAGGGGACTTCGAGCAAGGGCACCTCTGGGTGGCAGCGCCCCACCTTCGGATCGCCCCAGAGCGACACCTCGAGCAGCCCCGATCCGGCAGGGTCGGGCCGCACCTCCGCGGTGACGGCGGTGGCGCACTCGACGGTGGCCCGCACGGCGCCGTCGACGGCGCTGATCTCCTCGATCGCGAGCGAGGTGCGACCCTGATCGGCGCCGCACGAGGCGACCGACAGGGCCGATGCCGCGGCCACGGCGATCGGTGCCAGGCGTGCGAGCCGACGGCCACGGGGCCGCCGCTCGGTTGGTGTCGACGCGACCATCGGACCAGCGTAGGAGGGCGCGGTACGGTGGCCGCGACGTTCGCAGCGCAGGGGAAGGCCATGGGCGAGCAGGGGATCTGGGTGCTCGGTGGCGCCCGCACCGACTTCGCGCGCAACGTCGCACGCGAGGGGCTGGGCATCGACGACCTCGTGGCGGAGGTGGTCCACGCCGCGATCGATGAGGCGGGGATCGCGCCCACCGATCTCGGATCGGTGCACGTCGCCAACGCGTTCGGGCAGCTGTTCACCGGGCAGGGCCACCTCGGCGCGATGCCGGCCACCGTCGACGAATCGCTCTGGGGGTTGCCGGCGACGCGCCACGAGGCGGCGTGCGCGTCGGGATCGGTGGCGGTCCTCGCCGCGATGGCCGAGCTGGAGGCCGGACGCGTCGATGCGTCGCTGGTGGTGGGGGTGGAGGTCGAGCGCAACGTGGCGGGCGACGTGGCCGCGCAGCACCTGGGCGCGGCCAGCTGGGTGGGTCACGAGGGTGCGCCGCGCTTCGTGTGGCCCGATGCCTTCGACCGGATCGCGCAGGAGTACGACCACCGCTACGGCCTCGACGACGCCCACCTCCGGGCCTTCGCGGAGCTCGCCTTCCGCAACGCCCGCACCGATCCCGAT
>JBDIAX010000052.1:0-23050 GCA_039812605.1 Acidimicrobiia bacterium | reverse complement strand
ACCCACCACCGTTCCCTCGAGGTGCACGCCCAAGACCGGGAGCGACTGCGGGCTGGTGCGCGGGGCCACCACCACGACGGTCGCTCGATCGGGGTCGTGCACTGGGACCGTGACCGGGTCGCCCGCTCGGGTGGCTTCGGCCCGACGCTGGAGGTCGTCGAGTCGGTCGCCGGTGGTCGATCGTTCGAGCAGGGCAGCCTTGCCGGTCCGGACCGCTTCGGCCTCGTTCGCCAGTCCGGCGAGGAGGTCGCCGACCATCGCCTCGGCCGCGGCACCGTCGAGCCCGGACACCTCGCGGCGCACCTGGGCGTCGATCTCGATCCGGGGGAGGTCGCCTTCGAAGCCTGCGGCAGCGGTCGGTGCCGTGGTGCGACCGGGGGAGAGCACGACCACAGCGACCGCGGCGACCAGCAGCGCACCGACGCTGGCGAGGACGGCCGCCGGCGGGCGCGCGGTCTGGAGGGGCAGCGAGACCGTCGGACGGACGCGGACCGCGGCGCGAACACCGCAGGCGAGGACGAGCGCCACCAGGATCGCGACCTTGGTCGCGTACTCGGTGGTCTGCGCGGCGACGATGAGCGCCGCGGCGACCCCGACGAAGGCGCCGAAGGCCAACCGAGCCCTGCCGCTGGCGGGGACCGTCTTGGGATCGGTGATCATGAAGAACAGGAAGACCAAGATCTCCGGCGAGAAGGACAGGACCGACCAGTAGGTCCAACCGGTGACCGGTCCGTAGTGCCATCGGGCCGTCATGGCATGGCCGGAGGCCGCGAGCACGCCGACCAGGACGGTGAAGGGGACCCAGAAGGCCATGGCCAGGGGCAGCAGGCCCAGGCGGCGCGGAACGGTGAGGCCTCCGACCGTGATCAGCACGAGGACGGCCACGATGCCTGGCGACAGGGGTCCCCACCACAGGTCCTGGGGATCCACGCGGCTGCTGCCGAGCACCAGGAAGCACGCGGCCAACCCGAGGTTCGAGGGGTTGAACAGGTGGTGCCCGCGCCAGCGGATGACGTGCTTGGACAAGAGCGACGCGGCGGCGGTCCCGACGAAGATCCATCCACCTCGCGTCGACCACCAGTCGCCGTGCTCGGTTCCCGGTACCCGCAGCAGCAGCGCGACGCCGTTGCCCGTCAACATGGCGCTGGCAGGCCACGCGATGGTGCGATGGCGCACCGCACCGATGGTGACCTCGAGGACCGCGCAGGTGCCGATCGCGAGCAGGATCTGCGCGATCGAGAGGTCGAAGTCGATGACCGTCTGGCCCAGCACCTGGAGGCTGAGCAGCACGGCGGCGACGTGGAGCCGCGGATCGCGCAACGACGGTCCACGCCACGTCCAGGTCCCCTGGCCCGCGACGACGTCGGATGGAGGCGGGTGGTCGATCGCGGTGCTCATCGTGGCGGCGCAGGTGCCGAGGACCGGCCGGTCACTGGAGGCCGTGCTCGAGGGTCGTCGCCACATCGGGGCAGGTGGACCGGAGGTGGTCGACCATCGCGACGACCCTGGGGGTCGAGGTATCGGTCATCCGCTGGTAGACGGCGGCGAGTTGGTCTGAGGACGGGTTCGCTTCGAGCATCGCGACCGAGGAGTCGATGAGGTCGATGAGGGCGGAGCGCTGGGAGACGATGTTCGGCGCGTCGCTCGATCGAACGGCATCGCCGAGTCCGGCGATCGCCGTGGTGTAGCCCTTCACTGCCTCGGTCTGATCGAACGCGTCGTTGCCGATGGTGCGGGACGCGTCGTAGAGCGCCGTGATCGCTCGGCAGACCTGATCAGGCGAATCCGATCCGGGAAGGGTGGTCGTGGGCATGGTCGTCGTGGTCTGCTGCGTGGTCGGGTCGCCCGGGAGGATCAGCGTCGTGGAGGCGGCATCGAACGGGCCGTTCGACAGTTCGAACGGCCCGCCGGTCGTGGTGGACGTGGCCCGGCCGACGCCGGGTGTCGCCCCCAGATCGGCTGCTTGGTCCGTTGCGGGGTTGGCCGTTCCGAAGAGCACCAGCCACATGGTCCCCAAGCCGATGACGGCGACGACGGCGATGCTGGCGATCAGGGGCAGCGACCCCTTCGGCTGGGAGAGCGAGGATCGTTGACCATCGCCGGCAGCCACGGCGAGCAGGGTACCAGTCGACCTCGGCTGCACTCAGGTCGCGCTCCGGGCCGAGGTCGCCGCCGAAGGTCCCTATGGTACCGTCGATCCGCGCTTCGGATCGGTCCCGGAGTGAGGGAGACACCGGTGATCCACAGGCGATTGGCCAGCACGTTGCCGCTTCTGCTCGCGGTCGGTCTGCTCGCCGCGTGCAGCAGCTCCGACGGCGTCGCCAGCACGGTGGCTCCCAGCAGCGCGACGGCCGCTTCGCCCACGAGCACCACGATCCCCCTCGACGAGCGCTACCAGGGACCGGACGCCGCGGACTACGCGTTGACCAACGAGGACCTTCCCGCTGGCTTCACCGCGTACCCGCAGGACCGTCCGGTGCGACGAGCCGACGAACCTCCCCAGGAGGTCGATCGTGGCTCGGGCCTGTGCGGGGTGCGCAACCCCGCCGACACCAGCGATCCGCTCGATCGCATCCAGGTTGGATACTCCCAGCGCACGGGCGGCCCGTTCGTGTACGAGACGGTCGCGGTCTACGACTCGGCCTTGGAGGCGTCCGATGTCTTCGAATCGGCGACCGGGGTCTTCGGTGCGTGCGTCGCCGATGGCGATCGCCAGACGCCTCGCATCTCCGGGGCCTCGCTCGACCTCGGCGATCTGGGGGCGCCGGCGCTCGGCTGGAGCGTGCGGGTGGTCGATCCGGTCGTCGAGCCCGGCCAGGACACGGGGATGGGGATGGGGACCGGAGGCGCTGGCTCCATGGCGGCCACCAGCGGGCGCTTCTACGTCGAGTGCTCCTTCAGCCACCGCGCCATCGCGGATCCGATCGTGTTCCCCGCCACCGACGCGGGGACGCCGATCACGGTGCCCAGCGATGTCGGCCACGAGCACAGCGGTGCCATGGGCCCAGGGATGGTCGAAGGCGTCCTCGGCCACCAGCACGAGTTCTTCGGTGCGGCGACCACCTCGGCGTCGTCGACGGCCGACTCGCTCCTCGCGGGCCAGACCACCTGCGCCGAAGACGCCGATCACTCGGCCTACTGGGTGCCGACGCTCTTCGACCACGGCAAGACCGTCACCGCGGAGCGGCTGCGGGCGTGGTATTCGGTGACCCCAGGCGTCGATCCCGCCGAGGTCCAGCCGCTGCCCAACGGCCTCCAGATGATCGCCGGGAACATCGCTGCCAAGGAGCTGCAGTCCACCGATGTCGTGGGCTGGAGCTGCGGCACCGACCCCGGGGGTCGATCGAACGTTCCTCCCGAGGACTGCACCGAGGACGCCCCCCTCAGCCTCCAGCTCGTCTTCCCCTCGTGTTGGAACGGCGAAGACCTCTCGAGCCCCGACCATCGTTCCCACCTCGCCTATCCCGGCGACGAGGGCTGCCCTGCCGATCATCCGGTCGCCATCCCCAGGCTCACCGAGATCTACGAGTACGGGCTCACCGGCGGAGGCCACGAGCTCGAGATGGCGATGGGCGGGCTGCTCGGCGTGCACGGCGACGTGCTGGTCGCGTGGAACGGGGAGCGCCAGGAGACGATCATCGACCGCTGCATCCGCACGGGAACCGACTGCGGTGGCGGCATCGGCCCCCAGGGGTATCCGGCCTTCGCGGACGCCGTCGCCATCCACCGCGGCCCGTTGTTCGTGCTGCTCGCCGTCGCATCGTTCGACCCGATCGACCCGGACTTCACGCGCGACATGGCGGCGCGGGTGGTTGCTCGGCTGGGAGACTCCTAGCTCGAGATCGGGGGTCGCCGGGCCGCCCCCAGCTCCACGGGGATCCCCCCCGCCGCTGCTTGGCTCGTCGCCAGCGTGATCGCCTCGGAGGCGGGGGCCCGGCTCACGGCGACCAGGGCGTCGAGGTCTGCGGTCTCGGGCTGGAAGCCTCGGTGCGGGCGCCCGACGACCTGGTCGAGGCCCGTGGCGAAGCGCTGTCCGCTGAACGCGAAGGCGCCGGCAACCCGCAAGGAGACGTGGCGGGCCTGGCGCACGAACCGCTTCGCCCGGGCTCGACCGCCGTACCAGCGCCGATAGGCGCTCACGAGCCCGTCTTGGAGTTGGCTCGGCGTCAGGTGCTCCGGCGCGATCACGGCGGTCATCCCGTCGTAGCTGCTCCAGTCGAGATCGACGATTCGCCCCTCCTCGTAGTACTTGGCGAACGTCTCGGTGCCGGGCATGGGGGTGAGGGCGGTGAAGCGCACGGAGTCCACCCCCATCTCGTCGAGCACGTCGACGGTCTCGTGGAAGACCTCGGGGCGGTCGTGGTCGAAGCCGAAGATGATCCCAGCGGAGATGCCGATGCCGTGGCGGTGCGCACGCTCGATGGTGTCGCGGTACAGGTGTGGGCGGTTCTTCTTGTTGGCTTCGAGGAGGCTCTCGCGCGAGATGCTCTCGAACCCGATGAAGGCGCTCACGCAGCCAGCTCGTGCGGCCATCGAGACCATCTCCTCGTCGGCACCGAACGCGTTCGACACCTGGAGGATGAGCGGTGACCGCATGCCGGCGCGGGCGATGCCCTCGAACATCTCGAGCGAGTACTCGCGATCGGACATCAGGTCGTCGTCGAGGAGGTAGATCGGCGTCCCCCCGGGGAGCTTGGGCGACAGCGAGCGGAGCTGTCGCAGCTCCTCGACCACTCGCTCGGGCTCCATGTGTCGCATGCCCCGCCCGTTGATGCGGATCACCGAGCAGAACGAGCAGTTGAACCGGCACCCGCGCGACGTCTGGATGCTGTGGACGGGCAGGCGCTTCCACGGCCCGGAGGTGTAGAGGTCGCGGTACTCATCGATCCCCGGCACCTCATCCATCGAGCGCCAGTGGCCCTGGTAGAGGCGCTGGAGCCGTCCTGCCGCCAGGTCGTCGAGCACCGTGGTGAGCACCGCCTCGGCCTCTCCTGCCACGACGGCGTCGGCGTGGCGGAGCGCCTCGGCGGGCACCATCGACGGGTGGACGCCGCCGAGCACGACCGGCACCCCCTGCGCTCGGTAGCGGTCGGCGAGGTCGTAGGCGCTCGGCGCGGTGGCGGTCCAGGCCGAGATCAAGACGGCGTCGGGACGGCGAGCGGGGAGCGGTTGCAGGTCCTCGACGATCACCTCGGCGTCCCAGCCGGCGCGGCGGGCGAGGGCGGCGAGCACGAGGAGCGGAAGCGGCCGCAGGGTCATGGCGCCACCGTCGTGGCGTTCGCCGGGACGATCGGAGCGGACGCCGTCGACGCGCGGGGCGATGATGTGGGCGACGGGGCGGTCGCTTGGGACGCTCATCTCGCGGCGGCCTCGTCGAGCGCATCGCGCACGACCCTCCCGACGCCCTCCACGTAGGGCTCCTCGACGAGGGCGTTGTGGTACCCGATCACCTCGCGCACCGTGACCTGGCCGGCGTAGTCGGTCCAGCCCAGGTCCGGCCGGATCCTCGACTCGTAGTCGACCCGACGGCTCACCATGATGTTGCCGATCGCGGTCTGGTCGCAGAGGAACAGGGTCAGCTCGATCGGGGCATGGGGCACGTCCCACTCGTCGGACACCTCGAGCAGCCGATACCACGCCCACGCGGCGCGCAGGCTCGGTCGGACCGACCCGTTGCGTCGGAGGTCGAAGGCGCCGACGGCGAGGGCATGCTCTCGCCCGAGGAGCGCGTGGCGGCTCAGGTACGCGAGCTGCCCGGCGCGATCTTGCGTGCGCAGCTGGTCCACGTGGAAGCGCAGCCGATCGATCCCGCGTCGCGTGCTCGGGGCACGCTTGGGATGGGTGCCGGGGGGCTTCGGTCCGTCGCGGCGGGGCATGCGTCCGGCGAGGTAGACGGGGCCGAAGTCGATCGCTCCGGCGAGGCCGACCTCATGGCCCAGGGCCGTGAGCTGCGAGGCGATCTCCCACATGAAGGCGCTCCCGACCGAGTAGCCCACCAGGTGGTATGGGCCTTCGGGCTGCACAGCGAGGAGGTCTCGCACGTGCTGGGTCGCGATCTCGCGGATCGAGCCCGGAGCCCCGGCCTCCCCGTAGATGAGCGGGCACTCGAACCCGTACACCGTTTGGTCCTCGCCCAGGGCCCGAGCCAGGCCGCGCATGCGAAACGGCGACCCGTGAAGGTCGTAGACCAAGTGGATGGGTGGCCGGTCGCCGCCGTTGGCGGTCTGCAACAGCACCACGGTGCTGCGCTCGTCGTCGCGTCGGTCGAGGGCGGTGGCGAGCTGCTCGGGCGTGCTGTGGTGGGCGAGCAGCGATGCGGGCACAGGCGTGCGGAGCGCCTCGCCGAGCTGCACGAGCAGCTCGGCGACTTCGAGCGAGGTGCCGCCCAGGTCGAAGAAGTCGTCGTCGGCGGCGACCTCCCCCAGCCCGAGGACCGATGCGAAGACCTTCGCGACCGCCTTCTCGGTGGGTGTGCTCGCCGAGCGTCCCGGCGTCGCGCTGCCAGGCTGCTGGCTGCTGGCGAGGCGGAGGCTCACGCGGTCGACCTTGCCGTTGCGAAGCCGCGGGAGCGCCGTGCTGAAGAAGATGCGGGCCGGCACGAGGTGCGGCGGCATGAGCTCGAACAGCTGCGCCCGCAGATCGGCCGGTGAGGTGGCGGTCGGTGCGGGGACGACGTGGGCGACGAGCTGTGGCGTGCCCCGGCCGGTCTGGCCGACCACGACGCACGCGTCGGCGACCTGGGTGAGCTCGCGCAGCCGGCGCTCCACATCGGCCTGGTCGATGCGGTAGCCACGGATCTTCACCATCTGGTCGGCGCGGCCGATGATCTGGAGGCCGCCGTCCTCGGCGAAGCGGCCGAGGTCGCCGGTGTCGAGGACGGACTCGTCGTCCTCCGCCGCCTTCAGGGGATCCTCGCTGAGGAAGTGGGAGAGCCGGCCCGAGCGGACCTCGATGCGCCCCACGTCGCCGTCGGGGCAGGGCCGCCCGTCGTCGTCGAGGATGCTGATCTCCGCGATCGACGTCCGGGGGTCGGGCCACCCGGCGTGGAGCGGCTCCTCGGTGGGCATGGGATCGTGGCTCATCACGTGGCGGAACGTGATGAGACCGAGCTCGGTGGAGACGTAGAGGAGGGTGACGTCGACCGCGGGCGACAGGGAGCGGGCCGCGTGGAGGTCGTCGTGGGTCACCATCTCGCCGCCGTAGATCACCTGGTCGATCCGGCCGAGGGGGGAGCCTCCCGTCGCGGCGATGACCGCGCGCACCGCGCTCGGGATGCTGACGAGGCAGGTCACCTCGTTGCGCCGGATCCAGTCGGGCAGATCGGCCAGCCCGCGGGACCGGGCGTCGTAGATCGCGAGGGTGGAGCCGCCGAAGATCGCGAACGACGCGATGATGCCGGCCGCGGCGAAGGACATCGGCGACATGAGCAGGTAGCGCCGTCCCGGGTTGGAGAGACCGACGGATGCCATGGCCAAGCCGGCATCGACCCAGTTCCGGTGGGTGTGCACGACGCCCTTCGGTGCGCCGGTGGAGCCGGAGGTGAAGAAGATGGTGAGGGGTGAGCCCGGGCCCACCGCGGCCGGTTCGGCCAGTTCCGCCGGGTCGCGCTCGGGCAGCCAGCTGATGACGGTCCGTCCGCCCCCGAGGGAGTCCGCGAGCTCGCGCAGGTCGGGGGGCGTGACCACGGCGACCGCGCCCGCCACCTCCTGCAACTCGGTCAGCACCGGGGCGGGGAACGCGGGATCGAGCGGCACCGACGTGCGTCCGGCCGCGGCGAGACCGAAGTAGCCGATCAACGTCGCGGCACGGCTCGGAACGAGCAGGGCCACCGGCCCCGGCGGGAGCGATGCCAACGATGCCGCCAGGCCCAGCGCCGCTCGCCGGACCTCGTCGAAGGTCCACTGGCCGTCGTCGTCGAGCAGCGCGATGCCGTCGGGGGTGCGGGCGCAGGCCGCCTCGAGGGCCCCGAAGACGGTCGTTGGCCGTTCCTCGGTGAATTCGCTGACCGCGTCCCCATCCATGTTCCGCTCCTCCCGGTGGGGGCCCGCCTAGCCACAGCAGGCTGGGGACCCCACCGCGTTGTGGGTGCCTAGGCTACCCCTTCGTGCCGGTGCCCACGATGTCGTCGATCCGCCTGCCTGCAGGCGATCGGGACGAGCTCCGGCCCCGTTGGTCGATCGGGCGCGTTCGTCTGCTCGTGGCGGCCGTGCACGCCGCGATCGCCGCGCCGCTCATCATCCAAGCCGTGTACCACCCCGATCGGTTCACGGGGCCGGACGACTTCACCACCCACCTCCGGGTCGCGCTGCCCGAGACGTGGCGGAAGCCCTGGGTGCCTGGTCCGCCGCACTTCGTCTGGCACACCCTGGTCAAGGTGTTCAGCTGGCTCCTGCCCGGGACCGGCTACCTGCTCGGCGCTGTGGTGGTGTCGGTGCTGTTCGCCGCGCTCACGGGCATCGTCTGGTTCGAGGTGCTCCGCCGGCCCGGCTTCGATGGCGCGAGGCTCCGCCGTCGCTGGGCGGCAGCGGGTTCGGTCGTCCTCGTCTGCATGGAATCGCCCACGACGCTGCGGGGGTGGGGCGCCATCGTGGGCCCGGACTACTGGCTGCCTCTGCACGCCTATCACGGCCCGACGGGTCCCGCTGCTCGGCCGCTCGTGGCGCTCCTCGTCGTGGGATTCGTCACCGCGGCGTCGGGCCGATCGCCGGACCGGTTGGGCCGTTGGGCGGCGCGTTGGATGGCCCCGTTGTCGGTCGCCGCCGCGCTGACCAAGCCGACGTTGAGCGTGCTGTTGATCCCCACGGTGTTCATCGTCGGCCTCACCTGGTCCCGGCGCGACGGTCGTCGGCCGTGGGAGGTGGTCGGTCCGCTGGTGCGCCGCTTCGTCGCGCCCACGATCGGGATCGTCGGCCTCCAGTACGTGGTGATGGCGTTCCAGGTCCCGCCCAAGTACCGCCAGGAGACCCTGATCCGACCGTTCGAGGTCATCCTCGCCTACCACCTGTACCGACCGTTGTTCTGGACCGTGCTCGCCCTTCCGGTCGCGATGCTGGCCACGTTCGGGTGGCGATTGCTCCAGGACCGATGCGTCGAGGTCAGCCTCTGGGCGTTCGCCGGCGGCCTCGGGCTGCTCGTGCTGCAGAGCTCCACGAACCTGGACCGGGACGGCCTGGCCGCCTTGTGGTTCCTCGTGCACCCGACCGCGCTGTTCCTCCTGTTCGGCACCCGGCGTGGTCTCGAGATCCTGCGCACCGAGCCCGGCACGGTGGCGCGCGCCGGCCTGGTGGCGTGCGCGCTGCTCGCCGCGCTGTCGTGCTTCGCCTGGGCCGAGTTCACCAGTTGCGAGCTCCAGCAGGCCTGCTTCACCTGATGGCCGACGCCCGGCTCGGCCGGTACGCTCAGGCCCGCCAGCCAGGGCAGGAGGAAGCGCACCACATGCTGCAGGTCGCGATCGTCCAGCAGGGCGCGTGGGCGAACCCGCTGCCGACCTTCCCGCTCGCTGCCGGCTACCTGAAGGCCGGCATCGATGGCGACGCCTCGCTGGGTGGCCGGGTGGATGTGCGCATCGTGAACCTGCCGGGCGGGATCGGGCCGCGTGGCGCCGCGGCCGCCCTGCTCGCCGAGCACTGGGACGTGCTCGCCTTCTCCGTGCTGGGCTGGAACGCGCGCACCTTCCTCGAACTGGCCGCCACGGCCAAGCAGGTCGACCCGGGCACCCTCGTCATCTTCGGTGGCAACCACGTCAGCAACCAGGGCGGCACGGTGCTGGCGGTCCACCCGGCGGTCGACATCGTCGTGAACGGCGAGGGCGAGCGGACGATGATCGATCTGCTTCGGTGGCGCCTTGCCGACGGAGACAGATCGGAGCTCGGGTCGATCGAGGGGATCAGCTACCGAGACGGCGACGGGCGCTCGCGCACGAGCCCTGATCGGGCGCGCATCGAGGACCTCGACGAGATCCCGTCGCCGCTGCTCAGCGGCGCGGTCGATCTCCTCGACGCCAGCGGCAGGTTCGCCTACGACGTCGCGCTGCTCGAGACGAACCGAGGGTGCCCGTACCGCTGCTCCTTCTGCTATTGGGGAGGGGCGGTCGGTACCCGGGTGCGTTCCTTCTCGCGCGATCGGCTGCGAGCCGAGCTCGAGCTGCTCGGATCGTGCGGGGCGGAGACCGTGGTCCTGTGCGACGCGAACTTCGGCATGCGTCGATCCGACCTCGACTTCGTTCGCGACCTGGTCGAGGTGCGCGATCGCTTCGGGGCCCCGCGCTACCTCGAGGCATCCTGGACCAAGAACAAGTCAGCGACCTTCTACGACATCGTCCGGCTCATGCGTGCCGAGGGTCTGACGAGTTCGTTCACCCTGGCGCTGCAGTCGCTCGACGACGACGTGCTGGCGAAGATGGATCGCCGCAACATGCGGATCAACGAGTGGCAGGACCTCGTCGCCTTCATGGAGGCCGAGGGGCTCGACCTGTACGCCGAGCTCATCTGGGGTGCCCCCGGTGAGACGGCGGACTCCTTCTTCGCCGGGTACGACGAGCTCGCTCGGAGCGTTCCCCGCATCGCCGTCTACCCCCTCCTCGTCCTCCCGAACACGGCCTACGAAGCCCGTCGCGCCGAGCACGGCCTGCTGACGGTGCGGGGCGACGACGACGACTTCGAGTACGTGCTGGCCCACCGGGACATGACGATCGAGGAGAACCTCGATGTCCAACGGGTCGTCTTCTGGGCTCGGGTGCTCGCCGAGAACCTGGTGCTGCGGTGGTCGTTGCGTGCGCTGGACCTCGTGCCGGAGCTCACCCAGTCGACGGTCGTTCGGGCCTTCGCCGATCACATCGATGCGTCGAGCGCTCCCGTGGCGACCGAGGCGCGATCGCACTGGCGCCCCTTCGCGGACTCCGCAGCCGTCGGCGCGGCGGTTCGCACCCTGCATCGTGACCCGGCAGGGGCGTGGGACCTCCTCGAAGGCTGGTGGGAAGACACCGTGGTGGCGACCGCAGATGCGGACCGACGACCGCTGCTGCGTGACGCGCTTCGCTTCGATCGGATCACCGCGCCGGTGTACGTCGAGCCCGGGGAGCCCGACCCGCACCCGGTCTCCGACGTCGACGGCGAGCACCGCTACGTCCTCCCCCCGGTCGAGGTGGGCCACGACGTGCCTGCAGCCCTGGACGGGTGGCGACGGGGGGAGGGGCTGGCGGCACCCGGGGCCTTCCAGGTCAACGTGACCGCCAAGGTCGGGTTCCATGCCCACGTGGAGAACCACGAGGTCGCGGCCCACCACGTGGGACGACCCGAGGTGGAGGCGCTCGGCCGCTAGGCCGAGCGTTCGCCGTCGGGTGCGGCGTGGCGCAGGACGTAGGTCGCCCGCCGCCGGAAGCGGGTGAGGCTGGTCGGCAGACGTTCCAGGTGCAGGCCGACCTCGGCGGCGGCGCGCTCGAGGTCGGCCTGGGGGATGCGGTGGCGCGTCGAAGGGCGCCCGCTGCGGATGCCCTTCACCGTGCCGACGAGCGCATCGCGCACCCCGCACCGGCTGAGGTTGTACGAGACGACGTCGATCAGGTCGACCGCCCGGTTCGCTCCCTCGGACACCGCATCGGTCACCACGATGCCGATCGTCGCGTCGGGGGCCAGCAACGAACCGACGGTGGCGAACAGGTCACGGGCGGCATCGGGCCCTGGGATGTACTGGAACAGGCTGTTGACGACGACCGCGTCGTACGTTCCGGTCGGCACGTCTGCGAGCCGATCGTGCACGGTTCCGGGCGCCCGGAGCCGGGTCTGAGACTCGCGTGCTGCGGCGCGGGCGGTGGGTGACTCGTCGTAGCCGTCGACGATCCAGGTGCCGTCGAGCAGCACCGCGAGCAGGAGATCGCCGCAGCCGAAGTCGAGGATCCGGTCGTGGCGTGCGCCCGCGCGCCGTTCGGCGAGCCAGTCCCCCAGGGGCTCGAAGAACCCCATGCGGATCGGGGCGGAGCTCGCCTCGTGGGAGTTGGGGTGGTTTCGTCCGCCGCTGCGCGGGTCCATCGGCGTGGTCGGCGAGGCATCGCTCATCGTCCGCTCACCGTACCGAGTCGCGCCGATGAGGCCGGATGCGGGTCCCGGTCATCGCTGGCCGCGCGATCAGCACCACCACCAGCAGGACCATCACCACGAGCTCCTTGACGTCGCTCGACCAGTAGCGAGCCGTGAACGCTTCGGCGAGCGCCACGGCGAGCGCCCCGAAGATCGCGCCCCGGTCGCTGCCGATGCCGCCGAGCGAGACGGCGAGGAAGGAGGTGACGGCGAGGATCGTGCCGGATCCGGCGGACACGCCGATCGCCGGCGTCGCGACCACGGCGGCCACCGCCGCGAGCACGGCGCTCACCACGAAGGCGCTGGTCTCCACCCTCGGCAGGTCGATGCCCAGCCAGCGGGCCGAGGCCCGATCGTCTGCGCAGGCGCGCACGGTGCGGCCAGCGGCCGTGCGCGTGACGAGGAAGGCGAGGGTGGCCCATGCCGCGAGGGCGACTGCGACGATCACGAGGTCCTGGCGGGGGACCGCGGCTCCGGCGATCCGCAGCGGTGGCCCCGCGACCATGGGCGGCGTTCGCAGCGCCACCTCAGGCGCGAGCCGGTGGACGAGCTCCCCGACGAGAAGCCCCAGACCGAGGGTGGTGAGCATCGCGGCCTCGCCGCGGGCGCGCAGCGGTCGCAGCGTCGCCCGCTCGGCGAGCCAAGCGCCGGCCGCGACCACGGCGACCACTGCTGCGCCGACGATCAGCGGCTGGTCGGTGCCCAGGCGCTCGGGAAGCTTGGCGGCGAGGACGCCAGCGAGGATGAAGACCTCGCCGATCGCCAGGTTGAGGTAGCCGCACGCTCGATAGACGACGTTCCAACCGAGCCCGAGCAGCAGGTAGACCGCCGCGGCCACCAGCGCGGCCTCGAAGGTCTGCACGAACGAGCTCACGCGTCGCCCAACCCGAAGTAGTCGGTGGCGAGGGCGCGCTCGAGCGCGACCTCGGTGGGGCCCTCGAACGAGACCCGACCGCTGTGGAGCAGCGCGCAGCGATCCGCGACCTCGGCGGCGAGCCGCAGGCGCTGCTCGGCCACCAGGACGATGCGTCCCTCGGTGGCCGCTGCCCGACACGCGTCGCGGACCAAGGACCACGCGAGGGGGGACAGGCCGCTCGATGGTTCGGCGAGGATCAGCACCCGGGGTGCAGCGAGCAGGGCTCGTGCGATCGCCAACTGCTGCTGTTGGCCGCCCGACAGCGTCCTGGCTGCTCGGTGCCGTGCGTTCGCGAGGGCTTCGAAGCGAGACCAGGTCTCCTGCAAGCGACGTTCCCGCTCCGCGCCGCGGATGCGCCACACGTCGGCGGCAAGGACGAGGTTCTCCTCGACGGACAGGCTCGGGAAGAGCCGCCGGCCCTCCGGCACGCTCGAGATCGTGCCCCTGGGCAGCTCGCCGATGGCTCGGCCATCGAGCTCGATGCGCCCGGCGGTGATGGGGATCGAGCCCTCGACCACGCCGAAGAGCGTGGCGATGCCGGAGCCGTTGGGTCCCGCCACCATCGTGACGGACCCGGGTGGCGCGGTGAGCGATGCATCGTGCAGCAGCGGGAGGCCGGGGGCGCTGGCCTGCACCGAGGTCAGCACCAGTCCGTCGGTCATCGGACGGGCTCCTGGCCGAGGTAGGCGACCTGGACCGCGGGATCGGAGAGCACCTCGCTGGCGGAGCCGTCGGCGAGGACTCGGCCGTCGACGAGCGCCACGACTCGGGCTTCGAGGTCTTGGACGAACGACAGGTCGTGCTCGACGACGATGACGGTCGCGCCGTGATGGGCGAGCAGGCGCACGAACTCGAGCACGGTCGCTCGTTCACGCGCGTCGAGGCCGGCGACCGGTTCATCGAGGATGGCGAGCCGGGGCCCGGCGGCGAGGAGGCGGGCGAGGTCGACGAGTCGTTGCTCGGCGAGGGTGAGCGTCCCGACCCGGCGCTCGGCGAGGTCCTCGATGCCCAGGATGCGCAGGGCGGACGCCGCTCGTCGGCGTCGGCCCGTCTCCGAGGTGCGTCCGGTGGCCCGGGCATGCAGGTCGGCGCCGCCCTCCACGATGGTGGCGACCGAAGCCCCAGGATCGGGATGGAGGTGCTGGTGGGTCCGCGCCAGACCCCTGCGGGCTCGCCGATGAGGGGGACGTCGACCGATGTCGCGGCCGTCGATCCGAACCCGACCCCGGCCTCCGACCGTCCCGGCGATCGCGTGCAGCAGCGTGGTCTTCCCGGCGCCGTTGGGGCCGACGATGGCCAGCACCGTCGAAGGGGCGACCTCGAGGGAGCAGCGGTCGAGCGCGCGCACCCCAGCTCGCTCGACCACCAGGTCCTCGACCTCGAGCGAAGCACCGCCGCCGTCGAGGAGGTCCCCGGCCGTCATCAGCCCGTGGTCGGCGCGCAGCGGTCGTCGCCATCGGATGGGCGGGATCAGCCCGTCGGGTGCCCATCGGATGGCCGCGATCAGCAGGACGCCCATCAGTGCCACGCGCGCGTCGGCAAGGTCGTTGCCGAGGGCAGAGCCGAGCAGTTCGAGCGCGGCGGCGCCCGCGATGGCCCCGAGCGTCGAGCGTCGCCCGCCCACGAGCACGGCCACCGCGAGGAGGAACGAGTCCTGCAGGCCGAAGGTGGTGGGTTGCACGAGTCCGTAGGCAGATGCGTAGAGCGCACCGGCGACCGCTGCGAGGCCGGCGCCGACGAGCAGGAGCTCCCGCTGGAGGCCGACCACGTCGATCCCAGCCTCGGCCGCGAGGTCCTGATCATGGGCCAGTTCGGCGAGCTCGCGCGCACGGTGGCCCCGGTCGTAGCGGAGCTGGATCGCCAGAGCGGCGACGGCCAGCACGACGAGGCTGGCGGCGACGTACGACTCGACCGAGTGCAGCTTCCACCTGCCGATGGACAGGTCGGGAACGGTCAGGATGCCGGTGTTGGCCCCGGGCAGCCAGGAGCCGGTCCGCATGCCCTGGTGCACCAGGAGACCGGTGGCGATGGTGGCGAGGGCGAAGACGTAGCCGCGCACTCGAAGCACGGGCGAGGTGAGCAGCGCGATGAGCAGCACCGCGACGATCGCGCCTCCCAGCGCGGCGATCGGCTGCTCACCGAGGCCGGTCGGCGTCGGGGCCGCGATCCAGGCATAGGTGTACGCGCCGACGGCGACGAAGGCAGCTTGGCAGAGCATCGGCTGGCCGCCCCGTCCGAGCAGGAGCCCGAGGCCGACGGCCGCGATGGCCCAGATCGCCGCCGGCAGGAGTGCCCGCCAGGGGTCGGTGGCTCGCGTCGCCCCGAGGTAGATCAGCGTGACGGGCGTCGCCAACCGCAGGAGGCGGCCCCCCCAGAGGGGGGCCACCTCCCGTGCGGCGTGGTTCACAGGGAGTCGACCGGCTCCATCGTGCCCTCGGGCGTGAACCGCACGAGCCGGAGCGCGCCATCCGCGCTGACGCCGCGGTGGTCGTCGGCCGAGATCTCGCCCATCGACCAAACGCCGATGTAGGAGTAGCCACCCTCGAGGGTGTCCTGGATCTCCTTGCTCGTGGCGCCGCCCTCCTCGATGGCGCCGGCGAGCGCCTGCATGCCATCCCAGCCAGCGGCAGCGACGATGTCGGCGGGGCCGCCAGCAGCCTCGTAGGCGTCGATGGCCGCCTTCTGGGGATCGTCGTCGGTCGCGTCCCCGAGGATGAAGGTGGGCGCCACCGTGTAGATGTTGCCGTTGGTGATCGGAGCCATCTGCTTGGCTGCACCCGCCGACGCGAAGCAGTTCCACACCACGATCGGGCCCTCGAAGCCGAGGTCGATCGCTTCCTTGGCAGCGGTGACCGACAGCGGTCCGCACGGGGCCAGCAGCAGGCCGCCGATGCCCTCGCCGATCAGCCGCTCGATCTGGGTGCGGGCGGAGGTGTCGGTGGTCTCGACCGCCTCGATCTTCACGTCCGCATCGCCGGCGAAGCGCTCGACGTGGCTCTTGACCAGATCGAGGACGGGGGTCTTCTGGGCGATGATGCCGAACGTGCCGTTCTGCGCCCCGAGCTGATCGAAGAGGATCTCGTCCTCCTGCGCCAGCTCGACGCCGATGCCGTACATGTACGACGTCTCCTTCGGCAGGTCGACCGGGGACAAGCAGAAGCCGGGAACCTCGAGCTCTGCGTAGGTCGGTGCGACCGCCTGGCACAGGCCGCCGTTCACCGGGCCGACGATCGCGACGGCGCCCTCGTCGACCATCTCGTTGATCCCGGAGATGGCGGTTGCTGCTTCGCCGGCGCTGTCGCGCTCGAGCAGCTCGATCTGACGACCGCCGATGCCGCCGGCGTCGTTGATGGTCTCGACCGCGAGGCGCACGCCGTCGCCAGCCGCCCCTTGGACGGCCGCGGTCGGGCCGGTCTTCTCGTCGACCAGGCCGATGACGATCGGGTCGTCGGTCGCCGACGTGGCGTCGGCACCCTTCGAGCTGGTGCCACTGCCGTCGGAGCCGGCGTCGCTGCCGCAACCGGCGAGCGTCGCGACCAGCAACGCTCCGGCGAGCAGCGAGAGCATGCGGTGGTGTCGCAAGGTGGTTCCCCCCTACTGGTTGCGCTCGGCCTTAGAGCGCCGGCGCACCCTAGGGTCGGGATCGAGCGAGGTCAACCGAGGTTGACATGAAGCGGCGTTCGTTCGGAAACCTAGGATGGCTGCATGGTCGCGCCCGCTGAGGAGTCCGCAGATCTGGCCCGTGCCCGGGCTGCCTACGTCGAGGCGCAGCACGTCCTCGCCGAGGCGTGCGATGCCCTCGCTCGCGTGGCCCACCTGTCACGCGTCGCGGCCGACGCAGGGATCGACCACATCGAATCCGGTGGTCTCGCGTCGCAGATCCCGGAGGTCACGGGCATCCGTGACCTGCGCCGCGAGATCAACGCGGTGTTCGCTGCGTACGACGCGGCGCGGATCGAGACCCGGTCGTGGACCATGGCCCTGGCGGCCGCCGAAGGCACGTCCCTCGCGGCCATCGCCAAGGGCTTCGGCGTGTCGCGCCAGTACGCGTCCAAGTTGCTGGCCGAGCACCCGCACGAGATCGGCTCGGCGCCAGCGTGAGCGCGGCACGCCAGGTCGAGGTACCGGTCGGTGACCACCTCCTGCACTACTCCGTCGACGGCGAGACGTTCGTCGGCGATGAACAGGTCATGCTCGATCGCGACGACGATCTGCTCGCCAGCACCCCTTGGGCCTCCGCTGGCTACGGGATCGCTCCGTTCCTGGCGCCGGATGACCACGTCGCCCTCGTCGCCGGCATCACCTCGCTCGTCGGTGAGGTGGTCGGTCGCCACGTCGGCCAACCTGACGGTCCGTTCACGCTCGAGCGATACCACGAGGTCGTCACCGACGATGCCGTCCACCGCGAGATCGTCGGGGAGCTGTTCGCTGGAGGCATCCCGGTTGCGGACCTCCCGATCCCCATCGAGCGCATCGAGGAGCGTGCCTCGGAGCTGTGCGGCGCGCGGGTCGCGACCCGCTGCCCCGATCTCGACGCGGCGGTGGTGTTCGTTCGCATCGCTCGGCCGGGCGCGACCACCGATCACAACCCGCCGCACCGAGACGTGTGGCTCGATCACCTCCGACACGCGGTGAACGGCTACGCGCCGCTGGCGGGGAGCACCTCGCGCTCATCGCTCGCGCTGGTTCCTGGGAGCCATCGGTGGCCGGAGTCGGCGATCGAGCGAACGGCGGCCGGAGCGCGCATCGGCTCGGTCGTCTACGAGGTGCCGGCGGTCACCGGGGTCACGACCGCGTCGCGCGAGATGCGCCTGGTTCGACCGGATCCGCGACCGAACGAGCTGCTGCTGTTCAGCCCGTACCTGATCCACGGCGGGGGCATCAACCTCCAGGCCGACACCACTCGCGTCTCGCTCGAGCTGCGGTTCTGGCGAGTCGGGGCGCGGCCGTGACCGACGGGTCGTCTCGACTGGTGATCGGGCTCGGCACCGGGCGGTGCGGGACGCACTCCCTCGCCGACCTGCTCGCAGCCCAGCCCGGCACCGTCGCGATGCACCAACCTGCGCCGTGCCTGCCCTGGCACGTGGACTTCGGGTGGTACCGCGACGTGAACGACCTGATCGCGGCCCAAGGCCCCGCCGTCGTGGCCCTCGTCGCCTGGTACTACCTGCCGTACGTCGACCTGCTCGCGCGCGACCACGACGTCCGCTTCGTCTGCCTCCAGCGGGATCGTGCTTCGACGGTCGCCAGCATCGATCGCTTGACGGCGCAGTTCGACCACTGGTCGAACCGGTCGCCCTCGCACAGCGCGAACGAGCGGTGGCGATCGCTGTTCCCGAGCTACGACGTCGACGACAAGGTCGAAGCGCTCGGTCGGTACTACGACGAGTACTACGAGCGCGCCCGAGCCCACGCCGACGCCATGCCGGATCGCTTCAGCGTCTTCGCCACCACGGACCTCAACGACGACGGCGGGGTCGCGGCCATCCTGCGGGCGGCCGGGTACGGTCCCGAAGCTCACCCCGAGGTGGGGATCCGTTCGGGGTTGATGCAGGACTATCGCTGGGAGGAACCGGGGTGAGCGACCGGCTGCAGGGAAGGGTGGCGATCGTCACCGGTGCTGGGCAGGGGATCGGCCGAGGCGTCGCTCTCGCTCTCGCCGGCGAAGGAGCGCGGGTGGCCCTCGTCGGCCGGACCGAGGCGAAGGTCCAGGCGGTTGCGGAGGAGGTGGGGCAGCGAGGGGGTTCGGCCTGGGCGATCCACTGCGACGTGAGCGATCGAGCTCAGGTCGATCGCATGGTCCAGGAGGTCATCGAGCGAGCTGGACAGCTCGACATCCTCGTGAACAACGCGCAGGCGTTCACGTTCGTGAGCCTCGAGGACTGCACGGTCGAGGACCTCGACCTCCTCTACCGCAGCGGTGTGCTGGGGACGTTCCACTGCTCGCAGGCTGCCCTTCCCCACCTCAAGGAGCGAGGCGGTTCGATCATCAACTTCGGCACCTCGTCCGCACTGACGGCCGATCCCACGTTCGGGCCCTACGCCATGGCCAAGGAGGCGATCCGGGCGATGACCAAGGTCGCCGCGAGCGAGTGGGGCCCCCACGGCATCCGGGTCAACGCGGTTTGCCCCACCGCGCTGTCACCGGCGTTCCAGGCCTACGCGGATGCAAACCCCGAAGCCGCCGCTGCGATGGCCTCCGCCCGGCCGCTCGGCCGCATGGGCGATCCTGAGCTCGACATCGGTCGAGCCGTGGTCGCGATCGCCTCCGACGACCTCCGCTACCTGACCGGCGCGACCTTGATGCTCAACGGCGGGCGCGTCTACCTCTGAGACCGAGGCCTCAGGGTCGTAGGCGTCGGGCCTCCCACGTGCTCCCACGTGGAGGGCGCTCGTAGAGGAAGCGGTCGTGGGCGGGGCCCCCCAACTCGGCCTGCCAGACCTCGACCCGTCGGGGGACGAGGACGACGGCGGCCCAGGTCGCAGGGCGCGCGACGGGGTGGTCTCCGGCGTGGGCGGCCATCGCTTCGTCGACCTGCGCCTCGAGCTCGGCGCGGTCTCGGATCGGGCGCCGATCGCTCGCGGCCCACGCACGCAGCTGCGCCTGGCGGTCGCGCTGGGCGAAGGCCGCGTCGGAGGCGTCGGCGGGCAGGACCTCGGCGTGGGCGTCCACCCGGACCTGGCGGCGCTGGCGGCGCCACACCAGCAGCGCGCTGACGGACGCTGGCCGAGCGAGGAGGTCGTGGCCCTTCCCCGACCCCAGATCGGTGTGGAGCACGAGGCCCAGCTCGCTCACGGCGCGCAACGGCACGGTGCGCAGGGCCGGACTGCCGCTGTCGTCGATGGTGGCGAGCACCATCGACGCGGCCGCATCCTCTCCCTCCGCTCGGCCCTCGGCGAGCCAGGTCGCGATCTGATCCAGGGGGGTGGGGGCGAGGTCGCCGCGGCGGAGCGGGGAGGTTGAGCTCATCTGGCCAGGAACCCGGCGCGTTCGATGGTCACCGCCGTCGACCCGGGTCGGCCCGGGCGCACGCCATGCTGCTCCCAGCGGCGCAGGGCCAGCGTGAGCGCGCCCCACAGACCGGCTTGGGCGGCCAAGCGGGGATCACGTCGGGCCGCCGCGGCGACGGCGGTGGCGCCGGTGACCGCGAGCGCGGCTCGTCGGGCCGCTCGAATCGGTCCCGGCAGCGCCATGGACGAGAACGCCGCGAGGTTCGACGCCAGCTGGCGGGGCGGGAAGTGCGTCGGCTGCCCCTGGTGGTCCCACGTGATGACGTGCTCGGCGTAGGACTGCGCCGAGCGGTACAGCGAGAACCCGAACGCCAGGCCCGTGCCGGCAGCGGGGTCGTCGAGCACCCGCCTGGCCAGGTCGGGGTGGAAGGCCTTCAGCCCGGCGCCGAAGTCCGCGGGGCGGTGAGGCGTGCAGGCCATCACCACGCGGAGCGTCGCCGAGGCGATGCGACGTTGGGCCGGTCGTTGGTGGTGCAGCCGGGCGGCGGAGGCCAGCTCGACGCCCCCCAGCACCAGCGAGACGATGGCGGGGAGGTCTTCGGGACGGGCCTCGAGATCGCCGTCCATGACGGCGATCACGTCCGCGTCCGCAGCCCGGAAGCCCACCGCGAGCGCCTCGAGCATCCCGGACGGTCGTTGGAGCCGGATGCCTGCGACCCGGTCGTCGTCGCCGGCCAGCTGGCTGACGATCTCCCAGGTGTCGTCGGTGCTCCCGTCGTCGACGATGATCAGCTGCCACGACCACCCGCGCTCGTCGAGGGCCGCTCCGAACCGCCGGTGGAGCTCGACGAGCGACGCGGCCTCGTTGCGCGCTGGCACGACGCATGCGACCGAGGGAGGGGGATCAGCCACCGGCGTGGACCTCGATCGCTCGACTGACCTCCTCGCCGAGGCCCTTGACGTAGGGCGGCTCGACAAGGTCGGTGTGCACCCCCACCACCGGCCAGGTGGTGAGGTGCCCAGCGATGTGCGGACCCCAACCGATGGTGGCCTCGAGCTTGCTCGCGAAGTCGACCTTCGCGCTCGTCGGAACGTTGCCCTTCACGGTCTGGTCGCAGACGAACAGCACGGCGTCGCCGTCCCAGGTTCCGAGTCGGTGATCGACGGTCCACTCGACGAGCCGGTACCACGACCAGGATCGGCGAAGGGACGGGCGCACGGCGCCGTGCACCCGGAGGTCGTGCTCGGCGCGGAGCAGGTCGAAGTCGCGCCCGACGTTGGCCGCCCGAGCGACGTACTCGAGGCGTCGGCCCCTGGGTTGGCCCGCGGCGTGACGGAGGTAGCCCGCCGCCCGCCGGTGGAACGGGTCGGTGGCGGGTGGGCGCCAGGGCCAGGTCTCGGCGGGGCGCATGCCGCGCCGACCCGTGTTGAACGCCACGTGCACGGGTCCGAGGTCGATCAGCCCGACCATGGCGACCTCCTGCCCGCGGCGACGCAGCTGCACCGCGAGCTCGAACGCGCCGATGGCCCCGAGCGAGTAACCGATGACCACGAGCGGCGACCCGTCGTGAGCCGCGATCAGGTCGTCGGCGCCGATGCCCACCAACTCCTCGAACGATCGCGCTCGCGCCCTTCCACCAGCGGTGGGGAGATCGAGCCCGATCACCCGCCGCCCGCCGAGCGATGTGGCGAGATCCCGCATGGTGAACGCGGACCCGTCCATGTCGTAGGCGATCGCGACCGTCGGGCCCCGGCCGTCGGCGAGCAGCACGGCCGTGGACGCTTCGCCGGCGCCGGTGGCGGTGCCCACGAGTTCTTCGAGGGCACGGGGCGTGGGGTGCGAGACGAGGACCGAGGGTGGGTACCACCGTCCGGTGAGGTCCTCGATCTGTCCGCTGGTTCGCTGCGCGAGGCCGAAGTCGCCCCCGATCCGGTCGAACTCCTCGTCGAGGCTGACGGTGGTGCCGAGCTGGCGCCGCCAGAGGTCGGCGACCGGGCCTGCGATGGCCCCCACGGCTTGGACCGCTCCCGCCCCGACGGCGAGGTCGTCCATGGCGTCGCGATCGAGCGAGCCATCCTCGGTTCGCGGGAGTCGCGGGACCACCTCGATCCGTCGCGGGACCATGGCGAGGGGAACGCGCATGGACTGGTGCCATCGCAGCTCCGGGCCGGTGAGCGTGGCGCCGGGGTGGAGGGAGACGATGCCGACCGCCACGGGGGCGCCGCCGTCGGCTGCGGCGGGGACCACCGCGGCGTCGGCCACCTCGGGCAGCTCGCAGAGCAGGCGCTCGATCAGGGCGAGGTCGACGCGCTTGGGGCCCACCACGATGTGGTCGATCCCGCGGCGACCGCGGTCGGAACCCCTGTCGTTCACGAGGCGGCCGCGGCCATGGCCGCCGCCCGAGCCGCGGACCGGCGTCGGACGATGATCACGTGGACCGGGGCTCGCGCTGCGGTGGACACGACCAGATCGATCGCCGGGAGCAGCGCCAAGCCCCAGGCCGGGGGTGGCAGCATGGCGAGCACGGCGATGACGAGGACGATGCACGGCACGAGGGTGCCGATGGAGTTGAGGATCCACGACCGGAAGAACCAGGGGTTGGTGGCGATCTCGTCGGCGAGCGCGGGGAACTCGGTCCGTAGCCGGCGGAGGCGATCCCGCGTCGACGTGGCGCCCGCGGCCCGACCGAGCACCGGGAGGCACGTGGCGAGCAAGCCCACGGTGCCGAGCACGAAGCACGTGCCGGTGATGACGAGCGCGGCGGCGACGATCGCGACGTGGTCCACGTGGTGGCGAACGTCGGCGATGGCATCCACGGAGGCCGCCGACCAGGCGACCGACAGCGCGACCGGGAGCGCGATGGCTGCGGCGACGAGCGGGCGTCGCCGCAGGTGGCCGCGCCGGGCCGTGGCGTCCGCCTCCATCTGCCCCATGGGCGGCGAGCCTACCGGGTGCCGGGTGGTGGCGTTCGACCGTGCGGGCAGGTCACGGGGTTGCGAGTCACCGTCGGGCGTCGTTAGCGTCGCTCGGAGATCTGGTGCTCACGGGCATGGAGCTGCTCTTCTACCGAAACCTCGGCGATGGCACCTTCGCCGAGGAGGCGGCCGC